>JBGYAB010000064.1:0-3545 GCA_041815985.1 Sodaliphilus sp. | reverse complement strand
GTGTGACAGACAAGAAAACTTCGTCAGAGATTGGTCGATTGCTTGCCGTTGCGAGCAATGAAGGTAAATTCAAATTTAAGATGGCTCGAAACAACTCCACTCAGTTTGTCGAGAGTGATGCCGAGTATAACCTCAACACGACCTATCTTGTGGTGATGAAGTATGAGTTTGTTGATGGTCAAAAGAATGATATTGTTAGATTATGGGTCAATCCTACCGATACTAAAAATGAACCGGCAGCAACAGTAAGCAGCGAGGGTGCTGCATTCTCCAGTGCCGATGCAAATCGTCTGCAAGCCGTTGAGTTGCGCCAAGGCAGCACTAACTCAACGACAGGGCCACAACTCACGTTGGACGCCCTGCGCATTGCCAACGCTTGGGGTGATCTCTTTGACGCACAATCTACCGATGAACCCGAACTTGCGGTGACTCCTCATGTAGTCTACAATCTCGATGCCGCCGAAACTGGCTCGACAACACCCTATGCCACCTACATGGTGAACTATAAGAATTTGCCGAGTGCCACTCAGGTTTATATCACCGGTGCCAACGGTAATCAGTTTGAAGCAAACATGACCGAAATTCCTGCCGGTTCAGGTAGTGCCGAGGTAACTGTGAACTACAAACCCACGGCCATTGGCAGACATTCAGATCGCATCAACTTTGAAACAACGGTAAACACGCTCAATTGCGGTTACGCCCTCGCGGCCATGGCCTATGATCCTCAAAACTTGCCGACAATCACGGTGAATGGCGACAATCTCAAAGAATTTAAGTGTAAAGTGGGTGAAACGCAAGAACAAACCTTCACGGTGACTACCGCCAATTTCCCCGATTATGGCAAGGCCGTGATCAAGGGTGATGCACAAGGTGCATTTGTCATCAACAACGCCACTTTGCTCAAGAGCGGCGAAACGGCCATTAAAGTTACTTTCAAGCCAACCAAGATTGGCAGCTTTACCGAGACCATCACTTTCAGCGGTGTTAAGGCCGAGAGCAAGACGCTCGTTGTTAAAGGCGTTGCGCAGGCCGGTGCACCCGAGCCCGGAGCCGAAGGCGATGTGCTGCCATTGAGCGATGTTGCACCTTATCGTAAACTCAACGAAACATTCAATGGCACTACCAAGAATGAACCGGTGCAAATCAAAGACTGGAAAAATCTTGCTTTGCAAGGCACTCGTGCATGGTGGGGCTATGAATGGACCGAAGACGGCAATAAGGCGGCAAAGATCACTCCGTACGACGGAAAAATCGGCTCCGGTTTGGGCACTCCTTGCCAAATGATGCTTGTGACACCTCCGCTCGACTACAAGAATGCCAATCCGCAAGTTTTCTCGTTCCGTGTGATGGGCAATTTCATGATACAGGGCATGACCGACAAACTGGAAGTGTGCTACATGGAAAAAGATGGCGACAGTTTCTATGCCGAACCCATCGACATTGCCATTCCGGCAACGGCCGACCTCAACAAAGAATGGCAGAGCTTCAATGTGCATTTGGAAGATCAAAACATTGCCGATGTGTTCTACATTGGTTTCCGCTTCACCGGCACCCGAGGCAGCGACAATACTGCAACCTATTACATCGACGATGTGACATGGGGCTTGGGCACACCCACCGGTGTGACAGCTGTTGATGCCACCAAGAATGTGGCAGACGTTCAGTATGTGAACTTGGCAGGGCAGGTGAGCAACAAGCCTCACGCAGGCGTGAACATCGTGAAAATCGTGTACACCGACGGCACCGTTTCGGTAACCAAGGTTGTGAAGTGAACGCTTTGAAAATGAACTCATAAGGTTTCTGTGTTCGTGAAAACTTGAAAAACCAGAAACTCGAGTTGAAATATAGAAAAATGGGGCAGATTTTTTCAGTCCCATTTTTTTTACTATCTTTGCAACCATAAAACGCATCAGGTTCTTTGTCGCTTTGGTGGCAGAGATTAAAAGGGAATCGGGTGAAAATCCTGAACAGTACTCGCTGCTGTGAGTCCCCGTTGAAAACATCGTTTCGCACAATAGCCACTGGTTAGACAGTTACAACCCCCTTTAAAAGGCGGCTACATCATTACCGGGAAGGCGTGGAACAAGATGGGGGACAAGTCAGAAGACCTGCCTTGACGCAAGCCTTGCAAAATGGTTCACGAGAATATGAACTGAGGCGAAACCAATGATGTAGTCGCAAAAATCGATTTGTTTTTTGCGCAAAAATGAAAAATCATGACCACTTCATCTCTTCTGTGCGATGGGGCATGATTGGATAGTGGTACGGCACTTTGTGTGTTGCGACGCATTTTGCAAGGAGAGTATGCCTGCAGGGAATGAAATGCTCCATGTGCAGGAATCGGAAAAAGGATTTTTTTTCTGTAACATTTTATATAGTAACATGCAAGAGTGTGGCGTTTCTCCTTGGTGGAGCGACGCCACACTATTTTTCTTGCGATTGCTCAACAGACGAACAAGATTAATGCGGTCTCTGATGACCGATTGAGGATTATTTTGCGTTTTTTGAAAGATTGCCTATATTTGTGAAAACTAATTAATAACGTATAAATCTAAAAAAAATGGCAACTCCACACAATGAAGCAAAAACGGGCGAAATCGCCGAAACCGTGATTATGTCGGGCGACCCCTTGCGAGCTAAATTCATGGCCGAGAATTTTCTTAAAAATCCGGTGCAATTCAACGGAGTGCGCAACATGCTGGGCTACACCGGCAGCTATAAAGGCAAGCCGGTGAGCGTGATGGGGCATGGCATGGGCATTCCATCGATAGCTATCTATAGCTATGAGTTATTTCATTTCTATGATGTGAAGAAAATTATTCGCACCGGCACTGCCGGCTGTATTCAAAAGGGCATGAACATTGGCGACATTGTGCTTGCTCAGGGGGCATGCACCGATTCGGCCTACTTGCGACAATATCACTTGCCGGGCACCTATGCACCATTGGCACACTATGAGTTGCTCGAGCAAGCCGTTGGCAAGTGCAGGGAGCTTGGTTGCAAATATTGGGTGGGCAATGTGCTCTCTTCCGACATTTTCTATGACGACAACGAAGCTTGGCGACAGTGGCAAACAATGGGCATCTTGGCCATTGAAATGGAAACGGCGGCACTCTATGCCAACGCTGCCAAAGCCGGCAAGCAAGCTCTTGGCTTGTTCACGGTGAGCGATAGCATTGTGGAGAAGGTTGCAACAACAGCCGAAGAGCGACAAACCGCTTTCACCAAGATGATGGAAGTGGCGTTCGGTCTTATCTAAGGGATTAGATGAATATTTTCAAGGGAATTGGTAATTTTGCAAATGCCTGAATATTTCCTTGCATCCACATCACCAACCTCTCTTTTGTTTTTTTTATTTGTTTAACGTTTTTTTTGATTTTTTCTTTATTTTTACATTTTGAAGCATTAACTTTGCAATCATTATTGAATAAACCATTAATAACCAAACTAATTGAATTATGAAAAAAAACTATTTTTCTTGCACTCTTGTGCTGTGTGGCCTGTAACCGAGAGAGAATACTAACATTATAAATAAATAAAGATAT
>JBGYAB010000063.1:0-31625 GCA_041815985.1 Sodaliphilus sp. | reverse complement strand
GGCCCTAAACCCGATGGCAGTTTGCCCGAACAAGCTCTTGAAAGGCTCGACATCTTGGGTAAATGGTTGAAGGAGAACGGTGAAACCATCTATGGCACAACGGCAGGCACTATTACCGACAGCGATAAGGTGGTATCGACCCAAAAAGGCAAGCACCTTTACATTCATGTGCTCAACGACAGCGCAAACACGATAGAGTTCAAATTTGAGAAGAAAATCAAGAAAATTACAGAGTTTGCTACCGGAAAGCCTGTCTCTTTCAAACAAAAACAGAAACAGGTGTGTATCAATGTCGCCAGACCGCAAAAGACTTGCGATTACATTATCGATGTTGAAACAAAATAATGCAGCATGACCGAAATTCAAAAGAACATCAATCTCAAGCCGTTTAATTCTTTCAAAACCAAGGCTGTGGCATCTCTTTTTTGCCGTCCGCAAACCGAGGAAGAGCTCATTGACGCAATCAAGAGCCACCCTTGTGAGGAAAAGCTGGTTTTGGGCGAAGGATGCAACATGTTCTTTACCCAAAACTTCAATGGATTGGTGATAAAACCTGAAGTGCGAGGCTTCAACACTTTGCTTGAAGATGGAAAGCACATTGACATTGAAGTTGGAGCCGGCGAGAGCTGGGATAACTTTGTGAAAATGAGTGTTGATGCCGGTCTTAGCGGTATTGAGCGTCTTTCACTCATTCCCGGCACGGTGGGAGCCGCTCCCATACAAAACATTGGAGCCTATGGAGCAGAGGTGAAGGATACCATCACCGCCGTGAAAGCCGTAGACCTTGAAAAAGGAACACGAGTGGAGTTTTCGTCTTCGGAATGCAAGTTTGGTTATCGCAACAGCATCTTTAAAGAAACTCGCCGCTATGCGGTGACGGCTGTGAGCTTTCGCTTGAACAAGCATTTTGCGTATTCCAATGAATATGCCGAAATAAACCGGGTTTTAAAGGGCAATAATGCTCCCACACCCGGTGAGTTGCGTCAGGCAGTTATCGACATTCGTTCCAAGAAGTTACCCGATCACAAAGTTTTGCCCAATGCCGGGAGTTTTTTTAAAAATCCCATACTTTCTCATCAAGCGAAAACGACATTGTTGCAAATCGACCCTCAGGCACCCATTTTTCCTTTTGGAGAAAATTCCTTTAAAACATCGGCAGCCTATCTCATCGATAAAGCCGGTTTAAAGGGATATCGGCAAGGTTTAGTGGGCATCAGCGACCGCCACGCACTCATTGTGGTAAACTATGGCACCGACGACGGCAATGAAATCTTGCATTTTGCCAAACATGTTCAAAACGAAGTGAAACGGCGGTTCGATGTGATGCTGGAACCCGAAGTGTGGATATTTTAGGTTTAAACAATCAAACAATTCTGTCAACTAATCATCATAACCAATACAAGAAAAAACGTTATATATAATACAATGGCATCTTTTATAGTAGAAGGAGGACACCGACTCTCGGGAGCGATCACTCCACAAGGAGCAAAAAATGAAGCGTTGCAGGTGATTTGCGCCACCTTGCTCACCGACGAAGAAATTACAATAGAAAATATTCCCGACATTAAGGACGTGAATAACCTGATTGCTCTTTTGAGCGAAATGGGTGTGGAGGTGAACAAGAAAGGCGAAGGTGCATTTGCCTTTAAGGCCGGGCATGTGGACCTCGATTTCATGTTCACGGAACGTTTCTTGAAAAAAGCCGCCGAACTGCGTGGCTCGGTCATGCTCATCGGACCGTTGCTCGCTCGCTATGGACAAGCGGTAATTCCTCGATTGGGAGGAGATAAAATTGGTCGCCGACGCATTGACACTCATTTGCTTGCACTCATGAAACTGGGTGCCGAACTTGAAGTGCGAGAAGAAAACAAAATTCATGTACTCAAAGCCGGGCAATTGCATGGGCAGTATATTTTGCTTGATGAGGCTTCGGTCACAGGAACGGCCAATTTGCTCATGGCTGCTGTAATGGCACAAGGTGAAACCGTTATTTACAACGCTGCTTGTGAACCCTATGTGGAACAACTGAGCCGAATGCTTGTGATGATGGGAGCGCACATCGACGGCATAGGCTCCAACAGGCTCATCGTTAATGGAGTGACACAACTCAATGGCTGTTGCCATCGTCTCATGCCCGACATGATTGAGGTGGGGAGTTTCATTGGCATGGCTGCCATGACATCTTCTGAATTGACCATAAAAGATGTGTCGATGCGCAATTTGGGTATCATTCCGCTTTGTTTCAGACGTTTGGGCATACATGTTGAGCAGCGAGGCAACGATTTATATATTCCTTCTCAATCGAGCTATAAAATTGAGAATTTCATGGACGGTTCCATTCTCACCATGGCCGATGCTCCTTGGCCCGGTCTCACCCCCGACTTGCTTAGTGTGATGTTGGTTGTTGCCATCAAGGCCACCGGCTGTGTGCTGATACATCAAAAGATGTTTGAAAGCCGCCTGTTTTTTGTCGACAAACTCATTGACATGGGCGCAAAAATCATTCTGTGTGATCCACATCGAGCCACAGTGATAGGGCTTGGTGAAGACTTTCACTTGCGAGGAACCACTCTTGTTTCGCCCGACATCAGAGCCGGCATTTCGTTGCTCATCGCCGCCATGAGTGCCGGTGGCACAAGCACTATTCACAACATTGAACAAATAGATCGAGGATATCAAAATATCGACAAGCGATTGAATCAACTGGGGGCACGCATCACTCGTGTGCAAATGTGTGAGTCGTCAAAATGAGAAAAGGTGAAGTTAATGCGATAAGCATGCCCGATTGGGCTTAAAATGGAAAAAAGTGTTAACTTTGCCTTGAAATGCCTTACGAAGCGGAAAAATATACCAAGAAAGTGGCTGTTGATGCGATAAGAAAATGTTTTCTTCTTGTCGTTCTCGCTTGGATTGCAAGTGCTTGCAACCCTCATCGAGAGGAGACTTCGTCAGGCAACGGTGTGGTGTCGTTGTGGCAACAACAGCAATCACAATCAGAACAGTTGCTGAAAAATGGAGAATACGATCGTTATATAGCCGGATTTAAGGAATGTTTGCAACAGTCTGTGACCTTGCACGACACCGTTTCGATGCAATATTCATGTGCCTATATTGCTCAAGCTTATTTATTTACCGAAGATGTTGATTCGGCATTGTTCTATCTTAATCGCATAGAGAGGCTTGAACCGATTGCCAGTGAGGCAAAGCTCAAGATTTTGTTGGCCAATGTCAAAGGGCTTTATGCCATTAAGTTTGAAATGAATTTGTCGAAGGCTCTTGATGCCTTTCAAACGGGTTATCGTCTTGCGTCAAGCAGCAATGTCGAAAACAAAGTGTCGTTGCAAATTTCATTTTTGGTTAACATGGGCAACATTTTTTTTATTCGTTCGGATGTTCAAGGCATGGATTATGCCAAACAGGCTTTGTCGCTCATGAATTCCACCGCTGTCGACGACTATACCCGCAGTTTGGTGTATGTGAACATGGCCATGATGTTGCAACTCACAGGAGACTATGCCAACGCTTTATCTTACATTGAAAAAGCTCATACTATTGCTTTGCATGAGCAGGTCGATGCCGTGAAACCGGTTATTTCGTTGCTGTATGCCAATCACTATGCCCGAGAACGAAACTTGAAGAGAGCCCGAGGATTTTATGAGCAGGCTTTGGCCGACTCTTCGGTGATCGACAATGGAACACGATGTTTGGCTTATTTGAGTTATGGACGCTTGTTTGAACAAAACAACCGTTTTGACGAGGCTGTGGCTTGCTATAAGAAAGGGCTGTGGCTTTCTTCACGATTTGGCAATGCCGAGTTTCGCAAAGACTTCTTTCATCGCCTTTCGCATTTGCTCTATGTGAAGGGCGACAAGGAACAATCCATTAAATATTTCCACGATTATTGGTTTTATCTCGACACGGTGTCGCCATTGAAGCAAGAACAGCGGTTCGACCGTCTCATGCGGTCTTATCAGCAGGCGAAATATGACAATGAACTTCAACACCGAGAGCTTGAACTCCTTCAAGCCAAGAAGCGTACTTCCTACACTGTGGCGGTGTTGATAGTAATTCTTGTGATTTTCTTTGCCTTCCTCATGCTTTTTCGGCATCAGCGCGCCATGTACCACCGCTTGTATATGCAGCATCAAAAGTATTTGCACAGTCTCGATGCAGAGGATGAAAGCACAGAACATGAACAGCAAGACGACAGCTACAAGTTGGCAGAACTCTTTGCACGCATTGAGAAATTGATGAAGCAAGAACGCATTTATCGGCAAAAGGATATTTCGCTCACCGGCCTTGCCGAGCATCTCGATACCAACAAAACCTATGTATCGGTGGCAATCAACCGTTTTTCGCGACAAACTTTCAGAGACTACATCGCATCTTATCGCATTCGCGACGCTGTGGCCATTATCTCCAATCCGCAAAATCGCATTCCGCTCAAGCAACTTGCCGATGAGCTTGGTTTTAATTCAATTTCGGTCTTCAACAAGACTTTTTTGAAAGAAACCGGACTGCCTCCGGGGCAATACCGAAAAGAAGCGCGTGGAAAAATTTCTAAAATTGATGATGTCGATGATTAGCCGTTTTCAATGACGATAATGTATGATACAAGTGCTGTAATGTGATTTTCTTTTTGTTTATTCTTCAATTTTGATGAAAAGACAAAAAACAAAGAAGTTTGCATTTGACTTTGGTAGAGGCTTTTTCTAATTTTGTGCAATCAACGTTTAATTTTTTACAAAATGAAAAAAGCATTACATCTTTTATTCTTGGCAATGTTTGCATTTGCAGGCATTGGCCAAACGACGACAATCAATGTGTCTACTCCGGGAGAACTTGAAACTCTCGTTGGAACTCAAAAGTATGAAATCACCAATCTCTCTGTTTCCGGTTCGTTGAATGGCGATGATATTGTGGTGCTTCGCGACATGGCCGGTATTACAAAGACCGGTTCGCCCTCAAATGGAAAAATGCGTGTTCTTGACATGGCAGGAGCGTCGATTGTTGCAGGTGGAGTGGCCTATATATATGACTACAATACCTATGAACAATTCTACACCAAAGAAAACACACTCAACGATTACACTTTTTATAACTGCTCGGCTCTTGAAAGTGTGACTTTGCCTAGGACGCTCACCGCCATAGGCAACATGGTGTTTAGTGTTTGTGCCAACCTCAAAGAAATCAATGTGCCTGCCGATAATGCGTCTTTCAAGTCGATCGACGGAGTTCTCTTTTCAAATGCCGACCACAAGTTAATCCGTTATCCCAATGCCCATGCCGGACAAGTCTATAATGTTCCTGCCGATGTTAAGGTGATAGGATATGAGGCTTTTGCAGATTGTGTCGATTTGCTTTCCATCGTTCTGCCCGAAGGGCTCGTTTCTATCGAAGGTGTTGCTTTTACTTTCTGCAAGAAAATGGAGGCAATCGACATTCCTGCTTCAGTTTCGACCATTGCTCCAAGTGCATTTAACTATTGCAATTCGCTCAAATTCATCAACGTGGCACAAGGCAATGCAAACCTAACCTCGGTGAATGGCGTGCTGTTCAATAAAGACAAAAGCCGATTGTTGCGTTATCCCATGGGTAAAAAGGGAGATTATCATGTTCCTGAAACAGTTAAGGAAATTGGCGAATACGCTTTCGATATGGGAACCGGACTTACGGCTGTTACTTTGCCCGAGGGACTTGTTGAATTGAAGAAATATGCATTCTACAATTGCACACAGTTGAAGAGTATTGTTATTCCTAACTCGGTGAATTCTATGGGCAATGGTGTGTTCAGCGCATGCAAGGGGCTTGAAAGTGTGCAATTGTCTAATGCTATCGCCTCGTTGGGCGATTGGGCTTTTAGCGGTTGTAAGGCTTTGACCGAAATAGAATTGCCACAAACGCTCACTTCGTTTGGCGAAGGTGCTTTTTCTGATTGCGTGCTCTTGAAATCTGTTGCTGTTCCCGAAGGAACCGGACGTATTTCAAACTCCATGTTTGCCGGTTGTAAAGGTCTTGAAAAAGCCATATTGCCTGCAAGTGTCACCAGTATTGGCGATTATGCTTTCTATGGTTGTCAAGGGCTTGTGCAACTGTACACTTATCCTGTCGTTCCGCCCACTTGTGGAGTATTCCCGTTCTATGGAGTGAAAACCGACCAATGCACGCTCTTTGTGCCGGCAGGAAAGCTTAATGATTATAAGAATCATGCTGTTTTCTCGCAATTTAAGCTGATGACCGAAATGGAGCCTACCGGTGTTTCTTCTGTTTTGAATAATGAGGCTGTTCCCGTGGCAACCTACACGCTCGATGGGCGCATTGCTACTGCCGACTATCGTGGCATTGTGATTGAAAAAATGTCGGATGGCACAAGTCACAAGGTGCTTGTAAAGTGATAGGATTTTCTATGATTATATGCACATTGGTGAAAACAAGAAATGGAAAAAGAATGTATTGTTGCTCGACAAGTTTAAAAGCGATGATTATGTGATTTATTAAATTCCTTGCGCATAGTGCCGACTAAGAAAATCGTTGTGAGATAATTTCCTTAGCCGGCTTCGCCGGTATTTTGCCGAGTGAAGAAGCGAAAAAGGATAAGAACATTTAACAGGAGAGAGGAATGCCTTTGTGAAAAGTGAGCGTATTTCTCTCTCCATTCTTTTCTCGAAAAGTTTATTTTGGAAGTATCTCTTGGCATACTCTGTTTTTGTGACTAATTTTGTGCCATATATAATTAAGGAGAATTGCACAATGGAATACATTGAACAGTATATAAAAGGAGTGTGGGTGATTAAACCAAGCCGTTTTGGTGATTTGCGTGGCTATTTTTGCGAAACATTCAAGAAAGCCGAATTTCAGACTCATGTGGGTAGGGTTGATTTTGTTCAAGACAATGAGTCGTTCTCGACCTATGGCGTGTTGCGTGGGTTGCATTTTCAGCAAGGCGAGTTTTCGCAAGCCAAGCTCGTGAGGGTGTCGCAAGGCCGAGTGCTTGATGTTGCTGTTGACTTGCGAAAGGGGAGTGCTACCTTTGGCAAGCATGTGGCAGTGGAACTGACTGCCGATGAAGGCTTTCAATTGTTCATTCCCCGAGGCTTTGCACATGGTTTTGTGGTGCTGAGCGAGGTTGCCCAATTTCAGTACAAGGTCGACAATGTTTATGCTCCGCAAAGCGAAGGCACGTTGAAGTTCAATGATGAGACGCTCGGTATTGATTGGAGAATACCACACCATGACATGCTTTTGAGTGAAAAAGATTGCAGAGGAGTGTCCTTGCGAGATGTTAAACCTTTTGAATTATAATTAAAAAGAGATAAAAGTAAAGGCGGGCGAGA
Organism: Sodaliphilus sp.; assembly: GCA_041815985.1. Classification (GTDB taxonomy): domain Bacteria; phylum Bacteroidota; class Bacteroidia; order Bacteroidales; family Muribaculaceae; genus Sodaliphilus. Next base: position 24,291 of record JBGYAB010000063.1, on the reverse strand, counting down.
GAATGTGGCTCGCTTTCTTTTTTCATTTTGGAGTACATCGCTTTTCATGAGAATATCTTTTTGCAGTCGAAAAAAACTTGTAAAAACATTTGGTTATTAGATGATTAGTTGCTATCTTTGCATCGCTTTTTGAGCCTGTGCGCTCTTCTTTTGTCTGCTAAATTATTGATTTAGTGGAGGATAGAAGTGCGTGGAGGGTGTATGAAGTTGAAGTAAACTATAATTTAATAATTAAAAACAAAGTAAAACAAACTAAGATGCCTACAATTCAGCAATTAGTAAGAAAAGGCCGTACAACTCTGGAATACACCAGCAAATCGCCTGCTTTGGATTCTTGCCCACAGCGTCGTGGCGTGTGCGTGCGTGTTTACACCACCACTCCCAAGAAGCCAAACTCGGCTATGCGCAAAGTTGCACGTGTGAGATTAACTAACGGTAAAGAGGTCAACTCTTACATTCCCGGAGAAGGTCACAACTTGCAAGAGCACTCTATCGTGATGGTGCGTGGCGGTCGTGTGAAAGATCTTCCCGGTGTGCGCTACCACATTGTTCGTGGCACGCTCGATACGGCAGGTGTTGCCGGTCGCACTCAACGTCGCTCTAAATACGGAGCAAAACGTCCTAAAGCTGCAGCTAAGAAGTAATCAGACTTTGGTTGCATAACGACTTTTCTACTAAAACAAACAAAATTTAAAAACTTAGTTTTTGGTTTTATTGGATTGAGATTTTAAGGTTGAGTAAATGGTCAAAGCGTTGACCGTTGAAGACAAAAGAAGCAACAACCAAGCAGACAAAAACTACAACATTTTTATTGAAATGAGAAAGGCTAAGCCTAAAAAAAGGGTCATTCTTCCCGACCCAAAGTTTGGTGACACTCGCGTATCTAAATTCGTGAACCACCTCATGTATGATGGTAAAAAGAACACCTCGTACACTATCTTCTATAGCGCACTGGACTTAGTGGGCAAGAAGATGGCTAATGAAGAAAAAGCTCCTCTCGAGATTTGGAAAGAAGCTCTTGAGAAGATTACTCCTCAGGTCGAAGTTAAATCGCGTCGCATTGGTGGCGCAACTTTCCAAGTACCTACCGAAATCCGTCCCGACCGCAAGGAGTCAATATCAATGAAAAATCTTATCATTTTCGCACGCAAGCGTGGCGGCAAGACCATGGCCGACAAATTAGCAGCAGAAATCATGGATGCTTATAATGAGCAAGGTGGTGCATTCAAGCGCAAAGAAGATATGCACCGCATGGCTGAGGCTAACCGTGCGTTTGCACATTTCAGATTTTAATTGATATAAGGAGAACAAAATAGATGACAACAGACGTACAACTGAAACTTACACGCAATATCGGCATCATGGCTCACATTGATGCCGGTAAGACAACTACATCGGAACGAATCCTGTTTTACACAGGTCTTACTCACAAAATCGGTGAAGTGCACGATGGTGCAGCAACCATGGACTGGATGGTGCAAGAGCAGGAACGAGGCATTACGATTACCTCTGCTGCAACAACTTGCTACTGGGCCTACAAAGGCGATAAGTATAAAATCAACTTGATTGATACTCCGGGACACGTTGACTTTACCGTGGAGGTTGAACGCTCATTGCGCGTGCTCGATGGAGGTGTTGTGACTTTCAGTTCAGTAGACGGTGTAGAACCCCAAAGTGAAACTGTGTGGCGTCAGGCCGATAAGTATCACGTTCCACGCATCGCTTACGTGAACAAAATGGACCGCAGCGGCGCCAACTTTTTGGAAGTGGCACGCCAAATCCATGACATGCTTGGCAGCAATGCTGTGCCCATTCAATTGCCCATCGGTGCCGAAGAAACTTTCAAGGGCGTAATCGACTTGATTCAAATGAAGGCCATCTATTGGCACGATGAGGCAATGGGAGCAGAATACACCGTTGAGGATATTCCCGAAAATCTCCTCCCCGAGGCCGAGAAATATCGCGACAAGATGCTTGAGTCGATTGTAGAATTTGACGATGACTTGATGGCAAAGTATTTCGAAGACCCGTCAACCATCACAGTCGACGAAATTAAGAATGCCCTTCGCAAGGCTACATTGGCAATGCACATTGTGCCCATGACTTGTGGCAGCTCTTTCAAAAACAAGGGTATTCAGCCACTGCTTGATGCAGTGTGCGCCTATTTGCCAAGCCCCGAGGATACGGAAGAGGTTGTTGGCCGTGCCTATGGTGGCGGCGACAAGCAAGAGGTGCGTAGACCGGTTTTTGAGGATCCCATGTGTGCCCTCGCTTTTAAGATTGCTACCGACCCCTATGTGGGACGCCTCGTTTTCTTCCGCGTTTATTCGGGAAAAATCGAAGCAGGAAGCTATGTGTTTAACTCACGCTCCGGCAAGAAAGAACGCATTTCGCGCCTTTTCCAAATGCACTCCAACAAGCAAAATCCGATGGAAGCAATCGGTTGTGGCGATATTGGTGCAGGTGTAGGGTTTAAGGACATTCGCACTGGTGACACTCTTTGCGATGAAGCACACCCCATTGTGCTGGAAGCTATGGACTTCCCCGATCCTGTTATTGGCATTGCTGTCGAACCCAAGACACAGAGCGACATCGACAAGCTTGGAGTAGGTCTTCAAAAACTTGCAGAGGAAGACCCCACATTCCGCATTGAGTCAAACGAAGAAACCGGACAAACCGTTATTAGCGGTATGGGTGAACTTCACCTTGATATCATCATCGACCGCTTGCGTCGTGAGTTTAAGGTTGAGTGTAACCAAGGTCGTCCTCAGGTAACCTATAAGGAAGCAATTTCTAAACCGGTCGAACTTCGTGAAGTGTTCAAGAAACAGACGGGTGGCCGTGGTAAGTTTGCCGACATCATTGTTCGTGTAGAACCGGTTGACGAAGACTTCGAAGGCGGTTTGCAGTTTATCGACGTTGTTAAAGGTGGCGATATTCCCAAGGAATATATTCCTGCAATTCAAAAGGGCTTTGAAGCAGCCATGAAAAATGGTGTGCTCGCCGGATATCCGGTTGAGACGTTGAAGGTGACTGTGCTCGATGGCTCGTTCCACCCCGTTGACTCCGATCAGCTTTCGTTTGAACTTTGCGCCCAAAGTGCATTCCGCAAGGCTTGTGCTCAAGCAGCACCGGTATTGATGGAACCCATCATGAAGGTAGATATTGTTACTCCGGAGGAATATATGGGTGATGTAATTGGCGACATGAACAAACGCCGTGGCCAGGTTGAAGGCATGGAAACCAGTCGCACCGGTGCCCGCATTATCTCAGCCAAAGCACCGCTTGCCGAGATGTTTGGCTATGTAACAGCTTTGCGCACCATCACTTCGGGACGCGCGACTTCAACAATGACCTTCTCTCACTATGCTCAAGTGAGCAAGGCAATTGCAACCAAAGTTCTTGAAGAGGTTAAAGGTCGCGTAGATTTATTGTAATAAAGTTTTATAATTAAAAATATGAGCCAAAAAATCAGAATTAAATTAAAATCTTACGATCACAACTTGGTTGACAAGTCAGCTGAGAAGATTGTTAGAACAGTGAAGAGTACTGGCGCAGTAGTCAGTGGTCCAATTCCACTGCCCACACACAAGCGCATCTTCACCGTGAATCGTTCGACTTTCGTGAACAAAAAGTCTCGTGAACAATTCCAACTGTCAGCCTACAAGCGTCTCATCGACATCTACAGCTCTACCGCTAAGACTGTTGATGCTCTCATGAAGCTTGAATTGCCCAGTGGCGTTGAAGTAGAGATTAAAGTGTAATATTGTTATTGCACGCTTGACAAAGTGTTAATCAACAAAGTGATTCTAAGAAAATTTTAAAAATTAAAGAGAAATGCCAGGATTATTAGGAAAGAAAATCGGAATGACATCCGTTTTCAGTGCCGACGGAAAGAATGTTCCGTGCACTGTTATCGAAGTAGGTCCTTGTGTTGTAACTCAGATTAAAACCCTTGAAAAAGATGGTTATGAGGCTTTGCAGCTCGGTTATCAAGAGAAAACCGAAAAGCACACTACCAAGCCCGAAGCCGGCCATTTCAAGAAAGCTGGTTGCAAGCCACAAAGACACTTGGCCGAGTTCAAAGAATTTGATGGTGAGTACAAACTTGGTGATACTGTCACTGTAGATTTGTTCAGCGACGCATCATTTGTCGATGTTATCGGCGTATCGAAAGGTAAAGGTTTCCAAGGAGTTGTGAAACGTCACCACTTTGGAGGTGTTGGTCAGGCCACTCACGGCCAAGACGACCGTTTGCGCGCCCCGGGTGCCATTGGTGCCTGCTCTTACCCTGCAATTGTCTTCAAAGGCATGCGCATGGCCGGTCACATGGGTAACGAACGTGTTACTGTGCAAAACTTACAAGTTATTAAGGTGCTGCCGGAGAACAATATTCTCGTTGTGAAGGGAAGTGTTCCCGGAGCCAAAGGTTCAATTTTATCAATCGTTAAATAATGGAACTCGCAGTATATAATATCAAGGGTGAAGACACCGGGAAAAAGGTAACTCTCAACGATGAGGTTTTTGCAATTGAAAACCCCAACGAGCACGCCGTTTATCTCGATGTTAAGCAGTACTTGGCCAACAAACGCCAAGGTACTCACAAAGCTAAAGAAAGAAGTGAAGTTGCTGGTTCTACCAAGAAGCTCGGACGCCAAAAAGGTGGAGGTGGTGCTCGCCATGGCGACATCAAGTCACCGTTACTGGTTGGCGGAGGACGCGTCTTTGGTCCACGCCCGCGCAACTACGGCTTCAAGCTGAACAAGAAAGTTAAGGCTCTTGCACGTCGTTCGGCTCTCACATTCAAGGCTCAAAATAATCAGGTTATGGTGGTTGAAAATTTCAATTTTGAAGCACCGAAAACTAAAGATTTTGTAAACTTTACTAAAAATCTTAAATTAAACAACCTGAAAATGGTTCTCGTTTTAGAGAGTCAAAATAAAAACGTATTTTTGTCGGCTCGTAATATCGAGAAAGTTAACGTGGTAACTGCTTCGGATTTGAACACCTACCGTGTCTTGGACAACAAGATGCTCGTGCTCACCGAGGGCAGTGTTGCTGTGTTGAATCAATTTTAATTAAAAGGAGGTAATAAAAATGGATATTCAGATCATTCCAATCGTCACTGAAAAAGCTAACGCCATCAGTGAGAAGAACAACCGTTTTTCATTTAAAGTATCTCCCGATGCCAACAAATTTCAAATCAAGGACTTCGTTGAAAAGTTCTATGATGTGAAAGTTGTTGACGTGAGCACAATGAATTACGACGGCAAAAAGAAAATGCGCTATACAAGGCGTGGCATTCAGCGTGGCAAAACTGCCGCTTTCAAAAAAGCAGTAGTGACCCTCGCCGAAGGACAAACCATTGATTTCTATAGTAATATTCAATAAAACAAATGGCAGTAAGAAAATTAAAGCCCACAACACCGGGGCAAAGACACAAAATTATTGGTGTATTTGATAACATCACTGCACGTACACCAGAAAAATCTCTTACAGTCGGAAAGCGCGCCTCCGGCGGTCGCAACAGCCAAGGTCACCTCACCATGCGTTACCTGGGTGGCGGTCACAAGCGCAAATATCGCTTGATCGACTTCAAGAGAAATAAAGACGGTGTACCAGCTCGCGTAAAGTCAATCGAATACGATCCCAACCGTTCGGCTCGTATCGCTCTTCTTTACTATGTAGATGGTTTTAAAGCTTATATCATTGCCCCTAACGGTCTCGAAGTGGGTGCTATGGTTGAAAGCGGTGAGAACGTAGCCCCCGAAGTGGGAAACGCGCTTCCACTCAGTCACATACCTGTTGGTACTTTAATTCACAACATTGAAATGCGTCCCGGTCAGGGCGCAAGAATTGCTCGTAGTGCCGGAACTTTTGCGCAACTCACTTCGCGCGAAGGCGACTACGTTATCATCAAATTACCCTCGGGCGAAACCCGCAAGATTTTAGCGACTTGCAAGGCCACTGTTGGTGTTGTCGGCAATTCCGATCACGCTCTCGAACGCTCCGGTAAGGCCGGACGCTCTCGCTGGTTGGGTCGTCGTCCTCGCAACCGTGGTGTTGTCATGAACCCGGTAGATCACCCAATGGGTGGTGGTGAAGGTCGCCAGTCGGGTGGTCACCCACGCTCTCGCACAGGTCTCTATGCTAAGGGTTTGAAGACACGCGCACCGAAGAAGCACTCTTCGAAGTATATTATCGAAAGAAGAAAGAAGTAATTTGATTAAAAATTAAACTATGAGTCGTTCATTAAAAAAAGGCCCTTACATTAGTGTAAAACTTGAGAAGAAGGTCGACGCCATGAATGAAAGCGGCAAAAAATCGGTCATCAAGACTTGGTCTCGCGCATCGATGATTGCTCCTGAATTTGTGGGTCACACCTTTGCAGTGCACAATGGAAACAAGTTCATTCCCGTCTATGTTACCGAGAACATGGTTGGTCACAAGCTTGGAGAGTTTGCTCCAACGCGCACCTTCCGTGGACACAGTGGCAACAACAAGTAATGGGCCCGGGATATCAATTCATTGACAAAAAAAAGAATTAAATACAATGGGTAAAAGAAAAAGAGAATCAGCTAATAAAATCAAGGAAGCTCGCCGTGAGCTTAGCTTCGCCAAGCTGAACAATGTGCCAAGCTCGCCTCGCAAGATGCGATTGGTTGCCGACATGGTTCGTGGCGTTGAAGTTTTCAAAGCTCTCGGTCTCCTTCATTTCTCTAATAAGCATGCTGCTAAGGATGTTGAAAAACTCCTTAAGTCGGCCATCTCTAACTGGGAACAGAAGAATGGCAAGAAAGCCGATGCAGGTGAACTCTTCATCAGCACAATCCAAGTGGGTTGCGCTCCAATGTTGAAACGCCTCCGTCCGGCTCCACAAGGTCGTGGATACCGCATTCGCAAGCGTAGCAACCACATCACCTTGTTTGTTGACAAAATTAATAATGACAAAATAGACGCATAAAAGATCATGGGACAGAAAGTAAATCCAATTAGCAACCGTTTGGGTATCGTACGTGGTTGGGACTCCAACTGGTTTGGTGGCTCTAACTATGGCGATACACTCGTTGAGGACAGCAAAATCCGCAAGTATCTGAAAGTGCGTTTGGCCAAGGCCAGCGTTTCACGCATTGTCATTGAGAGAACTCTCAAGCTCGTCACTATCACAATATGCACCTCACGCCCGGGTTTGATTATCGGCAAAGGTGGACAAGATGTCGACAAGCTCAAAGAAGAATTGAAGAAGCTCACCGACAAAGATGTTCAAATCAATATCTACGAGGTGAAGCGTCCTGAACTCGATGCCGAGATCGTTGCCAACAACATCGCTCATCAAATCGAGGGCAAGATTGCCTATCGTCGTGCCGTTAAAATGGCTATCGCTTCGACCATGCGTCTTGGTGCCGAAGGTATCAAGGTACAGGTGAGCGGCCGTCTCAATGGTGCCGAAATGGCTCGTTCCGAAATGTTCAAGGAAGGCCGTACGCCATTGCACACACTTCGTGCCGACATTGACTATGCGCTTGTTCCTGCACTCACCAAGGTGGGGCTCATCGGAGTGAAGGTTTGGATATGCCGTGGCGAAATTTACGGCAAGAAGGATCTCGCCCCCAATTTTGCCAACTCCAACAACAGCAACGACCATCGTTCTAATGGTGGTAATGGCGGTCGCCGTGGCGGCTTCAGAAAGAGAAACAACAATCGTTAAACTTGATTTTAACACTGAACAACAATGTTACAACAACCAAAAAGAGTTAGATATAGAAGACCGTCTGACGGACACCCACGCAAGTATTCTAAGCGTGGCACTCAGCTGAACTTCGGTTCTTTTGGCATTAAGGCACTTGACAGCAAGTGGATTACTGCCCGTCAAATCGAAGCTGCACGTGTGGCCGTTACACGTTACATGCAACGTCAGGGTCAAATTTGGGTACGCATTTTCCCCGATAAGCCATACACCCGCAAGCCTGCCGATACTCGTCAAGGTAAAGGTAAAGGTGATGTTGCAGGTTATGTTGCTCCTGTCTTCCCAGGCAGAATCCTCATTGAAGTTGAAGGCGTCAGCTACGACATCGCTAAAGAAGCACTCCGTCTGGCCGCTCAAAAACTTCCAATTCCTACCAAGTTTGTGGTAGCTCGTAATTATGACCCAACTCAAACCGTGTAATTCTTAATTAGATTATGAAAAAGGAAGATTACAGAGAATTGAGCGACAAAGAACTCGCTGAGCGTTTGGATGCAGCTCAAAAAGAGTATGTTCAAGAAAAAATCCAGCATTCGATTTCTCCCCTTGATAATCCGGCTAAGATTACACGCGACAGGAGAAACATTGCACGCATTAAAACAGAAATACGTGCCCGTGAATTAAAAATCAACAAATAATCCCAACGATAATGGAAAGTAGAAATTTAAGAAAAGAAAGAATTGGGGTTGTTTCCAGCAACAAGGGTGACAAAACTATCACTGTGACTATCAAGTGGAAAGAGAAACACCCAATCTATGGCAAATTCGTCAACAAAACGAAGAAGTACCATGCTCATGATGAAAAAAATGAGTGCAATGTGGGCGACAAAGTGCGTCTCATGGAAACTCGCCCTCTGAGCAAAACTAAGAGATGGAGATTAGTTGAAATCATCGAAAAAGCTAAGTAAAATTAATTATGATTCAAACAGAAAGCAGATTAACAGTTGCCGACAATAGCGGTGCTCGCGAGGTGCTGTGCATTCGCGTGCTGGGAGGCACCGGCCGTCGCTATGCTTCGGTGGGCGACACTATCGTAGTGTCGGTTAAGAACGCCATCCCTGCATCGGAAGTGAAAAAAGGCACTGTAACACGTGCGATAGTTGTTCGCACAAGCAAGGAAATCCGTCGTCCCGATGGGTCTTACATACGCTTCGACGACAACGCTTGTGTATTAATCAACAATAATGGTGAACTTCGTGGTACTCGCATCTTTGGCCCGGTTGCACGTGAACTTCGTGCCACTAACATGAAGATCGTTTCACTTGCTCCTGAAGTTCTTTAAATTAATCAAACACAGTTTTAAAGTAAATAATGGCTAAGTTACACATAAAGAAAGGTGATACTGTCTACGTTCTCGCCGGTGACGACAAGGGTAAAACTGGTCGTGTCCTCAGCATCAAGGCTAAGGAAAACCGGGCTATCGTTGAAGGTATCAACATGGTCTCTAAGAGCACCAAGCCTAGTGCACAACACCCACAGGGTGGCATTATCAAGATGGAAGCCCCAATTCACTTGTCAAACTTGAACGTCGTAGACCCCAAGAGTGGCAAGCAAGCTAAACCAACTCGTGTTGGCTTCAAGAAAGATGACAAGGGCAAAACAGTACGTTATTCTAAAAAATCAGGAGAGGAGATTAAATAATGGCTACAACCCTTAAGAAACAGTACAACGAGAAAATTGCTCCGGCTCTCATGAAGCAATTTAACTACAGTTCGTCTATGCAGATTCCACGCCTTGTTAAAATTGTTCTTAACGAAGGTCTTGGCGACGCTACTCAAGACAAGAAAATTATCGACACCGCAATCAACGAGCTCACCACCATCACCGGACAAAAGGCCGTTCAAACCGTTTCGAAGAAGGATATTTCTAATTTCCGTCTTCGCAAGAAGATGCCCATTGGTGCGCGTGTTACATTGCGTCGCGATCGCATGTATGAATTCATGGAACGTTTCATTCGCATCGCTCTTCCTCGCATCCGCGACTTCAAGGGTATCGAAGGCAAGCTCGACGGGCGCGGTAACTATACCGTGGGTATCACCGAGCAGATTATCTTCCCTGAAATCAACATCGACAATGTGTCTAAGATGACCGGTATGAACATCACTTTCGTCACCACAGCTAAAACTGATGAAGAGGGTTATGCACTGCTCAAAGAGTTCGGTCTTCCTTTTAAAAACGCTAAATAATTTAAGATTAATAAAAAGATATGGCAAAAGAATCAATGAAAGCCCGTCAGGCTAAGAGAGAAAGGCTTGTTGCCAAGTATGCCGAAAAGCGTGCAGCTCTTAAAAAGGCCGGCGACTACGAAGCTCTTCAAAAACTGCCTCGCAATGCCTCACCGGTGCGTCTGCACAACATCTGCAAGATGTCGGGTCGCCCCAAGGGCTACATGCGTCAGTTTGGCATTTCTCGCATCAACTTCCGCGAGATGGCTTCGGCAGGCCTGATCCCCGGCGTTAAGAAAGCAAGCTGGTAATCTTTAACCGCAAGAGTTTTCACAAAACAACAAAGAAAGTATTTTTAAATATTGTTCGGATAGTCCGAATCAATTTAAACATTTTACAATAATGACTGATCCAATAGCAGATTATTTAACAAGATTGAGGAATGCGATCAAAGCACAGCATCGTGTTGTTGAAATCCCTTCTTCGAAATTGAAAAAAGAGATCACCAAGATTCTCTTTGACCAAGGTTACATCCTCAACTACAAGTTTGTTGAAACCGAGGATTCTCCTGTTGGCACTATCAAAATCGCGCTCAAGTATGACAGCGTCGACAAAGTTAATGCCATCAAGTGCCTCACGCGTGTTTCGCGTCCGGGGCTTCGCCACTACACCGGCTACAAAGACATGCCACGCGTGTTAAATGGTTTAGGCATCGCAATCATTTCGACTTCTCAGGGCGTTATGACCAACAAGGCAGCCAAGGAGAAGAAGATTGGGGGCGAAGTTTTGTGTTACGTTTACTAATTTCATGGGAGGAATTTAATTATGTCAAGAATAGGAAAATTGCCAATTGAGTTACCTTCAGGCGTAACAGTTGATATTAAAGATAATGTAGTGACCGTTAGAGGTCCTAAGGGTGAACTCAAGCAGGCCATCAACTCCAACCTCAAAGTGGAGATTGAAAACGGCGTGCTCACAGTGAGCCGTCCCGACAATGAAAAAGAGTCTCGTGCTCAGCATGGCCTCTATCGTGCTTTGATCAACAACATGGTTGTTGGTGTGAGCACAGGATATAAGAAAGAAATGGAAATCGTGGGTGTTGGTTACAAAGCCACTTCCAACGGTCAAGTTCTTGAACTTGTCTTGGGTTACTCCCATGCCATCTACTTGAAGATGCCTCCCGAAGTGAAGGTTGAAGCAAAGTCGGAACGCAACAAGAACCCTCTCATCACACTCGAGTCATGCGACAAGCAGCTCCTCGGTCAGATTTGCGCAAAGATACGTTCATTCCGCAAACCTGAACCTTACAAGGGTAAAGGTATTAAGTTCGTTGGCGAAGTTATTCGTCGCAAGTCTGGTAAAACGGCAGCTGCCAAATAATAATTGAACACAGTTATGATCTCAAAAAATCAAAGACGAAATAAAATCAAAGCTCGCATCCGTGGCAAGATTAGCGGTACTGCTCAACGTCCGCGCCTGTGTGCTTTCCGCAGCAACAAGCAAATCTATGCTCAGCTCATCGACGACGTTGCTGGTAACACTCTCGTTTCGGCTTCCTCTAAGGGAATTACCGAAGGAACAAAAATTGAAATTGCTGCCAAGGTTGGCGAAGCTGTAGCCAAGAAAGCCATCGACGCTGGTATCCAGACTGTGGTTTTTGACCGCAACGGTTTCCTTTTCCATGGTAGAATCAAATCACTGGCCGATGGTGCTCGCAAAGGCGGACTTAAATTTTAAAAAATCATGGTAAAGAAATATAATCGAGTTAAATCAACTAGCGATATAGAACTGAAAGATCGCCTCGTGGCCATCAATCGCACCACTAAGGTGACTAAGGGTGGACGCACTTTCACATTCGCAGCTATCGTTGTCGTTGGCGACGGTAACGGTATCATTGGTTACGGCCTCGGCAAGGCCAACGAGGTTACCACAGCCATCGCCAAGGGCGTTGAAGTGGCAAAGAAAAATCTCATCAAAGTGCCTGTTTACAACGGAACTATTCCTCATGAACAGATCGCTAAATTTGGCGGTAGTCGCGTCATCATGCAACCGGCCACTACCGGTACGGGTGTGAAGGCCGGTGGTGCCATGCGTGCAGTGCTTGAGAGCGTTGGCATTTCTGATGTGATTTGCAAGTCGAAAGGCTCTTCCAACCCTCATAACTTGGTGAAAGCCACTATCGCCGCACTTGGCGAGTTGCGCTCACCCAAGGAAATCGCCCACTATCGTGGTGTGACTCTTGAAAAAGTGTTTAACGGCTAAAAATGATTGACTACAATGACTAAAATTTTGATTAAACAAGTTGTCAGCAGAATCAATCGTCCTGCTCGTCAAAAGAGAACCCTCGATGCACTGGGGCTCAGAAAATTGAATCAAGTTGTGGAGAAGGAAGCTACTCCTCAAATCTTGGGTATGGTTAACGCTGTTCGTCACCTTGTAGAAGTTACGAACGCTTAAAAAATATTTTATACACATTATGGAATTAAGTAATTTACAACCTGCTGTAGGTTCAAATAAGAAGAAACGTCGCATCGGACGTGGTCCGGGTTCTGGTAAAGGCGGCACTTCTACACGTGGTAACAAGGGTGCCAAGTCGCGTTCTGGTTACAAGAACAAAGTTGGTTTTGAAGGTGGCCAAATGCCATTGCAACGCCGTGTTCCAAAGGGCGGTTTCAAGAACATTAATCGCGTAGAGTACAAAGCAGTCAATATTTCTTCTCTCGAAACGCTTGCAACAAGCATGAACATTGAGAAAATTGATATTGCACTTTTGTGCGAGGCCGGTCTTGTGCGCAAGGGACAGCTTGTGAAGATCCTTGGCGACGGCAACCTCACCAAGAAACTTGAAGTCGAAGCTAACGCATTCTCAAAGAAAGCCGAAGAAGCTATCACTGCTGCCGGCGGAACAATCGCTAAAGTTTAAAAGTAAATGAAACTCATTCAAACATTAAAAAATATCTGGAAGATTGAAGATCTCAGAAAGCGTTTGATCATTACATTCCTTTTCGTTGTCATCTATCGATTTGGTTGCAATGTTCTGCTTCCTGGCATCAGCATCGAGGATGTGGAAGGCTTGCGCAGCTTCACTAAGAGCAGTGGACTGATGCAGTTGCTCGACATGTTCTCGGGTGGCGCATTCTCCCAGGCTTCTATTTTTGCCTTAGGTATCATGCCTTATATCACAGCTTCTATCGTTATTCAGCTGTTGGGTATGGTCATGCCGAGCTTCCAAAAGATGCAACGCGAGGGCGAAAGTGGACGTATGAAGCTGAACCAATATACGCGCTATCTCACAGTGCTCATTCTGTTGGTTCAGGCTCCGGCCTATTTGATTAACCTGAAGTATCAGGCAGCACAGGCAGGAGGAAATGTTGAAATGGGCTTCTGGACTATGCTCTTCCTTACTGTTGTGATGACTGCCGGTGCAATGTTCATCATGTGGCTTGGAGAGAAAATCACCGATAAGGGTGTGGGCAATGGTATCTCAATGATTATCCTTGTGGGTATCATCGCACGTTTCCCCGGTGCTTTTGTTCAGGAATTCAACGCTCGACTCACCACTGCACAAGGTGGTCTTGTGATGTTCTTGGTTGAAATTATCATCCTCTTTGCTGTGACCGCAGGTGCTGTGATGCTGACGCAGGGAACTCGCAAGGTTCCTGTGCAATATGCCAAGCGCATTGTGGGCAACCGCCAGTATGGAGGTGCACGCCAGTATATTCCATTGAAGGTGAACGCCGCCAATGTGATGCCTATCATCTTTGCACAAGCATTGATGTTCATTCCTATCACGCTTGCCGGTTTTGGTGCTCATTCCAACGATTCGGGTTTCCTCGGCTCCTTGTCACGCACATTTGGCGACACCACAGGTTTCTGGTATAATCTCGTTTATTTCTTCTTGATTGTCGCTTTCACCTATTTCTATACAGCCATCACAGTGCGACCCACTCAAATGGCCGAAGAAATGAAAAAGAACAGTGGCTTTATTCCCGGCATTAAGCCCGGCAAGAAGACTGCCGACTATCTCGACTCAATCATGTCTCGCATCACACTCCCGGGCTCGATTTTCTTGGGTATTGTGGCCATCATGCCGGCATTTGCGCGTCTGTTCGGCGTTAATCAGGAATTTTCACAGTTCTTTGGCGGTACTTCACTCCTCATCTCGGTGGGTGTAGTGCTCGACACTTTGCAACAAATTGAGACTCACTTGATGATGCACCACTACGACGGACTGATGAAGTCCGGCAAAGTCAAGGGACGCACTCAATAATCAATTACGGTTGGTTTTTATTATTGGAGATATTAATTAATGATTTATCTTAAAACTGACGAAGAAATAGAGCTTCTGCGTGAAGCCGATACCGTAACGGCCCAAACACTTGGCGAACTCGCCAAGTGGGTGGCCCCCGGTATTACGCTTCGCCGTTTGAACCAAATTGCCGAGGATTTTATTCGATCAAAAGATTGTGTTCCCGGTTTCTTGGGACTGTACGGCTTCCCGGGCTCGGTTTGTCTCTCAGTTAACGAGGTGGTTGTTCATGGCATGCCATCGAACTACACGCTCGAAGATGGCGACATCTTGTCGATCGATTGTGGAGCACTCACCAAGGCAGGATTTAATGGCGATTCATGCTATACATTCTGTGTAGGCGAGGTTGCCGAGGAGGTTAAGCAATTGCTTAGAACCACTAAGGAGGCTCTCTACGAGGGCATCAGGCAGGCTGTTCCCGGCAATCGCATCGGCGACATTGGTCATGCTGTTCAACAATATTGTGAAAAGCGTGGCTATGGTGTTGTGCGTGAAATGTGTGGTCACGGTGTTGGTCGCAAGTTGCACGAAGATCCCGATGTGCCCAATTTCGGTCGCTCTGGAACAGGGCCGCTCATTAAAAACGGCATGTGCATCGCCATTGAGCCTATGATTACCTTGGGTAGCCACAACATTGTCATTGAGCGCGACGGATGGACGACTCGCACCAAAGATCGCAAGCCGGCCGCTCACTTTGAGCATTCTGTTGCCATTCATCATGGCAAACCCGACATTCTTTCTTCTTTTGACTACATCAAAGATGTGTTGGGAGACCGCTTTATTTAATATTCATTCAGTTATTGGATAACTCATTTTATATCATTTTTTTATGTCAAAACAAACCGCAATAGAACAAGATGGAACAATCGTTGAAGCATTGTCAAACGCCATGTTTCGGGTTGAACTTGAAAACGGACATCAAATCACTGCCCACATTTCGGGCAAGATGCGCATGCACTATATCAAAATTCTCCCGGGCGACAAGGTGAAAGTAGAAATGTCTCCCTACGATTTGACCAAAGGAAGAATTGCTTTTAGATACAAATAATAAATTTTACTGAAATGAAAGTAAGAGCATCAATTAAAAAGCGTACCCCTGAATGTAAAATTGTTCGTCGCAAGGGGCGTCTTTATGTGATAAATAAGAAAAATCCTAAGATGAAAATGCGTCAAGGATAAAATTTTTATTAATTTTGCAAAAAATATAATTTAATATATGGCAGTACGTATAGTCGGAGTTGATCTCCCACAAAACAAAAGAGGCGTTATCGCTTTGACCTACATCTATGGCATTGGTCGCAGCGCCGCCGCCACAATCCTTGAAAAAGCAGGTGTCAGCGAAGACACAAAAGTAAAGGATTGGACCGATGCTGAAGCAGCTAAGGTGCGTGAAGTCATCGGCGAGAACTACAAGGTAGAAGGTGACCTTCGCAGCGAAGTTCAAATGAACATCAAGCGTCTCATGGACATTGGTTGCTACCGTGGCATTCGCCACCGTAACGGCCTTCCGGTTCGCGGTCAGAGCACCAAAAACAATGCACGCACTCGCAAGGGTCGCAAGAAAACAGTTGCAAACAAGAAGAAAGCTACTAAATAATATTAAAGTATGGCAAAAAAGACAGTCGCAGCAAAGAAGAGAGTTGTTAAGGTTGACGGAGTTGGTCAACTTCACGTTCATTCTTCTTTCAACAACATCATTGTGTGCCTCGCTAATGGTGAGGGACAAGTTATCTCATGGTCTTCTGCCGGCAAAATGGGCTTCCGCGGTTCTAAAAAGAATACGCCCTATGCAGCTCAAATGGCCGCCCAAGATTGTGCAAAGGTTGCCTACGACCTTGGCCTTCGCAAAGTGAAGGCCTATGTTAAAGGTCCTGGTAACGGTCGTGAATCTGCTATCCGCACCATTCATGGAGCAGGTATTGCAGTAACAGAAATCATCGACGTTACTCCGCTTCCACACAACGGATGCCGTCCTCCAAAAAGAAGAAGAGTTTAATATTAAGTTTTAATCCCTTCAAAAAATTATTTTTCGCGAATCTCTGTCAGTGAATAGATTGCATTCAATTTAACAACCTCTCTGCAATCGCGGCTGCACTGAAGCGATTCAAAAACAAACTTTAATAATTAGAAAAATGGCAAGATATACCGGTCCAAAATCAAAAATTGCCCGTAAACTGGGCGAACCAATCTTCGGTGAAGATAAAGTTCTTACAAGAAAGAACTATGCTCCGGGCCAGCATGGCGCCAACAAGAGAAGAAAACTCTCAGAGTATGGTACTCAGCTTCGCGAAAAACAAAAGGCTAAATACACCTATGGTGTATTGGAACGTCAGTTCCGCAACCTTTTCAAGAAGGCTTCTTCTCTTAAAGGCGTAACTGGTGAGGTGCTCCTTCAATTGCTCGAGTGCCGTCTCGACAACATCGTTTACCGCCTGGGCATCGCTCCCACTCGTGCTGCCGCACGTCAGTTGGTGTTGCACCGTCACATCACTGTTAACGGTCAAGTTGTTAATATCCCTTCTTATCATGTTGTTCCGGGAGAAATTATTGCAGTGCGCGAAAAATCTAAATCGCTTGAAGTTGTTCAAGACGCTTTGGCAGGTTTCAACCACAGCAAGTATCCTTGGATTGAATGGGATGAGAGTGTTAAGGGAGGAAAGATGATCAATCTTCCACAACGTGAGGATATTCCAGAGAATATCAAGGAACAGTTAATCGTAGAGTTGTATTCTAAACAGTAAAATTTAACGTCCATGGCTATTTTAGCATTTCAGAAACCAGACAAAGTATTGATGTTGGAAGCCGACAGCACTTTCGGCAAATTCGAATTCCGTCCGTTGGAACCCGGTTATGGAGTTACAATCGGCAATGCTTTGCGACGCATTTTGCTTTCATCACTCGAAGGCTATGCAATCTGCAACATTCGCATCGACGGCGTTAAGCATGAATTCGCCACAATCCCAGGCGTTAAGGAAGACGTGACAAACGTTATCCTCAATTTAAAAAAGGTACGCTTGAAACGTGTGGTTGACGACACCGATGCCGAAAAGGCTACTATCAAGGTTTCAGGCCAGGATGTGTTTAAAGCTGGTGACATTGGTAAGGTTCTCAGTGGATTTGAAGTACTCAATCCGGAACTTGTTATTTGCCACTTGGATGCCAACACAGGCTTCCAAATGGATATTACCATTAACAAAGGACGTGGATATGTGTCGGCCGACGAAAATCGCAACCCCAACGATGTGATCGACGTTATTGCAATCGACTCAATCTACACACCCATCATTAATGTGAAATATTCTGTTGAGAACTACCGTGTTGAACAGAAGACTGACTACGAGAAACTTATACTTGAAATTACTACCGATGGCTCAATCTTGCCTAAGGATGCTCTCAAAGAAGCTGCCAAAATTCTCATTCAGCACTTCATGCTCTTCTCCGACGAGAAGATTGCACTCGATGTTGCCGAGAGTGAAGGCAATGAAGAGTTTGACGAGGAGGTATTGCACATGCGCCAACTCTTGAAGGCAAAATTGGTGGACATGGATCTTAGCGTTCGCGCTCTCAACTGCCTCAAGTCGGCCGAGGTTGAAACTTTGGGCGAACTTGTGGTGTTCAACAAGACCGATCTGCTCAAGTTCCGTAATTTCGGAAAAAAATCCTTGTCGGAGCTTGAAGAACTCCTGGCTAATCTGGGACTCTCCTTTGGCATGGATATTTCTAAGTATAAATTAGATAAAGAGTAATTAACGATGAGACATAATAAAAAATTCAATCATTTAAGCCGTAAAAAAGGTCATCGCGACGCCATGCTGGCCAACATGACCATTTCTCTGATTCTTCACAAGAGAATTATTACAACTTTGGCTAAGGCAAAAGCATTGCGTGTCTATGCAGAGCCCATCATTAATCGTGCAAAACAGGACGACACTGCCTCGCGTCGCATTGTGTTCAGCTACTTGCAAAACAAGTATGCCGTAACCGAACTCTTCAGCAACATTGCTGAAAAGATCGCCGATCGTCCGGGTGGTTACACTCGCATTTTGAAGCTTGGCAACCGTCTTGGCGACAATGCAAAGGTTTGCTTTATCGAGCTTGTTGACTTCAATGAAGCTATGCTTGAAGCCAAGAGTAATGAGGGCACAGCCAAGAAGACAACTCGTCGCAGTCGCAAGAAAGCAGCTCCCAAGGCTGCCGAAGATGTTGCAGTAGAGGAAGCTCCTAAGGCTGAATAATAAAGCACGAAGTAAAAGTATCCCTTTGAGGATAACAACCGTAACTTATTTTTTTATTAGGCATCTGATATGAACAAATATTAGGTGCCTTTTAACTTTTTATCTCCTCCATCAAATCCCATTTAACCCCAATCGGTCATTAGGCTGTTAATGCTTATATTTTGGGTTCATTGTGTGCAAGATTCTCATCAGTTTTCGTCCGTTTGTGAGCATTTATTGCCTGATTCTGAAAACCCTCAAACCTTGTGCGTTCTTGCTGTGGCGCATGTAGTCATACAGGTTTTCTTGCTCAATTTGCACTTTTCCGCCATTCATCGATGCGTCAAGCAAGAAGTTGTCGCCTTTTTCGTCTTTTGTTATAATGCCCATGTGCACAACATCAAGTCCGTCAATTTTGGTCACGATGCCCACGATATCGCCGTCTTTGAGAGCATTTTTTACGTTTTTTTGATTTAGAAGTTCCTTTTTTATATAATATATCTTGTGATTTCTATAGCCAATTTCCACATTGCGCACTTTGTTATAGGTTGTGCTGTCTTGTAGTTGGGCGTATGAATTGCGGTGTGTGGTCATGAAGTTGATGGTCTTTGTCATGTTTTTGCACCCCGGCATGTCTTTGGTCACTTCCACAAGATTACCGCGTGCGATGTTATCTATGGCCCAATCGCTGATGTAGTGCAGTCGCGAGGCATATCCGTTGATTGTGCCATTGCGGTAGCGCAGGTTTTCGAGATTGTTGGCGTAGTCGCGCCATGAATATCTGCCGTTCAATGTTGTTTTTGTCAGTGCATACAGTGTCTCTACAAAAGTTGTGCAATCCAGTTCGTCGATGTTGATGGTCAGCCATTCTTGTTTGTCTTCCAGCGTGTGGGCAACGTAGGGTGTTCCCAGCAGTTGGTGGGCATAGAAGAGCACGAGTTCGGGTGCAGTGCGTTTGTTGCATGCGATGCCTTTTTTCAGCAGTTTGTTAATTGCGGTTGTGTCTTTGTCGCAATGAAATCGCATTTGTTGTTGCGATGCCGCATTTGTGGTCATCGATGCCATGGTGCTTGCAATCAGTATGATAAAGAAAGTTAATTGTTTTTTCATTATATTCTTAAAATTAAATGTACACGAAGTTACTAAATTATTTTCAAAATAGTTCAATCGTTTTCCGTTTTGTGCATTTTTCTTGTTTGTTGCTTCATTAAATTTAACTGTTAAGGTTTACATTTCAAGGGTATTCTTTGTGTAGCTTCTCATCTGCTCAACATGGCGATTTCTAATAACCTGTTTGAGACAGAATGCTCTGCTTTTGAGCCGATGTAGCGATTTTGTCTTTGATAGATGGTTGCCGGTAAATGTGATAAAAAGTTGTTGCTTATTTCAAAAAAAATGTTTAACTTTGCGTTCAGTAAATCTACAATTATCCCAAATCGGCCATTAGAGCCCGCACCGATTTTGTTTGAATGTTGAACAAATGGGGTGTCTTTTTTTTTTGAAGACGTAGCGGACTGTGTAAATGAAAAACGGCAACTAAGATGCCGGCAAGCAGACAAAAGCAGTCGGGAAGCAACACGATGAGCCGAAAAATGTAAATCTTAGCGGTCTAATGACCGGTTTGAGATTATTTGTAAAATGCTAAGAATATTATTGTTTAAACAGATGATTTTATATTTAACTTTTAATTAAATTATTTTTTATGAACAAATCTAAAAGTCTAATTAGTCTTTTATGGGTGTTGCTTGTGGCTTTTTTGCCCCTTGCTGCTCATGCCGATGATCTTGCTGTTACTTTTGCAGGAGAGCGTCTCACTTCCTCCAATGCGGCCTCCGTTTTAAAGAAAAATGGTGGTTCGGGAACGTTGAAATATGATGCTAAAAAGCACATTCTCACGATGGAAAATGTGAATTTGGCCTGCAAGGGCTACAAACGTCCGTTGCAAACCGAGGGTAGCGGCACTTTCACGCTGGAATTAAAAGGAAATAATGTGATCACTACCGAAATTTCGCAAGTTGAACTTGGGGCAGAGAAAAACATCATCACAGGAAAAGGAGCTTCGCTTAAGGTTACAACTTCTAAACACATTCCGGGCATTCAGGTCGATGACAACGAACTGTGCATCATGGGTGGTTGCCTTGTTGTTGCCGAGGGTGAGAGTGGAATTGCCGGCGACGGAATGTCGATGACGACGCTCCGCATCAATGGCGATGATGGCACCAAGGTTGTTGCCAAGGGGCGCGATTATCCGGCGGTTGACGATTTTGGAGAAATCATTCTTGAGAACTGCACAGTTACTAATCCGCTGGGTGCAAAACCCGATAAAGTTCAGTCAAGTTCTTTTCAGGCTATTTGCTTGAATGGCGAGAAGGTGATGGGTGAAGTGACCATTGAAAAACTTGCAGCTGACTACGATATTCAAGTCAATGGCACTCAGGTGAGTGCAAGCAATGCTGCCGATGTGCTTGGCGATGGCAAGGTGTCGTTTGATCCTGCAACACGCATTCTCACGCTCAAGTCGGCCGACATTGCAGCAACCGGCAAACCTGCTATTTGTTCCAAGTCGCTCATGGGTATTGCAGTGATTGGCGATTGTTCGCTCACCTCCGATGTCGATGCACTCCAAGTCGATGAAAACACTGCAATCAACGGTGAAGGTAAACTTGTGATTTCCTCTACCGGCGGTGCCGCAATTCTTGCAAAATCGCAATTGAGCATCAGCGACATTGCTGTAACCGCAAGTGGATTGAAAGGCTTGTGGGGACAGGGTGAACATGCAACTTTGCGCATGAACAAGGCCGAATTGAAGGCTAAGGGTAGCGAAGGTTCGGTGGGCGGCTTTACTGCCATTTCGCTCGACGGTTGCCGGTTGGTTGCCCCCAATGGTGCAGTGAACAACAATGGTCAAATCGAAGTGAACGGTGCTTTATGTACCGAAGAGGTTGTCATTAACAAGACGGTTTACTATCCGCTTTACATTTTTGGCAAGCAAGTTAGCTCCGAAAATTACGCCGATGTAATGGGCGACGGTACAGTGAAATTCGATAGCGACAATCACATTCTCACATTAAATGGCTTTAAGGGAGAAACACAAGATTTTACTCAAGGTATCAGCGTTTTTAGCGACATGGATTTCATCACGATCGATGTTCATGGAGAAAACAGCATTTTCACGCCCTATTTTGGCATATTCCTTTCGGCCAAGACCACAATTACCGGCGATGGCAAGCTCTCGGTGAACTCCAACAGCTCTTCGATGGTTGTCAATGGTGTTTTGCTCACTGTCGAGAAAGGACCGCAAATTATCTTGAAAGGCGATAATGGCATGTCGGGCTTTACCGATGCCATGGGCGAGGTAAAACTCGTTGGTGCCGCAATGAGCATTACAGGCGGAGTCGTGAAGTTGGCTTCATTCGATTTGTTCGATTGCACAGTCGTTCAACCCGAGGGGTATTCTTTTGTTGACGGGAAAATCATGGTTGGCGATAAATTCTATGTCGATGAAATTATTGTTAAGCCCAATAATTCCAGTGGCATCGGCAATGCAACACAAGGTCACATGCAGGTGGGTGCCAATCCTGCCATCGATTTCATCAGCATCAGTCAGGCTGTTCCCGGAACAAAACTGGCTCTTTATGCAGTAGATGGCCGTTGTGTGTATAGCGGTGTCGCCGATGCTGCCGGCTGTGCTCGCATTTCTGTTCAACACCTCACCGCAGGGCACTATCTTTTGCGTGCAGGGCAAGTAACAAGGCACATTGTTGTGAAGTAATTGTTTTTTTTGTATCGCATAACAGGGCGATAGAAGTATTTTTTTGATTGTTGCCCCCAAGGCTTTGGGCATCATTCACTGAACTTTTATCCCCAATCGGTCATGGAGCCTATTCATATTTTATTGGATTGTCGAGCAGTTTGGCTATCGCTTTACCGAAGGTGTAGCGGGCTATGCCGAGAAGGAGCGGTCGTCAAAATGCCGACAGGCCGGTAAAAGACAATAGGAAGATCTCGTTAACAGCACAAAAGGATAAATGTGCGGTCTAATGAACCGTTTGAGGATAATCCTTTCTTCACTTGGCAAAGAGAGTGTGTCAGACATTTGTTTTGGCACACCCTCTCTTCCTTTACTAAAATCCTTTGATTTTAGTGAGTTATCTTATTCTTTAATAAATTTGACAACGCATAATACCTCAATAGGTTCTATTAATGATAATGGCGTTATTGATATCAGTAATATTCCCAAGGGGCTTATGCTATATCTATATTGAAAGGTTCTCAGAAACTGGGTACTTATAAGAAGTTGTTTAAAATTTATTGAAAAATAATGCTATACGAGTTTGTAATAAATTAAATATCAGTAGGCTAATTGAATTATTTTTCGTAACTTTGTAATTTCCAATCAATTAAAGTTATGATTCAATACTCAACCAACCTTACTGATAAACAAAGGCAAGTTATAGAAAAAATAATTAATACGCAAGAAAGAAAGCGAAAACATTCTCTCAGAAATATTATGAATGCAATTCTATATCTTCTCAAAACAGGCTGCCAATGGCGCATGATTCCAAAGGACTTCGCCCCGTGGGAGAGCGTGTATTACTACTTCTGCAAGTGGAAGAACGAGGGTATTATTGAGGAACTTCTCGATAAACTTCGCTCTAAAGTTCGCATCATGGCAGGTCGTAAGGAAAGTCCCGGACTGGGTATCATTGATTCCCGAAGTGTCAAGACTTCCCACCATGTTGATTCTGATAGAGGACTTGACGGAAATAAGAAGATAAAGGGTCGTAAGCAACATATAATAGTTGATACTCAAGGAAATCTGATGGCTATCGCCGTTCATGAAGCCAATGTTCATGATAGTAAGGGAGCACCTGAGGTCATCAGGAACCTGTCATTTAAACTTCCTCGACTATCTAAAATTCCAGCAGATGGAGGATACCGAGGAAATCTTGCGGATTGGATACTTGACAAATTCGGGTGGGAACTAGAAGTGGTCCTAAGACCTGATGAGTCTTCTTCAAAGTTTAAAGTCCTACCTAAACGATGGATTGTAGAAAGATCCTTTGCATGGCTAGAGAACTTCAGAAGGCTAACTATTGACTATGAATACTATGCTGACACTGCAGAAGCTATGGTTCAACTTGCGTTCTGTAAAATCATGCTTAACAAATTTATTGGATAATTTTTAAACAGTTTCTTATTGTTTAATGAAAGGGTGGAGTCTGTTGTTGTTTATAATTTGTTGGGTAATGCTGTTGCACAAGGAAATGGAGTGGAATCCTTGTATTTAACACATTTGTCAAGAGGTCTGTACGTGGTTGTTTACAAGTGCTACGGTAATAGTCTTGGCAGAATAAAGAAACTTAAAATAATGAAGCAATGATACACAACCCTCTGTATTTCATAATATGGAGGGTTGTTTTTAGAGAATTGTTTTGACGGGTTATTCCATTGTTGGTGAATAGAAAAAAGGTTCCTTAAAAATAATTTTTCGGATATATTTTGAAAAAGTTGCAAAAAACTCGCCGATAAATTTTGGCGTTTAAAATTTTTGGTGTACTTTTGCACTCGCTTTCGGGTTTTTATCCCGTTTGTTTCAGAGAACAGTTCTTTGACATGATTGCAATGACGAAGTAGTACAAGAGAGTGAACAGGGATTGTTTTTTATTATTGATGATGAACAGTTCCGTTGATTTCCGTACAGGTAAATTTTAGCAGGAGCGCGGGAGAAGGCATCCTTCGTTGTCCGTCCGGATTGTTTTTTTTCGGGTGGGTATATATATTATTTTCTGACAGGAATACATCTATGACAGATATACAACAACGAAGAGTTTGATCCTGGCTCAGGATGAACGCTAGC
>JBGYAB010000062.1:0-33676 GCA_041815985.1 Sodaliphilus sp. | reverse complement strand
CGAGATAGCCGATTTTTATGTGTTATATTTTGTTATCTAACTCATTCTTTTTCAAAGCCTTATCGTGTTTGTTTTATGACACAATTCCTGTTGGATTTGGGGCGAAAGCTTCACAAACTACAAAAATTTAACGGACTATTGCAATTAAAACCAAAGAAAAAAATGCTCTTGTTGCAATTTAGGGGAAGAAATGATAACTGCCACCTTCTCGTTGGTGTAGGTTTGTCCATGCGTCATTTGTCGCTTGCACGTTTCAAACACATACTTCATGAGCTTATTACGGTTCAAATTCCTCAACACAATCACGCCACAATCTTTCAAGATGCTCAATAAAAAAGATTTCACCGTTTCAAAATCTTCTTCGAGTATCTCATTCACCAACACAAACGGTTGCTCTTCAACAATGGCAATTGTCTCTTTAAATGCCTCAATCAAAGCCGTTGCATCGTCAAAACATGAAATTCGGTCTTCAAAGGGGGCAAACACCTTTTTCACAACGGTACAATCGACAATTTTCGGTTCATAGAGATAGAGTTGCGATTTCGTCGAAACCAAGAGCATCGATACTGCCGTGATGCCATTTTTCGTCCCTACCTGCAACACATGTTGCGGATTAAAAAAATTGACAATGCGAAACAGCATCTTGGCATCGGCTCCCGAAATCAGGTCACGTCGCAAGAACTGTTGTCCGGTGGCAGTGGCAACCGAGCGTCGCAACTCTTCGATATAGCTGTAGTTATAGTAAGGCAAACGTTCACTCAGCACATTGCACACAAAATTAAATGCAAATGGAGAATGAATGCCAAAGCCGCCACTGCGATGGTGACGGCTCAAAGCTGTGCGATAACGGTGTATTCGCCCCATGCCTTATCCCTATTTCTTTTCAGTTTCAGCCACATCAACAGAGGTGCTCTCCTCTTCGTTTTTATTTCCTTTGCGACGCTTGATTTCTGTCCACACAAAAGCGGCGATCACAAGTGCGAATATCGCAAAAATCGCTATTTTGGCAATGCCGTCGGTCTTCTCCACCTCTTCGGGGTTGAATGAAAATTCAATGTCATGATCGCCGGCAGGCACCTGCAAAGCTCGCAAAATGTAGTTCACACGACCAATTGCCACTTCCTTGCCATCGATTGTAGCTTTCCAGCCCCATGGAAAATACACTTCGCTGAACACAGCCAATCCACCCTTGGCACTATGGCTGTGATAGGAGAGTTTGTTGGGGCGATAGCCGGTTTCATAGATGGTGTCGCCCGGCGACTTGGCAATGGCACGACCGAGTTGACTTTGGAACTTCTTGTCGGCAACAGCAACCTTTGCCGCATCAAAATCATCAAGAAATTTCATTTCCTCATCGGCATTTTGCACATAGGCGAGCGTGTCGACAAACCATGCGTTACCCAATGCATCGGCATTGACCATAGCCGTTGTTTTATCGTTAACGACATATTTGGTATTCAACATGTTCCACACGCTTCGCAATCCTTGCAACTTGCCGTCGTCGCTCACCGTCACTTCACCAAGGTTCAATTTACCCTCTTTGGTAAATTGCCTTTCAATCATGTCGTTGTAGCGAGTGAGCTTAGCCGGGTGATAACCGCCCAACATTTTATGATAATAAGATGGCTCGGCCGAAGAGAAATTTGCCGGGTCGAGCACACGATAATTGGTTGTGTCTTTGAGAATTTGTTTATCGGCTGCCGATGGAATGAATTTCACCTCGGGAATGTCGCTCTTGCTGATAAAAGACTCTGAATCGACATAACGTTTGTCGATCATAAACATGTCGACAACGACAACCGCCGCAACAAGCAACGTGGGGAGCAGTGCAACATTGCCTTTGTAACGCCGCAGAAACAGCACGATAATGCAAAATCCCACAGCAATCACCAAGAAACTGCGCCAAGCATCTGCCGAGACCAGTGCATAACGAATGGTTTCAACAGCCTGTTGCAACTGTGGCATTTTTTGAAATTGTCCGGTTTTGATGAGGGCATCATATTCTTGTGCCGAAAAAGCATCAAACATGCTTGGTATTAAAGCAAAGAGCAAGCAAAGAGCAGCACTGCCACCAAATGCAATAAACAACGCATTGCGATATTTGTTCCAAGCATTTTCTTGGCTAAACACCTCATACAAGCCTAACACTCCAAGCAAAGGCATCGTGATTTCGACCACAATGAGAATGCTTGCCGGTGCACGAAACTTGTTGTACAAAGGGAAGTGATACACAAACCAATCGGTGAAACCGGTAAAGTTTCCACCCCACGACAGCATGACGGCCAACACGGTAACAGCAAGCAAAGCCCATTTCACCGGTCCTTTCACCACAATACAGCCCAAAATGAACAAGGCAAAAATGAGTGCACCCACATAGACCGGGCCATTGGTGAGAGGTTGATCGCCAAAATATTGAGGGAATTGCGACAAATATTGGGCTTCGGGCCCCATTTCCATGCTGTTTTGCATGTCTTGAGCTTTGCTTGTTTGGTCAAGAGTAACGCCAAGTGTCACAATTTGGCTTGGATCGACAGGTGATTTTGTAGGTTTCACCGAAGCTCCGCCTTTCACATTAGGCACAAGCAATGTGAATGTTTCGCTCTTGCCATAGCTCCACTGATTAATGTAGTTGCGATCGAGACCGCCAGTTTCGGGAGCTTTCGGTTTTTCGCCATCGGTTGGTTTGAGCGAAGTGAGTTCACTGTGACCACCGCGCATGGTTTCCTTGGCATATTTATTGCTTAAATAGAGATTGGGGGCATTGGCCGCCAAAGCAAGACCACCGGCCACAGCAAGAGCACATGTCGCCATTGCCCAACCGCCTATTTTCTTGTTCTTAATGGCAACAAACAGATAGGCAACAGACAAAGCCACAATCAACATTGCCGAATAGTAGGTCATCTGCACATGATTGGAATGCAACTGCAAAGCGGCAAAAACAGCCGTCAAGGCAGCTCCGCCAAGCCACTTCCCGCGATAGCACCACACAATGCCGGCAATGGTGGGCGGAATGTAGGCCAATGTGAGCACTTTCCAAATGTGACCGGCTCCCATGATGATGATGAAATAGCTCGACAGAGCATAGCCCACAGCACCAAGCACGGCATAGTACCACTCCATTTTGAATGCCAACATGAGGATAAAGAAACCCAGCATGAGCATGAACAACCAACTCACATAGTCGGGCATACCCAAGATTTGCAACGAGTAAACCTTGTTCACCCACTCCAACATGTCGCTGCTTTCATAGGACGGACTGATTTGGAACGTTGGCATACCACCAAACAAAGCATTAGTCCAACGAGACACCTCGCCGGTTTGCTGGCGATAAAGCGCAACTTCCTGTCCAATGGCCGTACCCGAAACCACATCGCCCTGTCGCATCACATCACCATTCAAATCGTTGGGATAGAAATAAATCCACGAGAGAGCAAGAAAAATGAAGACTGAGAGTGCAAACGTGAACACACTCTTCACCCTTGCATCGCTTAAAAGGTTTTTACCCTGTTGTTTCGTTTTCATTGTAGAAAATTTAGTTTTTTCGTAATTTGGCGTAAAGTTACTTATTTTCCAAAAACTGTGCAACGCAAGAAAAAAGAGTAAAAGAAATGAACTTGAAATGTGCTTAAAATGTGTAACATAAGAAATTGCAAAAAAAAATCGATATTTCTTGCACTTTCAAGTTTTTTTTTTTAATTTTGCCACATCATGGTCTGCCATGAGCAAATAAAATTGTACAAGCAAAACAACTGAAAACATCTTGAAAAATATTAATAATTATGAGAGACAATACGACTTTTTTTAAACACGGTTGGGTGCTGTTGGTTCTATTCATGCTATGTGGCACATCAACCACGGCACATGCAAAACCCATCTCACAAGCAAAGGCTTTGCACCAAGCACAAGCATTCATGTCAACCGGCAAAATATTTTCCCGACAACTCAATCTCGTGCCGGCACAACGCTCTCCATTGCATGGCGACAACAATGCCACCACAGCTCACTACTATGTATTTAATGTTGAAGGCAAAAATGGCTTTATTATAGTAGCCGGCGATGATGAGGTAAAACCCATTCTTGGTTTTTCAGACAGTGGCACATTTGATGAAGCCACATTACCCGATAACGCAAAAGCCCTACTCGACAGCTATGCGAGCGTCATCGAGAAAATACAGAAACAAGGCAAAAACCATTTCAAAACACCGGCTCACGCCGACAACGGGAAACATGCGTCTCGCAACAATATCGCTCCCATACTCAAGTCGACATGGGGACAATCTTACCCATACAACATGCAAACGCCCTTAGTAGAAGTAAAACAGGGCAAACAACATGCGCTCACAGGGTGTGTGGCAACAGCCATGGCTCAAATCATGCGATTCCACCAATGGCCACAGGGCAACATTCCTACAATTCCATCATATTTCGGAGGGAGTGGCGACTCTTTACCTGTAACAAAATTTGACTGGGATCTCATGCAAGATCACTACAACACCGGCAACGATTCGGAACAAAGCAAAGAGGCAGTAGCAAAATTGATGCGCTATGCAGGACAAGCCGTGCAAATGAAATATTCTGCAACAGGCTCGGGAAGCCATTCAGAATATGTTCCTTATGCAATGACACAT
Source organism: Sodaliphilus sp. (assembly GCA_041815985.1). GTDB lineage: Bacteria > Bacteroidota > Bacteroidia > Bacteroidales > Muribaculaceae > Sodaliphilus. The sequence goes on along the minus strand of JBGYAB010000062.1, from coordinate 29,048 downwards.
TTCTTTGGTTATAGAGGTATTCAATTTGTGAAAGCATCGAACTACACCGATGCACAATGGGTTGAGCTAATCTATAATGAACTTAAAAAAGGCAATCCCGTCTACTATGCCGCAAGAGGCGTTTTTAATGGGGGACACGCCTTTGTTTGCGACGGCTACAAAACCGGCGGATATTTCCACTTCAATTGGGGGTGGAACGGACAATCCAACGGCTTCTTTCTCCTTGCAGACATGGATCCGCAATGTGGCATGCTTCCGGTGTCCTACACCTTGAGGCACGAAGCCGTTATAGGCTTGCAAAGACCGACACCACAGACGGGCTCCACAGACGACGTGAGAATGATAACCGAAAGCCTAAAAAATTACAGCGACAAGGATACTGTCAAATATTATCGTAAAAATGTGCAAGAAAACTTTTTATCAGTGTATTTTCAACATCAAACAGGTTGCAGTTTCACCGTTCCCCATAAAATGGAAAGCGGATTGGCTCTCTATGACGGCAATGATTTCATTAAAATCATAACAGAGCACTCCATTGGAACAAAGACCTCCCAGGTGCAAGATGGTTTTGTCTTCGGAGCTGATTTCGGCAAAGATTTAATCGGAACCTTCCACATTGTGCCCGTGAGCAGAGAAGAAGGAACAGAAGAATGGCTCATCGATCACAACGGAGACACCAAATACATCACAGCCCACATCACCGACACCATGATGACCCTTGAAAACTACATACATGGCAGCAAATTGCAAATCAACTCTGTAACATACACAGGCTACGAAGGGGATTTTTGGCACTACACCTTCGACATCACCAACAATGGCGAACGCTATAACGGTCCTTTGTACATACACCAATATCAACAAGATGGCACTCGCTATGTAGGCTCATTCACGATTGACTTGGACAAAAACGAGCATCAGCTGCTCGACGTAAGAGAGAATCAACCATATTTGGGCTCATGTATCGCACGCCTCACATTAGATGAAAAATATCCGTTGTACGCATGGGAACCTTACCGCATCGAAGAAGTGAAAGTTGATGTAAAAGCCAAAGTCGAGAACATTGACAACGGAAATATCATGGGCGGATTGTTCAAGGTAAAGGCTCGGTTTAAAAACACTGGCGACAAACCGCTCGACCGCATTTTCGTCTGTCAAATCATCAATGCCGACCATCATCGGGAAGAAGCTTATCTCTATTTTCACCCGACAATTGCTGTGGGCGACTCTGCCGAGCACACCTATTCGTTTTTTATCAATGGAGATCTTTTCAACAAAATTAAAAACACACGATTCTATGCAAGAATTGTGTATTACGATTATTGGGCAATGGATCACAGAGGAGATATCATAGGCTTCGAGTCGCCAACATATAAAATATCGACAGGCGTAGTGTTCTATAAAAAAGAGCTGGAAGAGGTGTGGGGCGTTCCGGTAGAAAGCACCATAACCGTGCCCGAAGAAGTCACCGCCGTTGACTTGCGCTGCACAGAAGGCAATGTAGCAACAGTGGTAAAAAACTCCAACCCCAACTGCGTATTCCTAATAAGCAATGACGACGCACAGCCCGGCGGGCTTGAAAACGCCAACGTGACAAAGGCAGGAAAAGCAAGCAACATAAAGTTGCACGACAACTACGACTTCTATCTTCCCGAAGATATCAAAGCGGAAAAAGTTTCCTATACACGAACATTCGACAGCAACCGATGGAGCACATTCTACGTCCCATTTGACATTCCCATTGAACAAACCGAGGGACTATTCATAAAAGAATACAGCGAAGAAGACGAAAACACGATCTACTTTAACGATGCACAAACCATCTGTGCCTATCAGCCCTACCTCGTGTCGGGCAAAGCCGGCGAAAAGACTTTCACGGCACAACAAGTTGACTTGTGGCAAAATGCTTGCCGAAAAACAGAAGGCAACACGTTTGACTTCGTGGGCAACATGACGGCTACTGCCATCGCCAATGGCTACATCATGCCCGACGGCGTGCACGGAGGAGGCATCTTCGATCTGCCACTAAGCCAAAATGAACAAGCAAAGGCTTTCAGAGCCTATTTCGTTAGTCGCAAGTCCTCTCCCATCGATAAACTGAAAGTGATAGTCGGCGGTGATACACCCGGCGGAATTGAAGCAATCTATGTAGAAAAATCTCTGAATACACCGGTTGCCCGTTATTCCATCGACGGTCGCAAAATCACAAAAGAGTATCGAGGCATCGTTATTGAACGCATGGCTGACGGAACCACACGAAAAGTGATGGTAAAATGAGCAGACGCATTGATAACATAGAACGCATAAAAGAACGATTCAACGTGTATTTGCAGGTCGAAAGAGGACTTGCCAAAAACACGGCCGAAAGCTATGGCGACGACGTTGACAAGCTCATTCGCTTTGCCCAACACGACAACAAGCGAGTGGAAGAAATGAGCATCGACGGTCTCGAAAGCTTCTTAGCGACACTGCACGACGTGGGCATCATGCCACGCTCACAAGCACGCATCGTTTCGGGCATCAAGAGTTTCTACAAATTCCTAAAAATGGAAGGGTATATCGACAAGAACCCCACTTTGCTACTCGAAATGCCTAAAATAGGGCGACACTTGCCCGAGGTGCTCACTATCGATGAAATCGACTGCATGATCGCATGTATCGACATGAGTAAACCCGAAGGACAACGCAACCGCGCCATCATCGAAACGATGTATGGTTGCGGTTTGCGAGTGTCGGAAGTGATTGGGCTTAAATTGTCGCAAGTCTACTTCGAACAAGAATATATCATTGTCGAAGGCAAAGGCAACAAGCAACGGCTCGTCCCCATTGACGCAGTTGCTTTGGAACAAATCAAACTCTACATGGTTCAATCTCGCAACAACATGGAAATCAAGCGTGGCTACGACGACATTTTGTTTCTCAACCGCCGGGGAGCACAACTCTCCAGAGTAATGGTATTCTACATTATTAAATCTCTATGCCGGCTTGCCGGCATACGCAAGCAAGTGAGCCCACACACGTTGCGTCACTCTTTTGCAACCCATTTGCTCGAAGGAGGAGCCAACTTGCGTGCCATTCAACAAATGCTGGGGCACGAAAGTATCACGACCACCGAAATCTATGTACACATCGACCGAAACATGCTCCGAAAAGAAATTTTGGAGCATCACCCACGCAACAAGAAAAATAATTGAATGAGGGTTTAACCCCAATCGGTCATTAGACCGCTAAGGTTTACAATTTCTGGTTCATCGCGTTGCTTCCCGACTGCTTTTGTCTGCTTGCCGGCATCTTGGTTGCCGTTTTTTCTTGACGCAACCCGCTACGTCTTCAAAAAAAGCCAACCAATTTGTTCAACATTCAAACAAAATCAGTACGGGCTCTAATGATCGATTGGGGTTTAATTCTCTCAAAAAATCACATCAGTTTCATGAATTTTTCGGGAATTGGCGATTCAAACGACAGTTCTTTGCCCGTGACCGGGTGAATGATTGTCAACTTAGTTGCATGCAACGCCAAGCGATGAATGGGATTGGAATGACCACCATACTTGCGATCGCCGCAAATGGGGTGTCCAATATCTTTCATGTGCACTCGCAACTGGTTTTTATGCCCCTTGTGCATGGAAAGCTCCACATGGGTTGTGCGAGAACTGCGACGAATGACCTCATAGAGTGTTTTGGCAAACTGTGCGCCTTCATTGGGAGTTGTGGTTGAAACAACTTCGTAGTTATCGGCATCTTGCAAATAGTTTTCAACGGAGCCTCGCTCGTCTTCAACAAGACCTTCAACTATGGCTTCATACTTGCGAGCAACAACCAACTGCCCCCACTGCTTCACCATTTTGTCGCGAGCCTTGGCACTGCGTGCGAGCAGCATAAGCCCCGAAGTATCGCGATCGAGACGATGCACCATGTAGACATGGGCTTGTTCATTGCCGACTTTCACATAGTTTCTAATCACACTGAACACTGTATCGTCTTTTATCTTTCCGGCCGATGTTGAAAGAATACCACAGCCCTTGTCAACCACCATGATGTCGTTATCCTCATAGATGAGCTTGATTTTAGGATGTGAAAAAATGCGGAATGAGCCATCGAAATTAATCCACAATTCATCGTCGGTCATCACTTGCCGATCAAATTGCGAACATGGCGACCCATTAACGGCAAATTGATGATGCTTGAGCATCGACTTGAGTTTAGAAGGTTTGTGGTCTTTCAAAACAGTTGCAACTGTTTCGAGAAGCATGCCATCGGCCTGAACCTTAAACTTCTTGATATTGTCGGGCCTGAATGGGCGACGACGCAGAGTGTTTCCGGACTGTCTCATCTTTTGCGCTTAAATTTTGCAACCGCAAAGATAGACATATTTTCAAGATATTGTTTTATAAAATTTTAAAAAGGTTGTTTTTTCTTGACGTTTGGCACAGTTCGTTACGTCTTCAAAAAAAGACAATCAATTTGCTCAACATTCTAATAAAATCAGTGTGAGTTTTAATGACCGATTGAGGGTAAAAACACGAGCAATCGTTGTCTTGCATGCGATCTCATCAACCTCAACCTCGCAAGCTCATTAATAGCCTATAAATCAAGACATTCAACTCAATTTATTCATTAAACAATGTTTAATTCTCAATAAATACGCACTTTTTTCAACAGAAATTCTTATTTTTGTAAACCATTAACATTTTTCAAGGAGCGATTTCACATGGACAAGAGCAAATGCATAGCAATTCTCAAACAACACAACATCAAGCCCACAGCCAACCGCATACTGGTTGCCTGCGCTTTGGGCGAGTGTGATCACCCCACGTCGCTGCACGAGTTGGAAGACACGATAGACACGATAGACAAAAGTGGCATCTTCCGCACCATCGTCACCTTTAAAGAGCACGGACTGGTGCATGTGATTGAAGACGGTAGCGACAGCGTGAAATATGAGCTATGCCACAGCCATAGCCATAACTCCAAACACCTCGACGATATGCACGTGCATTTTTATTGCGAAGCATGTCAGAGCACCATTTGTCTCGAAAACACTCGCACTCCTGCCGTTGACCTGCCACCGGGCTTTGAGGCTCAAAGCGTGAACTATCTCATCAAAGGCTTGTGTCCGCATTGTACAACCAAAGCCCATTTAACACAAAAGTGAACATTTTAAAGAATTATTAAATTATATCTATTAATTATGAGCAAAACAGAATTAAAACCGGCTTTGGTTTTCGAGCAATTTGCCGAAATCAACAAAATTCCTCGTCCATCGAAACATGAGGAAAAAATGATTGAATATCTCAAGGAGTTTGGCAAGAAACATAATCTTGAAACAATCGTTGACGAAATTGGCAACGTAAAAATCATGAAACCGGCCACCAAAGGCTATGAAAATCGACCAATGGTTGCCTTGCAAAGTCACATGGACATGGTGTGCGACAAGCTGGTTGATGTGGAATTTGACTTTTTCAAAGATGCAATTCAAACCTACGTTGACGGAGAGTGGTTGCATGCCAAGGGCACTACCTTGGGTGCCGACGATGGCATTGGCGTGGCCATGGAACTGGCTTTGCTTGCCGGCAACGACATTGAGCACGGTCCACTCGAATGCCTCTTCACTCGTGACGAAGAAACCGAGTTGAGCGGTGCCATTGGCATGAAACCGGAATTTATTAAATCGCGCTATCTCATTAATCTCGACAGTGAAGACGAAGGAGAAATATTCATTAGCTGTGCCGGCGGTTGTGGTACCGAGGCAACCTTCAAGTTTGAACGAGAAGAAGCTCCTGCCGGATATGAATTTCTTCAACTTTCGTTGAAAGGCCTTATCGGCGGACACTCAGGCGACGATATTGAGAAAAAACGCGCCAATGCCATTAAAATTCTCACACGCTTCCTCTACATGCAGCAAGACAAGTGCGACCTGCGCATTGCTTCTTTCAATTCAGGCAAAATGCACAATGCCATTCCGCGCGACGGCAAGGTTGTCGTAGCAATTCCTGCCAATAAAACAAACGACCTGAAAGTCGATTGGGAAAAATTTCAACAGAAGGTAATGGGAGAATTTTTTGTGAGCGATCCCAACATGGTGTTTGCCTTAGAAAACGTTCATTCTCAAAAGGTATTGCCTGCCGAACAAGGCAGACGAATCATCATGGCATTGCAAGCCGTTGACAATGGTGTTTTCGCCATGAGCCAAGCCGAAGAAATCTCTTGGTTGGTAGAGACTTCAAGCAACCTCTCGGTGGTTGCTTCCGAAGAAAACGAAATGAAGGTTATTTCGTTGCAACGAAGCAGCATCAACAGCAATCTCGACAACATCGGGCACACTGTGGAAGCGGCATTCCGTCTGGCCGGAGCCGAAATCCTGCACAACGAGTCAAACCCGGCATGGCCCATGAAACCCGGCAGCAAACTCGTGAAAATCGCAGTTGACACCTATAAAGACCTCTTTAACAAAGAACCTAAGGTAATTGGCATTCATGCCGGCCTTGAATGCGGTTTATTTTCAGAGCGTTATGACGACATTGACATGATTTCGGTAGGCCCCACCTTGCGCTATGTGCACACTCCCGACGAATGTCTGCTCATTCCAACCGTTCAGCTCGTGTGGGATCACCTGTTGGCCATTCTCAAAGAAATCAAATAAAAGCAGAAGCAGTACTCTGCCCATTCATCGTGCACGGAGCGTCAATCTCGCAGGAGAAATAACGCTCCGTGCTTTTTAGCACATTCTCTCGTTTTTTTCCCAAATCGGCCATTAGACCACGGAGGTTACTGTTTTGGGGTTAAGGAACAAACCTTTTTACCACAAAAACTTGGTAATCCAACCATTTAAAGGTATCTTTGTGAACCAATATAAACACACACCAACTATGAAAGAAAACGAAATCATCGACCGCATCAAGTATCTCATCAAAGAACTCAATTACAGGCAAGTGGAATTTGCAAAAAAAATTGATGTTGATGCCTCCAATTTGTCAAAATATCTCAATGGCCGGCTCCCGGTGAGCGATGCACTCATCAACCGCATTGTGGTAAATTTAGGCGTAAACAAAGAGTGGCTCGAACAAGGCACCGAACTGCCGTTTGCCAAGCAGACAAGTATGCCCACAACCATCGTGAACGGAACATTGGAAAGTAAAGAAACAGACCGACAAGGAACGCCGGTCTACGATATTGATGTAACGGCCGGCAACATGCCACGCGCACAGCTGTTTGCCGACGAGTATCTTGTGGGAAGCATCAATTTGCCTCAACTCGACGGTAAAAATTGCCGTGTGGTGAGAGTGAGTGGCGACTCCATGTCGCCTGTGATTTGCAACGGCGACCTCATTGCCGTGCGTGAACTCACCAATCTACAATACATCTTTTGGGGGCAAATCTATGTCGTCTTACTCGATGATTACAGAGTGGTAAAATACATTCGCAAGCACGATGACCCCAACTTGGTGATTTTGCGCAGTGCCAATAAGAATTACGACGATTGGGAAGTACGCCGTTCCGACATTCGCGATCTGATGTATGTGCAAAGCATCATACACATTGACAATCGCAACTGAAAACAATCGACAAAAGACAACAAAACATGCGCCCTATGTAATGTTGCATGGGCGCATTTGTTTTTATATGTTACAAGCCAAGCCTTGGAGCGACTTTAAAAATCCGGCCTCACAAGGTTAGTTTCACTTGTTTGCAGGAGCTTCGCCACCGCCACCATTAGCAGGCGTTTGCATGGGTGTACCTTGATTTTGCTGTGCAGGTGCATTGTTTTCAATCGCGGGCAACGCATTGGCCTTAACGGGCTTGCTGCTTGGGAGCATACTGGTGATGATACTCAACACACAGATGAAAATTGCCAAGCCCCATGTTGCTTTTTCAACAAAATCGGTGGTTTTGCGAACCCCCATAATCTGGTTATAGTTGTTAACATTGGCGGCAAGGCCTCCACCCTTAGATTTCTGAATAAGTACAACACCCACCAAGAGGACTGCTGCAATTGCAATCAGAATAGCACAAATAACATACATTTCTTATCTAATTTTTATTTTTCAACTTTTCGTTCAACACCAATTTTCGCAAAAAACGAATTTGGTCTGCAAAGTAAACACTTTTTTCTGGAAATTTCAAATTTATGTTCTCTATAATTTCAAGGGCTTTTGAATACTTGCGCCTCGAAATGTACATTTTAGCAAGACTTTCGCTCAGCATAGAATCGTCTTGAACCGTGGGATTTTCGATAGGCACATCGGCAATCTCGGCCACCTCGGCATCTTCCACATGTCGCTGTGGAGCAAGGCCGACAGCTTGTTTTTCCTTGGCCTTCGACTGCTCGATAAAATCATTGATGAGTTCATCGTCGCGAGTCAACGTTTGCAACTCTTTGCCTCTTGCCTCATCGGTCTCGTTTTGCTCTTTTTCTTGTGCGGCAAGAACGTCGGCATAGTCGGGCGTGGGATTGAAAATTGCAATTTCAAGTGCCTCAATTTCCTTAGAACTGCCATTTCCAAACGAATCGAGAAAACGATTGATTGTTGAATCGGTATCGGTGGCTTCGGGCAGTTTCTCTTCGGGATAGAAATTGGCAAACAACTCTGCCGAAGTACCAAGACACAAAGCGAGCGACTTGCGATCGGAACTGGCAATGGCCAAGCGGTTGAGTAAGTCGTCATTGCCCTCAACACCATTACGTTTCAAGTAGAGCAATACAGGCAAAGAGAAATAAGGATACTGCTCTTGCGCTTCATCAAGCCATTCACGGCTCATGGGAGCTTTTTCATCGGCGATGAATTTTCTGATGTCGGTTAAAATATCCATGTTCAATTACCAATTGCCAAGTGTGGCATTAAAAATCAAATCTTTCAATTCATCGCAAATCTCATTGCAAAGTTGGTCTTGCACGTCCGACAACATTTGGCTACTGTCGAAGTCACGATAGGCCGAAAGCGTCTGGTCGCTAGAAAGCGATGGATTTTTATTATCAATATATTTCACACGCACCGTGATGGTGAGGCGTGTTTGACTTGCATAGGCATCTTCGCCCACTGCTTGCGGGCTAAGCATATAGCCTGAAATCTCGCCTTCCATGCGCAAATCGCTGTTCACTCCGTCGATCACATGCAATCGGGTGTTTTGTGCCACCAAATCTTTCATTTTATTTTCAAACATTTGCTGCAACGGAGGGTAGACCAATGCAGCCCTTATTGGAAATTCGCTGAACGAAATGGTCTTGTACACACTGTAATCGAGCGAAGCTCCATTGAACTTATAGAACTTGATAGAGCAGGCTTGCGTGGCAACAAGCAAAGTGATGATGACAAATAGACGTTTAAGCATCTTTTTTATCGCAATATAATTGTTGTTACAATGTAGACTCACTCTTTTTTTGATTTCGTTTTTCAAGGCCATACTCCTTGATTTTACGATACAAAGTGCGTTCCGAAATGTTCAGTTCGTCGGCAGTTTTTTTGCGTCGGCCACTGTTGCGTTGCAATGCCCGAGTGATTGTTTCACGTTCTGTATCTTCAAGCGTTTTCACCGGGCGAACGTTATCGGTCTCAACAGGGTCGATTGGGAGTTCCTCAACATCGATGTGTTCCCCCTCCACCGGGCTGTATTCCTGCACGGCAAGGCGATGCGTGGTTGTGCCACCAGAGAGTTTAATTAAATCTTTCGTTTCACGCATCAGTTCTGCTACATCGGAGTTGATGTGTGGAGCCTGCCCCGAGGCAAATGTCTCTTTCAAACGTTCGATTTCGTGTTGAAGTTGGCTAATCATTTTAAAAATCACACCACGCTCCATGTCGTAGCTGAACTTGGCAGACTGCTCGTCCACGACCACCAATTCATTTTTAGGGAGATAGCGACGAATATCGTCGCGCGTGAGTTGCCTGCCTGCCTCGAAAAGCGAAATCTGCTCAATCACATTTTTCAATTGACGCACATTGCCCGGCCAGCTGTATCCCATGATCGTCTGCTTGGCTTCATCAGAGAATTCCACAGTGTCCATGTGGTGATTGTCGGCAAAATCGTGACTAAACTTGCGTGTCAAGAGCCAAATGTCATCACCTCGTTCGCGCAGCGATGGAATGTTAATTTGCACAGTCGACAGGCGATAATACAAATCTTCACGAAACTTCCCTTCTTTCACTGCTTTGAGCATATCTTTATTGGTGGCGGCAACCACGCGAATATCGGTTTTCTTAACCTCACTTGAACCCACACGCATATATTCGCCCGATTCCAGCACACGCAACAAGCGAGCTTGTGTGGTGAGTGGCAATTCTGCCACTTCGTCGAGAAAAATCGTGCCTCCGTTCACTTCCTCAAAATATCCTTTACGGTCGGAGGTCGCACCGGTGAAAGAGCCTTTTTCGTGGCCAAACAATTCGCTGTCGATAGTACCCTCGGGTATTGCACCACAGTTCACAGCAATATACTTGCTGTGCTTGCGTGCGCTGTTGGTGTGAATAATTTTAGGAAAAAATTCCTTGCCGGCACCACTCTCGCCAATGATGAGAACCGAAAGATCGATGGGCGCAACCTGCAAAGCACGTTCAATGGCGATTGACAGCTGTGGAGAATTTCCAATGATTGAAAAGCGTTGTTTCACGCTTTGAACTTCTGCTGTTATTTTATTTGGCATGATTTTCAATGTATAAATGTTTTCTTTTTCTTTCTTCACCATTTGCTCATGGCATAGGTGTATCCTTTCAAGAGTTTTGCAAGCTCATCGGGCGTCTCGCATTGGGCTTGTTCCTCGGGCATAACAGGCTCGCCTATCGATATTCTGAAGCTATCGCCTTTGCGCCGAAAAACCTCACCGGGCAATTTCAAGGTACGCAAACGCCAGTCTATCATTCCCAAAACAGTAAAAAGCAAACTGTTGTGCCCATGAAAATAAATAGGTATCACCGGCACTTTGAGCCGTTGTATAAGTTCCATGATCACCGGTTGCCATTCACGATCTTGAATGCGAAGACCATCGCTCGTCCACTTGAACTTAGAAACCGCCCCGGCAGGAAAGAAGCCCAACGGATGTCCTCCCTTTACTTGACGCAATGCCTGCGCAATGCCACGCACCGATACCGCGCGTTTGGCAGGGTCGTCGCTCTGCAAGGCATCGACGGCGATAAAACAAGGTTGCATGGCCGTGATGCGATTTAAAATCATGTTCACCATTACTTTAAAATCGGGGCGATGTTCACCCAGCAATTTAATGAGCATGATACCATCGAGCGCACCAAACGGGTGATTCGACACGGTAATGAAACCTCCTTGCCCAAAGCGGTCGAGCACTTGCTCGTTTTTCACCTTCATGGTGATATTGAGATCTTTGAGCAATCCTTGCACAAAGGAGACACCGGGCATGTCGAAGTTATGGTCATGAATACTGTTCACCTTGTCAATGGCAAGCAACTTCATGAGCCTGTGGCAAAGCTTTTCTCTCCCTTTGAAAAAGGGAACAAGTTTGCATATATCTTCATAGTCCAGAACCGTGCGTTTCACAGGTTTCCGGCTTTCTTGTCCTGTTTTATCGTCCATAGCAAGTACTGCAATTCCGGTTCAAACCGGAGAGAGCATGTTCTTCGTTCTTTTAACTTGCAAATATAGTAATAATCACCCAATCTCATCAAAGGAAATAAGTAAAAATATGTCAAAATGTCACCTTTTCTTTCCCATTTCCTTTCATGCGTTTTTATCCCTTCACTACATGCGCCATTATCCTCTCAAAAAGAGTAAAACTCCCATTCAATACCCCATTTCTCCCTTATCTCTTGCTACGCAAAAAGCCTTATTTTCCTTAAAAAGGAAATCAGATTAGTGAGATTATTATTATCTTTGTCCAACCTAAGAGATTTATCGCACAACATCGAAGGAATATGAAAACATTCAGAACTGCGCTTTTCACAATGGCTTGCATGGTGGCTTTTGCAGGCATTGCATGTTCGCATCATGCCCCGGCACGACAATCATCGCCCTCGAACGCAAACGCCCAGACCTCTAACGAAGTGATAGTAGGAGCAGCACGGCCAAGCCAATATATGCCTTTACTTGCCGGCAAGCGAGTGGCTTTGTTGAGCAACCAAACGGGCATAGTGGGCAACAAGCATGTGCTCGACATCATGCTGGAAAAAGGCGTGAATGTAGTTACCATCTTCTCTCCCGAGCATGGATTTAGAGGAAATGCCGATGCCGGCGAACATGTGAGTAGCACCATCGACTCAAAAACAGGCATTCCCATCGCCTCGCTCTACGATGGAAAATCGCCTTACCCCAATCAGGAAACCATGAACAAATTTGATGTAATCGTGGTTGACTTGCAAGATGTGGGATTGCGTTTCTACACCTACTACGTAACCATGATCAACCTCATGGACGCATCGGCACGACACGGCAAACAAGTGGTTGTATTCGACCGCCCCAATCCCAACGGAATGTATGTTGACGGCCCTATTCTCGACATGAAGCTCAAAAGCGGCGTAGGACATCTGCCCATACCCACTGTTCATGGAATGACTTTAGGAGAATTGGCACGCATGGCCAACGGCGAAGGCTGGTTGCAAGATGGCAAGCGCATCGACCTCACAGTCATTCCCTGTTTAAACTACACTCACCAAACTCGCTACAACCTGCCGGTGGCTCCATCGCCCAACCTGCCCAACATGTTGAGCATCTATCTGTATCCGTCAGTCTGCTACTTCGAAGGGACAACCGTGAGTTTGGGGCGAGGAACCGACTTCCCCTTCCAATGCTATGGACATCCCGACATGAAACAGGGACACACATTCGTTTTCACTCCCAAAAGCCGTTTCGGAGCCAAAACACCACCACAGCAAAACATTAAATGCTATGGTACCGACTTGCGTGGACTTGATGCCGAAACCGTGATCGCCAAGGGCATTAATCTCGATTATGTGATCGATGCCTATAACACACTCAAAAAGCAGGGCAAACAGTTTTTGCTCAAAAATGGCGACCGCAACTTTTTCAATCTGCTCATGGGCAAAACCGAAATTTTCAAAATGATAGAGCAAGGCAAAACTGCCGTTCAAATCAAGGCAAGTTGGAAGGCCGACGTTGAAAAATTCAAACTCCAACGTCGTCCCTATCTTCTCTATACAGAATAACGACATTAAAACACCTTTAACAGCACAATAACAAATGACAACTCCCTGGATTGTTTTATCAACCATTATCGGCTACTTCATTATTCTTTTCATCGTGTCGTGGTTTGCCTCACGCAAGAGCAATACCGACACTGCCCTCACCGGTGGCCGACAAGCACCATGGTTCATTGTAGCCATTGCCATGATAGGTGCTCCCATTTCGGGGGTCACATTCATTTCAGTTCCCGGCATGGTGCTTAGTTCTCAATTCTCCTACATGCAAATGGTATTGGGCTTTGTTGTGGGCTATTTTGTAATAGCCTATGTGCTCATGCCACTATTCTTCAAGCGCAACTTGGTTTCAATCTACGGCTATCTTGCCGAACGCTTCGGCACCAACACCCACAAAACCGGAGCTTGGTTCTTTTTCGTGAGCAAGATGCTTGGAGCCGCCGTTCGCTTTCTTGTGGTGTGTGTGTCGCTCCAAATATTGGTATTCGATCCCATGCACATTCCATTCATTGCAAACATCATTATCACCATTGCCCTCATTTTCCTCTACACCTTGCAAGGTGGCGTGAAAACCGTGATTTGGACCGATACCCTCAAAAGCCTTTGCCTCATTCTTTCGGTTGTACTCTGCATCGTGTTTGTGGGCAAAGGTCTTGGCGATGGAAATATTGCAGAACAAATGAAAAACAGCGACACCATGCGCATGTTTTTCTTCAACAATCCCAACGAAGATACTTATTTTTGGAAACAATTCCTTGCCGGCATCTTCATGGTTGTGGCCATGACAGGACTTGACCAAGACCTGATGCAACGCACACTGGCCGGCAAAAATGTGAAAGAGTCGAAAAAAGGGCTCATTGTGAGTGGCATCACACAGGTTTTCGTTGTGGCGTTATTCCTCATTTTAGGTACGCTTCTTGTTCTTTACACCCAAAGTCACGGTATCGACAAACCCGACAGAGCCGACACGCTGTTCAGTCTTGTGGCATGGGACAATGGTATGCCCTTGATTGTGGGCATTCTCTTTGTTTTGGGTTTCGTTTCAGCAGGATATTCGGCTGCCGGCTCGGCACTCACTGCACTCACCAACTCATTCTTGGTCGACATCATGGGCAAAAAAGCCGACGATATTCATCTCGCCTCAACTCGCAAGACGGTGCACGTGACAATGGCAGCAATCATGGGAGCAATCATTTTTTCATTCTATTTGCTCAACGACGACAGTGCCATCAAACTGGTGTATAAACTGGCCGGCTATACCTACGGGCCTATTCTGGGCTTGTTTGCCTATGGCATGTTTACAAAATGTCATGTCCGCGACAAGCTGGTTCCATTCGTTTGCATCATAGCACCTGCTTTGAGTTGGGTGTTGCAATGGGCAATGCTCAAATATTTCAACTACACCATCGGCTTTGAACTGTTGCTCTATAATGCCGCATTCACCATTCTGGGGCTTTTCATGCTCAAAAAAAATAAAAACATAACAACGGTTTAAAATGGCACGAAATCGCATTGCTATATATGTGTGGATTATCGACACAATTGAACGCTACGGGCGCATCACGCTCAATGAGTTGAACCGATTGTGGGAAAAATCGCCCTTGGGCGATGGCAATTCATTGCCTCGTCGCACGTTTTTCGACTATCGGGCATCTATTGAGGAAATGTTCAATGTGAACATTCAGTGCAATCGCTCAACATTTGAATACTACATTGAAAATGATGATAGCGACTCCGGCTCACGCATGCACCACTGGTTGCTCGACTCCATGTCGATGAGTGGCATGCTCAGCAATTCTCGAGACATTGCCGAGCGAATCGTGCTTGAAAATGTTCCCTCGGCTCGTGAACACTTGCCTATCGTAATCGATGCCATGCGTGAGAACAAACGCATCAAGTTCTCCTACAAGTCTCACATGCGTGCGCTCCCCACAGCCGGCGTTGTGGTAGAACCTTATTTTGTAAAGATTTTCAAGCAATTGTGGTATGTAATAGGCTACAACACAGGCGACAAGAAGATAAAAACATACGCTCTCGACCGCATGAGCAAGTTGCACATCACACAAGAAACGTTTGAAATGCCCGAGGGTTTTGAACCCAACTCCTTTTTTGCCGATTGTTTTGGCATCACCACCAACCAAGATCAAGCTCGCGACATTATGTTGCGCGTGAGTTCTACCCAAGCCAAATACTTCCGCGCTTTGCCTCTCCACCCCTCACAACAAGAGGAAATACACGACAGTTACTCCATCTTCCATTATAAAATGCGACTCACCTACGATCTCAAAGAAGAACTCATGTCGCACGGCAGTCAAATCGAAGTAATCTCTCCACCCGAGTTCAAAGCTCAAATCAAAGATGAGTTAAAACGCACCCTCGCCAATTATGAATGACAAACAAAAATAAAACAAAGCCGCAAGCATAGTAAAACTTACGGCTCTGTTTTTTGTTGCGATTAGGACTGCGCGTTTGCTATCAGCACATGCGCCATCGCCAACATTAATCTTTTACACAGTGAGGATTTCTTTTTCCTTGTCGGCAAGTACGGCATCAATTTGCTTCAAATATTTGTCGTGAAGTTTTTGAACATCACCTTCGGCATCTTTCTCGGTGTCTTCCGACATGCCTTCTTTTATAGCCTTTTTCAATCCCTCAATGGCTTCGCGACGGGCATTGCGCACGCTCACTTTTGCTTTTTCGGCCTCGCCCTTGCTCTCTTTCACCAACTGCTTTCGACGCTCTTCGGTGAGGGGAGGAATGTTGAGACGAATGATTTCGCCATTATTCTCGGGCATGATGCCCACATTAGAGTCGATAATGGCCTTTTCAATAGGGCGTATCATGCTCTTGTCCCAAGGCGTGATAGTGATGGAACGAGCATCGGGCACGCCCACGCTTGCCACACCGCTAAGGGGCATTTTGCTACCATAAGCGTCAACCCTGACACCGTCAAGAATTTTCACATTCGCTTTTCCTGCACGGATGTGAGCGAGAGTCTCTTCAAGAAAAGCAACCGCTTCTTGCATCTTCTTTTCGGCAGGATTGAGATAAAATTTTACGTCGTTCATAATGCTTTTATTTTTTACTTTTTTGATTGTTCACGGTTGTTTGAAAAATTTTTCGGTTACGAAAATAGTGCATTTGTGGCATGATTGCAAGAAAATGACTGAAAAATTGCTTTTAACCCAATTCGATCATTAACAACCACACTGATTTTGTTTGAATATTGAGCAGATATGTCAAAAAAAATCGACAACCAAGATGGCAAAAACAAAGCGAGCATCACTTTCATGCCAACTACCGATAGGTGAGAATGGAACAATGCTTGCGAGTGAGCTGTTCGGCCGTTTGACGCACCTCTTCGGCAGTTAAGTTCATGATGCGTTCAACCGACTTCTCGATAGGTGAGACACAATTCCAAAACAGCATACTCTTACCTGCATTCATTGCAATGAACTCCGTACTTGCCGATGCTATGAGCAATTGACCGCAGTATTGCTTCTTGAATGCCTCAAAACGGAGTTCGGCAATAGGCGATTGTGCAAGTTCGTCAATCGTGTTGAAAATAATGTCGAGGCTTTTTTTTACTTTATTTTCATCACAACCAAAGTAAATCTCAAACAGCCCGCAATCGGTGAAACCGGCAATTGACGACTCCACGGTATAGACAAGCCCTTTGCGTTCTCTCATGCGCACATTCAACAGTGAGTTCATGCCGGGACCTCCCAATATGTTGTTGAGCAAAGCCAATGCAAAACGCCCTTCGTCGTACATTGCCGGCACTCTCGCCCCAACAATGGTGTGCGACTGGTGCAACTCAATCTCGATGACACGTTGCTGCGGCCGGGCAATGGCAGGAACTTGCCGTGCCTCACGAAGCAAAGAATGATTCATAACACCAAAGTGTTTTTCGCCCAACGAAAACACTCGTTGCGGTTTGCCCGGTCCAACCGAGAAAAAGACCATATTGCCCGGCACATATTGCGTTTTCAGATAATGCTGACAATCAAAGCCTGCCATGTCGCAAATGTCGTCTTCAACTCCCAAGATGTTATGACCCATGGCACGATCGGGAAAAATCATGTCTTCAAAGTCATCGAAAATGGCGTCCATGGGCGAGTCGCGATAGCTTGCCACTTCTTCCAGCACAACTTCCATTTCTCGTTCCAACTCGGCCTTGGGAAAAATTGAATTTTCGACCAAGTCGGCCAACAATTCAACCGCACGAGCCAAGTGTTGCTCGGGAAATACACAGTAAAGCACTGTTGATTCTTTGGTAGTATAGGCATTCAACTCTCCGCCCACTGTCTCCATGCGATTCAAGATGTGCCACGCACGTCGCCGTTTAGTCCCCTTGAAAATGGTGTGTTCCACAAAGTGTGCAAGCCCCAACTTGCCGGGCATGTCGTCGCGGCTCCCGGCATTCACGCTCAGGCCGCACCAGCCCACATGTGAATTATTTTGAATATGCACCATCTTCAGCCCATTGGGCAAGGTGTGTGTGAATATATTGTCGGTCATCACTGTTGTTACCATTGTTCAATGCAAAGTTAGGCCATATTGTCAAATTTTGTGTAAATTATTGAGTAAATTTGTAAAAAAAGAAGGCTAAAAGAGACGTTAAGCCATTAGTCTAAAACTTTTTTACTAATTTTGTAAACTATAAAAAATTGAATTTTAGAGAAAAATGAAAATGCTCAATATTTTCAGTGCAATTGCCTTGACAATGTTGTCGATGGGGTGCAACAGCAACCAATCTGGTCAAAACAGCGACAGCAAAACGGAAAAAAGCACTTCGGCAGTCACTTTCGATGCCGACAAGGCCTACAACTTTGTGAAAGCTCAATGCGACTTTGGACCACGTGTGCCCGAAACTCCTGCCCATGAGCAATGCGGAGCCTACTTAGAGCAACAGCTGAAACAAAGTTGCGACAAAGTGATTGCTCAAAAGGCAGTCCTCTCGACTTTTGACGGCAAAAACCTGAATGCCACCAACTACATTGGTATTATCAATCCCGAAGCCTCTACACGCATTTTGCTGGTTGCTCACTGGGATTGTCGGCCTTGGGCCGACGAAGACCTCGATGAAAGCAAACGCCGACAACCGGTGATGGGGGCCAACGACGGTGCCAGTGGCGTGGGTGTGTTGCTTGAGCTGGCTCGCCTGATGAAAGAAAAGAAACCGGGCATTGGTGTCGACTTCCTGCTGGTAGATGCCGAAGACTGGGGTAAAACCGACGACCAAGAAGGTACGACTTGGGCATTGGGGACTCAATATTGGGTTAATAATCCGCACGAAGCCAATTACAAGCCAATGTATGGTATCTTACTCGACATGGTGGGAGCCAAAGGGGCAACATTCAGGCACGAAGCCTACTCGCACGAAGTGGCAGGCTCGCTCGTTGAATCGCTATGGGCGACAGCGGCCGATGCCGGCTTTGAAAAATATTTCCTTCGCGAAATGGGCGGTGCCGTGACCGACGATCATGTTGCCATCAACAAAATGGGCATTCCCTGTATCGACGTGATTGACTTGCGACAGAGTCCGACAGGCTTTTTCAAAGAATGGCACACCACCCACGACACGATGGAAAACATCGACAAAAACACCCTAAAAGCGGTGGGACAAACCTTGGCCGACTTCATCTACTCAATTGAATAACAAACCACTCTTGCCCCATTGCCTCCTCTCCTGCAAGAATACAAGAAATTGTTTACAAACCAATACAGAGCATATACACAATGAAAACAAGAAAAAGCGTTATTTTGATGTGTTCATTATTGATTACCGGCAGCAATGCTATGCAAGCCAAAGTGAATTACCCTGTTGCCAAAAAGGTTAATGTGACCGACGACTATTTTGGAACCAAGGTTGCCGATCCCTATCGTTGGCTCGAAAATGACAACAGTGCCGAAACTGCCGAATGGGTTGCGGCCGAAAATAAAGTCACCCAAAAATATTTGTCATCGATTCCATTTCGTGCCGATGTAAAAAAACGGATTACCGAACTTGCCAACTTTGAAAAATGGGGAACTCCATTTAAAGTAAAAGATAAATATTATTTTTTCAAGAATAACGGTCTGCAAAACCAAAGCGTGCTTTACCAGCTCGACATGTTGGGAGGCAAGCCTCGTGCAATTCTCGACCCCAACACGCTCTCGACCGACGGCACCGTAGCTCTGCAACAGCTCAATTTCTCCAAAGACGGTCGCTACATGGCATACGTCATTACACGCAATGGCAGCGACTGGAACGAAATCTATGTGCTTGACATGACCACAGGGCAACGTCTCGATGACCACATTGTGTGGGCCAAATTCACCGATGCGCAATGGCTGGGCGATGGCTTCTTTTACAGTGCATATGACGCTCCCGAAGACGCAAAATCGTCGAAAAACGAATTTCACAAAGTCTATTATCACAAGTTGGGCACTCCTCAAAGCGAAGACTATGTGGAATATCGCAGCATGACCGAACCGTTGTTGTTCTATCAAGCCATGGTGAGCGATGATCAACGTTACATCTTCTTGTGGGAAAGTGCCGGCGAAGGTAATGCCTTGTATGTAAAAGACCTGCAAGATCGCAATCCACACTACGTGCAACTGGCATCGGATAAAAAATTCACTTACAGCCCTGTGGGTGTAGACAATGGAAAAATCTATGTAATGACCAACGAAAATGCGCCAAAATGGAAAATCGTGACCTTTGATGCACAAAAACCTTCGGCCAAAAGCAAAACAGACTTCGTGGGCGAACAAGAAGCCGTGCTTGCCGGAGCACAAATGGCCAATCACAAGTTCATTCTCACCTACGACAAAGACGCCAGCAGCCACCCATTCCTCTATGATGCCGATGGCAAGATAGTACGAGAAATCAAGTTGCCAACATTTGGCTCGGTGAGCTTCAGTTCCAAGAAAGATGATAAAGAAGTTTTTTATAGCTTCACTTCCTATACGTTCCCATCAAGCATCTATTCCTACGACATTGAAACAGGAGCATCGAAACAACTCTTTGCACCCAAAATCGCTCTCAATTCGGCCGACTATATAACCGAGCAAGTGTTCTACCCAAGCAAAGACGGCACAAAAGTGCCTATGTTCCTCATCTATAAGAAAGGATTGAAGAAAGACGGCAAGCGCCCGGTGTTTCTCTACGGTTATGGTGGTTTCAACGCCAGCATGAACCCGGTCTTCAGCTATTCGCGCACTCCATTTGCCATGCTCGACATGGGTGGAATTTGCGCCTATACCAATCTGCGTGGCGGTGGCGAATATGGCGAAGATTGGCACGAAGCCGGCACGAAACTCAAGAAACAGAACGTTTTCGACGACTTCATCTACGCCGCCGAATATCTCATTGCACAAGGCTACACTGCCCCCAAGAAAATCGCTTGCAACGGGGGTAGCAACGGAGGTTTGCTGGTGGGTGCCGTTGTGAACCAACGTCCCGACCTGTTTGGTGCGGCAGTGCCACAGGTGGGCGTAATGGACATGATGCGCTACCACCTTTTCACCATTGGCTGGAACTGGGCACACGACTACGGACGTAGTGACGACAACAAGGAAATGGCCGACTATCTGCTGGGCTACTCTCCGTTGCACAACATCAAGGAGGGAGCGAACTATCCGCCCATCATGGTCACCACCAGCGACCACGACGATCGCGTCGTTCCTGCCCATTCGTTTAAATATGCGGCAACATTGCAGGCCACCAATACCGGCAATGCAGTGAAACTCATTCGCATCGACACCAATGCCGGACACGGGCACGGAAAGCCCATTTCAAAAGTTATTGATGAATACACCGACATTCAATCATTCATCATGCACAACTTAGGAGTGAAATACAAATACACCAAACGATAACCCATCACACACTACTATATACATCGTTTTTTATATGAAAGAACAATATCAGGCTAATGTCAAGCCACTATATATCGTCACAGGAGCCACCGACACGATGGGAAGCATCATCACTCGCCAACTCGCAGAGCAGGGCAAAGGCATTGTGATGGCATGCTACAACCAAGAGAGAAGTCAAAGGCTCGCACAAGAAATCATGGTAAAAACCGTGAATAACGACATCACAAGCATACAGCTCGATTTAAGTTCATTTGCAGGCGTTAAACGTTTTGTTGCCGAGGTCAAGAAGCTAAATCGCCCCGTGAAGGTGATTGTGAACAACGCCAGCTATATTTCTCACCGTAGCGAAATGTCGCCCGACGGTTATGAAAAACTGGTTCAAGTGAACTTCTTGAGCACAGTGCTACTCACTTTGCTCATGAAACCTCTCATGATGGAGGGCGGACGCATTTTGTTCACCACTTCGTTGACACGTCGCCTCATGCCTCTGCCCTACGAATTCCCTGCCGTGAACAACTTCATGCCCATTGCGGCTTTCACACAAAGCAAACTGGCTCTCACGCTGTTCTCCATTTACCTGAGTACCGTGTTGCGTACACAGCACATTTGTGTGAACGTGGTAGACTCGGGCATCGTAAACTCAAGCATGGCTCGCCTGAACCGCATCTTGACCAAGCTGGCCATCGACGTGAGTTTCAACAGCCTTTCCGAAAACGGAGCCAAAGTGATGATGCGTGCCATCAAATCGCACGATACCGGCTTTATTTTCAAAGGTGATACCAAGCAAATCAAAGCCTCTACACTCATCAAGAACCGCGAAGTGTTTGTCAAATTATGCAACGACACTATGCGCATCATGAAAAAGCAACTCGATGAATAGCCACAGTATGGCATTGAGCAAAGTAAAAAACCTGATGTTTGATTTGGGCGGTGTTGTCATCGACATTCAGCGACAACGCGCCGTTGACGAGTTTTTGAAACTGGGGGTGACCAATATCGACGATTTGCTCGGTTTGTATATTCAATCGGGAATATTCCTGCAACTCGAAGGAGGTGAACTCAACACGCAAGAGTTCCATGAGGAATTGCGCCGTCACACCAACTTGCCCATCACCGATGGGCAAATAGACGACGCCTTTTGTCAATTCATTGTGGGCATACCCGTGCACCGTCTGCGAGCACTGGAACAACTGCACAACCAATACAGGCTCTTCGTGCTGTCCAACACCAATCCCATCATGTTTGAAGGGAAAATTGCCAACGAATTTGCCCAAGACGGGCATGACATCAACTACTACTTCGATGGTGTAACGGTTTCCTATCGGGCAAAAGCCAACAAACCGGCCAAGAAAATCTTCGATTATGCCGTGCGCACAATGAACATTGTGCCGGAAGAAACTCTTTTTCTCGACGATAGTCAACAAAATGTAGATGTTGCCACAGCTTGTGGTTTTCAATCGATCCTCATTCCTCCCGGAGTCGAATTTATCGAAGTTTTAAAGCAATTGAAGCTATGCAGATAATTGGCGAAAACGATCAATTGCTTCGTGAAACCACAGTAGCAACCATCGGCATGTTTGACGGTGTGCACTTAGGGCACACCACGCTCATCAGCGAGCTCAAACGTCAAGCCCGTGCCCGTGGCTTACAATCGGCTGTCATCACCTTCAAGCAACATCCGCAAGCAGTGTTACACCCTTGTAGTGATCTTAAAATGATTATGCCGGTAGCCGACAAAGTGAAAGAGATTGGTCGCTATGACGTTGACTATACCATTCTGCTCAATTTCACACATGAGCTCTCGCTCAACGACTCCGAGCAGTTCATCAAGCTACTTCGCGACCGCTACGGCGTGAAATGCCTGGTTGCCGGCTACAATCACCATTTCGGGCACAACAAGAGTGAAACCTTTGCCGACTATGTGCGCAATGGTGAGCAGCTGGGAGTAACCATCATCAAAGCACCCGAATATTTAGGCGAATATGCACCGGTGAGTTCGTCCATTATTCGACGGCTCATTTCATCGGGCAAAGTCGATGATGCCATGCGTTGTCTCAACCGCCCTTTCGGCTTGCACGGCACAGTGGTTCATGGTTTTCACAACGGACGAGGCATAGGGTTTCCCACTGCCAACGTGGGCGATATCGACCCTTCGGTAATCATGCCGCACAACGGAGCCTATGCCGTGTTTGTCACTGTCGATGGCGTGCGCCGGCAAGGAATGCTCAACATTGGTTCTCGCCCGACACTCGACAACGGCTCTCAAATTTCTATTGAGGTGAATATCTTCGATTTCGACGACGATATTTACGGCAAACCCATTTTCTTGGAATTTATTAAGTTCTTACGGTTGGAATTCAAACTCACAAGTATCGACGAACTGCGTGCACAACTCGCCACCGACCGCGAGAAGTCAATCAACATCCTCTCAAACTA
Source organism: Sodaliphilus sp. (assembly GCA_041815985.1). GTDB lineage: Bacteria > Bacteroidota > Bacteroidia > Bacteroidales > Muribaculaceae > Sodaliphilus. The sequence goes on along the minus strand of JBGYAB010000062.1, from coordinate 5,632 downwards.
CACCGCTACCGAAAACCCAATTGAAAAATAAATCTTTCTTTTAAAACTGCAACAACGGTCTATAACATCAATTCTATACATCACTCATAAACCGGCTGCACTTTCATGCGATGGCCGGCATCTTCTATCATACCGTTTTTATGATCAGTGAGTAGTAGCAGACAACCAGTTTGTCTTGCCACCAAACTTAATCTCTCGTTTTCTGGTTTTGTCAGCAGAAATATCAAACAAAACTCTTATTTGTACTATGCACTGTACTGCTGACGTGCGGTGCATCTTCCTTTGCACAGACATTGGAACAGAAAATTTTAATTAAAAATCTCAAAGTCACCAAAATATACAAACCGGGAGAAATACACCAATCAACACATGCACGAAGTTGCACGCTACAACACAGCCGGCATGTTGTTGCAAAAACCGGCGAAAGGTATTAATATTGTAAAATATTCCAACAGAAAAAACGGTTAAGGAAATCGTGAGATAATAAACAACTGTAATGAAACTCTAATCGCAGAAAAAGACAAAACAGAACGTTGATTGAGAATGTTTCTCCAAAGCCACACGTTATTATGAACAAAAATGTTACCTTTGCACAAAAAAATCACAAGCGCACCACTGCTGTGCAAGCATTGCATTCAATAAAGATACGCTTGTTTTTAGTCATTTGATTATTTTTCAATCAAATATATTTGTAGGACTTATCTTCCAAAGAAAAAAACGACACAATGGAAATCATTAACCTATGCGAAGGAAATTCACTCGTGAACCAATTCATGAGCGAATTGCGTAATCAAGATTTGCAACAAGAACGTTTGCGCTTCCGCACCAACATTCAGCGATTGGGTCAAATCATGGCCTATGAAATATCTAAACGAGTGAACTACAAGACTGTCACCACCAAGACCCCTCTGGGCGAAGCCAGCACTCGTGTGATTGAGGACAAAATCGTCCTTTCCACCATCTTGCGTGCCGGATTACCGTTTCATGAAGGATTCTTGAGCTACTTCGATCAAGCCGAGAACGGCTTTGTGAGTGCCTACCGCAAGCACATTCCTCAAACCAACGATTTCAACGTTCACATAGAATACATTGCTTGTCCTCGCATCGACGGCAAGGTGCTCATCATTGCCGATCCCATGCTGGCTACAGGTAGTTCGATGGATCTCGCCCTGCAAGCACTCATGACCAAGGGGAAACCTTCACACATTCACTTGGCAAGCGTGATTGCCACCGACCAGGCCATCGAGTACATCAAGCAACACATTCCGCACATTGGAGTTACATTATGGACTTGCGACATCGATCACGAACTGAATGAAAAGAGCTACATTATTCCCGGACTTGGCGATGCCGGCGACTTGCTCTACGGAGAAAAGGAATAAAACTGCACAGTTCTTCTTTCCCTCATCAGACACATGAAAGAGAACTTGGCCATTGCCGAGTTCTTTTTCACATTCCGTTAATTCTAAGCAATCAAAAGCAGGCAATGCCTTTTTTCATCTGTAGTTCTCATTTTCTGTAAGTATGCCCAATAGTCCTCAAAGAATTAACATTCAAGCACTTGATTAAACAAAAAAACAAGAGATTTTTATTGCATTTCAAAAATAATTACAACTTTTGAATATTTTATTTAAAATGCGTCCTAAAAAATGTACTTTAGAAAACACTATCGTCTTTTCAACAACATTTTTTAATTAAAGAATTTGTCAACCAAAACAAGAAAAACAATTAAATAACTATTTTTCATTTTATGAAACTAAAACTCTTTATGCTACTCATCTTGCTATTGAGCCTACCAGTTCTTGCCGGCGTGCATGGTGTGGTAATTTCTTTGCCCCAAGGCACTCCATTGCGCAAGCAAGCCAACATGAAAGACAATCCCGAAATCTACCAAACTCAAATTTGGCTCAAAGGCACATTTGCAACTTACATGGGCACACACGGCATCACCGGCAAGCGGTTCTCAAACTCAGCATCGTAACGTCCGGATTAACCGAGCTTGAAGAGAGCTTCAACAACGGTTTGGCAAGCACATAGCACACAGTGACAATTTCGGGCGACAAGAGCTGGTTTGGGACAAAATATGACAACAACTTTTATGCGGCGGCATCGGGCTTCAAAGGCACTAAACCGCCTTTCGACACATGGCTCATCAATCCTGCACTCGACATCAAGCAGGCTACCACCAAAACATTGTCGTTTAAACCTCGCATAAACGGATATGGCAACAAGACCTCTCATTTCGAGGTCTATCTGCTCAACAATGCCAATCCTGCAGCTGCCACAATCAAGGTAAAATTAAATCCCAAGTTGCCGAACATCCCCCAAAGTACCTACAATGCTTGCCAATCATCGGGCAACATCGACTTGACTCAATATGCCGACGGTAACTATTTTATCGGCTTCCGCTACGAAGCACAAGCCGATGCCAACTATGCAACTTGGGGTCTCGACGATTTTGGCAACCACACCAGTGTCAAAGGCTGGAAAGCAACCAATTCAAGCATTCTCAAAGGTGCCGCCACCGATGCCAACCCGGTATTTAAGTTCATAGGTCACAAAACCAACTCCACAAGCGACTACGCCTATGCGGCAAACCACAGTGGCAGCCTCATCAGCAGGAATGCTGATTTCTCCCCCTATCGAAAGTGGTATAGGCAAACTATCATTCAACTATGGCACGGCCTACACCGAAAGCAACGGCCTCTCCATGCGTGTCGATGTGAAGCAAAATGGCAAAGTGGTGAAATCTTTCACTGTAACCAGAGCCGATGCCACAAAACACACCGTCTACAATTTCGATGAAGACGTGAATGTGAGCGGAACTTTCACAATCGAGTTCACCAACCTCTCGCCAAGTGCACCAAGTGCCAACAAAGATCGCGTGGCCATTTGGAACGTAAATTGGACACAATCTCGATAATTGAACAACAGCAACAAAAATTGAACAAGAGCGGACGGCCTTGCATTGGGCTGTCCGCTCTCTGTTGCAATCAACGTTTTCGCCTTGATTGCCTACATGACATTAACAATAGTGTTGCTTTTTTGCTGATTGCAGTAAATTTGAGTAATTTTGCTGTCATGCAACACTGTGCATGTGTGTTCAACCCAAATCGTTCATTAGACTACTAAGGCTTAAATTTGGGGAAGGCATTGTGTTGCATTCCATCTGCTTTCGTTCGCTTGTCGGCATTTCGATTGCCGTTTTTTCTTGACACAGGCCACTATGCCTTCAAAAAACGACAACTAATTTGCTCAACATGCGAACAAGGTTAGTACGGTCTCCAATGGCCGAATTTAGATAAAAACAGAACAACTCAATGAATAACATATTTTATTTCTTGAAACGAGTGGTTAAACCCCTGAGGGCAGAGTTCCTTTTCTTTTTCATCGTTTTTGCGCTATTGGTGCAACAACCCATTGAGTGGTTGTTCCTTGCCGGCACCGACCGTTGGTGGCAAGTCGGCAAGTTCTTGCAGGGCATCGCTATTGAAACAGGCATTGTGTATTTGGCTACCTGCATCGTTTACTACACCCACAGCAAGGTGGTGAAATGGATACTCTACCTGCTAAACTGGGCATTGATGTCCATCACCCTGTTTTTGGTGATGAATTTCGAAATGTCGATTTCGCAACAAACGCTCACCGTACTCGTCGAAACTACACCCAAAGAGAGTTCAGAGTTTATTTCGACCTACATGTTCAATGCGGCCGATGTGTTGAGCTACATGATCGATGCCGTTGTTCTCTTACTCATCATATTGCTCAACCGAAAAGAGGCAAAAATAAGGGCAATGTTGCGCAAATTCCTAAACAACAACTTCACCGATTATCTTGTGAGTGTGTTGATAATCGTGGGAACCGGATTTGCCGTGTGGGCCTATCTGTGGCTGGCAATAAGCAACAATTCATCAAAAGTATATAAATGGCGCAAACAATTTTCGCCCGATTCGATAGACATTTTCACCCAGTCGATGCAAGCGATAAACTCAATACGAGCTTTTGACAACGATGTCAAAATGGCCATTATACAAGCTAAAAAAGTATATGACACCAAAGCATCTGTGACCGAAAACGACTCACTGACGGTGGTATATGTGCTGGGCGAATCCTATATCAAGCATCATGCAAGCCTCTATGGCTATCCGCTCAAAACCACGCCCACACTCGATGCCGAACGCGATCGAGGCAACCTGTTTGCTTTCAACGATGTAGTAGCGCAAGAAAACATCACTTCGGTAGTCGAAAAAAACACTTTCAGCCTCAATTGCATTGCCGAAGGCGAATCGTGGTTTGAAGCTCCCAATTTCACCACCATATTCAAGCACAGTGGCTATGATGTGTACATGTGGGACATTCAACGCGATTTCATGAAAAACAAACTGTTCACGATGACTGTGAACCAGTATGTTTACAATCCCGAAATCGTGAAATATTCCTACACCAAGAGCAATACACGCATTTTGGACTATGATGCCAAACTCATAGATGATTTCAAGCGAGCGGTTAAGTTCAAAAACAAGCACAATCTCATTGTTTTTCACCTCTTTGGTCAACATGTAGCCCCACAAAACCGCTATCCCAAAGACAGCGCATGGGGCAAACGTTTCACGGCAGACTCCATCAGGCGTTGCGAGAAATGGCTTTCTCCCGAAAACGACAAAGACAAGAAAAAAAGACAATACATTGCCACCTACGACAATGCAACCTGCTACAATGACTATGTGCTGGAAAAGGTGTTTGACATGTTCCGGAACAAGAATGCCGTGGTTCTCTATTTTTCTGATCATGGCGAAGAAGTGTATGATTTTCGTGACGCAAAAGGGCGACACAACGAAACAAACCCCAAGCAAGGCACGCTCATGTATGAATATGAAGTGCCCTTCATGATTTGGTGTTCCGATACCTACAAAGCTCGCCACCCTCAACTCATTGCCGACATCAAAGCTTCGCTCAATCGCCCGTTTATGACCGATGCGGTGGGCTACATATTGCTTAATTTGGGGCAAATCTCCACGCCCTACTACAAGGCCGATCGCGATTTAATAAATCCGGCCTATAAAGCTCGAAAACGCATTTTAAATGACCGAATCGACTACGACAAGGTGATGAAAGGCGTTGACAGGCAAAAACTCAAACCGCAAGTCAAAGTAAGGGTTAAGTAATAAGGGTAAGCCATAAGGTTATATGAGAAGTCATCAAAATGAAATATCAGATAAACTCTGCTACACAGAACTTGTCTACGACAGAATAAACCGAAAACTTGGACTTCACCTCTCGTCGCAAGAAAAAGAAAGTCTTGTGCCGGATATTGTTGAGCGTACAGACGAAAAACATTTCCTAAAAAAGAAAGAATTATTGTATCACCAACGAAACCAAGGGCATTCGCATCACCGTCAACTATTTCACATACAGAGTAATTACTGCAGATAAAGAATAATCATGTTCGTCTCTGCAACATGTAAAAGTTACAATGAATCAATGGGCATTCTTCGTAAATTCAATTAGCAAATGCAACTATTAGTGAAATATTAAAGAAATGATTTTATCGGACAAAGGAAGAGAAAAAAAATCTCTATCCTTTGTTCCGAAAGGATAAAATCTCTATCTTGGCCTTCGTCCAAAAAAGTTG
>JBGYAB010000061.1:0-16334 GCA_041815985.1 Sodaliphilus sp. | reverse complement strand
CCGGCTGTCCGGTAAAATGACTATCTTTGCTCATGGTTATAATTTTTTTTCCAAAACAAAGATAACCAAAAGGGCTGATACTTCTCGAGAAGTGTCAGCCCTAATTTTAGGTGTTCAAAAAAGTTTTACCGGACAGCAATATTTCTTTTCCATATTGTTTTTTGCAAAGTTACCTTTTAACCATGTCCGAAGCAATCACTATAAGTTGTGATTTTTCACTCCAACCGCCACTAAACATCGCACAGTTTTTGCTCAACATTCAAACAAAAACAGTACGGTCTCTAATGACCGATTTGGGTTGAACCCAAGTCGTTCATTAGACCGCTAAGGTTTATATTTTTCGGTTCATCGCGTGCTTCCCGACTGCTTTTGTCTGCTTGTTGGCATCTTGATTGCCGTTTTTTTCTTGACGTAGCCCGCTACGTCTTCAAAAAAAAAGACAACCAATTTGCTCAACATTCAAACAAAATCAGTACGGCCTCTAATGATCGATTTGGGTTGAACGGTCTGATGATCGATTTTGATTTGAGGTATTGTGTAGAAAAAACACACGCTTACCCATGTCGTGCAACGGGCAAGCGTGTGTTTTGCGATATTGTAATAGTTTTTTTGCCTTATTTGCTTGTCGATGGGTTGGCAGGCAGTTTGGTTGCAGGCAATTCTTGTGCTTTTGCTTTTTGAATAGAGTCGTTGCGGGCAGCGGCTTTCTTGGCGGCAGGGCTTTCGGGTTTGAGCCACTGATCCATCCAGTTGAAGAACTCACGTTGCCACACGATGCTGTTTTGCGGGCGTTGCACCCAGTGACATTCGCTTGGATAGAGTACCATGCGGGCAGGAATGCCACGCAATCTGGCGGCATTGAATGCTTGCAGAGTTTGAGTGTAGGAAATGCGGAAGTCATTTTCGCCGGTAGTCACAAGAATGGGTTTATCCCAGTTTTGCACATAGTTCTTGGGATCGGCCTTGCTGAATGAGTTTTGTGCCATTGCATTGTCTTTTTCCCAAGGAGCACCGCCAAGATCCCAATTGGTAAACCACAATTCTTCGGTTTCGGCATATTGGGCGCGTAAGTCAAAAATGCCGGCATGTGCCAAGAAGCAGGCAAAGCGACCTTGATGATTGCCGGCCAGCCAATAGGTAGAGAAGCCACCATAGCTTGCACCGGTGCAACCGATGTGGTCACCGTCGACATAGGATTGCTGTTTCATGTAGTCGACAGCGGCAAGATAATCTTTCATATTTTGTCCGGCATAGTCGCCCGAGATTTGTGCGTTCCACTCTGTGCCGAAGCCCGGCAGACCGCGACGGTTGGGCGCAATCACGATGTAGCCGTGGTTGGCCATGATGCGCAAGTTCCAGCGATAGCTCCAAAATTGACTCACAGGCGATTGCGGACCTCCCTCGCAAAAGAGGATAGCCGGATATTTCTTGTTCTTGTCGAAATTGGGAGGCAGGAGCACCCAAGTGGTCATCTGCTTTCCGTCGGAGGTGGGAACCATCACCTTTTGGCATGTAACAGGCGACAGTTTGCCCAATAGTTGCTCGTTTACGGCAGTTAACTTTTGAGGCTGTGCGCCGGTTTTGATGCTGTAAATTTCGTTGGGTTCAAGATAAGAGTGACGGCAGGTTATGATGTCGTTGCCGGCAAAGGCGATGCCTTCATAGTCAAATTGACCACCGGCGATGGTGTCGATTTTTTGAGTAGCCACTTCCATGCGGAACATGGGAATAGTGCCTTGGAATGGGCAGGTGAAATAGATGTATTTCTCATCGGGGCTCCATGCAATGTTGTCTACGCTGTAGTCCCAGTTGGCTGTGAGGTCTTTGCGTGCTCCGCCGATGGTTTCTTGCAACATGATGCGGTTTTTGTCGGCTTCATAGCCATCGTGCTCCATCGAGAGCCATGCAAGTTTGCCGCTCTTCGACACGATGGGGTTGTTGTCATAGCCCATGTTGCCCTCGGTGAGGTCTTTGAGGGTTGCACCTTTTTCCACGTCGTAGAGATAGAGATCGCTGTTGGTCGAAACGGCATATTCTTTACCGGTTTTCTTGCGACAAACGTAGATGACTTGTTTGCTGTCGGGAGTCCAAACCAGTTGTTCGATGCCACCCCATGGACGCATGGGGCTTTCAAACTGTGTGCCTTCGAGTATGTTCTTGAGATTGTTCACCTTCGAGCCGTCGAAGTCGGCGACAAACGGTTGAGGAATTTCTTCAACCCATTCGTTCCAGTGGCGGTACATCATGTCGTCGATAATGCGTGCATCGCTGTGCTTCATGTCGGGATAAACGTCGGTTACACGGTCGCCATATTGAACCGTAGAGATGAGTATCACTCGTTTTTCGTCGGGTGAGATCACAAAGCCCTCAATTCCTTTTTCAAGCTCGCTCACACATGTGCGACTGCTACCATCGGCTTCCATCACCCACATTTGCGGCAGAGCTTCTTCGTTTTTGTCGTCTTTGTAGACAAAGGCGATTTTCTTGCCACCGTCAATCCACACGGCGTTCGACTCGCTGTTGGGAGTGTCGGTGATTTGCTTGGCATTCTTGCCGTCGATGTCCATCACCCAAAGGTCGCCATTGCCTTTGTTGTTTTCAATGTCGTTGAACAGCACACGATAGAGCACTTTGCTCCCGTCGGGTGACACTTGCGGATCGCTCACTCGTCCGAATGAGTTCAGGATTTCGGGCGTAAATTCGCCGTTGACAACGTTCACCTTGTCGGCAAGCGTTTGCGCCTTGTCGGTGTCGCCTCCGTTACCCGATGTGCAGGCTGTCGTGGCTGTCAGAGCCATCGCTGATACCATAATCACAGGTTTTAATAAATTCATATAAAAACGATTTTTTAGTTTATGATAATGTAAATGTTGTTAATTGTGGTTTGATGCCGTTTCTTTTGGGGAGTTATGCCCATTCCTTTTTCTCCTTGAAAACAAAGGAAATGAAATGTGACTTCAACTCGATTAACGCCTAATTATCAATTGTTAATGATTAATTGTGAATAAAAAGATAACTTCTTGCGCAAAGGTAATATTTTTTGTCAATTTCCCCAAATGTCGTCATGCTCCTTTGCATCAATCGGTGAATAACGAAAAAGCTCTGTTGCGCTTCACAGTGCAACAGAGCCGATAGAGTATTACAGGTTAATTAGTGATATTGAGACAGGTATCCGCTAAACGTTGTGGATACCTTAACCGGTTTTGTTCTTTTTTATTGCAAAAAGCAATTATATTTTTATGTATGATGGTTTTTCAGTATATCGTGCTCCATGCTCTTTGTGTTAAGCAGGTGATCAGCGCAATTCCCATCACAACATGTGCGAGTTTACTCACGTCTTTTAGTCAACAACAATGTATATCCGAAATTTCCGGTTGCAAAATTAGATACTATGCCTTAGAACAACCTTTAAAATCTGTAAATTTTCTAAACTTTAAAGTTAAATATTCTTGAAATATACAAAATCATTCCTTTAAATTGTAAAAATATTCGACACCTGCTACGGTTGGATTTAATTCCGGCAAGTTGCTTGCACAAAGTGATGTGTATATGTGTTCGTGTTCAGTTTCTTCTCTCCTTCTCTCAACCAACCGATTTGAGTTAAAAATTTTCTCAAAATTTTAAAATTATAAAAGCCTTGCTATCTTGCTATTTTCATAATTTTTAGGTATTGCAATTGTGGATCGCGTGCTCTACTTTTGTGCTTGAAGAAGAGAACTGTTTCTTCTTGATATCATTTCAAAATTTAGCTATCTTCGCAATCAATTCATTTAAAACATAAAGCAAGATGAAAAAACAACAAGCAATGCAACATTCACTACCCTCAGAATGTACTTCAATCATGGTGGGCAGCAAGATGACTGCCGACGGTTCGAGAATTATATCACGCTCCATGGACTGGAATGCGATGGATGCCATCACATTTGAAACCTATGGTGATACAAAACACGGCCCCAAAGAATTTGTGGCAGTCGACAGCAAATTTCGTTGTCCGCTACCCGAGGAGGCTTTGGGCTACACGGCAACTCCCAGTTATTTGTTCCCCGGAGAATGGGGTAGTGCAGGATTTAACAGCGCAGGTGTGGGCATGAGTTCTACCGAATCTATTTTTAGCAATGCAAAGGCTCTTGAAGTCGATCCGCTTGTCGAGACCGGTTTGGCCGAAAACAGCGTGTTCAACATCACATTGCCCTACATTCGCACTGCTCGTGAGGGCGTTTTGCGCTTGGGCAGGCTCATTGAGGAATATGGCTCGGCCGAGGGCTTTGGCGTGCAGTTTATCGACCAAAATGAGGTGTGGTATCTCGAAAATGCTTGTGGACACCGCTGGCTGGCGTGTCGCATTCCCGAAAACGTTTATTTTGCCACAGGTAATCAAAGCCGTTTTCGCGACTACGATCCCAACGACAAAGAGAATTTCATGGCAAGTGCCGACTTGATTGAATTTGCCGAGGAAAACAAACTCTTCAACCCCAAGAAAGAAAAATTTGACTTCCACGAAGCCTATCAGCGTGACGAAAAATTGGACACGACCTACAACTATCCGCGTGTGTGGGAAATTCAACGCATTTTGAGTCCGTCGATCAAAAATGATGTAACCAAGAACTCCTTCCCGGTTTTTGCAAAGGCCGATAAACCGGTTTCGATTGCCGATTTGAAGTTGATTTTCCGCAACCATTACGACAACACCGGGCATGACCCCTACTTGAACAGCAATCCTAAGGAAGTTTATCGCCCCATATCCATTTTCCGCACTTTGCAAACTCACATTGTGCAGGTGCGCAATTGGTTGCCACAAGCCATTGGTTGCCTTAATTACTTGGCTTTGGGTATGGCCGATTTGGGAGTTTTTGTTCCCATTTATCAAGGAGTTAGGTCTTTTCCCGAGCCTTATTGCAAAGGCAGCGGACATTCAAGCAACGACTCTGCCTACTGGAAGTTCCGAAAGGTGATGGCGTTGGGCATGGTCAACTATAATGCCTATGCGCCAATCATTAAAGAAACCTATGCCGCATTTGAAAGTGAGACCGAACTCCGCCAAAAGGAAATGGAGGCCGACTATCTCAAAATTTACAAGGAACAGCCCATGAAAGCGCAGGACATGTTGCAAAAGTTCTCCGACGACACGCTCAACAAGGCTCTTGAAGTGGCCGATGCACTGCTCGAAGAACTCTTTACACGTCTCACTGCCGATGTGCAGCAAGAATATCTCTTTCACGGAGCCTAAACCCAAATTGTTTACCCCCCCAATCGGCCATTAGAACGATTGGGGGGTAACTTTTTCTTTATTCAAAATGATGTTTATACCAAACTTCGCCACCCCATGAACATTTTTACGGTTTCGGGGGCGTTGTGGTCGAAAAATGAGCTTTGGGCGGTGTCGAGCCCTTCGATGGTCTTCATTTCTGTTGCATTCAGTTCAAAATCGAAGATATTGGCATTTTCGATCATGCGCTCTTGGTGTGTAGACTTGGGAATGAGAATGACATTGCGTTGCAGCAGGTAGCGCAAAGCAACTTGGGCAATGCTCTTGCCATGAGATTTGCCGATTTCGGCTAAAACGGGATTGGAGAAAAAATTGTTGCGTCCCTCGGCAAACGGCCCCCACGACATCACTCGGCAATCAAATTCTTCCATGTATTTTGTGGCTTGAAGCTGTTGGTTGAACACATGAGTTTCCACTTGATTTACCATGGGCTTGATGTCGACATTGCTGGCTAGGTCGATGAAGTGGTTGGGCATGAAGTTACTCACACCTATGGCTTTGAGTTTGCCGGCCTTGTAAGCCTCTTCGAGTGCACGATAGGCTCCGTAGTAGTCGCAATATGGCTGATGAAGCAACATCAGGTCGATGTGGTCGGTTTGCAGTTTGCGCAGACTGGCTTCGATGCTCGCCTTAGCCTTCTCGTAGCCGAAGTTGCTTATCCATATCTTGGTTACAATGAAAATCTCTTGACGAGCAATGTCGCTTTTCTTGATGGCATTTCCCACGCCCTCTTCGTTGCCGTAGGCTTGAGCGGTGTCGATCATGCGATAGCCTGCACTCAGTGCGTCGAGCACGCAACGTTCGGTCTCGGCAGGGCTCACTTGATACACGCCATAGCCCAGTTGAGGCATTGCAAGGCCGTTGTGCAATTGAATTGTTTTCATAAATTTTATGATGTTTTTTTGTTCAATGAATGACTGTAATGATTGTTGCTATAACGTTATATTTTGATTAACGGCTCCCACTACCTCGTGCGCACGATACAACTCTTCGAGATATGCCATGTCACTATCGCCGAGGTCGAAATCAACCGCATTCACGGCATCTTGAAAGTGGGCAGGGTTGGTTGCCCCAACAATGGGTGCAGTCACTCCTTTTTTGAATTGCCATGCAAGGGCAATCTCGGTCATGGTCACGCCATACCGCTTGGCAAGTTCGGCGACACGTTCAATGATTTGCAGATCGTTTTCTTTGGTTTTATCATACTTGTTGCGCAGGGTCTTGTCGGTGTTAGAACGTTTGCTGGCTGAGAGCCAGCCTGTGTGCGACAAGTGACCGCCTGCCAATGGCGAGTAGGGGATAAGTGACATGCCATATTGCCGAGCAACGGGTAGCAACTCACGCTCATCTTCACGATAGATGAGATTGTAGTGATTTTGCATGGTGGCAAACTTTGTCCAGCCGTTTTTCTCTGCACATATCTGCATGTTGTGGAGCTGATAGCCATACATGGCCGATGCCCCGATGGCACGCACCTTGCCTGACTTGACAAGAGCATGAAGAGCCTCCATGGTTTCTTCGATGGGGTGTTCGTAGTCGAAACGATGAATTTGATATAAATCGAGATAATCGGTGCCCAACCGCTTGAGCGTACCTTCAATTTCTCTGTTGATGGCTTCTTTCGACAGACAGCCTTCGTTAAAATATACCTTAGAGGCAATTACCACCTTGTGGCGTGCAATACCCAGATTTTTGAGCGATTGCCCAAGATATTCCTCGCTTGTGCCAAAGCTGTAGACATTGGCAGTGTCAAAGAAATTCACTCCCATGTCGACAGCTTGTTTCACCATTTTCTGTGTTTCGGGCTGTTCGAGCGTCCACAAATGAAATTTTTCACTTGGTTTGCCATACGACATACACCCCACGCATATTTGGCTCACTTCAATATCTGAATTTCCTAATTTACAATACTTCATCATCTTTTTAATTAATCTTATAACTTAACTCTTATCGTCTAACTTTTTGCAACCAATTGTCGATTTTTTCTTTGCCGGAGCGCACTTCATGACCATAGATGGCAAAGGCGTTTGTCACAGTGGCGTTGGGGTAGGCTTTTTTCACGTCTTCGACCACATTGGCAAGTCCGCTGCCTTCGTGGGTGGTGAAGGGAATAATGGTTTTTCCGTTCAAGTCATATTTTTTGAAGAACGTGAACATCACTTGCGGATAAGTTCCCCACCAAATGGGGCCGCCAATGAAAACTGTGTCATACTGTTCGATGTGCTCCACACCTCCTTTAAAAGGAGGAAGTTCGCCGTTTTCAGTCTCTTTTTTGGCCAACTCGATGAGTTGCATGTATGGCATGTCGTAGTCCTTTTCTGCCACAATCTCAAAGCGGTCGGCTCCGGTTGTTGCAACAATTTCATCGGCAACCAGTTTGGTGTTACCTTCCTTAATCACGCCCACGCTGTAATTTTCGCCGGCATGAGAAAAATAAACCACCAGTGATTTTCCTTTATTCATGTTTTTTGCATTATTATTGTTCTCGTTTGTTTTATTGTCTTGTGCACAACTCGTGAGAGCTATCATGCACATTGCCAGTACCGATAGTTTTTTCAAAATATTTTCCATTGTTTTCATCTTTTTTCTTTGTTATGCTACAAAGATGTGATGAAATTTATTATATATTGTGTTCTAAAATGCGTTTAAGTTCGTCAAAATTTCCTTTTTACAATCATTTCGACAATAAAGAACGATTATTTATTCGTATTTATGCAATAAACTTTTTCTCTGTATGAATTAATGGAGAGAAATTTTCCTTTTTAAAAATCGATTAAAGGTTGCTCTTGTGAGCTGTGTGTTTTTTCATTTTTCTTCGCTCCTGCTTTCAACGCTTGATTGAGCATTAAGAGTTAGAGATTTGCTTGTTTTTTTGAGCAACCCTATTGCCCATTTCATGATAACCAATGAGCAGATGACAGCAACAAGAGTGTCTACCCATGTAATGCTCCAAAACTTGGCGACAAATAAGGCTACGATAGTGCCCATGCTCGTGAAAGCATCAGAGAGCACATGCAAATAGGCCGAGCGATTGTTTAGATCGTGTCCGTGTTTGTCGTGCAGTATTGTTGCGCATGTTGTGTTCACCACAAGTCCGATGATGGCAACAATTAAAGCCTCGGTAAACATGATTTCTTCCGCAGGGTTGGAGAGACGTTCCACGGCTTCTTGTATGATGAATATGGCAAAAAAGAGTAGCAACATTCCGCTGGTGTAGGCCGAGAGGTTAAGAATTTTGTTGCCGTCGCTGTTGCTGTTGTCTTTCACTTCTAAATGCCTGACGAGAATGTAGGCTCCAAGTGCAAGACCAAGCACGACCACATGTGCCCCCATGTGAATGCCGGCGGCGAGCAGTGCCATTGATTTTGAATACCAGCCAATGCCCACTTCCAGCATCATGGTGATAGCCGAAAGAAGCACCACAAAGCGCATGCGCCTTTCTTCTTTTGACTTGATTACAACGTGTTTTGTTTCTTCCATTTTTAGTCTGAAAAATAGTGGTGCGAAATTACTCTTTTTTTTCAGTATGAGCAATGAAAAGCCTTTTTCTTTTTTCAGAACCCCATTGTGCCATCACTTGGCATCGTTGAATTTGGCTTTCATTGTGGGATTGTTGTAGGTGAGGCGTTTAATGGTCAAAGCATCGGCTTTGTCGTTGGCCAGTCGCAAGTTGTTTTCAGAGCTCAATAGCGCATCTTTAATCTTTTGCAGGTGCGAAATAGATTTGTCGATTTCTTCTATTGCCGTCATGAACCGCTCGCTTGCAATGCGATAATTCTTGCCGAATTTTTCCTTGAAATCATTCAATTTGTCTTCAAAGTTGGTGATGTCCACACTTTGGCTTTGGGCAATTTTGAGTTGTTGTTGATAGGCAACAGTTTTTTTCGATGCTTGCACCAGCAATGTGATGATGGGAATGAAAAACTGAGGGCGTATGACATACATTTTGGGATAACGATAAGAAACGTCTACAATTCCATTGTTGTAATAGTCGCTTTCGGGTTCAAGCATCGACACAAGCACGGCATATTCGCAATTTTTTTTGCGTCGGTCTTCATCGAGTTTTTTGAAGAAATCTTCATTTTTGTGTTTCTTCCCTCCATTTTCAAGTTCGTTTTTCATTTCAAACATGATAGACACATATTCCTCTTGTTTGTCGTCATCGGCAAAATCTCTGAAAATGAAATCTCCTTTGGTCCCTTCGCAGGTGTCATTGTCCTTTTCAAAGTAGGCGCAGGGCATGACCGGACGCAAGGTGGTGTTGAACAGTGTGCTGCAATGCTGTTCGAGCGATTCGCCTATCATTTTGGTCGACAGTTTCACCTTCATGTCCTTGTAGTAGTCAATTTGCTCATCTTTGGCTTTGAGTTCCTTCTCGTAGCTTTCTTTCAGACCACTTTCGCGCAATGCCGCTTCGTTTTTTTGCGCTTTCACTTCGCTTTGCAATTTCAATATTTCCTGTTCCTTGGCCTGCAATTGCTCTTTGGCTTTGCTTTGTTCTTGCACAACGGCGAGTTGCTGTTGAGTGTCTTTTTGTTGCAAATCGGCTTTGAGCCTGTCTATTTCCTTGTCTTTCTGGCTCACGGCTTCGTTCAGTTCAAGTCTTTGAGCTTGCTCAATGTTTTTGAGCCGCTCTTGTAGCTTTAAGATTTCTACATCTTTGTCGGTCAATGCCTTGTTGAGTTCCAATCTTTTGGTTTCATCGGCTCCATGAAGCTTTTCGGTGAGCCTGACGATTTCGGCCTGCTTCTTTTCCATTTCCAGTTCTTTGGCATTGAGCCGCTGTTGAAAATCGTGTTCGACTTTCAATGCATGGGCTTTTTGCTCGGCTTCGTGTTGGTGGTGCAACTCGGTCATGCGTGCATCGATTTCTTTGCGAAACTCATTGTTTTTCACTTGACTTACGATTGAGTCATAGTCGTTCTTGTCTACTGTGAACACTTTCCCGCATTTGGGACATTTCAATTCCTTCATCGAATAAAAAGTTTAATATGTCGTTAAGTTCTTTATTTTTTCAAAAATACAAAAACAATGCCAAAAAACAAAAGAACATTTTTTTCCTTCAAATCCGTCATTAGAACCGCAAAAAAACATATTATTTGCATATCGACTCGATTTGCCTAAATTTGTTAATGACCGATAAGAAACGTTAGAATGTGCGTGACAATAAATCATCTCTTCAAGATAAATCGCTAATTTTGCAACCTAATTTTCGATTATGAGCCAAAATAAAGACAAGTACAAACTATTCAAACACATTTTGAGCCTTGTGGCATGTTTTCTCATGTTGCTGGCTGTTACTCTTCAACGCGATGCCAAGTGGCTTGGACACGAATTGAAACCGCAAGCCGATGCAGCACGATTGCCGGCGACGGTCGACACCATGCGCACTTTGCCCAACGGCACCACCGTTGTCAATACCACCGATTTGGGCAAGGACATTGCCGGCTATGGCGGAACAGTGCCGTTGGAAATTGTCATCAGCAATGGCAAGGTGATTGATGTGAAAGCTTTAAAAAATACCGAAACTCCGGAATTTTTCGACAAAGCGCAAGTGTTGCTCACCAAGTGGAACGGAAAGACACTCGAAGCCGCCACGGCATTGCAGGTCGATGCCGTTTCGGGGGCAACCTACTCGTCAAAAGCCATCATTGGCAATGTGCGTCGTGGCTTGCAATATGCACAAAAAAATGCAGAAAAAGACGCTTGGTGGAGCACGATTGACCTTTCGCTGAAAGCCATCGTTGGCCTTATTGTGGCTTTGATGGCCGCCGTTTTGCCTTTGTTGGTCAAGAACAAGCGGTATCGCATTGTGCAACAGGTGCTCAATGTGGCTGTACTGGGATTTTGGTGCGGACAGTTCATTTCTTTCTCATCGTTGTTGGGCTACATGTCAAGTGGCATGAATGTGCTGTCATTGCTCGTGCCCACCATTTTGCTCGTCACGGCATTCATCTATCCGCTTTTTGGCAAGCCACACTACTATTGCAACAACATTTGCCCCTTTGGTTCTTTGCAGGAACTTGCCGGCAAGTGCGTGAAATATAACTACAAGATGAAACAAAAGACCGTGAAGCGGCTCGACATCATGCGCCAAGTGTTGTGGGCCGTTCTCATGCTATGCTTGTGGAGCGGCGTGTGGTTCGACTGGATAAACTACGAGCCATTCTCGGCCTTCATTTTCAATTCGGCCTCGTGGGTGGTCATTGGCATTGCCGTGGCGTTTGCGTTGCTTTCTATGGTGGTCATGCGTCCCTATTGCCGTTTCGTGTGCCCAACGGGAACATTATTTAAAATCAGTGAATCAATAAAATAATAAACTTATACGTAACTATGAAATCTAAAATAATCATTGTGGCACTGGCCATTGCTTTGGTGGCACTGAGTGCAAAACTCGTTGTGGCTGCGGCGGCAACTTCGCCGGCCGATCATGACGGCAAGCAACCCGATAGCACCATTGTGTATAACAACATCATGACCCGGGTGAGCGTGCGTGCCTACGACACCACGCAAGTGGAGCAGAGCAAGGTAGAAAAGATGTTACGCGCCGGCATGGCGGCACCGTCGGCCATGGACAAACGTCCTTGGCATTTTATTGTGGTGAACAACAAAGATATTTTGGCAGAAATTGCCAAAATCACCCCCAATGCCCGCATGGCCGATGGGGCACCACTCGCCATCATTGTTTGTGGCGATTTAACTAAGGAAGATAATGACTGGAAACGAGACTATTGGATACAAGATGTTGCGGCGGCCTCGCAAAATATTTTGCTCGAAGCTCACGCTCTTGGACTTGGGGCAGTGTGGACCGGCACCTATCCGTCCACTCAACGTGTGGCAGCCATCAAAGAGTTTATGGAACTGCCCGAGACAATGGTGCCGTTCAGTGTAATAGTCATTGGCTATCCTGCCGAGAAGCCACAACCCAAAGACAAGTGGGACGAGAAAAATGTGTCATACAATCTTTATGGAGGCAAATTGGGCGAAAAGTTCGACTTAGACGAAGAATAAGAATTCAACCCCATTCTACCCTCAAATCGGTCATTAAAGAGCATCTCTCCTTTTGAATTTCTAATAACCGCCATTAGGAATTTCTTTCTGTATATTTCTGTTTATCAGCAATATATTAACTTTGGTATGCAGTGGTTTAGCAATAATTTAAAACTTATAGAGCAAGCTTATTTTTTGTACCTTTATGTCTAACAATTAAAAAGAGAACAACAATTATGGGATTGCTTACCAAATTTTAAATGATATTTCTTATCCTAAACTCAGATTAATAAATCTGTGTGGGCTTTTATGAGCGATTTGAGGAAAATTGCCACTGTTCATTGTATTATTTTGTATTTAGCCCCTTCAACCGATTGTAAAGTCGGTTGAAAGGGGGCTGTTTTTTTCTTCTAATCCTCTTTGGGGAGGTTTGTTATTGAGCCAAAATGGCATTGGCAAGGGCTTCCATTTGTGCTATGTCGGTTTTGTGCATGGTGCTCTTGATGGTGACAACCGGCTCAAGCAGGGTAATGTTCTTCATGGGTTCAATGAGCACTTTCATTTGCTTGGCTGCACTTGGCGACCAAGTGCCGTTTTCGAGCAATGCTATGCAACGGTTTTGATAACCTTTTAGTTTGAGTTTGTGCAAGAAAATGTGCATGGGAGGAAACAAGTCGGCGTCGTAGGAAGAGGCGCAACACAGCAGTGTGCCATATTGGAATGCCCAACCAATACACTCGGCCACATCTTGGCGTGTCAGGTCGACCAGCACCACTTTGGGGCAATTTTTGGACTTCAACAAATCGCACATCTTTTCGGCAGCTTTTCTCGTTCCGCCGTGAATGGAAGCATAGGCAATAAGCACGCCTTGGCTTTCTACGGCATAACTTCCCCAAATGCCATATAGACGCATGGCCTCGGCCAGTTTTTCGCCTTCGAGCACAGGGCCGTGAAGGGGGCAAACCGTTTTGATGCCGGGTAGTTTTGTTGCTTTTTCGAGCAACTTGATTACTTGTGGACCATACTTGCCACACACGTTAAAATAGTAACGGCGAGCTTCGTCGAGCCAATTATCGGCATCGGCATCATAGGTGCCGAATTTTCCGAAGGCATCGGCCGAGAAGAACAACTGTTCTTCGACACAATAGGTCATCATCACCTCGGGCCAGTGAATGAACGGTGCGCCCACAAACTGCAATGTGTGCTTGCCCAAAGCCAGTGTGTCGCCTTCTTTAATCACTTGAATGTTGCCCGAGAAATCAACCTGTTCGTTGAACTGTGGCAAGAATTTTGCAGCCATGGCTGAACACACGATTTTCAAACTTGGATATTGCTCGAGAGCGGCTTTCACGCAACCCGTGTGGTCGGGCTCCATGTGTTGCACAATGAGGAATTCCGGTTGTCGTCCGTCGAGAGCTTGGGCGAGTTTGCCCAACCACTCTTCTTGGCATCGGGCATCTACCGTGTCCATGATTGCTATGTGCTCGTCGATGATCACATAAGAATTATAACACATGCCACCCGGCACAGGATACTGGCTTTCAAACAAATCAATGTCGTTGTCGTCACAACCTACATATTTAATATTATTGGTCACCTCGGTAATCATAGAATGTTGTATATGTGAATTTGGTTTTAATTGGGGTGTAAAGGTAGCGTGTTTTTTGCAAACTCACAAATTTAGCAAGCACATGAAGAGGGTTAATCACAAAGAGCGATTGTCTCTCTCGTTTTCCTCTTCATTCCCTTTTTTCAATGCAACCATTGGTCGAGATTGTGTCGACTTTCGATGTCGCGTTCAATCTCGTTGGGCAGGGCGTCGAAGAAGTCGTAGCCGGTGATGTGCTCAACGTGGTCGACCGACACGGCATAGTGCTTCAACGACTTGCCGGCAGATCCGTTGGGATAGATGAAGCCGATGGCACGCATCTTTTTGCCGAATGGCGCAAGTATCACCTTGAAGAAATGCTTGGGCACTGCCACGCGCCCCTTGCCCATGCGCTCCATGTCGTTGGTGACGACAGGGCCTGTGACAACGATGAGAGCACTGTCGCGCCTTGCCCATTCGCGCACTTTTTCTTCAAGCCGGTTCCAGCCTCCTTGATTGAGCGACTTGCGTTGTGGGCACACGTTGGTCATCTTGAACGAGTGCATCATGGCACGTGCGTCCCACTTGAGGTCACCCACCGGCACCATGTGGCCGCGTTCATAACCGCTCAACGTGTAGTCCCATGGTCGGGCGCACCCTGCAACAGCCGAGTCGGCCTCGAAATTGCCCACTCGGTCGATGGTGCCATTGGTTTCGGTGCCGGTCAGTTCATAGACCGTGCAATTGGGAATGTGCAGCTCTTTGTTGAAACAGACCGTGAACCCACGATAGGCAATGATTTCATTAGCTGTGCCTTGTGGCAATTTCACCTGTTCGAGCCTGTTGCGCAAGTCGTCTTGGTGTTCAAGCCTCAGCCCTTCAATTTTGTTGCGCAAAGCACATTTTGCCACGAAAAACAGCACGCAAAGCACCAACAGACACCATGCGCCTGCAATAAACAAACGCCTGAAATTGCGCACTTTACGTTTTATTCTCTTTCTCTTGCGAGCCATAAACTGCAATTGCATTAATGTTTTGAACGCAAAAATACAAAAATAATTACTACCTTTGCTTAATAGTAAAATCAATTTTGCTCCCCTTCTTTTTCAACTTTTGGAGCCGGGAGCAACAAAAGACATCGACACATGAAATTAGTAGAACATTTCTTAAAGTATGTGAAGTTTGACACTCAAAGCGACGAACTTACCAACCTCACCCCCTCTACGCCGGGGCAAATGGTTTTTGCCAAAGAATTGCACAAAGACTTGCAGGCGATGGGATTGAGCAACATCACCCTCGACGAGAATGGCTACCTCATGGCAACACTCCCGGCCAACACCGGCAAGCGAGTGCCCACCATAGGCTTCATTGCCCACATGGACACAGCCCCCGACATGAGCGGACACCATGTGAATCCGCGCATCGTGAAATATGAAGGTGGCAGCGTGGTGCTCAACGAGCAAGAGAACATCGTGCTCGACCCGGTGCAATTCCCCGAGCTGGAAGACTTCAAAGGGCAGGAAATCATCGTAACCGATGGCAACACCCTGCTTGGTGCCGACGACAAGGCCGGCATTGCCGAAATTGTGGCGGCTATCGAATATTTTCAAGAACACCCCGAAATCGAACATGGCGACATACGCATTGCCTTCAATCCCGATGAAGAAATTGGCATGGGCGCTCACCACTTCGACGTTGAACAATTTGGTTGCGAATGGGCCTACACCATAGACGGAGGCTATCCCGGAGAGTTGGAGTTTGAAAACTTCAACGCCGCATCGGCCAAAGTCACTTTCAAAGGCTTGAACGTTCACCCCGGAGCGGCAAAAAACAAAATGATCAACTCCATACGCGTAGCCAACCAATTTGAATCGATGATTCCGCGCTGGGAAACTCCCGAGCACACCGAGGGCTACGAAGGCTTCTACCACCTCATTTCGGTCAAAGGTTCGGTAGAAGAAACAACATTGGCCTACATCATTCGCGACCACGACAGAACACGCTTCGAGAGTCGCAAACGCGAACTGCAACACCTCACTCACAAAATCAACACCGAATTCCCCGGTTGTGCAAGCATCGAAATCAAGGATCAGTACTACAACATGCGTGAAAAAATTGAGCCGGTCATGCACATCATCGAAATCGCCCAAAAAGCCATGATGAACGTTGGCGTTAAGCCCATCGTGCAACCCATTCGTGGCGGAACCGACGGTGCGCAGCTCTCGTTCAAAGGCCTGCCGTGCCCCAACATCTTTGCCGGAGGCATGAACATGCACGGTCGCTACGAGTACGTCGCCATTCCTGCAATGGAAAAGGCCATGATGACCATTGTAGAAATCTGCAAGATTGTGGCCGGGGAAACCCGATAAAAACAACCCTCTTGCCACCTCTCTTTCATGCTATATCCATGAGGAGGAGACAAAAGATACACACGAAGTGTGCCCACCCTCCAAGGTGGCACACTTCATTTTTTATCCCAATTCGGTCATT
>JBGYAB010000060.1:0-12493 GCA_041815985.1 Sodaliphilus sp. | reverse complement strand
CGGTATGGCAAGTTCAGTGCCCTTTGACGGCATGAACATTGTGGTCACAACATTTAGCGACGGCACCACTGCAACACAAAAAATAATGAAATAATACAAGCTTTTTTCAGATTTTATTTTTTCTTGAGAGGGCAGGCTTTGCAAGTAAAGCACCTGCCCTCTCTGTTTTCTTTCAATTCTTGATTAGCTGTTTTTCTTATAGCTTGCTATTGCCCAACCCCATAGTGCGACAGCCATGGCGATGAGGTGCCACAGTTGGTTTGTGAGATCGGGCAATGTGGCGTTTTTCATGTAGAGTGTGCGCATGGCTTCCATGAAAAACCGCATGGGATTGAACTCGGTGATGAGTTTAGCCCATGAGGGCATGCTTGCCACCGGGGCGAGCAAGCCGCTCATGAGCATGAATATCATCATGAAGAAGAAGAAAGTGAGGGCAGCCTGCCGGGTTGTGCCGGAGTAGTTGCTGATGATTAACCCAATGCTTGCAACATCAAGACAAAAAATGAATGCAAACAACAAAATGAGCCACACATTGCCCGCCGGCCAAAATCCGTGTATGCCTTTGGCAAGAAGCATGGCAAACACGAGCAAAACAATGCCTATGACAGCATAGGGGATTAGTTTTGAAAGAATGAATTCAATTTTTCTCACAGGAGTAACGTTGATTTGCTCGATTGTGCCTTTTTCTTTTTCGCTCACAATGTTCAGTGCCGGCAAGAAGCCTACTAAAATGATGAGCAACATGGCCAGTAGTGCCGGTATCATGTAGAGTTTGTAGTCGAGTTGTGTGTTATAGAGATAACGTGGCTCGATGTTGAACTTGGCCGGTTGAGTTGCAGTGTCGCCAAGTCCTTCTTCTTCGCGCAACTGTGTGCTATAGTCGGCAATTATTTGTGCGACATAGCTACTGCCCATTGCTCCTTTTGTACCATTCACGGCATTGGCGTTAATCGACACATTGGCGGTGCCGGTTGCGAGCAGATCTTTTTCGAATTGAGGGGCAATTTCTATGATCAAGTCGGCATCGCATGATTCGATGGTGGCAAGTGCCTTTTGATAGCTTGAAAACCGGCCTGCCAAGTCGAAGTAGGTCGAAGCCTCAATTTTGTGAATGAGTCGTTGCGACAATGCACTGTGATCATTGTCTACTACGCTGAACTTGAGATGCTTGATTTCTTGTGTGGCAATGCGTGGAATTACGTTGATGACACCAAAGGGCAACAACACGAAGATGACAGGCAACGCAATGTTGCGAAAAATCTGCTTAAATTCTTTTGATATTAAATATTTTAATGCCATGATGAGGAAAAGCTAAGTGTTAAGTAATAAAGGGTAAAGTTGTCTGTTTGAAAACAATCGTCTTAACTCCTGTAACTCCCTTCAATTCCTGAAAAAACTCCTCTTTGTTAAAGTCTTTTTTTGAACGAAGCCAGTGAAATGGTTATCAGCACAGCGGCCGAAATCAACAATACGACGGTTTCCTGTACGACATATTTTACAGCAACACCTTGTATCATGAGTTTTCTGATGGCCGACACATACCACCTGGCAGGCATGATGGTCGACACGTGCTGAAATGCTGTGGGCATGCTTTCGATGGGAAATGCCATGCCCGAGAAGTAGATGCAGGGAATGACCATGATGAGTGAAATGAGCATGGCCACTAATTGCGAACTCACAAGCGATGAAATCATGAGTCCGAGCGAGAGCGACACGAAAATGTAGAGCAACGATATGCCCAAAAATGCCATGATGTTGCCTGCAAATGGCATTCCGAGCACAAGCCCCGAAAGTACAAGAATCATGGCGAGCACGATGCAGGAAATAGCGAAATAGGGCACTATTTTTGCAAAGATAATTGTAGTGGACTTGAGTGGAGAAGCCAGTAAAACCTCCATTGTGCCGGTTTCTTTTTCTTTGACAATGGCAATGCTGGTCATCATGGTGCAGATGAGCATTAAAATCATGCCGATGATGCCGGGAACAAAGTTGTATTCACTTTTTCCTTGCGGATTGTAGAGCATGTGAGTGACGGGCACAATGTTGAATTGCCGACCGGTGGCACTGCGCTCTTGCATTTCTTGGGCAAACGATGCAATGATTTGTCCGGCATAGCCGGTGCGTATGCTTGCTTGATTGGGTTCGCTGCCATCGAGCAGATATTGCACGCTTGCTCCGGTGCCGTGCCCGATGTTTGTCGCAAAGTTTTCGCCAAAGACGATAACCATGTCTATTTCTCCTTTGTTAAACTCGTTCATGGCTTGTTCGCGGTTGAGGAAGTTTGCTTGCAAGGTGAAATACTTGCTGGCGTTCAACCGCTCGACAATTTGCCGGGTGATGTTGTCGCGCGAAAGATCGAGAATGCCCAGCCGTATGTCTTTGACTTCGGTGGTGATGGCAAAGCCAAAGAGCACGACAAGGATAACGGGAATGCCTAACAATATCATTAGTGTGCGAGTATCCCGAAAAATGTGATAAAATTCCTTGCGGACAAAAGATTGAAAAGTTTTCATCGTGTGCATGTGTTTTTTTAATCGGAACTACGCTGTGCTGTGCGAGCAAGCGACAAGAATACCTCGTACATGCTTGCCACGCCGAATTGTTGCTTGAGTTGCTTGGGAGTGTCGAGAGCTTTGATACAACCGTCGACCATGATCGACACCCGATCGCAATACTCGGCCTCGTCCATGTAGTGAGTGGTGACAAACACCGTGATGCCACGGTCGGCAGCCTTGTAAATGAGTTCCCAAAACTGCCGGCGTGTTATTGGATCGACACCACCCGTTGGTTCGTCGAGAAACACGATTTTGGGTTCATGAAAAATGGCGAGCGAGAAAGCCAACTTTTGTTTCCAGCCCGTTGGCAACGACTTGACAATGGAGTTTTTTTCGTTTAAGAACCCCAGTTCGCTCAGCACCTCGTTGGTTTTCTCCTTGATGCTCATGCGACTCATGCCGTAGATGCCGCCAAAGAGTTTCAAGTTCTCGGCTACGGTGAGATCGTTGTAGAGAGAAAACTTTTGGCTCATGTAGCCAATGTTGCGTTTCACCTGCTCGGCTTGGCGACAAACGTCGAAGCCTGCCACCGTTGCATGTCCGTCACTGGGTTTGCTCAATCCGCAAAGCATGCGCATGGCTGTCGTTTTGCCGGCTCCGTTGGCTCCGAGGAAACCGAAAATTTCTCCCTCATGCACTTGAAAAGTGATGTGGTTTGTGGCGACAAAATCGCCAAATTGCTTGGTAAGCCCATTGGCTTCTATCACAAAGTTTTCTTTCATAGGTCTGTCTTCATTAGTGCCATGAAGGCATCTTCAATCGATGCTTCGATGTTCTTGATTTCAATGTTTTCATGCCCTTTGTCGGTCAAGTAGGTGTGCAGATCGTTTGTTGTGCCACCATCTTTCACCGTGATGTGATGTTCTTCGCCAAACGAAAAGGCAGTGTTGCACATATCCCATCGGCGCAGGTCGTTGAGCAATTGGTGCATGAAATTGCTTTTCACGCCCCACAGGGTTTTGGTGTAGCTGCCGATGATGTCCTGAGGGGTGTTGATGTCGAGAAATTCTCCGTTTTGAATGAGAGCGATGCGGTTGCATTGCACGGCCTCGTCCATATAGGGTGTTGAAGCCATGATGGTGATGCCGTGCTCGCTTTTGAGGCGTTGAAGCATGTCCCAAAATTCCTTGCGCGACACAGGGTCTACGCCGGTGGTAGGCTCGTCGAGAAAAAGAATGCGTGGGGCATGAATGAGAGCACAACTCAGAGCGAGTTTCTGTTTCATGCCACCCGATAGCTTGCCGGCTTTGCGATGCTTGAAAGGCTCGATTTGCTCATAGATGTCTGCGATGAGATGATAATTTGCTTCGATCGTTGTACCAAACACGGTGGCAAAGAATTTCAAGTTCTCTTCGACGGTGAGGTCTTGATAGAGTGAGAATCGTCCCGGCATATAACCTATGCGCCGGCGTATGGCCTCGTAATCTTTCAGCACATCAAGCCCATCGATGGTTGCTGTGCCCGAATCGGCCGGCAACAGGGTGGTGAGAATGCGGAACAAAGAGGTTTTTCCTGCTCCGTCGGGACCGATAAGGCCATAGATTTCGCCTTCGACGACATCAAAGCTAAGTCCTTTTAAGGCTTTAATCTTCCCATGATTGTAAGACTTGACGATATTTCGAGCTGATAAGATGTTCATGATTGAAAAATGCTGTGATGAGAAAGAAAAATGAATGTTCAGATGCTAAAATTTAACATCACCATACATACCACGCTTGATGAAACCATCGTTTTTTACCGCAATTTTAATGGCATAGACCAAGTTGGCTCGCTCTTCGCGCGTTTGAATGGTTTTGGGGGTAAACTCGGCCTTGGTCGAAATCCAGATGATTTTGCCCTCATATTCCTTGCGTTCGCTTGTTCCCTTGTCGGCATATACTTTCACTTTTTGCCCAATTTTTATTTGGGTGAGCTGGTCGGCGGTGATGTAAGCCCTTAGTTTCATGTCTTGTATGTCGGCCACTTTAAATAAAGCTCTGCCCGGTGCGGCATATTCTCCGGTTTCGGCATACTTGTTGAGAATGGTTCCTCTGATGGGCGACACAATGTTATAGTTGACGATTTTGTCGTTGATTTGGGCTACTTGCGCGTCGATTTGCTGTTGTTGTGCATCGATGGAGTTCATTTGTGCATCGAATGCGGCTCCTTGCTTGTCGATGCTGGAATTGCCGGAGCTGTATTGTGCACGCACGGCTTCAATTTGTTTTTGCAGAGTTTTGATTTGATAATCAATGTCTGACACTTGTTTTTCGGTTGCCGCATTGGCACGGAAAAGGGCTTCGAAACGTTTCTTTTCGCGTTGCAGGTTGACGATTTGTTGCTTGAGCGATGCAATTTGAGGTTCGATGTCCATTTTTTTGCTACTGCTGGCATCCTTGGTGGCGGCAGTTTGTCGCTTCGACGCCTCGGCTTGCTTTCTCGACGCTTCGGCTTGCGACTTTTGCAATTGCAGTTGGGTGATGTCGATGTAGCCCAGTTTTTCACCGGCCTGCACATCTTGCCCTTCTTCAATGTTCAGTCCTTTGATTTCTCCGGCTCCTTTTGCCGAAACGATGATATCGGTGGTTTCAAACACACCGCTGGCATCCCATTCTGTCTCTTCACTACTGCATGAAACTAAAAACAGCGTGCTGAGTGCTAAAAAAGTTAATTTATTGAATTTCATATTCGAGTGTTTTAAATATAGAGTTACGATGATTGAAACTGTTTGTTGAAGTCTTTGTTCACTTTTCGCCGTGTTGTGTGGCATACTTGATGTCGTATTCGTTTTTGAGTATTTCAAGTTCTCTGAAACTTTTGGCGAGTTTGGCCAAATGCTCGGCACTCACGTCTTTAATGAGTTCGTCGGGCACAATGATGCCATGTTGGAGTTTTGCTTCGGTGGCTTTGCGCACCGATTCTCGAAGCTCAATGATGGCATCGTCTTCGGCCAGTTCCTTTTGCTTGGCGGCGATGTTTCCTTGCATGATTGCCGTTTGCAAATTGGTGTTGAACAGGAAGTTTTCACGAGCAACATCGAGAGCTTGCCGGGCATTTGCGATTTTGGCGATGTTGTTTTTGTGAGAATACAAAGCTCCTATGTTCCAGCTGGCTTTCACTCCCACAAGCAGGTTGAATGAGAATTTGTTTTCAAACATGGCATCAAACATGTTAAATCCCGGTTTGCCGTAGTAGGCTGTACCAAAAGCTGCCAATTGAGGCATGAGTGACGCTTTGATGCTGCTTTTTTGTGCTTCGAGCATTGCTTTTTGGGCATCGAGGTATTGCAGTTGCGGATGCCGGTTCGACACTTCGCAGCTTGTGATGATGTTTGCCGGAATAATGAATTTTTCTTCGGCGAGGTTCATGCCGGTGAACAGGCTGAGCGTGTGCCGGTAGGCCTTGCAAGTCTCTTCGATGCTGTGTCGTTGTTGCCGAGTGACGGCCAACTCGGCATCGACACGTTGTGCGTCGCTCACCGAGGCCACTCCTCCGTCGGCATAGGTGTGCAATAGTTGGCTGTTGCTTTTTAGCATGTCGAGTTTTGCCTCATTTTGAAGCAAATTGGCTTCCAGCATGAGCACGCCGAAGTAGAGGTCGTTAACTTTTTGTCGCACTTGATAAATAGTGAGGTCGCTCTTGGCACGGTTCACAACCTCTTGTGCACGTATGCTTTCGATTTGTGCCTTGGTTTTTCCACCGTCCCAAATTGTTTGACTTGCTTCTACTCCCACTTTGTATTGGTCTTTGCTCATGCCTTTCATGCTGATGCCCAGTTGTGCATACATGTTTTCAAAGGCATCGGGAAACCGGCTTACAGCACTTTGCCATGTGGCTTGCATGTAGGCTTGCACTTGTGGTAAATGGGCTTTTCGGGCATTGCTCATGTCGTAGTCTGCTGCCAGAGTCACAAGCTCATGTCGCTTGATTTCGGGGTAATTGTGCGTGGCGGCATCGTGGCATTGTTGCAATGTGATGTCGGCATGCACGGGCAGTGTTGCCCATGCGATGCTCATGAAGAAAATTACTCGTTTTATCATATTTTGCATTTATTGTTTTATTCGGTGTAGTTTACCAATAGTCTCAAACGGAGCATTTTTTTGATTTCGTTTTTTCTCATTTCAATGACTTCGCCGACACTTTTGTTGAGAATGCTTGGGGCAACAATATCGATAATGGGAATGAAAAGAAATGGAAAAACGTTGAGCGACACGGTATCGAGCAACAGATCGACAGCATCGACCGGTCTGAAAATGCCGGCTTCGACATGTTGGTCGATTTCTCTTTGAATGTGCCCGATGATAACGCCGGCATGTTCTTTGATTTTGGTGGATACCAGCTTTTTTATCCCTTCATTTTTTATCGCTTCGTTGGTAATGAACTGTGGAAGCAAGGGATTTTGAGCAATGAATTCGAAGTGTGCAATTGCGCCGTTCACAATGCGATCGATAAGGCTGTCGCCCTTGCTGCCGGTGAATGCGATAATCACAGAGGCGACCACCAATTGCACTTTTTCATTGAGCACTTTTTCAAACAGGTTTTGCTTGGTGCGATAGTAATAGTGCAACATGGCATGAGTGACGCCGGCGCGCTTGGCAATATTCACGGTTTTTGCTCCGGCGAAGCCTTTTTCCATGAATTCTTGTTCGGCGGCGAGTAAAATGGCTTGCTCTTTGTTTACGTTTTTATTGTTCATAATGATAGAAAAATCAACACTTTATTTTTTTTTGAATAATTTAGTTAAACATAAATGTCTAACAAAATTGTTAATACAAAGGTAAAGCAAAAAAATAATAGTGCAAGTTTTTTAACGTTTTTTATTCTTTTGTATTTTTCTGCGAAAGCACAAAGTTTGAATGTCGTTTTTTGCAATGATGTTGAATAATGTTGTATATTTGCAAAGAAACTGATTATCCCAAATCGGTCATTAGAGCTCATGCTGATTTTGTTCAACAAACAGACAGCATCAGTCGGGAAGCAACACGATGAGCCACAAAATGTAAACTTTAGCGGTCTGATGACCAATTGGGGATTATCTTCGACCGAGAAAACTGTGTTTTACTTTGAAATAAAAACAACCTAACAAATTTTATAAGTATGATGAAACTTTACCATTTGCTTTTTACTTTAATGGCTGTGTGCATGACTGCATTTCACGGAGTGGCGCAAGACGACGACAAGACTGTTGTGTTTGAAAATGTTGCCGGTGGCGAATTTGCACAGCAATTCGGCTCTCGCATGGATTTGTTAAACATCACGCTCAGTGGTCCCATTAATCAAGAAGACTTGAAGGTGATTTCAGGCCAATACAGCTTGCAGATTCTTGATATGAAAAATGGCAAATTGCTGGCCGGCAAGGTGGGATTTTACACCTATGGAAATGATGAACTTTGTGCTTGCTTGGGCTATTTGCCACTCACCGACTTGACATTACCATCAACTTTGAAGAGCATACAAAACAAGGCACTGACCACCAATGCTGCCATGTTGAAAAACCTGCACGTGACCTCGCCCGAACCTCCTGCATGTCCGGAGGGAGCATTCAAAGATTATTCTTATCAAAATTGTGCTTTGCATGTGCCTGCAACGGCATTGAACGCCTACAAAGTGCATGAGGTGTGGAGCAGGTTTGCGACGATTAAAACCGAAGGGGGAGAAATGGAACCTGCTTATAGGTTTGCTCAAAAGGAATATAAATTACATCATAACGACAAAGTTGACTTAACTTTCAACGAGCCGTTGCCCGAGGGAGCTGTGTTGAAACTTCAAGATAGCAATGTCGCCATATTAAAGGGGACTCAACTGCACGGCGATCTTGTGGGAGAAACCGAGATTTCGCTCACGGTGGGTAGTGAAGTGGCTACTGCCAAGGTGATTGTGGAACCGGTTTCGGCAACATTGATTGATCCGTTTATCGACTGGTCGATGAACAAAGAGCAAATTCTTGAAAAACTGGGGCAATATCCTCATGTCGATACCGAGCACCCTTCGGCAGGTTATGATGCTGTCGATTTCGATTTCGGAAACATGGGACAAAAGTATGTGCGTTATTCTTTTTTGCAAAGCACCGGAAAATTGGAGTCGGTGATAATTGCCTATGTTTCTCCTGTTGACTACAAAAACAGAAATATTGATGCCCACATGAGCGAGCGTTTCCATCTCAAGTTGGTTAAAAATGACTTGTCGAAGGTGTTTGTGCGCGATGAGGTCACACTTGAAACTTTTGTTACTGCAAGCATTGCAATGGCCTCTTACAAACCCACGCCGGTTTTTGATGTCGATAAAAATGTGATTTTCTCGTTCAAGTCCGACAAAGATATTAAGAAAACTGTCGATCTGTTTGTCGAAGCATCGAAACCTTTTACAATCGATCGTGGAGATGGAGTAGAAATCTCTTATGGCGCCGGTTCTTATGGATTTGATGCAGTAAAAACTGTTCCTGTTGAATTGGGGGGAACGGAATTTAAAATTTTGGGACAAGGAGTCACGAAGATTGCTTTGCAAAATCAGGGATTGACTTCGGTGAGTTTGCCCGATGACAACACGTTGCAGTTTTTGCATGTAGGCAGCAACAAACTCACAGAATTGAATGTGCAGTCGTGCAAGGATTTGGAGCATTTGGTGTGTGCCAACAATGAATTGACCACTCTTGATGTGAAGAAAAACAAGAAGCTGAAATATTTGTCGGCCTATTTGAATTTCCTCAATAGTGTGCAAGTCGATGGACTTTCGCTTCTTGAGGTGCTCTATGTGAACCAAAACAAGATTAAAAAAATAGACCTCACGGGGTGTACGGCTATGGTGCAATTCTGGATCGATGACAATGCGGTGAAAGAACTCAAAATGCCGGAGAATTATAACAATTTAAGGGCTTTGTTTTTGAGAAACTGCCGTCTTGATGTCGATTCTCTAGAACGCATTTTCAACAAATTGCCCGATGTTAATCACGAAGAAATCAATGCCGATAACGAAGTGTGGATGAGGAGAGTAAAAATTGACCGAACACCCGGTGTTGAAGGAAAAATCAATCTTGTGCCGGCTCAAAACAAAGGCTGGATTTTCGATGTGAAGGGAGCTTCGGGATTGGAGGATGCGATTGTGATGCCACAGCTCGTTCTTTATCCCACTGTTGCTTCGCAGAGTGTTGTGGTTGAAACGTCAAAATTGCCGAGCAAGGCTTGTATTTTGACTTTAGACGGTTCTTGTGTGAAAACTTTGGAGTTAAACAATCCTTTGCAGCAGGTCGATGTTTCAACACTTGCGACAGGCATCTATTTATTTAAAGCAGAGGGTTGTGAGCAAGCTGTTAAGTTTGTTAAGAAATAAGCGTTTCTCTTTTTGCAGGATTTCTGCCACTGCACACACAAAAATCATTATCTTTGCAAAAAATTTGGAGAGTTGTTAGAACTTATGACTTCATAATCTTTTTTTTTGATAATTATGCTTGATTTCATTACATGGACAGCAAGCCCAGAATTGTTTCATGGTTTTGTTACCGTTCGGTGGTATGGACTAATGTTTGCCGTCGGATTCTTGTTTGGCTATGAGGTAGTTTGGCGTGTGTTTCGGCGTGAAGGCGCACCCGAACGATGGGTGGCGTTGCTGTTCTTTTATGTGATTGGCGCAACCATTATTGGTGCTCGGCTCGGACATGTGTTTTTCTACGACTGGGCTTTCTATAAGGAGCATTTGAGCGAAATTCCCAAAGTGTGGTCTGGTGGTCTTGCCAGTCATGGTGGTGTGCTGGGCATCATCATTGCGGTGTTCATTTATAGCAAGTATGTGACTAAGCGTTCGGTGCTGTGGACATTCGATCGTGTTGTGGTTCCGGTTGGCTTGGTTGCGGCACTCATTCGCTTAGGCAACTTGTTCAATCACGAGATATATGGTGGTCCCACGCATTTGCCATGGGGAGTCAGGTTTGTGAACAATGTCGATCAATGGATGCGCGGTGCTGAACCGGTTTTTACGGCTCCTTGCCACCCCACTCAACTCTATGAGGCAATTTGCTATTTGTTGGTCTTTGGCATTGTGATGTGGATGTACTGGAAACGTAACGATCAAGAACGCTCCGGACTTATTTTCGGCGTGTTTATGCTGGGTATTTTCTTGGCTCGATTCTTGGTTGAGTTTGTGAAAAACGTTCAAGAACCGTGGGAGGTTGGTTTACGCAACGCTTGTGGCATGGACATGGGGCAGTTGCTCTCAATTCCGTTCATAATTCTTGGAGTTTGGCTCATCGTTCGGGCTTATCGTCGTCCAAGGATTGCGCTGAACTTTCCGGGCAAATTTGCCGAAGAAAAGAAAAAATGATTTTATCCAATTAACATAAATAATATAATTTACATAAAATATTCTATGATTAAAGTTGATTACCGTGCTCAAGAAGCATTTTTAAAGGAAAACCGAGAACAGTATGAAGCTCTTGTGAGCCGCTTTGTAAAAAATGACGACACGCTCACGCAAGAAGAGATCGCCTGCATCTACTACGCAAGCCCTTTTGCAGGCATTAAACGCGATGAAGAAACGTTTAATAAAGCAGAATGTTTGTATAGCTCAAGCGACTATCGTGAGGCTTTTGAACTTTACATGAAAGCTCTTGAACAAAACCCTTGCTCTATGCTCATTCTCAAAAAAGCAGCCAATTGCTGCTACTTTGGTGCTTTTGAGCCGGAGGTGAAAAACAATCTGTGTGGTCGTCTTGAAAAATTGCACGGCGTTGTTATGGCAACGGGCGATGCTCAAAGTGTCGACACGGCCATCAAGCTCACTCACGTGTGCGATGAGTATGAAATTCTCTACAATGTTTTCAATGTGGGCAACGTGTTGAGCCAAAGTGTGGCTAAAACCGAAGGAGCCGATGTGTTCGATGAAATGACAATTCAAATTCCGGGTGAACCAAGCACGAGCAAACTTTATTTCTCTGTTTATGGTGAAACCGAGAACGATATGCAAGATTTCTTTGAACGCAAAAAAGCATTCTAAGGCCATAATCCCCGATTGGGGGTAAAATATCAAGAAGGTGGCATCGTTGGTGATTGTCACCTTTTTTTCTTTGTTACACATAGATTATAAACGTGAATATGGAACAACCAATATTAAATCAGCATAACAAAAAAGAATATCCGCCCATGCACACGGCTGAACATATTTTAAATGGCACAATGGTCAAGATGTTTGGAAGCAAACGTGCGTGCAGTTCTCATGTGGAGCGCACAAAGTCGAAACTTGACTACGTTTTTCCTCGTGCACTCACCAACGATGAAGTTAAATCGCTTGAAGCAAGAGTCAACGAAGTGATTGATGCCGATGTGCCGGTGCATTTTGAGTATGTTGAGCAAAACGAAGTGGCAAGCCGTTTCGACTTGGAACGTCTTCCCGATGGGGCCACACAAACTGTGCGTATCGTTTATGTGGGCGATTATGACGAATGTCTTTGCGCTGGAACTCATGTTGAGCACACTGCTCAATGCGGACATTTTCGCATCAGCAGCACACGCTATCAAGAAGGCAAGTTGCGCATCGTTTTCAGGCTTGATGAGCCACAAGGAGAGTAGAACCGTTTGATGGTTGCAAGGGGTGTTGTGACTTTTCGGTGGCTATGAAAAATGTGAATTTTAAAAAGCAAAAGATGATGATTTTGACAAAAGATGCTGTAAAACATGATTTTTTAATATTTTAACATAATCGATTAGGTGCCTATTTTCAGAGAGTTAGATTGGAAATGTGAAAATTTGGTGAAAAAATAATTTTGAAATGTTTTGCAGGTTTCCAAAAAAGCTATACCTTTGCATCGCTTTTGAGAAATCAATAAGCCCAGTTCTTTGAAATATTTGCGATAATGAAGATCTTGACAAAATGCAAACAGCAAGAGAGAGACAAGGTAAAAATGGAACCTGCCTTTCGTCGAGATTCCTTCAATACAGGTAAAAGTAAAGACAGCGATAAATCGGGGAGCT
>JBGYAB010000059.1:0-3996 GCA_041815985.1 Sodaliphilus sp. | reverse complement strand
TACAGAAAATTTCTATAACTTTGTCTTTGGTAATCATCACTTGATTGTTTTGTAACGTATTGACTTTCACCTATAAAGATACAAAATATCAGTGAGATTACCAACTTTTATAAGACTTTTCTTATCCCGAACTCACGTAATTGATGATAAAGGAAACACCGGTAGAGGTTGTGTTATGACTTGACAAGAGGTTCACGATTGAATGGCGTTTTAGTTTTGTTCTGAGAAAAAGGAGAGGTTTAACCCAAATCGGTCATTAGAGCTCGCACTGATTTTGTTCAATAAGCCGACAAAAGCAGTCGGGAAGCAACGCGATGAACCGAAAATTGTAAACCTTAGCGGTCTAATGACCAATAAAGGTTTAATAATGGACTTCTGACTTGATGTAGCCGTGATCGCGACGGTATTTTCTCACGTCTCTGAAAAGATCGGTGGCATAGACGAAGTTATTCAAATCGTCGTTGTCGACGTCATAGATGTGATCTTTGTCGCCAACCCAGCCCACATGACCATGATTGATGAACACAATGTTTTCGCCAATGCCCATCACCGAGTTCATGTCGTGGGTGTTGATGATGGTTGTAATACCAAATTCGTGGGTAATGTCCCACAGCAATTGGTCGATAACAATGGAAGTTTTGGGGTCGAGCCCCGAATTTGGCTCGTCGCAAAACAAATATTTGGGGTTTAGCGCAATGGCTCGTGCAATGGCGGCACGCTTTTGCATGCCACCCGATAGCTCGGCAGGAAATTTGTTCTCGCTACCGGTAAGGTTTACCTTGTTGATGCAAAATTGGGCACGTTCGAGTTGCTCGGCTTCGCTCATTGCAGAAAACATCATCAACGGAAATTTCACGTTGTCCATCACGGTTTCGCTGTCGAAAAGGGCTGACCCTTGGAAGAGCATACCAATTTCTTTGTGCAAGTCTTTGAGCTGGTGCCGTGTCATCTTGGTGATGTCACGCCCGTCGTATAGGATTTCGCCGGCTTCGGGTTGAAACAATCCAACTAAGTTTTTCACCAAAACCGTTTTTCCCGAGCCACTTTGCCCGATAATCAGGTTCACCTTGCCGTCATAGAATTTTGCATTGATGCTGTGCAACACTTGGCGAGTGCCGTCTTCAAAATATTTATCTAAATTCTTAACTTCAATCATAACGCTACCTCTCTACTGCTGTTTTTTTACATCAAGAAAACATTGGTCAACAACACATCGAAAATTAAGATGAAAACATTGGTCACCACAACGGCATCAGTACTGGCTTTGCCTACTTCGACCGATCCACCTGCAACGGTATAGCCATGATAGGCAGCTATGCTCGAAATTAAAAAACCAAAAACAACCGACTTGATGAGTGCAAAAAATGCGTTGAAGGGAACAAATGATGTCTGAATGCCAAAGATGTAGGTGTCTGGGTCAACAAGTCCGGTCAGGCAAATTGCCCAGCCTCCAAACAGGCTGGTAGCCATTGCAATAATCACCAAAAACGGCATGAAAGTTACAAGGGCTGTAATTTTGGGCAATATTAAATAGTTGGCAGAGTTCACACCCATGATGTCGAGTGCGTCGATTTGCTCTGTAACACGCATGGTACCTATTTCGCTGGCGATGTTAGACCCTATTTTGCCCGAAAGAATCAAGCACAAAATGGTGGAAGAGAATTCCAAAATAATAATTTCGCGAGTGGTGAAACCCACGGTGTAGCGTGGGAGCAAGGGGTTGTTGATTTCAAGCTTAATGAGCAGTGTGCACAAGCACCCGATGAACAGCGACACAATTAAAATCAAGGGAATGGAGTCGATGCCTAATTTCGTTATCTCGTTGATATATCGGCGAAAAAACTCTTTCCAGCGGTCGGGTACACCGAAACTGCGCCACATGAGCATGCAATATTCGCCAAATTTTTCGAGTGATTTAATTAATCTCATAACTAATTTTTTAGCTAAAAATCAAGTGCAAAGATAGTGCAAATCACAAGCAAGAAAAAATTTTTTTCAGTAGTTAAGAAGATATTTTTTTGCTTCACGAAAAAAAGAATTGAAAGGAAGTGAATAGGAGTGAGGTGGAGTGAAAGGAATTGAGAGAGACATGACAAATTTCGAGCTTATTGCTTAACTCTTACCACTTAACCTTGATCTTTCATAGCCTAACAATGTTGTAATTAAAGCTAAAAATGTTTTTGTAAAATGTTGTTATTCAGTAAAACTAACTTTTGGTAAGTAACTAATGTGATTGTTCCGTATTGACTTCGCAAAATTGAAGCACTACCTTTGCATTGTGCAACAATAAAAAAGTAACTATTGCACCTTTTGTAAGCAACATAAAATGAATAAGTGATATGAACCGACTGCAAGTAACCGATCCGGTGTTCCCGGGTTGCCCAATCCGAACCATTTTGGCGAGAATTGGCGAAAAATGGACACTTTTGGTTTTGCTCGAATTGAACCAACGTGGAACAATGCGTTTTTCAGAGTTAAACAAGGCAATACCCGATGTTTCGCAACGTATGCTCACGGCAACTTTGCGTTCACTTGAAGGTGATGGTCTGATTGCTCGAACGGTTTTTGCCGAAGTTCCCATAAGGGTGGAATATGAGCTCACCGATAGGGCAAAGACATTGTTGCCACTCATCGATTTGCTTGTTGAATGGTCTATCGAAAATTACAAAGATATTGTTGCCGACCGAAAAAAGTTTTTGACAAACTGATTAATAACTAATTCAAATTTTTTAAAGATGAAAGAGATTGTAAAAATCGCTGAAGGACAAAACTTCAGCGCAGCCGACTTCGGCAAATTCGAAACGTTGAGTAACTATGTGCTTCCACTTGCTCCCGGAGTTGATTTGCCTGGTAAAGTTTTTGGTGGTCAAGCTGTTGGAGCCAATGGAGGACAATTTTCGTTCCAAGTTTTTCAACCCGGACAAGAAGGGGGCTTCTACCACACGCACAAAAATCATGAAGAGTTGTATTTCTTTTTGAGTGGAAAGGGAGAGTATCAGGTAGACGGTAAGATTATTCCCGTTCAAGAGGGTACTGTCATTAGGGTTGCTCCACAAGGAAAGCGTGCTGTTCACAACAATGGTTCTGAGCCGCTTGTCATGCTGTGTGTACAATATCATGCCAACACCTTTACCGAAGCCGATGCACAAGACGGCATCATTTTGCAAGAACCGGTAGTGTGGCAATGATGCAAGTAATTTTACCGAAACTGAAAACTGCAAAAAGTGAGAAGGAAGATAATTTTCCCTCTCACTTTTTTTATCCAAATCGGTCATTGCACTGATGGGGTTTTCGGTTCATCGTGCTGCTTTCCGATGATTTGGTTTTAAGTTTTGAAAAATGAGGTTTTATTTCTTTTTCTTACACTCACCACAAGCCTTTCCTTTCGGTTGATCACATTTTTTGTTTTGTGTGCAATTGTGTTGCGCATTGCAGTTTTCTTTCATGCTTTTTTCAAGTTTTTGGGGAGTGGTTACACATGCTTTGCCGTTTTCGTCAATCTTTACCGGTGGCATCACGCAGTAGGGTTCAATGGCATTTTTCGAGGAATTGTCGCCGTTGAGTGTGGTTGCCTGCACATTGAGTTTGGCAAGCCCTTTGATGATGTTCTCATCGTTATTTTTATTCCCGTCATATTGCACGGTCACAGTTTGGTTCTGCATGTCCACTTTCACATCGTCGATACCTTTGCCCAAGACCGGCACATTGTTCATGATTTTGTTCACACAATTTTGGCAGTTTATTTCGGCCTTGAATGTTGTCACTTTTTTCACTTTGTCTTTGGCCATACCTGCACTCATGGTGAGGATTGCGACCAACATTGTTAACATTAATTTTTTCATTGTTCTTTATTTTCAATACTCCGTTATTTTTTATGCTGCTTCAGCAGCGAAACTAAATATCTCATTCACAATTTCTTTATTTAATGGCATGTTCGGGTTCCTCTCGAACACGTCAATAATTCGTTGGGCATAGTAGGCATTGACCATCTGCGCT
>JBGYAB010000058.1:0-57716 GCA_041815985.1 Sodaliphilus sp. | reverse complement strand
CGCCTTAAAGCGCAGACGGTCAATGCCTACTATGCGCAACGAATTATTGACGTGTTCGAGAGAAACCCGAACATGCCATTAAATAAAGAAAGTGTAAATGAGATATTTAGTTTCGCTGCTGAAGCAGCATAAAAAATAACGGAGTATTGTTGAAAGCAACACACTTCAAAAATTAAATCCCAATAGGTCATTAAAACCAAATCAGTGTGGCCTCTAATGACCGATTTGGATTAAAGACTGCACTGTCATCTCAATTACGAACAACCGCCCATGTTTCGATTTTGGCTTATAATCACTCTCTTTGTCGTTTTCACGGTTCAGGCTCAATCGCAGGAGTTGAGTGTCTCGGGACATGTGCTCGACAAGAATTCCGGTTCAGCAATTCCGTTTTCATCGATCTACATTGAGGAGCTTGAAGTGGGCACGTTGAGCGACCATGACGGCAAATATCACATCGCCCACATTCCTCGCGGCAAATACCGCATTGTGGCACGATATGTGGGATATGCCCAGACCGATACCGTGGTGATGTTGCAACGCTCCACCGTGTTAAACCTGCAATTGGCTCCACAATCGCTTTTACTGCCCGAAGTGAACGTGATGGCGCAAAAAAACAACAGTGCCGAAAGTCGCATAAAAATCACCAAAGAAGCCATCAACAACATTCAGCCATCGACATTGAGCGACGTGTTGCAACTGCTACCGGGTCAGCTCACGACCGATGGAACACTATCGGGCGTCAATCAACTGTCAATCAGGCAAAGCGGTTGGGACGCCAACACAGCATTGGGCATGAGCATCGTGAGCGATGCTGTGCCACTGTCGAACAATGCCAACATGCAACTCATTGCCGGCGACACAAAGTCGAGAGAGCGAAGCACCGTAAATCGTGGAATTGATTTGCGCCTTGTCTCTACCGATCATTTGCAAGAAATAGAAATCATGCCCGGCATTTCGTCGGCCGAATATGGCGACTTGAGCAGCGGTGTGATTATAGCCAAAGGCAAACGCGGAATAACCCCTTGGGAAATCAGGATTAAGGCCGATGGAACCGGAAAACTGGCATATTTGGGCAAAGGGTTCGCCTTGCCGGCAAACTTGGGAACCTTGCATGCCGGAATAGACGTGACACGAGCCACTCCCAACTTGATCAACGACCTCGACAACTACACGCGCATTTCTTCACAATTGAATTATCAATACTCTGCCCGAGTGGCCGGCAAACCCTTGCATGGCACAGCAAAACTGCTGATGACCACAGCACTTGATCGCTCGAAGAAAGATCCCGACCTCACACAAGGAGTTGACACTTACCGCTCAAATTACAACCGATATGTGATGAGCATGAGCGGACGCTGGGAAATCACAACCCCTATGCTTCATTCAATCGACTACTCTGTTTCGCTCGATTACACACACGATCTGCTCAAGCGTAAGCGCACCGTCAACCTAAACAGTATTACAGCTTTGCCCACCAACACCGACGAAGGGGAGCACGAAGGAATATACCTGCCTCCAACCTACTTGAGCGATTATCAAGTTGATGGCAAGCCAATCAATTTCTTTGCAAAAATCAAGGCTACGAGCATCAAGCAATTGGGTGCATCGTCTCACACGCTGCATTTGGGCTGTGACATGAGCATAGAAAAGAATTTGGGCAAAGGCTACAGCTACAACATTACCACTCCCCCATTTCCCAACACAGCCACCTCGTCACGTCCTCGCAATTTTCATACAGTGCCAGCCACACACCGCCATGCCGTGTTTGGTGAAGACCGAATGAACCTTAATCTGCTCGGCAATTCCATTCAACTCCTTGCCGGTTTCAGGCTCACACAACTTGGACGCATCGTTCAAGCCTATCGTCAATTGCATGGCAAGTGGCACATGGAACCACGGTTAAACCTATATTGGCGATTTCCTTTATTCTCCGCTTTTGGCAAGCAGGCAAGCGTAGCATTGCGAGCAGGCTATGGAAGTCAATCAAAATTCCCCACCACAACCATGCTCTATCCCGACCCGGCCTATTTTGATTACATTTCGCTCAATCACTATTCACAAAAAAAAGAAAACAGCCTGCTGTGGCTGACCACTCAAACTCGCTCCACCAACAAC
Source organism: Sodaliphilus sp. (assembly GCA_041815985.1). GTDB lineage: Bacteria > Bacteroidota > Bacteroidia > Bacteroidales > Muribaculaceae > Sodaliphilus. The sequence continues at coordinate 55,601 of JBGYAB010000058.1, read as the reverse complement.
TATGAAATACGCCCCAACCGCAACCACAAGTGGGAAGTGGGCATCGAATTGCGACTGGGCGAGGCCATGCTGGCCATTACTGCATTTCGAGAGTTATCGACAAGAGGATTTGAAAGCCAGAGCAATTTCTTTGTCACACACTATAATCAATATAAAAGCGAAAAAGACTTTGACAGCAAGCCATCGATCGGCGACTTCACCGCCTATCGCGATACTCTCATCGACAGCTATTCTTGCTATGTCAACGCATCAAAACTTATTAAGCAAGGCATCGAATACCGCATTGTAATTCCTCAGCTCAAGCAACTGCACACTTCGTTTGAAATCAATGGTGCATATTACCGCACAACCTACGACATCAGCAAACCCTCGCCCTACCGACCTGCGGTTTCGCTCGGAGGGAAGCCATATCCCTACGTGGGTTTTTACAATTGGAACAACAGCACGGTGAGCGAGCGGTTGAACACCAACGTGTGGATAAACACCCATTTACCCAAATATCGCATCATTTTCTCAACTGTGTTTCAATGCGTTTGGCTCAATCGGTCGCACAAACTCCGCTATTCCGGGTTTCCCATTTCCTACATGGGGCTTGACGACATTGAAAAGCCCTTCATGCAGAGCAATGCTAACGACGAGACTTTGCGACACCTTGTAAGAAAATACACCGATGCCTATTTCTTACCAACAACTACCCCTTTTGAATGTCTGCTCAATTTCAAAGCCACCAAAGAAGTAGGCAACCACGTGAGGCTGTCTTTCTTTGTCAATCGAATTGCATTTTACAGAGCACGTCACACCGACAAATACAACCTGCCCACCTCGCAAGTGGGGCCTGCCAGCGTCTTTGGATCTGAAATTCAAATTAAACTCTAAACATGTCATCATCGATATAATGAAAATCTACATTGCAAAAATCATCGCATTCGGCCTCATCGTCATTTCTATTGCAGCTTGCACCAATGCTCCCGTGCAGTTTGCCACAGTAAATCTGCAATTGCAATTCCCTGTCGATTTCCAAGGGAACAAAGCAGGAATAACCGTTGAAGTAAAAAACTTGTCGACCGAAGAGCGCATTTCTCTGTTAACCGACAGCGAGGGAAAAGCCAAAGCCAAACTTGAATATGGAAAATATGACTTCACTGTCGGTTTTTTGGCCGAGAGTAACGGTCTCAAAGAACAAATGATGAACGGAGGTTGCAACAATGTGCGCATTATCCAAAACAACATTGAGGTGAAAATTGACCTTGTAGCAGGTGGCATATCGGACACTTGGGTTATCAAGGAGATATATTATGCCGGTTGCATCAACCCCAAGAACGGGAAAGCATACAGCAACGACCAATACATCGAAATATACAACAACAGCGATCATGACCTCTATGCCGACGGACTGTGTATTGCACAAACCGCCGATCTCTCGAATAACGCTCAAACTCACTATTGGGACAAATGTTTGCCCAACAGTGTAGCAGCCGATTTCATCTATTCTGTTCCCGGCAACGGAAAAGCACATCTTGTGAAACCGGGGCAAAGCATCGTGATTGCACAACAAGGGTTGAACCACAAAGAAATTTCCTCACAATCGGTTGATTTGAGTAAAGCCTCGTTTGAGTGGTTTGACGAAGGAACAAAACGTGATGTAGACGTGCAAGAAGTGCCCAACATGAAAGCATGGTACAAAGCATTTCTCGACATGCAGACACTGTACATGCAAGGTTGGAGCAATGTATTCATTTTCAAACCCAACATGAAAATGGAAAACTTCATGAAAGCGTGTGCCGATTCGGTGATGGGACCTAAAAAAATGATTTACGGCTACAGTATTCCGGTAGAATGTATTATCGACGGCGTGGCCACAGGCGATAAAACCGGCATCAAGGCACGCGTGCTACCAACCAATGTCGACAACGGGGCAACCTATTGCACGGTGAAAGTGGGAAAATGCATCAGACGGAAAATATTGCGCCGAACAAAAAATCGTATCGTATTGAAAGACACCAACAACAGCACCAACGATTTTGACGTTGATGCAATGCCATGTCCTTTTGGTTTTCCGGATTAACAAAAACGATCAGCAACATGAACGAGAGAAAACTTTTGTGGCTCACAAGCCTTGCCGCAATGTGGACATTGCCATTTTTTGCACAAGACAACAACATCTTTGCTCATCGCATCTATCGGCACTCCCCGGCCGAAACCAAACATGAGCTACTGTCGCACAATCCGGCAACACACCACCTCGAACCCATTGCGCAAGATATTGCCTTGTCGTGGAACCTGATGCACAACCACGCCAAAGACGGTGTGCTCATTTCACCCTATGAAGGAAAAGACATCGTTGCATCGGCATGGTTCGTGAAAGGTCATGCCATAGACAGCACTCACCACACCGCAACCACCGGTCATGCCGGCTATTCCAGACAATTGAACAAGCACACGACATGGACCAACATAGCGGATAGCAAAATGTTCTACCCCTACATCACCGCCGACAGCCTTGGAGGCGATTATCATCAAGAAACCTATTGCATGGGAGCCTCGTGGGCAAAGACTTTGCACAAGAAATTAAGCATGGGAGCAGGAGCAAGTTACAAAGGGCAATATGCTCATCGCAAACGTGATCCGAGAGCACAAAACACCAGTGCGCAACTGTCGATAGACATGGGACTGAACTATGCAATGCCCAAGGCCGATGTGGGCATGAGCCTGCATGCAATGGGCTACAAACAATGGGTGAAAGTAAATTCACTGGGCGATAACAGAAAAGACGATTTTTTCTCTTTCAAAGGTTTTGGACTTTATGACCGATTGCTCAGCCTCAGCGGAGCATCGATGAGCAGATACTACAAGAGCCATGCACTGGGTGCAAAAGCTCATTTTGCATCACGAGGAAAATCGGGAATTATGACGACTTGGAGTGGTGAAATGCGACATTCGACAGTAGAAGATGATGCAGTTATCAAGCCATACAGCATTAACGACTTGCAATTGGAAGGAAAAATCATCTATAATCAGAACCTATCGCACGGCATTCTGCTCCAAGTGGGCACAACAGCAAGCCTTAGCAAGCGTAAAGGCACAGAGCATCACTACGACACGGTGACGGTGAACACTTCGCCGCGAATAATCAGTTACCAAGAGATTTATTCGGCACAAAAACACAATAGCACCAATTTTTCGGGAGAAATATTCGTGCTGTATCAACACCCATTTGGAACAAACATGATGGCGTGGCTGAAAGCACATTCGTCCATTTCAACAATTAATGATCAATATGCTTTCCCGGCCTATTACATGCGCTCAAAAAGCATGCTCAACGGCATCACAATGGGTGGAAGCCAAATTAAGGGTAACAATGCCTACACAGCATCGGCTTGGCTTTCATTCAAGTCAAGCATAGGCTCATCAAAGTCTTTGCCCGACCGAAAAATCGCCCATACCGAAGCAGTAACCTCACTATTTGCTCATCGCAATGCCGAGTGGGTGAACTGTGGCATTGCAATCGGCTATTTCAGAAAAATAGCAAAGCGTCATGCCCTTGCCTGCAATGCAACATACACCCACAGCAAAGCACGACACATTGCGGCACAACAAGAATTGGCACTGACCCTCACATTCTATTATTGAACCCAAAGCTGTCAGACAACAAAACAAGAGCCAAAGAACTAAGGGATATGTTCCTTAAATTCTTTAGCTCTTGAAATTTTGTCAGACAGCCTCGTGGCATGAAGCCTTAACCTGCATTGAGGTTACACTTCCTCGTAGGGAATATCTTCGGCTCCACCTTGTGCCTGCCCGCCGGCTCCGGGATTACCTCCTTGGAAACCTTGTCCTGCATCCGGTTGAGTCCCTGCCTGTTGCCCGCCACCGGCTTGATTATACATGTTTTGAGTAGCGGCATGGAACACATCGTTTAATTCCTTCATCGCAGTGTCGATTGCAGCAATGTCTTGCGACTTGTGAGCATCTTTGAGTTTAGTCAAAGCCGCCTCGATTTCGCCTTTCTTGTCGGCCGGCAATTTATCGCCAACTTCGTTCAAGCTCTTCTCCGTCTGGAAAATCATAGCATCGGCTTGATTGATTTTCTCGATGCGCTCTCTTTCTTTTTTGTCGGCATCGGCATTGGCGGCAGCTTCGTCTTTCATACGCTTGATTTCATCGTCACTCAATCCGCTTGAAGCCTCAATGCGAATACTTTGCTCCTTATTGGTAGCCTTGTCTACTGCTTTCACGTTCATAATGCCGTTGGCATCAACTTCAAACGAAACTTCGATTTGAGGCACACCGCGCATGGCAGGAGCAATGCCGTCGAGATGGAAATTGCCGAGAGTTTTGCAATCCTTAGCCATAGGACGCTCACCTTGCAACACGTGAATTTCTACCGACGGTTGATTGTCGACAGCCGTAGAGAACACTTGGCTTTTGCGAGTGGGGATTGTGGTGTTGGCATCAATCAATTTTGTCATGACACCGCCCAAAGTTTCGATACCTACAGACAGGGGCACAACATCGAGCAAAAGCACATCTTTTACTTCACCGGTTACAACGCCACCTTGAATAGCCGCTCCCACAGCAACCACCTCATCGGGGTTAACGCCCTTCGACGGCTCTTTGCCGAAGAAATTCTTAACAGTTTCTTGAATGGCAGGAATACGGGTAGAACCGCCAACAAGAATGACCTCGTTGATGTCGCTTTTTGAAAGTCCGGCATCTTGCATGGCCTTGCGGCATGGTTCCAGTGTGCCTTGAATCAGGTCGTCGCACAGCTGTTCAAACTTGGCACGGCTCAGCGTTTTCACCAAGTGCTTGGGCACTCCATCAACCGGCATGATGTAGGGCAGGTTAATCTCGGTGCTGGTTGAACTTGACAATTCGATCTTGGCTTTTTCGGCAGCCTCTTTAAGGCGTTGCAACGCCATGGGGTCTTTTCTCAAATCAACACCCTCATCTTTCATGAATTCCTCGGCAAGCCAGTTGATGATGCGTTGATCAAAGTCATCGCCACCCAAGTGAGTGTCGCCATTGGTTGCACGCACCTCTACCACGCCATCGCCCATGTTGAGGATTGAAATATCGAACGTTCCGCCACCAAGGTCAAACACGGCAATATTCTTGTCGTCGGTTCCCTTGTCAAGGCCATAGGCCAAGGCAGCAGCCGTGGGTTCATTCACAATACGTTCAACCTTCAAGCCGGCGATTTCACCAGCCTCTTTCGTGGCTTTGCGTTGCGAGTCGTCGAAATAAGCAGGAACTGTGATAACTGCTTTGTCTACGGTCTGCCCGAGATAGTCTTCGGCCGTTTTCTTCATCTTTTGAAGAACCATTGCCGAGATTTCTTGCGGAGTATATTGACGACCGTCAATCTCAACGCGAGGTTGTCCCTTGCCGTTGTCAACAACCTTGTAGGGCACGCGTCCCACTTCTTGGCTCACTTTGTCGAAAGTTTCGCCCATGAAACGCTTGATTGAATAGACGGTTCTTGTGGGGTTGGTGATAGCCTGACGCTTTGCAGGATCGCCAACCTTGCGTTCTCCACCATCAACAAAAGCAACAATCGAAGGAGTGGTGTTGCGACCTTCACTGTTGGGTATTACTACCGGATTTTTACCTTCGAGCACAGAAACACAAGAGTTTGTTGTACCAAGGTCAATACCTATTATCTTTCCCATAATTCTTTATTTGTTTGTTTTTAATTTCAATTCGTTATTGTACATCAATGCTCATCGCCTCGACACCCTCATAACAGCAAAGGCCGTGCCAAAAAATCGACACACAATAAACTGCCACGAACGTGACATGATGTCATTTCTTGTCCACAGCCATGTGACACGACCGAGTGTTCAACGTGCACAACAATATATTTTTTTGACTAAACCAAGCACACATTTCGTCCAATTGATTATCAATTATCAATTATTTATATTAAATTTGCAATGTAAAGTAATCATAGGTACACAAGTCCTTATATTATTTGTTAAAGTACAGTTAAATCATATAACGACAATTAAAACAAATTGATTATGCAGATTTCACACATTGAACATTTAGGCATTGCCGTTACTTCCCTTGAAGAGGCTATTCCACTCTACGAGAAACTATTAGGAACCAAGTGTTACAAAATTGAAGAAGTGGTTGATCAAAAGGTAAAAACCGCTTTTTTGAAGGTTGGAGAAACCAAGATTGAACTTCTTGAAGCCACTGCCGAAGATAGTGCAATCGCCAAGTATATTGAAAAAAATGGTGGTCGCGGTGGTATTCAACACATCGCTTTCGCCGTTGAATCGGGCTTGGCAGAAGCCCTCAATGAGGTTCAAGAAAACGGTGGCCGAGTGATTGACAAAGCTCCTCGCAAGGGTGCCGACGGCATGAACATCGGTTTCCTTCACCCCAAGAGCACTTGTGGCGCACTAATCGAACTTTGTGAAAATCCTAACAAATAATTTATAGCAATGAGTAAACAACTCGAAAAAATTCAAGAGCTGATTGAAAAGCGTGCAGCAGCACGCCTTGGTGGTGGTGAAAAAGCCATTGCCAAACATCACGAAAAGGGCAAAATGACTGCCCATGAAAGAATTGCAGCACTTCTCGACGAAGGCAGCTTTGAGGAACTCGACATGTTCGTTCGTCATCGTTGCACCAACTTTGGCATGGAGAAAAAGCAATATGACGGCGACGGTGTTGTTACCGGTTACGGAACAATCGACGGCCGTCTTGTCTATGTTTTTGCCCAAGACGCAACAGTCATTGGCGGTTCGCTGGGCGAAACCATGGCATTGAAAATGTGTAAAATCATGGATCTCGCCATGAAGAACGGTGCTCCGGTGATTGGGCTGAACGACTCCGGTGGTGCACGCATTCAAGAGGGTATTAATGCTCTTGGCGGTTTTGCCGAGATTTTCCAACGCAACATCAACGCCAGCGGTGTAATTCCTCAAATTTCGGCCATTCTTGGCCCTTGTGCAGGCGGTGCAGTCTACTCTCCTGCCCTCACCGACTTCATTATCATGGTGAAAGGGCTCAGCTACATGTTCCTGACCGGTCCTAAGGTGGTGAAAACCGTGACCGGCGAAGATGTTACGCAAGAACAACTTGGCGGTGCCAAAGTTCATGCCACCAAAAGTGGTGTGGCACACTTTGCCGCCGAAGACGAGGCAGAGGCCATCGCTCTCATCAAGAAGCTCTACAGCTACATGCCGAGCAACAACATGGAAACGCCTCCTGCAAAGGAGTGCAACGATCCCATCGACCGTGCCGAAGATGCACTGAATGCAGTAATTCCCGAAAATCCTAACGATCCCTACAACATGTATGAGGTAATCTCGCAAGTTGTCGACAACGGTGAGTTCCTTGAAGTTCACACCGACTGGGCAAAGAACATCATCGTGGGCTTTGCACGCTTCAACGGCGAGGCGGTGGGCATCATTGCCAACCAGCCCAACTACATGGCCGGTGTACTCGACGTGAACGCCAGTCGCAAGGGCGGTCGCTTTGTCCGCTTCTGCGATGCCTTTAACATTCCACTGGTTACACTGGTTGACGTTCCCGGCTTCCTCCCCGGCACTCAACAAGAATACAACGCCGTTATCATGAACGGTGCCAAGTTACTCTATGCCTACGGCGAGGCCACTGTACCCAAAATCACCGTCACCCTGCGCAAGAGCTACGGTGGCAGTCACATTGTGATGAGCTGCAAACAATTGCGTGGCGACGTGAACTATGCTTGGCCAAGTGCCGAAATTGCAGTAATGGGTGCATCGGGTGCTGCCGGCATTCTCTACGCCAAAGCAACCAAGACCGCCAAAACCGAAGCCGCAGCCGCCCAAGAAGCCGGCGATGAAGAAAAGGCAAAACAGATTTTGGCCGAGAACAACCAATACATTGCCGAAAAAGAACAAGAGTATAACGACCTCTTTTGCACTCCCTACAATGCCGCCAAGTATGGCTACATTGACGATGTGATTGAGCCTCGCAACACTCGATTCCGCATCATTCGGGCACTTGAGCAAACACGCACCAAGAAGTTGACAAATCCTGCCAAGAAACATGGCAATATTCCTCTCTAATATTAATTTAAGGTATCAAGAGATGAACAAGAAAAAGAATATACTATTGTTATTGCTATTTGCCGCAATATTGTCGGTTTCGGCCGTTGCACAAGGTCACAAAAACTTGCGCATCACCGAAGTGATGATACAGGACAGCACTCGAGGCGGACACGGTTGGGTGGAGCTTTACAATTCCTCCTACTCAACCTATGCCATTGAAAAGGTGTTCATCACCAACAAAAAAAGTGCAGAACTGTTTACCGAAAACAACAAAAAAGCTGCGGCAGCAAAAGAGAAAAAAGAATCGAAAGATGCTGTTTTGAACTATCTTGCACACTATGTGCCCAACAGTGGCGTGTTTGCAATTCCGAGAGGCGATGAAAAAAACACCAAAGTTGCACCAAGAACTCAAGTGGTGTTTGATGCCGACTGCGACACCGTGGGTGGCACATTCCACTTGCCCTTTGCGTTTGCCCCCGGCAAAGACAACTATATCGCCCTCTACGATGTAAATGGAGAATTGCTCGACGAGGTTACAGTTCCTGCCGATTTGCCTGCCAACAACTCCTATGCGGTAGCGACTGACGCCGAACTGCCTTGGGCACACGGCGACACTGTGACTTGGGAAGTGCGCGATGGTTCATCAATTGCCAAGGCCATTACTCCATGGCATTTCAACACTCGCGAGTCGAACGACAACATTAAAAAATTTCATCAGGGCGACCCCTACGGATACATTATTGTTGTCATTGGCATTAGCATCGTGTTTGTTGCTCTGCTCATGCTCTTCTTGCTCTTTAAGATTTTTGGCATGGTGAGCAAACTGACCACCAAGGAAGAAGACACCCACGTGTCTGCCACCACAGCAATGCAAGCTCCACAAGTTGCCGACGTTCCTGCACCTGCAACATCAACAGCTACGCCTGCAAGTGCCGAGGAAGAAGAAATTGCAGCCATCTGCATGGCCATGTACCAGCACTTCAACGCTCATGACGAAGAAAGCGGCGTGTTGACGTTCAAGCGCAACACCAACACGGCATGGACCAACAAAGCAGCTCTCATGCTTCCACTTCCCGATCGAAAATAATTTTTACCAAATCAAGATTTACATCAAAAAATGAAAGAATACAAGTATAAAATCAACGGTAAAGAATATAAGGTAGCCGTTGGTGATGTTGATGAAAACAATGTTGCCCAAGTAGAAGTCAATGGAAAAGCCTTTTCCGTTGAACTTGAAGGCAAGCCCAAGGCTTCACCCGTTGTGAAGAAAGTGGCGCCTGTTGCAAGCGAAACTCCTGCAGCCGCACCAACACCTGCTCCTGCCAAGAAACCCGCAGCCAAGCAGGCAACAGCCGCTGCAGGCGACTATGTGATTGAATCGCCTCTTCCCGGTACAATCAAAGAACTCTATGTTAAAGAAGGACAAGCCGTTAAAGCCGATGATGTTGTGTGCATTCTCGAAGCTATGAAAATGGGCAATGAAATTCATGCAGGAAAAGATGGTACGGTCAAGTCTATTAATGTAAACAAAGAAGATTCTGTTCTTGAAGGAGATACAATTATGATTATTGCTTAAGTTTAAACTATGCTTGCATTTAGTGTTACAGAAAATCTTGTCCAGTTTTGGAACTTTACAGGGTTCGCCAACTGCGACTATACTAACCTGATTATGATTTGCTTCGGCCTGCTATTCATTTGGCTGGCCATCAAACATAATTTTGAGCCGATGCTTCTTGTACCCATTGGTTTCGGCATCTTGGTTGGCAACATTCCTTTCCAGCCGGGAAACGAAATCGGTATTTATGAAGACGGCTCGGTGCTGAACATCTTGTACCAAGGTGTAGTAAAAGGCTGGTACCCACCACTCATCTTCTTGGGCATTGGTGCGATGACCGACTTCGGGTCGTTGATTTCCAACCCCAAGTTGATGCTTGTGGGAGCCGCCGCACAATTCGGCATTTTTGGAGCCTACATGATTGCCCTTGCTTTGGGCTTTATGCCCGATCAAGCCGGTGCTATCGCCATCATTGGCGGTGCCGATGGTCCAACGGCAATTTTCCTTGCCGGAAAATTGGCTCCCAATTTGCTGGGTGCCATTGCGGTGTGTGCCTATTCCTATATGGCCCTCGTGCCGGTTATTCAGCCCCCAATCATGAAATTGTGCACAACCAAGAAAGAACGCACCATCAAGATGACGGCTCCACGCAAGGTTTCAAAAACCGAGAAGGTGATATTCCCGATTGTGGGCATGATTCTCACCTGCTTCTTCGTGCCTTCGGCAATTCCATTGCTGGGCATGCTGTTCTTCGGCAATCTGCTCCGCGAGTCGGGTGTGACTGCACGTTTGGCTAAAACTGCCAGCAACGCAATGTCGGATATTATTACAATGATTTTGGGTCTCACTGTGGGTGCATCAACGCAAGCATCGCAGTTTCTCACCCACGACACAGTAAAGATTTTCTTCTTGGGTGCGATGGCGTTTATCATCGCCACTTTCTCGGGTGTTCTCTTTGTGAAGCTGATGAACATGTTCTTACCCAAGTCTAAAAGACTCAATCCGCTCATTGGCAATGCCGGAGTTTCGGCCGTGCCCATGGCAGCCCGCATCAGCAACGATCAAGGTTTGAAGGCCGATCCGCGCAACTACTTGCTCATGCACGCCATGGGACCCAACGTGGCAGGCGTGATAGGCTCGGCAGTGGCTGCCGGTGTTCTTCTTGGTTTCTTGGGTTGAGTTTAACACCCTCACACATCAGAATAAAGGCGCACACCATTCAAGTACGCCTTTATTTTTTATGCCGATTAATCGAGCACTTTACACAATTATTAGTAAGTTTGTAACAGTTTAAAACATACTTTTGAAAATGAAATCACAAGAGAAAAAATATCACATAGGCTATGCTTTGAGTGGTGGAGGAGCCAAGGGGTTTGCCCACGTGGGCGTGTTGCGTGCTCTCGATGACTTCGGCATTAAGCCCGACATTGTGGCCGGAGTGAGTGCAGGCAGCATCATGGCGGCATTTTACTGCACGGGCATGAGCCCTGACCAAATTTTGGAATTGTTTGGCACATTAAACTTTAAAGATCTCATTAAGGTTACCGTTCCAAAAGATGGTCTTTTCAGGTTCAACGGCTTCAAAGAGTTTCTCATCGACAATCTGCCGGTAAAGAACATCGAAGACTTGAAAATCCCTGCAAGAATATGCGCAACCAACCTCAACACCTATCGTGAAGAGGTCTTCGACAAAGGCCCATTGGCCGACTGTGTGATTGCATCGAGCAGCCTGCCGGTGATTTTCAAGCCGGCAAAAGTGAACGGACAATCTTACATTGATGGTGGCATTCTCCACAACATGCCTTCATACTGCCTGCGCGACATTTGCGACTATGTGATTGGGGTGAACGTAAGCCCTCTTGACGACGAAACGCCCTTTAAGTCGACAATTGCCGACATTGCCTATCGCTCTTATCGCCTCATGACAACCCACAATTCACGTCCCGACCTTGCTCTGTGCGATGCAGTAATTCAAGTAGAGGCCATGAAAAAATGCAGCACATTTGGCGTAGAAAAAATGAATGAGAATGCCAAAGAAGGCTACTTCACAGCAATGAAAGTTCTACACAATTCACCATTACTCAAGCAATTGCGCGATGAACAACAACAAAAATAAAAGCAACGACAAGAACGCAAACAATAAAATCATCATCTACCAACTGCTGCCACGCCTGTTCACCAACAGCTGCTCCAACAATGTGTTCAACGGGAGCATCGAGCAAAATGGCGTGGGAAAGCTCAACGACATCGACAAACGCGCTCTCGACAGTATTAAAGCCTTGGGAGCAACCCACGTGTGGTACACCGGCGTGATAGAACATGCCACCAAGACCAACTATTTTCAACATGGCATCAAGTCGTCGAACAGCCATGTGGTAAAAGGCAATGCCGGCTCACCCTATGCCATACGCGACTATTACGACATCGATCCCGATTTGGCCGTTGACGTAAATCGCCGTGTTGAAGAGTTTGAGGCTCTCGTCATGCGCAGCCATACCTGCGGTTTGAAGGTGATCATGGATTTTGTTCCCAATCATGTAGCCAGAGAATATTACTCAGACAAAAAACGCTCCGATGTAACCGATCTTGGCGCCGAAGACAATCAAGGCATGTTTTTTGACCCCAACAATAATTTCTACTACATCACCGGGCAACAATTTTCTCCCAATCTCGACATGGGAGCCGGTAAAGAACAATATGTCGAATTTCCTGCCAAAGCAACCGGCAACGACTGCTTTAATGCCACACCAACGGTCAACGACTGGTATGAAACCGTGAAATTGAATTATGGTGTAGACCCTTGGAACGGTTCAAAGCATTTCACTCCCATACCGCGCACGTGGTTTAAAATGCTCCACATTCTTGCCTATTGGACACAAAAAGGCGTAGACGGATTTCGTTGCGACATGGCACACATGGTGCCTGTTGAATTTTGGCAATGGGCAATCGGTGAAATAAAAAAGTTAAATCCCGGCGTTATTTTCATTGCCGAAATATATGATGTGGAACTCTATCGCAAATACATATTTAATGGAGGATTTGACTACCTCTATGATAAAGTAACACTCTATGATACACTCTGCAACATATTGATGCACAAGCAACATGCATGCGACATTACAAAATGCTGGCAAACGATCGACGGTATTCAAGATCACATGCTCAACTTCTTGGAAAATCACGATGAACAACGCATTGCAAGCTATCAAAAAGCAGGCGATGCCATGAAAACGCTACCGGCTTTAATTGTGTCGGCAACTCTATCGAGAGGACCATTCATGCTCTACTTTGGGCAGGAACTTGGCGAAAAAGGCATGGGAGCACAAGGTTTCAGCGGAGAAGATGGGCGAACTTCCATATTCGACTATTGCAGCGTGCCCTCGGTGCGTCGCTGGTACAATGAGGGCAAGTGCAATGCCACACAGCTCACACACACCGAAACTGCACTGCGGCAACTCTATTGCAAAGTGCTCAATCTCTGCAATCAGGAAAAATCCCTGAGCCAAGGCAGTTTTTTTGACCTGATGTATGTGAACTACTGCAATCTCGACCCTCAAAATCACTATGTGTACCTGCGTTATCATGGCAATGAAATCGTTATTGTCGCTGTCAACTTCGGCAACGAGAAATCCTCTATCCAAATAGAAATTCCACTGCATGCCTTTGAATTGCTCAACATCAAGCAAGGCGACTACCGGCTCATCGAGCTTTTGAGTGGCCGAAAAATGAAACAAAACATCTCACCATCTAACAAAGTGCAACTCGCCATCGAGGCTCACAACGCAGTGCTGTGGAAAATGACGAAAATAGAAGAATAAGGAAAAATCAAAGATTTTTTGAAGATTTTTCAGAAAAAAGATGTCTTTTTATGTAAACTTTCGACAAAAAAACATATCTTTGCATTCAATGAATAGTTGACCAAAAACAACATAAATTTTTATTAACATCAAAAAAAAGAAATTATGAAGAAAACTGTATTCCAAAAAGTTCTTGTTTTTCACTAACAACCTTTTTATCAATGACATTATTGTCGGCATCTTGTGAAAAAGAACCCAATTCGGGAGGTGGCGATAACGGTGGTGGCGGCAATGGTGGCGGTGGCAATGGTGGTGGCAACACAACCATTACCGAAAAAGATCCATGGAGCAATCTTGTGAATGAAAAGAAAGAAACACCAAACATCGACATGGAGAAAGGCGAAATGACCTATGGAACACACAAGTACACCATTAGCGGAAATTTCTCTTTCGAAGCCTACAACTCCAATGCCAAAGGCAAAGTAACCTTTACCCACATTCCATCGGGTTTCACCGAGTTTAAGGATGTATATGACAATTTCTTGAGCAAATTTCCTCACGGAGTCGTTGCCATGGTACCCATGGCTATGGAGATATATGCACGTGATCATGCAACCGGCGAACGTTGCATTAAGCTCTTAACTTTAGTCCTGCCGAAATGATTAGAGAACTCAAACAAAAATTCAACAAGTCGAAATATGGTGAAGCCAACGATCAATACATTCAACGTTTTCTGCCTGCCGCCGGCTTGAGCGGAGCAAATCCTAAGAATGCCTATACCCCCATCGAACCCTACACTGTCGAGATGCAGGCTTCGGTCAACAAGCACACCGATGCACCATTGACCGGTGGCGAAGTGATGTACATCTATGTTATTACGAGCGGAGGCTGGTCTCAACCCAAACGAGCAGTAGACGTCTTCAGGTCATACAACACTAATAGTAATTTCAAGGTGTTTAGTTGCCCGTCACTTTATTATCAATGTCAAACCATCGTAGGCCAATGGAAAGGACTTAAATAATATTTTCTAATCTTATACAACAATTTTAAATTCAAATCGGGGTTGATGACTGCATTTCTCATCAACCTCGATTTGCTTTCTCCAAAGTCAGCACCTTCAAAGGCGTAAAACAAGGCAACAAAAACACACAATAAAACACAGATTTACAACAGACAACAATTACAAGCACCAACACCAAAAAACGATTACTGTGAAAATATTTCAAATTTGCTTGGCAAGACTCATTAATAAATCGTAAATTTGCAATATACAATGTTTAACGCTACTAAATTAAACCTATGAGCAATTCAAACCAAGACTTTCAGGTTTTTTCGGGAACCAAGTCAAATTATTTAGCCGAAGAGATGTGCAAACATCTCAACAAAGAAGTTGGCAAACTCAACATTCAATACTTCGCCGACGGAGAATTTGAAGTTGGATTTGATGAGCCTATCCGTGGCAACGAAGTCTACCTCGTACAATCAACCTTCCCCAACAGCGACAATCTCATGGAACTCCTCCTCATGATTGATGCAGCCAAGCGAGCTTCGGCAAAGTCGATTGCCGCAGTAATTCCCTACTTTGGCTGGGCACGTCAAGACCGCAAGGACAAGCCTCGCGTGTCGATTGGCGCAAAACTGGTAGCCGACTTGTTGAGTACAGCAGGTATCGATCGCCTCATCACAATGGACTTGCATGCCGACCAAATTCAGGGCTTTTTCGATGTGCCCGTTGACCACCTCTATGCATCATCGGTGTTTATCCCCTATGTGGCTTCGCTCAAGCTCAAAGACTTGGTGATTGCCTCACCCGATGTGGGCGGTGCAAAACGCGCCAACACCTATGCCAAATATTTCAACTCGCCACTCGTGTTGTGTCACAAGCAACGCGCCAAGGCCAACGTGGTTGAAAACATGACCATCATTGGCGATGTGAAAGACAAAGACGTTATTTTAGTAGACGACATGATCGACACCGCCGGCACCATTTGCACCGCTGCCAACATCATGAAAGAAGCCGGAGCCAAAACCGTTCGTGCCCTTGCTTCACATGCCGTGATGAGCGGCCCGGCTGCCGAACGCATCATGAACAGTGCTCTTGAAGAGGTTATTTTCACCAACTCAATCCCATTTGACACAACCAAGTGCCCCAAATGCACGATTTTGAGCATTGCCCCCATGTTTGGCGACACAATTATGCGTGTGCACAACAACATTTCAATCAGTTCACAGTATCTCATCTAAAATCTCTGAACCGATCAATCATAATAAGAAGAGAGCATTTGCCCTTGCTGACAAATGCTCTCATTCTTTTTCTCTTTGAGAATAAAATAATGTGAGATAGCGGTAGATTATGTTTTTTCCAAAGCGTTTTTTTGCTGAATAATAAATAATTAAGTATTTTTGCATGTTTTAAAGCATTGTTTTACAGCAGATGATAAAAAAGAGTACGCTTGAAAAAATTATCAGTGAAGATTTAGCGGCGATCTGGACCGTTTTAACGCCCGAGGAGAAACGCCTGGTCGTTAATAATTTCACCATTCACAATTTCAAGAAAAATCAACTGATTTTTGCAGAAAAAGACAGTCCTCAATACTTGTGGTGCCTGCTCAAAGGCAAAGTCAAGATGTTCAAAGACGGCATTGGCGGCAGACAACAAATTTTGCGTCTCTACCGCCCTATCCAATACTTTGGCTACCGTGCTCATTTTGCCCACGAGCCATACGTGGCAAGTGCCGCAGCCTTCGAGCCTTCGACACTTGGAGCAATACCCATGAAAATTGTGCAGGACAGTATCGGTAAAAATCCCAAGTTGGCATGGTTTTTCATTCATGAACTGTCGAAAAACCTTGGAGGTTCCGACACCAAGATTGTGAACCTCACGCAAAAGCACATTCGCGGTCGCTTGGCCGAAGCCCTCACAGTGCTCATCGATCACTATGGCTATGAAGATGATCATGAGACGTTGAAAATATACATGGCTCGTGAAGACTTGGCCAACCTGTCGAACATGACAACGAGCAATGCCATACGCACCCTCACGGCATTTGCCCAAGAAAAAATCATCACCGTCGATGGGCGTCGCATTAAAATCGTTGACGAGGAAAATCTGCGCAACATCAGCAAATTCGGTTAAAAACTTTCCCTCTTTTTTTCACATTTTATTGCACATTCACAACATGATCATCGCACAAGCCAAAAGAAAAGAAAACATTGCCGAATATTTGCTCTATATGTGGCAAGTTGAGGACATCGTGCGAGCCTACCGGTTCGACATCGAAGAAATTGATAAAAACATCATTTCACGCTATCAAGCCGATGATGAAACCAAAGCTCAAATTAAAGATTGGTATGAATCGCTCATCAAGATGATGGAGCTTGAAAATGTAAAGAAACACGGACACCTGCAAATCAATAAAAATGTGCTCATCAGGCTCAACGACTTGCACGTGCAGTTGCTCGCATCGTCACAATATCCGCAATATGGCGCACAATTTTATCAAACACTCCCCTTCGTTGTGGAATTGAGAGCCAAAACGCCACAAGAAGAACAAGCCGGCGAACTCGAAACCTGCTTCAACGCCCTATACGGCATCATCATGTTGCGATTGCAGGGCAAGGAAATCTCAAAAGACACAGAAAAGGCCATTGGCAGCATTTCTTACTTCATTGGCACACTGGCGGCCTATTTCAAGAAAAATGAGGAAAAACCTCTGTTTGACAACGACACTCAAAAAGACAACTAACACGCTGTTATGACAAAACATATACTCATCACCGGCTCAAACGGGCAACTCGGTCGCGAAATGCGCAACCTGCTCGAAGGGCGCAAAGATTGCAAATCCTACTTTACCGATGTTGCTGAGCTTGACATCACTTCGCAAGACGAGGTGAACCGGTTCTTCAACTCCTGCCAAATCGACTATTTGGTCAACTGTGCCGCCTACACGGCTGTGGACAAGGCCGAAAGCGAACGTACACTGTGCAAGAAGCTGAATGCCGATGCAGTGAGCACACTTGCACAAGTGGCACACGCACACGGCGCGAAGATGCTGCACATCTCTACCGACTATGTGTTTGACGGCAACAGTTGTCTCCCCTACGAAGAGCAAATGTCCACAAATCCTTGCTCGGTGTATGGCACAACAAAACTCGAAGGGGAACGCAACTTGATGCAAACAGCCCCCGACAGCATCATCATCAGAACGGCATGGCTCTATTCTCCCTATGGGCAAAACTTTGTGAAAACGATGCTCAACCTTGGCAGGAGCAAACCGGAACTCAAAGTAATTTATGACCAAACCGGAACTCCCACCTATGCTCTCGATCTTGCAAAAGCCATCATGACCGCTATCGATGCCGACAAATGGCATTCGGGCATATACCACTTTGCCAACGAAGGAGCCATTTCGTGGTATGACTTCGCCAAGGCCGTTCATCGCATTGCCGGCATTGAAAGTTGCATCGTGACCCCATGCCGCACCGAGGATTACCCCACTGTGGCCGCTCGTCCGCATTACAGCGTGCTGGACAAATGCAAAATCAAAGAAACATTCGGCATCACGATACCTTACTGGGAAGACAGTCTGAAAGCGTGTATCGACCGATTGACAAAAAAGAATTAAAAAACAACTAAACAGAATAAAACATAGTGAACTTAACTGACGAAATCAAGAAAAGACGCACCTTTGCAATTATCTCTCACCCGGATGCCGGTAAAACGACGCTTACCGAGAAACTGCTGCTTTTTGGTGGAGCCATTCATGTTGCAGGTGCAGTGAAATCAAATAAAATAAAGAAAACCGCCACCAGCGACTGGATGGAAATTGAAAAACAGCGCGGCATCTCGGTTGCAACTTCGGTCATGGGCTTTGAGTATGAAGGGTATAAAATCAATATTCTCGACACTCCCGGTCATCAAGACTTTGCCGAAGACACCTTTCGCACCCTCACTGCCGTAGATAGCGTGATCATTGTCGTCGATGTGGCCAAAGGTGTTGAGCAACAAACTCGCAGGTTGATGGAAGTGTGTCGCATGCGCAACACCCCTGTTATTATTTTTGTAAACAAGCTCGATCGCGAGGGGCGCGACCCGTTTGACATTCTCGACGAGCTGGAAAGCGAGTTACAAATCAGTGTAAGACCTTTGAGCTGGCCTATCAACATAGGAGTTAAATTCAAAGGAGTCTACAACATCTACGACCGCGCTTTGAGCCTCTTTAAGGCCGACAAGCAACACGTTACCGACCGTGTTGAAATCAAAGACATTAACGATCCCAAAATCGATACTGCTGTAGGTGCCGACGATGCCGCAAGACTGCGCAACGACATTGAACTGATTGACGGTGTTTATCCACAGTTCGACCGATTGGAGTATCTCGACGGCAAAGTAGCTCCGGTATTTTTTGGCTCGGCATTAAACACCTTTGGCGTGAAAGAATTGCTCGATTGCTTCATCGACATTGCTCCCACCCCTCAACCCACCAAAGCCGTTGAACGCACCGTTGAACCCGGTGAGGACAAATTCACAGGATTTGTCTTTAAAATTCAAGCCAACATGGATCCTAATCATCGCAGTTGCATCGCCTTTGTGAAAGTGTGTTCGGGCGTGTTTCACCGCAACAACTACTACTACCATGTGCGCGACAACAAGCAATTGCGTTTTTCAGCCCCCACAGCTTTCATGGCTCAAAAAAAGGAGATTATCGACGAGGTTTATCCCGGCGATGTGGTTGGCTTGCCCGATAATGGCACATTCAAGATTGGCGACACGCTCACCGAAGGCGAAAATCTACACTTCAAAGGATTGCCCAGCTTCTCGCCCGAAATGTTCAAATATATTGAAAACAGCGACCCCATGAAGACCAAGCAACTCAACAAAGGCATTGAACAACTCATGGACGAAGGTGTTGCCCAACTTTTTGTAAACCAATTCAACAACCGCAAAATCATTGGCACCGTAGGGCAACTGCAATTTGAAGTCATTCAATACCGCTTGCAACATGAGTACAGCGCAAGTTGCCGTTGGGAACCTATTCATCTGTACAAAGCATGCTGGATTGAAAGTGAAGACAGCGAAGCACTCGAAGCCTTCAAGCACCGCAAACATCAGTTCATGGCTCTTGACCGTGAAGGGCGTGATGTGTTCTTGGCCGACTCGGGCTATGTGTTGCAAATGGCTCAACAAGATTTTCCTAAAATCAAGTTCCATTTCACCTCTGAATTTTAAACGGGCCGTGAGCACAAGACAACGGAGCTTGCTCAATCGCTCGAATTAAATTATATTTGTAGATTACAAAGAAAATAAACCGACACAACAAATGAATTCTGACATCTTAATAGAATTGTACAAAAAATACACCGGTCAAGAACCTGCTGAAATGGAAGAAATGCCGGCATCGGGCTCCAATCGGCGTTATTTTCGCCTCAAAGGCGTGCAATCGCTCATTGGAGCAATTGGCGAATGCCAACAAGAAAACAAGGCATTTCTCTACATGGACAAGCATTTCTTGAACAAAGGGTTGCCCGTGCCCAAGGTGCTGTGCGAGAGCGATGACCAAATGGCCTATATTCAAGAAGACCTGGGCGATACCATTCTTTTCAACGCCATTGAAAAAGGTCGCAAAACGCGCGTGTTTGGCGAAGAAGAGAAAACCCTGCTTGCCAAGACATTGCGCAGTCTGTGCAAATTTCAGTTCATGGGAGCCGATGGCATGGATTTTTCGATCTGCTACCCGGCATTGAGCTTCGATGCACGCTCCATTTTTTGGGACCTCAACTATTTCAAATACTGCTTTTTGAAAGCAACCGGACTTGACTTCAACGAGGGGCGGTTGGAAGACGACTTTCAAAAGCTGTGCGACGTGCTGTTGCGCAGCAACTCTGCCACGTTCATGTATCGTGATTTTCAGTCGCGCAATGTGATGATTAAAGATGGCGAACCTTGGTTCATCGATTTTCAAGGAGGACGCAAAGGTCCGTTTTTCTACGACGTAGCATCGTTTTTGTGGCAAGCCAAGGCCAATTTTCCCGAGAGTTTGCGCCAAGAATTACTCAAAGTGTATCTTGAAGAACTCAAGAAATATAAGTTTGTAGACGAAGACTACTTCTATTCACAGCTTCGCCACTTTGTGCTCTTCCGCACATTGCAAGTGCTGGGAGCCTATGGTTTCCGTGGCTACTTCGAGAAGAAACCCCACTTCATGCAAAGTGTGCCGTTTGCCATCAACAACCTGCGTCAGTTGCTCAAAGAGCCATACGTTGAATACCCCTACCTCAATCAAGTGTTGCACAATCTCGTGAACATGTCGCAATTTACCGATGAATTGCAAAAGCACATGCTCACCGTGAAAGTCATGAGCTTTGCCTACAAGAAAGGCATTCCCAACGACACCTCGGGCAACGGCGGCGGCTTCGTGTTTGACTGCCGGGCATGTAACAATCCGGGCAAATATGACCGCTACAAGCCATTTACCGGGCTTGATGAGCCGGTGATCAAATTCCTTGAAAACGATGGTGAAATCCTCACATTTCTCGAGCATGCCTATTCGCTCGTCGATGCCTCGGTCAAGCGTTATGTTGAACGCGGTTTCACCAACCTCATGGTGTGTTTTGGTTGCACAGGCGGACAACACCGTTCGGTGTATAGTGCCCAACACATGGCCGAGCACATTCACAAGAAATTCAATGTAAAGGTTGAACTCATTCACCGAGAACAGAATATCGAGCAGGTTTTCAACCCTGTTCAAAAATAGAATAAACCGATGAAAGCAATGATATTTGCAGCCGGCTTAGGAACACGGTTGCGTCCTTTAACCAACGATCGCCCCAAAGCTCTTGTTGAAGTGGGTGGCAAAACCATGCTTGAACGTGCAATTGCGCACATGGCTCGCCAGGGTTTTGACGAGATTACCATCAATGTTCACCACTTTGCCGACAAAATCATTGATTTTCTTGAAGATAAAAAAAACTTTGGGCTCAACATTCACATCAGCGACGAACGAGATCTCTTGCTCGACACCGGTGGCGGACTGCTCAAAGCTCAACAATTTCTTGACGGTGACGAACCTATTCTCATTCAAAATGCCGACATTCTCACCGATCTTGATTTAAGGGCATTCTACGATAGTCACATTGCAAGCCGTGCTTTGTCGTCAATCTTGGTGAAAGACCGAAACACCCAACGCTATCTCCTCTTTGACCAAGCAAACTGCCTACAAGGCTGGATTAACAAGAAAACGGGCGAAACCAAACCGCAAGCATTTGTCTACAATCCGAATCAACACAAAGCACTTGCCTTTGGTGGGTTGCATGTGGTTTCTCCTGAGATTTTTCCTCTTTTGAAACAATTTGCCCAAGGCAACAAAGTATTCTCCATTATCCCGTTCTATGTAAACGAATGTGCCAATCACCTCATTCAAGGCTATGTGCACAACGGAAACTACAAGTGGCTTGATGTTGGTAAACCCGAAACGCTCGCGCAAGCCAATGAATACTTCAAGTTCGGCTGAAAACCGCGTGACACATTCTGAAAGAAAAACAAAGAGAAAGGGCGATGTGGATTTTTTCACATCGCCCCTTTCTCAATTGCTTTTATGGGCATTTCAATTCATGCTCCATGTTGCTTTTTACGAATTTCTCTATCAATAGGCAACAGATTAGACTTCATCGATGTCATCAGAATAGGCATCAAAATTTTCGTCATCTCCGTATGTCGTGCCATAGTCTTCTTCATCGTAGCTTGCGGACTGTGGATAAAATTGGTTGAACAGCTGACGTGCTACCGTGATTTGTGCCATCAAGCGAGAGAAATAGTTGCCATAGTCAAAGAACTTCATGTTTTTGTCGTTCTTCTTGATGCAGAAAGTGGCTTCGGAATGAGTAAAGTCGATCATCTTAGTGTCGAAATGCATAGTCATGTCGCCTGCCGGCAAATTGTAGTAACCACCCAACGAGGTCGAAGAGAAAAATTTCTTGGCTTGCTCTGTGCCTGCTCCCATCTTGCTGGTTGTTGTCGTAACCGGCTCATACTTCACATAGAGGAAATTGCCTTTGTTACCCATAGAAACTCTGTTGGAACCATCTTCATAGAGTAATTCATTGTTCAATTTCTTAAGTGGCATTTCTTGTGTCATCTTCTCGATGAAAGCCAAGAGTTGAGTAGCCTTAGATGTTTCTATGGCAACAGTGAAGCCTACGTGATTCTTCTCAAAATCGGTTACAAAACCAATGGCGATTGCACCCTTGATCGACTCAATCAACCCCTTAATACCTCCCAGCTCGTCGAAAGTTCCTTGCCCGCTAAACAAGGTGAGCAAAGTGCTCACTTGCGACAAAGCGACAATGCCGGGACCATTCACATTCATGGTAAACACACCATTCAGGTCGGCAGGCATCACATTGAGGAAATTGGCAGATGGCTCTGCAATGATCGACTTCATGAGTTTCTCATAGTCGCCACCGTCTTTATTCAGAACAATCTCCGATTTCACTTTAACTTGATTATCGGCAAAATTAACATTGATGTTCATGGCTCCAATGGCCGACCAAAAATCGCTGATCAACGTGAAATATTGAGCAACAACAGAATTTTGCAAGCTTGCTTCATTCATGCCCTGTTTCAGCCAACTCACGATTTTTTCATAATTCATGTAAATGTTGAAATCGTCGTCACTGTCAATAAAGCTTTTGGCCTTGTCATTATCGCGAATACTCTTGTAGTCATGTTCAAAAAACTTATTTGCCATTTTCTTCATGTCGATGTTATCGCCAAAGGCAAACATCACTACATTGTCCTTGATAACCGTCCCTAAGAAATTGTCCTTCTTTTCATAAAGGAACATATCGTCTTGCTTGGTGTAGGAAATTTTGGTGTCAGGCATGTTTTCAATAGCCCTTTTGGCATCGTCGTCATCGTCAACGGCAAACATCATGACCAAACTGAAATTTTCCGGGCTGGAATTTTTAATTTTCGCATCGGCAGGGACAAAGAAATAAATGTTGCTCTTTGGGTCAAATCCCATTTTTGCAACAGCATCAAGCACTTCATTTGCTCTTTTCTTATCGCTTTCGGTCATACTGTTGCGCAAGAATTCGGGCAAGACAATTTTGTTGTCTTTATCCATCTGCACATCAAAATGCTCAATCATTGCACTTGGTTTCACACTCACGACAAATGCCGCATCTTCTTCAATCATGTCGAGCATTTTATCGTTTACATCGCTACATGAGGTCACTGCAAGCAACACAGCGAAGCAGAAAACCATCTTCAGATATTTTATCATATAAAAATGTTTAAGGAGGGTTCAAACACATTAAATAGAACTCCTACAACAGGAACCCACTGCCGACAGGATCATAAAATTCTCTTTTGCAAATATAAACAAAAAATGTTGTTTTTTAAAAATAAAAAGCGGTTAAAGCAACGCCTTCGTTGCATTAGAAATCATAATGCTCGATGTAGTCGCTTTCATCGGGCACTTGCGATGGGGTAATGGAGCACAAAATTTCCAAGAAAGTCAATACCGGATTATCCTGTGGATTGACCGTGTAGAAAATACCATCGCCCTCGGTATTGTTTTTAAAACCAAAGTTCAACATGCCCTGGCTCGCTCCGGCATCGGCTTGAATATAGAAACCTAAGCGACAGTTGGCAAATCGCTCTTTCACATCGCCTTGTTCGTAGAGAAACGGCTCAGTTAGCTCATGATCGAGTCTCAACGCATACACCACATTGCCTTCTGTGCCAAAATAAACAGGTTTTCCTCCATAGTTATACACGTGGCGACCGTCTTTAATCCAGTCGGTCTGCCCCTTTTGCTCGGCAAAATCTCTCACCGATTTCGTTACAAATTCAGGGTTATTCGACTTGACGGCAATAGCAATGTTCCAATCATCGGCAAAATTGGGCGAAGCATCATCGCTATACATGTAGCACGGAGAAAGCCCTATGGCCAATGGGCCATCAATGGTGTTGATAATGCCTCGAATATCAAGCTTGTCGAGCCCCGGCAAGTTGCTCAACAGGTTCACACTTTTTTTGATTTGATCGAGCCGGGCAAATTGGGAGCCTTTCACGCTCATTGCAAACACATATTTCATCGTGGTAGGCATTGCTTTCAAAAACTCATTGTCGGGTTTGGCAAGCGTTGTGTTGAGCAATGTGATAAAGTCACTGTTTTTATCTGCCTTGATTTGTGCCAACAAAGTTGCACCCTCTTTCTCAAAATTTACCTGATAAGAAAATGCTTTGATGTCGGAATCGGTGAAAATCGAAATCACGGGAAAACGATCGGCTACATTCTTGAAACCCGGCAACGACTTGAGCAAGGCGGCAAAGCCTTTTACATCGAAATAGGCGTTGATGTCGCTCTCTTGCTCAATACATTTCATGATGTCGTCAACATCGGTAATGCTCTTGTTCTTCTTGCTGATGATGGCATGAGCCGCCGAGGCCAGATTGCCTTCATCGGCAATGTGACTTTCCATACCTATAAACAACACATCGTCATCGATCACAACCGACCAGTTTTTATACAGCAAAAACTCAACGCCGTTCACACTCTTGAATTTTATTCCCGTGCGCTGTTGTACAAGCAGCTTTGCCACATCGGCATTGTCGAGGGCAATCAAAGTCACAAAGCGAAAAATTCCCTGTGAAAAGAAGCTGTAAACATTGGTTTTCAAGTCAATGCCCGACTGTGGCAAATCGCTCATGAGCCGGCAAAACAACGAATTGCTGTTGCCCTCAATCACTGTAGCAAGTTGCTCCGGAATTGAAATTTGCCGGTCTTTAACCATACCTGCCTTTTCGAGCAATTGAGGAAGGTTGACACTAATCACTCCGGTCGCATCACTCGGAATCATCTCTCGGAGATTTTCATCGCTGCCGGTGCAAGACGTTGAAAGTGTCAACAGCAAGAGCAGTCCCCATAGAACTTTCAGAGAATTCATTTCTATAAGCAAATTATTTCTTGTGCAAATTTACTACTTATCTACAGAAAAGTCAAAATCACCAAGCAAAATTTCATTGTTCAACCTCAATCGGTCTCCAATGCCCGATTTGAGTTCAATTCAATGGCATTCATTTTTGTGCTTGAAATCGTGCATTCAAAACAAAATTGCATGGCATGAGTGTGAATATTTTTCATACATAGTTGAAATCTTAGCAGTTTTTATTAAATTTGAAAAGTAATTCGATTACTCACATTCTAAATCATGTTTTAATTATGAACGACATTAACGAAATTTTAAGGGCTTTGCTCGACCGGTTGAGTGTGGCAAGTGAAGTCGACCGTAAATTCGCTCAAATGTTATCGGAAAGCGACACATTGAAGATGGAGTATGAAACTTGGTGCGAATCGAATGGATATGACGAAAAAACGGGTTATCAAGACTATGTAGACGAGTTGATTGAAGCTCGTGACTCCATTTGGGAAAACCTAAAATATGAATAAAAAAACATCGATGAACAAAAATAAAAGCAACATCAATTTGCCACCCGAATGGGTGCGGCAAGATGCCGTGATGCTGGCATGGCCACACAGCGACACCGATTGGGGCAATATGCTCGACGAAGCTGTTGTATGCTACGTTGAGATTGCCAAACACATTGTGAAGCAAGAAAATCTCATCATTGTCACTCCCCATGTTGAAGCGGCACAGAGCGATTTAAAAGAAATTGACATCACGAAACACAGCATTAAGTACTACCAAGTGCCCACCAACGACACATGGGCACGTGATTTCGGAGCCATCACCGTTGAAGAAAACGGTCGGCTCACTCCGCTTGACTTCATGTTTAACGCTTGGGGAATGAAGTTTGCTGCTCACAAAGACAATCTTGTAAACGACACACTTGCCCGACACGGCATTTTTAACCAACCACTTCAAAACCATTGCGGTTTTGTGCTCGAAGGCGGCTCTATTGAGAGTGACGGTAACGGTACCATCATGACCACCACAAGTTGTCTGTTGTCGAAAAACCGAAACGGACAAATGTCGAAAGAAGAAATTGAAGCATATTTAAAAACAACATTTGGGGCAAGCAAAGTGCTGTGGCTCAACCATGGCAACATGCCCGGTGACGATACCGACGGACACATCGACACCATCGCACGGTTTGCACCCGACAACACGATCGTGTATTCGGGAATCTCTAACCTAAAAGAGAAAAATAACGACCATGCACAAGAACTTGACGGCATGGCACAAGAGCTGCAAACATTCACCAATGCACAAGGACAACCCTACAACTTGATTGAGCTACCCACCCCGGAACCAATACATGACAAAGAGGGAAACAGGCTCCCTGCCACATACGCCAACTTCCTTGTCATGAACGAGCAAGTGCTCGTGCCCACATACGGCCAAGTCATGAACGACGATTTGGCCTTAAAAATCATGCAAGTTGCATTCCCCGATCGAACAATCGCAGGCATCGACTGTAATGCACTCATCAAGCAACATGGTTCGCTACACTGCGTGACCATGCAATTTCCACAAAACACTTTGAAAAAATGAAAATAGGCCTCATACAGCAACACAACGTTGAAAACATAGAACAAAACAGCAATCGGCTCATCGGCAAAATCGAGAAATTGGCTCAACAAGGAGCACAACTGGTGGTATTGCAAGAATTGCACGACTCACTCTACTTTTGTCAAGTGGAAGATGTTGACAATTTCGACCTCGCAACTTCCATTCCCGGCAAAGAGACCGAAACCTATGCCAAAGTGGCACGGAAAAACAATATTGTGCTCGTGACTTCGCTCTTTGAACGCCGAGCCGCCGGTCTATATCACAACACAGCTGTTGTGCTTGAAAAAGATGGCACCATTGCCGGAAAATACAGAAAAATGCACATTCCCGACGATCCTGCCTACTACGAGAAATTCTATTTCACACCCGGCGACACAGGCTTTGAGCCTATACAAACCTCTGTGGGAAAACTGGGCGTGCTCGTGTGCTGGGACCAATGGTATCCCGAAGCCGCACGCCTCATGACACTCAAAGGAGCCGAAATGCTCATCTATCCCACAGCCATTGGCTATGAAAGCACCGATTCGGACGACGAAAAGCAACGCCAGCGCAACGCATGGATAACCGTACAACGAGGGCATGCTGTCGCAAACGGTGTGCCGGTAATTGCCGTGAACCGTGTAGGGCACGAAAATGACCCTTCGAGGCAAACCAACGGAATTGAGTTTTGGGGCAACAGTTTTGTTGCAGGACCACAAGGAGAACTTCTCTTCGAAGCTCCTATTAATCAAGAAACCGAAGCCGTGATCGATGTTGACATGAAACGCAGTGAGAACGTGCGCCGTTGGTGGCCATTCTTGCGCGATCGTCGCATTGATGCCTACGACAATATCCTGAAAAGATTTGTCGACGAATAAACTTTTTTTGGAGATTTGAAAGGAATTGAGGAGGGGAACGAAAGTTTTTACCGGCTTTTATCGCTTGGGGATTAAAATGCTACATGCAGTTGCAGACGAATACCACTCTTGTCTACACCCGACTTGTTGCGATAGGTGAGCCTCCACACATAGTCTACTCTCAAAAATTTAAAAATGTTGTCCAAGCCAATCCCCATTTCCATATAGGGTTTCTTGCCCATAGGCCGGCAGTCGGCATCCGGAGGGAATTGATATAAAACAGAGTTGACATTGGGATTATTTTTGCTTGTCAGTGAACCATAAAATCCTCTAAATGAAATCACCTCACGCAATTTCAGTTTTTTAACAAGGGGCAGATAGTTCATGATGGCACCATTAGCCCAATAGGTAATGTCCCACGACAAATTTTGATCGGTGGCAAATTCCATGGCATTCATCAAAGCATAGCTTTCGGGTTGAATGGTATAGGACAAATTGGCATTGGGAATGAGCAAATCGGGATAGGCAACAGTGCTCCACACCTTTGCCCCTTTTAAAATGATGTCGGTATAGCCCCAAGCCGAGAACCAAAAGCGTTTCATAATGCCCAATTCTGTTTTATTTACATCAAAGTCGCCACCTAAAAAATCTTTTGGCAAACAGGTGTGGGTGAGTGTAATGATGGGATTATCGATATTGATGGGAAAACGGTAAGAGCGTGTTTGATAGAATTTTTCTCCGGGAGCATAACGCAACGTTACATTGAAACCTGCTGTCGCATAGCGGTTGAACGCTGTTCCTTCGCCATTGACAAACGGCAAAGCCCTCGAAGCCTCATGAATGTTGTGTTCAACTCCTGCGACTATCGAGAAACCATTGGCCAACTCCAGCTTATAGCCGAAATGCGTTTGGCGCAAATAATTGATCTTATTGTCTGCTTTGCGCTTAAGCAACAAGAAAGCATTGTCTTGATTGGTGTGCATGTAATGTTGTCCTATTTTATCGACATCATACCGATGGCTCAATTTCAAAGAATGCACAGGAAATTCATTGCCATGATATTTCTTTTCATTAAACGAGTATTCCAATCCGCCATAATATTTCAATTTCCTGTCTTTGAAGCCATAAGCCACATAGCCACGACCAAACCAATGCTTGCTCAAATGAGCAGTTGTCATGCCTCCAATCCTCATGCGCAAACCTTCAAGTGGGTTGCCGCTCATGAAGGTGTTGAGTGGGCCGAAGTCGAACTTGCTCGGCTTGCCGGTGGCAACATAGCCATTATAGAGCATGATAAAAGCCTGTTCGCACCAGTAAAAAAGTTTTGAGCCTCGAAGGCGACGCATCATTTCACGCATGCTCCCTTCATTTTGTTTTGCCGTGGATGGACGCAATGCCACCCAGTAGTCTTTGTCGTGTTTTTCGGCATCGGGAGCAACAATCACCTCTCCATCACGGTCAAAGATTGTCATATCGACCGGCGATGCAAAGGAATGATTGCGGTAATGTGTGTTGCGCCGGGCATAAAAACCTTGGGTACCTGAAACAACTTTAAACTCTATGGTCAAATCGTCTTTGGTCTTTAAGCGGCTTCCGTTTGGCGATTTGACCCACTCCTGCTCAATGTAGATGTGCTCCACATAATTTAAATTGATGGCCTTGGGTACGTTCATGACGCATTTTTTCAAAAACATGGTGGTGTCGCCCACAGGAAAATACATGCGTCCCACAAAGCCAAACGACTCGTTATTGAAAGGTAGAAAATCGAGTTCTACACATTTTTCTCCATCAACTTCTATGGTATCGTTCAAATAATACTTATAAAAACTTGTTCCAATGTTTGAAAGCGGACTGATAAATCTGTTTTGCATGAATTTCACATCGTTGCTAAAGATGTCGACTTCACGAAAAGCGTCGTCCATGAATTTCTTGATGCCGGCTGCATCAAACGCCTCATCAAGCCCCACGTGCTGACGTGCAACAATCAGTTGCTTGTGCTTGGAAGGTTGACGCTGAAAATATTCAACGCTGCCGGTTTCGTTCAGCGACATGGGGAGAATCACCTTTCCCGTCACCTCAGAGGTGTCGAGATATTCGGCAGCTCCCTTAAATGTTTTTATGATCAGGTTTTTGTCGACATGCTGC
This sequence comes from Sodaliphilus sp., assembly GCA_041815985.1. GTDB lineage: Bacteria > Bacteroidota > Bacteroidia > Bacteroidales > Muribaculaceae > Sodaliphilus. The sequence goes on along the minus strand of JBGYAB010000058.1, from coordinate 25,681 downwards.
AAATCGTTTAACCCATAGGTCATGTGCTCATATTTTTCGTAGGAATAATGTTGATGATTGAGGGGATCGCGATCGTGCATGTGTTCACGCACCTTTTCAACAAAAGCAACCGCCGGATTGCCTTTCTTGACATATTTTTCTCTGTGTCGGCGCACCACAATTTCATCAAGCGACTTAGAAGCCGATTGCATGTAGACGATCACATTGCCGGCATCGCCCTTCAACTTGATTTCCTTAGACTTGTAACCCAAGCATTGAATGTTGACAACCGGTGTTTTGATTGACGAGAACAATGTAAATTGCCCATTCACACCGGCAATCACACCTTCGTTGGTGCCTTTGATGTAGATTGATGCGTACGGGATTGGCTCATTGGCAAGCGAATCTTTAACCACACCTTTCAATTGAAATTGTGCAGTTGCAGAAATTGCAAATAAAATAACAAAAAATGATGCTAAAAATTTTTTCAATCCCTCAAATTTATGCTAAAATCATGGGCTTTTTAACCCAAAACACTTACTTTTGCAAAAGTAGTTAATTTTAATAGCCTACATATCACCATAAAGAGATAATTATTGGTCAAATTTTCTTATTTAATAATAATGTCAACAGAAATCGAACACAAATATCTTGTAAAAGACCTCACATTCTGCAACATGGTGAGCAAAAAACATGAGATTTCACAAGGTTATTTGTCGCGTGAAAAGGGTCGTACCGTGCGCATACGCACTTGCGACGATTGTGGCTACATTACCATTAAAGGAGCGGTAGAAAATCTTGTAAGACTCGAATTTGAATACGCAATTCCCATAGAAGACGCCAAACAGTTGCTCAAACTTTGCCATCTACCCATCATCAAGAAAACTCGCTCCATTGTAATGCACGAGGGCAATCGCTGGGAAGTAGACACTTTTCATGGCGCACTTGAAGGCCTTGTCATGGCCGAACTTGAAGTGCCCACAGCAGACTACAAATTTAATCTGCCCCCTTTCATTGGCCGTGAAGTGACCAACGATCGCCGTTTTTACAATTCATGCCTCACCTCCTTTGCCGCACTCAAAGATGCACTGCACAGCGAATGAAACAACGTACGGAACTCAACGGTGTCGCACAATCGCTCAATCAACAAAGCTGCGCGGCCGATTAAAAGCGACGTTCCATGCCCACAACATTTTCAACATGCTGGGTGTGGGGAAACATGTCGACCGGCTGAATGTCCACAACTTTATACTTTGCATCGAGCACTTGCAAATCGCGAGCTTGGGTGGCAGGATTGCAACTCACATACACAATGCGGCGAGGTTCGGCATTTAAAATCACATTCACAACATCTTCGTGCATGCCTGCACGAGGCGGATCGATAATCATTACATCGGGCACGCCATGCTCTGCCACAAAGTCGTTGGTGAGCATGTCTTTCATGTCGCCGGCATAGAACAGCGTGTTGTCGATGCCGTTAATTCGGCTGTTGAGCTTGGCATCTTCAATAGCCTCGGGCACATATTCTATACCAATGACCTTGCGTGCTTGGCGCGCCACAAAGTTGGCAATTGTGCCGGTGCCGGTGTATAGGTCATAGACAAGCTCTTCACCTGTTAGTTCAGCCATGTTGCGAGTTACCTTGTAAAGTTCATAGGCTTGCTCCGAATTGGTTTGATAGAACGATTTAGGACCTATGCGAAATTTGAGACCTTCCATTTCTTCCTCGATATAATCACGCCCAAAGTCGAGAATAAAGTCCTGATCGCCAAGCGAGTCGTTGCGTTTGAGGTTAATCACGTGCATCAGGCATGTGATTTGAGGAAACTTGGCATGAATGGCATTCATCACATCGGCAATGGCAAGGTTGTTTTCCTCACCAAACACGACAACAAGCATGATTTCGCCGGTACTTGCCACACGCACCATCATCATGCGCATCAGCCCCACATTGTTGCGCATGTCAAAAAAAGTATAGCCTTTGTTCAAGGCATATTCGCGAATGAAAAGACGCAACTCGTTGTTGATGTTATCCTGCAACCAACACCTTTTAATATCGAGCACTTTGTCAAATCCGTTGGGAATGTGAAATCCCACAGCATTACGGTCGGGAAACTCCAAGCCGCTTTTCATTTGCTCGGTGGTCAGCCACAATTTGTTGGAAAACGTGAACTCGAGTTTGTTACGATATTCCTTTGTTTTTCCTGATCCCAAAATGGATTTGACTTCGGGTAACTCTATCTTGGCAATGCGTTCCAGTGCATCGGTCACCTGCTGTTGCTTGAACTCCAACTGGCGTTCGTAGGGTATGTGCTGGAATTTACAACCGCCACACACGCCGAAATGTTCGCAAAAAGGAGAAATTCTCATTTCGCTCGGCTTCACAAGATTTACAATGTGCCCCTCGGCAAAACTGTGCTTTTTGCGATCGATCTTCACATCGGCTACATCGCCCGGTGCACCATAGGGAATGAACACCACCAAGTCGTTCCATCGAGCCAAACTTTTTCCTTCTGCAGCCACTTTAGTAATCTCAAGCCCTTCAACAATGGGCAATTCTTTCCGTTTTCTGCTCAAAATCTTAGTATTTTAATGAATGTGAGATGCAAAGTTACAGTTTTTCAGTTCAATTCAACCGAAAAATGCTGAAAAATATAGCAAAAGCACGTTGAGTTACGTTTCAACAAAAATTCAATAGAAATTTTGCTCTACAATTTTTTCTGTTTTATTGATAAATTTTGTAAGAATTTAAATACAAAATCAAGCGAAAAATTCAAAATGGACTGTTTTAAAACAAAATTAATGCTAACAAATATTAATAAAGCATATCATCAATTAAGTTTTTAGCAAAAGTTAACTGCGATAATATAATATGTGTTATTTTGCAAACTGTTATTCGGTGGTTTCGTAAAAAATGAGTACTTTTGCAGTGAATTTATAGGGAAAATCCCGCGAGTGGCTTAAGAAGGATTTCATGGCCATTGACGGTTCGCTATTAATAGAATTTTATTTCAAGTATTTTTTAATAAATCAAACGCTTAATGAAGACAATTTACACGTTCGGCAACGGAAAAGCAGAAGGCCGCGCCGACATGAAAGAGCTGCTCGGCGGCAAAGGTGCCAACCTCGCAGAGATGAATTTGATTGGTGTTCCGGTGCCTCCGGGTTTCACCATTACCACCGAAATATGCAAAATATACAGTAAAGAAGGACGTGAAAAAGTAGTTCAACTGATAAAAGACGATGTTATCAAGTCGATTCAGCATATAGAAGCATTGACAGGCAACAAGTTTGGCGATTCCAACAATCCGTTGTTGGTGTCGGTGCGCTCGGGAGCTCCGGTGTCGATGCCCGGCATGATGGACACAGTGCTCAACCTCGGCATTAACGACGCTGTTGCCGAGACAATCGCCGAGAAATCTAAAAATCAACGCTTTGCATGGGACAGTTACCGTCGTTTCGTTCAAATGTATGGCGACGTTGTGCTGGGCATGAAGCCTGAAAACAAAGACGATATCGATCCCTTTGAAGAAATCATCGAACAGGTGAAAGAAAATAAAGGCGTAACCTCCGACACCGAACTCGAAGTCGACGACCTCAAACTGCTTGTTGTGCTTTTCAAAAAAGCCGTGAAGAAGGCAACCGGCAAAGACTTCCCCGTCGACGCTTGGGATCAGCTGTGGGGGGCAATCTATGCCGTGTTTGACAGTTGGGACAACGAACGCGCCATTCTCTATCGCCAAATGAATCAAATTCCCGACAACTATGGTACAGCAGTGAACGTGATGGCCATGGTCTATGGCAACATGGGCGACAACTCGGCAACAGGCGTGTGCTTCTCGCGCGATGCAGCCACCGGCGAAAACCTCTTTAACGGTGAATATTTGATTAACGCCCAAGGCGAAGACGTTGTTGCCGGCGTGCGCACTCCGCAACAAATCATGACCGAAGGCAGCCGTCGCTGGGCTAAACTGCAAGGCATTACAGAAGAAGAAAGAAGAGCCAACTTCCCGTCGCTCGAAGAAGCAATGCCCGAGTGTGCAGCTCAACTTGTTGAGATGCAACACAAGCTCGAAGCACACTACAAAGACATGCAAGACATGGAATTTACCATTCAAAACGGTAAACTGTGGTTGCTCCAAACTCGCAATGGCAAACGCACCGGTGCAGCCATGGTAAAAATTGCCATGGACTTGCTGCGTGAGGGCGTGATCGACGAAAAGACTGTGCTCAAACGCATGGAACCGGGAAAACTCGATGAGTTGCTCCACCCCGTGTTCGACACCTCTGCCATCAAAAACGCCAAAGTAATGGCCAAGGGCTTGCCGGCATCGCCCGGCGCGGCAACCGGTCACATTGTGTTCTTTGCCGATGATGCCGAAGACTGGGCAAAACGCAATAAACGCGTAATCATGGTGCGCATGGAAACCTCGCCCGAAGACTTGCGAGGCATGAGCGTTGCCCAAGGCATTCTCACCGCCCGTGGTGGCATGACATCGCATGCAGCCGTTGTTGCACGCGGCATGGGCAAATGCTGTGTGTCGGGAGCCGGTGAAATTAAGGTCGATTACAAAAACAAAACAGTGAAAATGGGTGGCAAAACCTACCACCAAGGCGACTATATTTCGCTCAACGGTTCTACCGGCGACGTTTATGACGGTCTTGTTTCGACAGTCGATGCCGACCTCAGTGGCGACTTTTTGGCAATCATGAATCTTGCCGAAAAATACTCCAAGATGATGGTCTACACCAATGCCGACAGTCCGCGCGACGCCAAGGTTGCTCGCAAGTTTGGAGCAAAAGGCATCGGTTTGTGTCGCACCGAACACATGTTCTTTGAAGGCAACCGCATCAAAGCCATGCGAGAAATGATTATTGCCGACACAGTTGAGGCACGCAAAGTTGCCTTAAACAAGCTATTGCCACTGCAACGCAGCGACTTCGAGGGCATGTTTGAGGCCATGGACGGATATGAGGTAACCGTTCGTTTGCTCGATCCGCCATTGCATGAATTTGTTCCTCATCAACTCGAAACCATGCGCGAACTGGCAAGCGAAACCGGCATGACGCTTGAAAAAATCAAGCAAATATGCTCTTCGCTTGAAGAGTTCAACCCCATGCTGGGGCATCGTGGTTGCCGCTTGGGTAATACTTATCCTGAAATTACCGAGATGCAGGCGCGTGCCATCATCGAGGCCGCTTTGAACTGCAAAGCTCGTGGCATCGATGTTCACCCCAAAATCATGGTTCCACTGGTGGGAGTTAAGAAAGAAATTGAATATCAGGCCGACATCATCAACCGCACTGCACGACAAGTGTTTGAAGAACGTGGCATGACTGTTGCCTACAAGGTGGGCACCATGATTGAAATTCCGCGCGCTGCCCTCGTTGCCGACGAGATTGCCGAGATTGCCGACTTCTTCTCATTTGGTACCAACGACCTCACACAACTCACGTTTGGCTACTCACGCGACGATGCGCCCAAGTTCCTTGGCATCTACAAGAAATTGGGCATCATCAAGGTAGACCCGTTTGAGGTGCTTGACCAAGAGGGCGTGGGACAATTGGTGAAAGTGGGAACAGAACGCGGCCGCCAAACCAAGCCCGAACTCAATGTGGGCATTTGCGGTGAACACGGCGGTGAACCATCATCGGTGAAATTCTGTGCCAAACTGAACATGAACTACGTGTCATGCTCTCCCTACCGTGTTCCCATCGCACGCGTAGCAGCCGCCCAAGCAGCCGTAGAAAGCGAAGATTAATCGATAAAATCAAAGAATCGCAAGAGCGATAGTCGCCGAGAGATTTTTTGCTATCGATACAGAATAAATTAGGCTGTAATTCTCCATTTAAAAGAGAGTTGCAGCCTAATCTTTATTTAACGAAAGTGGGCGTGTATTTGAATATGATTTGTTCGATTTCTCGACGAAGCCAACCAAACAAAGAATGCACTTGACGGTGCAACAATCGAATAATGCTACTTGTTTTGTTGTTTATTCATGGTCGTTACAGAATAATTTTCAATGCAAGTTTCTCATTATTTTTGGTGAGAACCTCAACAAAGTAAACTCCACTGCCAAATGCAGATAAATTAATAACCGAAGCCGGAACAAATGAGGCTGCAACAGCACCCGAAACGGCATAAAGTCGGACAGACGATACTGCGAAATAATTGGCCACATGGAGCTGCTTCGACAGTGCATCAAAAGAAAGCCACACTTCTTCTGCCACATTTCCAACAACACCGGTTGGAATGCCGGGAATGCCTGCAATGTCTATCTTCCAACCTTTTGAGGTAGCAATGTCGCCATGTGCATTCTCGGCTCCAAGAGTGCCGGTGACCTTAATTGTACCTTTGGTTACAGAGGGAAGAGCGGTATAGATGGCATCGAGCATATCAGCCGTTAGTTTGCCGGAGCGGAGATCCACATAATTCAAGTTGGGCATATTTCCATCAATGGTGAACGATTGAATACCATTATCTCTAAATTCAATTTCCTTTAATGCAGGACAATTGGTCACATTGATGCGTTCAACCTTGTTGTAACTGAGGCGCATGGAGTTGAGTTGCGAAAAGTTGGTGAAATAGTTTTCGTCAAAGTTGAGTTGATTTTTCTCGGCATGCAGTTCAACACACATTTTGGGAATACTCAACGTTGTCAGTTTGCAGCCCGAAACACGTATGCTTCTCAATTTGACGAAACCAGTAAGTTCCAGTTTTTCAAACAAATTGGAGCCGGCAATGAGCACACTGAGTTTCGGCATCTTGGTAGCAGGAAAAACAAATAGTTGATTGCTCTTCAAGTTGAGGGTTTCAATTGCAGGGAGTTCTGCGGGAAATGTTATGCTTGTCAGCTTGTTGCGCTCCAAAGACAACGATGTGAGTTCGTTGCTCTCGGGCAAGGTTAACTTGGCGAGAGAATTTGAGGCAAGATTAAGCAAAGTGAGTTTGTTGGTGTTGATTTTTATTGAATCGACCAAGCAGTTATTGGGCACCAGTTGCGTGATGTTGCCATAAATCTTGATATTGCTTCCCGTCATTTTTCCTTGATACATGCCACTATTCACATCTATCACATTCTCATCACCAAGATCAAGTTTGTAACTCCCGGTTGGTGCAGTAACGTTGAGCGTAACACGGCTTCCCGTCGCAAGACCGGTATAGAGTGTTACAGCCGGATTTTCAGCATTTTGAGCATAAGCCTGACCAAAGCATGCCCAAAGCAATAAAAGCAAAAGTATACCTTTCTTCATCATATAAAAGCGTTTTATGTAAAAATATCGGCAAATATATTCATTCTTTCAAAATATTTCCCCACAATCACCAACCTAAATTCATTGCTATTGCAAAAAAAAACAGTAAAACTATTTGGTTGGGAAATTTTGGGGAGGTGGGGCATGGAAATTTGAGGGGTTATGGCTATATTTGCAATGTAAAATTTTTTCATTTAACCCAAATCGGTCATTAGAGCCCGTACTGATTTTGTTTGAATGTTGAACAAATTGGTTGTCTTTTTTTTGAAGACGTAGTGGGCTACGCCAAGAAAAAACGGCAACCAAGATGCCGGCAAGCAGGCAAAAGCAGTCGGGAAGCACGCGATGAACCGAAAATTGTAAACCTAGCGGTCTAATGACCGATTGGGGGTAAAAAAAACTTTAATGGATTGGGAGAGCATATGAAACATGGGGGCATTATATCACTCTTGACTTTGTTGAGCTTCGCGTCGTTGCCGGCAATGGCATGGGGGCAGAAGTTTGATGACTATTTTTGCGACACAACGTTGCGCCTCGACTACGTGTTTGCCGGGAATAAAAATGTGCAACACATCGCTGTTGACGAGTATTGCAAAAGTGTACATTGGTATGGCAAGCGTCACAACCTTGCATGCACGCCGATTGAGGGCAATGGGCAGATAACCGTGAAAGATCACAAAAGCGGTATCGTGATTTACAAGAATTCTTTTTCAACTCTGTTTCAAGAATGGCTGTCTTATCCCGAAGCCGAGCAGCTGAGCCGTGCATTTCAAAATGTGTTTCTCATACCCATGCCCAAAGACACGGTCGACATCACGATTGACTTGCGCAACAATCGTCATGAAATCGCGTCTACCCTCACCCATCAAGTGGTTCCTCACGACATTCTCATCAAGGAAATAGGCAAGCGCGATCGCACGGCATTCTCCACTGTGCAAGAAGCCAAAAATTCTGCCAAACGCATCAACGTTGCCTTTGTTGCCGAAGGATATGCCCAACATGAAATGGACGTGTTTCGAGCCGATGTGCACACTGCCGTCGAGGCGTTGTTTGCCCATGAGCCGTTCAAAGGCATGCGCGACGTGTTCAACATGATTGCCGTTGAGGCACCCTCGGCCGAAAGTGGCACGAGTGAACCCGGCAAAGGCGTGTGGAAGAACACCGCTTTGCATTCGCATTTCAACACATTTTACAGCGATCGATACTTGACAACGCTCAATCTCAAAGATTTGCACGACATTCTTGCCGGGCTACCCTATGAACACATTATTGTGTTGGTGAACAGTGATAAATATGGCGGCGGTGGCATTCTCAATTCCTATAACCTCTCGGCCACGCACTTCAACACCTATGAAAAGGTGATTGTTCACGAGTTTGGGCATAGTTTTGCCGGGCTTGCCGATGAGTATGCCTATGAGAATGAGCAAATTCCAAGCTATCCGCACGACATTGAACCGTGGGAGCGCAACATCACCACACTGACCAACTTTGAAAGTAAATGGAAATCCCTTATCGACCGTGGCACAGCAGTGCCCACACCGCTCAATAAAGACATGCCCAACCGAGCCGGCGTGTATGAAGGTGCCGGCTACAGCCTGAGTGGCGTATATCGGGCTTTTCAAGACTGCCGCATGCGTTCCAACAACACTCCGGAGTTTTGCCCCGTGTGCCAAAAGGCCATTCAAGAAGTGATTGATTTTTACACGAAATAGAAGTTTGAGCACATCGTGATGAGATATTGATATAAAATTTGTACCTTTGCAAAATTATAATTCATTAGGGCTAAACTGTATATATGGGATTTTTCAGTAAATTCTTTTCCAAAGAGAAAAAAGAGACGCTCGACAAGGGGTTGAACAAAACCAAAGAGGGTGTTTTCAGCAAATTGACACACGCCATTGCCGGCAAATCGAAAATTGACGATGATGTTCTCGACAACCTTGAAGAAGTGTTTGTCACGAGCGATGTGGGCGTTGAAACCACCCTGAAAATCATCGACCGCATTCAAAAGCGTGTGGCAAAGGACAAATATGTGGGCACAAATGAACTGAACGACCTGCTGTGTGACGAAATCACGCAATTGCTGGTCGACAACAACAATGCCGACATGGAAGACTTTACTATTGCTGCCGAAAAAAAGCCATACGTGATTATGGTGGTGGGCGTGAATGGCGTGGGCAAAACAACAACCATTGGCAAACTCGCCCATCAGTTTAAACAAGCCGGCAACAAAGTGGTTCTTGGTGCGGCCGACACCTACCGTGCCGCGGCCGACGAACAGCTCGAAATTTGGGGACAACGTGCCGATGTGCCGGTAATCAAGCACAAAATGGGCACCGACCCTGCCAGTGTGGCATACGACACTGTGGAGAGTGCAAAGGCACAAAATGCCGATGTGGTGATTATCGACACTGCCGGTCGTCTGCACAACAACGTGAGCCTGATGAATCAGCTCACCAAAATGAAGAATGTGATGAAAAAGATATTGCCCGATGCTCCCAACGAAGTGTTGCTTGTGCTCGACGGCTCGACCGGACAAAATGCCTTTGAACAAGCCAAACAGTTTGTGGCCGCCACCGAGGTGAATGCACTTGCCATCACCAAGCTTGACGGTACGGCCAAAGGTGGTGTAGTGATTGGCATCAGCGACCAATTTCAAATTCCGGTAAAATACATCGGGCTTGGAGAAGGCATTACCGACCTGCAAATCTTCCGCAAAGAGGAGTTTGTGAGATCGCTGTTCGGCAAATGATACAGATCTCGACCCGAGCAGAGATTTCGCTCTTTACTACTTTGATTATCACTTTTTTAGATTAAAAATCAACAGCGCAAAAAGTGGCACATTGCCACACAATTGTGCCATCAACAAAACAAAACGAGAAGGGAAAACACCCTCGGAGATGCCATTCCCTACTCCCTACATGCAATTTGTCGAGAGACCATGCGCAAAAACAAAATTGACATCATTTCACTCGGGTGCTCTAAAAATCTTGTAGACTCGGAGCATCTCATACGCCAGTTTCAGGCCAACGGTTACACTGTAGAACACAACCCCAACCGCATCAATGGCGAAATTGCCGTAGTGAACACGTGTGGCTTCATTGCCGATGCACAAGAAGAAAGCATCGACATGATTTTAAAACTCGGACAAGCCAAAAAAGCCGGAAAACTCAAAAAACTGTTTGTGATGGGTTGCCTTGCCGAGCGATTTATGGCACAACTCACACAAGAGCTACCCGAGGTGGACAAATTCTACGGAAAATTCAACTGGAAAAACATGCTGGCCGACCTTGGAAAAAGCTATCAGCAAGACCTTGCCCACCAGCGACATCTCACAACGCCAAGCCACTATGCCTATCTCAAAATTTCGGAAGGTTGCAACCGCTTTTGCGCATTTTGTGCAATCCCTCTCATCACAGGTCGCCACAAATCGGTGCCCATAGACGAACTGCTGGCCGAGGTGCAACATCTGGCCGACAAGGGAGTAAAGGAGTTTAACGTCATTGCCCAAGACCTGTCGTCATATGGGCTTGATCTCTATGGCGAAATGATGTTGCCCCGGCTCATCGACAAAATGGCTTCTATCGAAGGTGTGGAGTGGATAAGGTTGCACTATGCCTACCCCACCCAATTCCCCTACGACATCTTGCCGATAATGGCCAAGCATGACAACGTGTGCAGCTATCTCGACATTGCTCTGCAACATGCCAGCAACAATGTGTTGTCTAAAATGAAACGCCACATCGGCAAAGACGAACAAATCGAACTCATCAACCGCATGCGCCGAGAAGTGCCCGGATTGCACTTGCGCACAACGCTCATGGTGGGATTTCCCGGCGAAACACAAGCCGATTTTGAAGAACTCAAGCAGTTTGTGAATAACATGCGATTTGAACGCATGGGCGCATTTGCTTACAGCAGCGAAACGGGCACATACGCCGGCGATAACTACGACGACATCATAGCCGACGAAATGAAACAAAACCGACTGGAAGAAATCATGAACTTGCAAGAACGCATTTCGCAAGAAATACAAAGCGAAAAGGTGGGAAAAACTTTCAAAGTGATCATCGATCGTGAAGATGAAGACTACTACGTGGGACGCACCGAGTGGGATTCGCCCGAAGTCGACCCCGAAGTGCTCATTGCAAAAGATGCAAAACTGAACATCGGCGAGTTCTATCAAATAACAATTGACGAAGCAATGCCCTTTGAATTACTGGGGCACTTGGCGTGAGCAACGAATTGCCGGGCAACTTGCAACCTTTTAACAACTCCGGTTCTATTCTTCTTTTCCTCGTCAATCAGTCTTTTCTTTCGTCATCATTGTCGTTGTAAGTGCCATATTGTTGTGTTTCACTGTCGCGATATTTCTCGCGCATTTTCTCTTTTTTTCGCAACACCACATGTAAAAGCACTATTACAATTAATCCTCCGGCAATTATACCAAAGTATTTCAAGAATTTACCTGCTTTAAATGTGTCAAACCCCAAATAGGCCAGCACTGCCAAATAAATGAGCAGGCACAAAGGCAGAACGATTGACAATTTAAACTTACTGTTGTTCATTTTGCGACAGTTTCGGGAATAATAAATGGAGACTTTTCGGGCACAAAATGCCCTCCGGTCAAGTAATTATAAATGTGAATACAGGCCCAAGCATCGATTGCCGCATATTGTTGCTGAGCAGGAGTGAGCGTTTGAGCCTCCCAGTTGGTGAGCTGTTGTCCTTTGCTGATTTTTTTTTGAAACAAAATTGCATAGACTTTTTGCAAGCCGAAATCGGCAATATGATATTTTGGCACCAAGTTTTGAATGTCGATGCAAGCTGCCGGTTGCACATCACTCACCCTGCGCAACATGCCAAAGTCGTCGTGCAACGACAGTCCGACCTTTAAACACGTTTCATCGGCCAAAAACTCGGCCAACTTAGCCGGTATGCCTATTTTGTTGATTCTAAACAAGAAACATTCATCGGGCGAAGAAAGCTGCATCAACGCCATGTTGTGATGCATACCTTTTTTAAACACCGGTCGAGTTTCGGTGTCAAGCCCCACCACCTTGTGCTTGCGCAAAACCTCAATGGCGGCATTCACATGCAACATAGAGTCGATTACATATATTTTGCCCGGGAACGAGAGCACAGGCATTTGATTAATTAGGTTTTTGTCTATCGCAATCTTAAACATTTGAGAATTTCATGTTTTGTGATAATGCAAAGTTACAACAAAATCGAGAGACTTTGTCTTGCAATCCGGTAAAATAAACAAAAAACTCTGAGGTTGAAGTTGCCTCAGAGTTTTCTATCGTATTGTGTAAATGAACAATCTCAATATTTTTATTTAAGAGCCTCCTGAACTTTGTCGTTAGGAACCATACGCTCTTCAAACACATAGGCTCCTGTCTTAGGAGAACGCACCATCTTGATAACTTTGCTGAATGTGCGGCCTTCACCGGTTTGAAGGGTTGCAACTACTTTCTTTGCCATATATCAATATCTATATATATTATTTGATTTCTTTGTGGATTGTGTATTTTTTGAGGTATGGATTGTATTTTTTCAGTTCCATGCGCTCGGTAGTGTTCTTGCGGTTTTTTGTAGTAATGTAACGCGACATTCCCGGCACACCGCTAGCCTTTTGTTCTGTGCATTCAAGAATAACTTGAATTCTATCGCCTTTAGCTTTTTTTGCCATAATGATGTTTCTTTACTTTTCGATTGTTTTGATTTGAGTTAAATTACCTTTTTCGGCAGCTCTTTTGAGAGCAGCGTCAAGACCGATGCGGTTGATAATGCGCAAGCCAGCTGCAGAAACGGTGAGACGAATCCATTGCTGTTGCTCAACCCAATAGAACTTACGATTGAAAACGTTAACATTGAATTTACGTTTTGTTCTTCTCTTAGAGTGCGATACGTTGTTACCGGAAATCGCCTTCTTGCCTGTGATTTCGCAAACTTTAGACATAGTTGTTATTTCAATTTTTTGTTATCAAAAGAAAAAAATTTGAATTGCGATTTTCAAGCCAGTTCCTTCTACCTCGCAGTAGCACAATACTCCATGGCCTAATATGAACAAATCTGCTCCATTGCCGTGGTGAGAAAGCCACCGCGTTGTGCAGTTGCCATTGGGGCTATTAAATATCGTCCTACGCTTTATGCACCAAGTAAGCATCATCAGGCGCATCGAAGTTTCAACGATCATGTCACAGAACAGGACTAACGGGAAGTCGTCGTACTCTGCCTTGAAATCGAGTGCAAAGTTAATCAACTTTTTTAATTCATGCAAGCCTTTTCCACGTATTTTTTTATTGCTTCAAATAGCTCATTTAGAAAAAGATTGCTCAATCTATTGGATAAATCTCCTAAATTGGTTGTTTTGAAAGATATGGGATTTCCTAAAAAATGGAGAGAATATACTTTGTGGAAATAATACAAGGGGGATGGCAAAACAGATGTTTTGATGCACTCTCTTGTTATAAAAAATGTTCAGAAGCTGAATCGACGTCCGTTCCACCTCAGTGTTTTCTGCTTCTTTTTTCCGTTGTCATACCATGATGTGAGAGTGATGTCTTTGCCGGTACGTGGCAAAGCGTAGGAGACCGTAGCGCCATTTCCCGTAAAATATGCCACATCGATGCCCGTGTCGTTACACAAGGTCATCGTCTTTGAGGCATTGTCGTAGCGATAGAATGTGAGGCCGTCGAATTGACCGGGGCTGTACTTGCCATTCGAGAAACTTGCCACGTTGCAGGCAAACAGTTTGTGTTTTCGGTCAACCTCGTTCCAGTAGCACATTTCAATCTTCAGCAAGTGTTCTTCATATCTGCTCTCATAGAGTACATAGCCATTTTCCCGGTCAATGAAGAGCGTTTCGCCTTCGTTTAGGGGAATGCCCTTGCGGTGCCAAATCCAAGCTTGCTTTATGGCATTGATCGATTCTTCGCTACAGCAGTCATCGTCGTTGACTGAAGAAAGAAAGGCCCATGCAAAGTCGCTGATAGTGGGTTTTGAACCTTGATAGTTCACTCTGATGACGTTTTGGGCCATCAACGTCAGCGTACAGCAGGCAAAAATGATTGCCAATATTGTTTTTCTTTTCATATTGTTAGTTTTAAATTATTTAACGAGAGTTCGATGAATTATAATTGTTTAAAAATATGATATATGACAATCAGCAAAACTTTCCGTAACTTCATAGCATAAAAAATCAAAGTATTGCAAAACAACATTCGCGATATTCACCAACAACAAAGTTACAGAATTATTTTTTATGACTGATAGTTTTTTATACCATGAATAGCAAAGATGGGAACTTTATTATCAGATATCCTGTTATTGCTCAGCTATGAGTTGAAAATAATAGAACTCAAATATTCATACTCCTTCTTGTATCGTTCCACTCTTGCCAAATCCTTTTCTGTTGGGTTGGGCAGACGAGATAAGTCCATGTTGTGGGTGAGATCATTCAGTTTCACTGCCATAGCAAGGGAATTATTGCCAAGTGCCTGAATATAACTTTGTCTGTCGGAAGCGGTATGATGATTAAGCAACCGCAGAGCCATTGCAAGTTCTTCTCGTTCTATATCCGGCAAAGGTGTGTCCAACTCGGCATCAAACAAATTCAAGACCTCATCTACTGTGTGTGGTGTGTCTTCACTCGCATCATGTAAATAACCAACAACCTGCTCTTGCCATGTTTTTCCCATTGATGCTACAGTAGACAAATGTCCGCTGAAATAATCTACGCCGGCTTTATCAACTTGCCCCTTGTGCAGTCGTTTGGCTAAACGAATTGCCGATTGTATATAACAGTCATCAGTCATCGATATTGATTTGTGTACCTTTTACATAAATTTGTTTTCTTTTCTTCTCTCAATACTTTTATTGCTGTCAAGAAACGGAATTTCTCAACATAAAAAGAAGCGGTCAATCTAATTCTCTCAACAGCTTGTAGAGCATTTTGAGAGCTTCGGTAGTGGCACGATTGATGACGCGTGTTCTGTCGCCGGGCAGGTGCAGGCATTGCGACACTACCCTATCGCAACACTTGGCCGCAATCCACACAGTGCCTACCGGTTTACCCGTGACAGCTCCACCTGGACCGGCTATGCCCGACGTTGCCACAGCACAATCGCTACCAACAACACGGCTCACTCCTGCAACCATTTGCTCGACTACCGGCTTGCTGACAACACCATTATCAACAATATCTTGATGTGAAACTCCAAGCACATTTTCCTTAACCGAATTGGCATAGGAAACCACAGAGCCTAAAAAATAATGGCTGCTGCCGGCAATTTCGGTGATGACATGGGCAATATTGCCTCCGGTGCAACTCTCAGCCGATGACACCGTGAGCCGGTGTTGCTTGAGTTTGTTGCCAACAATTTCAGGCAAAGTGCGATCTCCATCGCAAATGACAGCATCGCCAAGGATGGCACACAGTTTTTTCGTATGCCTGCTCATGTCGCATTCAAGGTCGTTTTTGTTTGTTGAAGTGCCGGTGAGGCGCAACCTGACAATGCCCTGCCGAGGCAAATAGGCCAAATGAATGTGAGGAGGCAATTCTCGTTCAAACGAATCAAGCACGGTGGCAAGCTCCGACTCGGTGTAGTCTATAATCACAAAGGTGCGATACATGATGTGATCGCTGGTGTTGAAGGCTTTGAGCAATTGTGGAATAACCTCGAGCCGCATCATCGTTTCGGTTTCAAAAGGTACACCGGGCATGGAAACGAGTACTTTGCCCTCTCTCTCAAACCACAAGAGCGGCGCAGTGCCCACCTGATTTTGAATGACACGGCACGAAGTGGGTACCATGGCTTGCAAGCGAGTTAACTCATTGACTTTCAACCCACGTTTAGCCATAACAGTGGCCACATTGGTGGCTGTGGCTTCGTCATAAACCAATTCTCCGCCAAAATAATTGCACAATGCCGACTTTGTAATGTCGTCCTTTGTGGGGCCTAAACCACCGGTAACCAACACCACGCTTGACCGGCTGCAAGCTTCATCGACAGCACGGCATATTTCATTGGCATCATCGCCAATCACCTTCACGCAACGAGCGTCCCAGCCCAGTGGGTTCATGTGTCGGGCAATCCAACCCGAATTGGTGTCGGTGACTTGCCCTATCAAAAGTTCATCGCCAATAACGATAATCGAGTATTTCATTTTTTTTCAACAGTTTTTGATGCAACAATTTCATGAAAATGTGTCGTAAAAAGACAACAAATGCTCTCACAAAAAACTAAATTGACACTCTGGCAAACGGCGGCAAGGTGATGTCGCAAAATCGATGGTCAAGATACTTGAAATAGCCTGCAACAGCAATCATTGCGGCATTGTCGGTGGTGAAAGCACGCTTGGGAATGAATGCCTTGATGTGGTGACGATTGGCGTAGAGCCGAACCGCATTGCGCACTCCCGAATTGGCCGAAACGCCACCGCCAATGGCAACGGTTTTGATGCCCGTGAGCTTAACGGCCTTGCTAAACTTGTCCATGAGCACATCGATGATAGTCTTTTGCAACGAAGCCGCCAAATCGGCCTTATTTTCTTCGATGAAACGAGGATTGAGTTTGAGTTCATCACGCAATGTGTAGAGAAATGAAGTCTTCAAGCCACTGAAACTGTAATTAAATCCGTCGACATGGGGGCGTGCAAATTTAAATCGGCCTGCATCGCCTTGTGCCGCAAGTTTGTCGATAACAGGCCCTCCCGGATAAGGCAACCCCATAGACTTGGCACACTTGTCGAATGCCTCGCCTGCCGCATCGTCGATCGTTTGCCCAAGAACTTCCATATCGTTGGGTGCACTGACTTTGATGATTTGAGAATTTCCTCCCGAAATGAGCAAACACAAGTAGGGAAATTCAGGAACAACCGTGTTTTCATCTTCCTTGATGAAATGAGAGAGCACATGGCCATGAAGATGATTGACATCAATCAAAGGAATGTCGAGAGCAAGCGAAAGCCCTTTGGCAAACGAAGTACCCACATGCAAGGATCCCGGCAATCCCGGCCCTCGCGTGAAGGCAATCGCATCGATTTGTTTTTTGTCGATACCTGCCTGACGAATGGCTTCACTCACCACAGGCACAATGTTTTGCTGATGCGCACGCGATGCCAGTTCGGGAACCACACCGCCATAGGCCTCGTGCACCTTTTGACCGGCAATTACGTTTGATTTTAATATGCAGTCTTCGATAATGGCGGCCGAAGTATCGTCGCACGAAGATTCAATACCAAGAATAATTGTACTCATTTTCTGACCGATAGAATTTAGTGATGCAAAGTTACACAAAAATACCCTAACTGATGTCTCTCTTGAAATGAAGTTAAACAAATTTGGCATTTGAACGAGAGCGGCCCATGAACGATTTGGGTTAAAACCTGATGCCGGCAGTGAGGTTGAAGTTGTGATTGGCATTGAAAAAACGGTGCGCGCTACTGTGGTACAGATGTCCATCGGAAATCAAATGTGCTCCATAGAAAAAGCGATTGTGATTATACACCAATGCCATTTTGCAACGATAGTTCACCGCAAGCATGTTGCGGTTGCCATCTATTGAGTTATGAAAAGAATGCCGATAGCCAATGCCCGGGGCAATAGAAATGTTGTAGAGCCAATTTCTGTGAAAAACCCAACTGTAGCCATACCCTACCAAAAAATTATAGTCGCGATAACGAAAGCGGTAGTCGCGTCTTTCGTCGGGGAGTGTGGCCTGAAGCTCAGGTGGCATTGTTGAAAAATCCATGTCGATGTTTTGATGCGACACATTGATGCCTGCAAGAAAAGAACCTGCACTACGCTTTTGATACTTCGAGAAGCAATAGGCGGCGGCTTGTGCATATCGCTTGTTGTTGAAAATGTAATAGGCATAAAGACCATAGATTTTGCGATGCAATCCCGAGAATTTGAGAGAGCGAGACAAGAGGTCGCCGTCATAATCGCCAAAATGCCTCAAATTGGCTTCATTTCGGTCTTGATAATAATAGGCTTCCATGAAAATGCGCGAACAGGTGAACGAAAAATCCCATTTCTTGTGCTCAACCCTTTTGCCCGAAATCAAGTTGTTGACATTGAGAGCGTAGCCTAAACTCAAAGCCATATATGAAATTTGCACACCAAAGTTGCTCGACACATTGGAAGTGAGCATAACATCAAAGTCTTGCGCAGATAGTTCGCCTCGATAGGAATCCATCCAATTATTGTTTTTCAACATCAGCTTCCATCGTTTTCCCGACCCAACCACATAGGCAGTGTCGTAGCTGTTGAATGTGCGATCGCCCCAGCGATAGAGCTTGACGGCAAAACCGAGAACCTTGGGATAGGTGACCGAAGAGTCGTTTACATCAAGCTTGCCATGTGCAAGGGCACGTTTCCAGTAGCCATCGTCGCGAGTGGTGTCGAAAGGCTCGGCAAGTTTTGCCTTTAACCCTTTGAGCACTCGTTGCCCCGAAGCATGAATGGCAACACTCGCCCAAAGAAGCATCAGCAATATTTTCATCCATCTGGTCAAGGCTTGGAATTAGAAGTTGTATCGGTGGTTGATGATGAAACAGGGCGACGCTGCATGAGCGTGTCGGGACGAGAGGGCTTTTTCTTTTTCAAAAAGTCAAACCACTTGTCGAAGTCATGCTTGAGCACGATGCCAACGCCCTGGGTGGTCAAAGCATTGCGCACATAGTAGTTTTGATCGTTAAAGTGATTATAGGCCTTCAAGCGCAAACTGCCCTTGCTGTTGAGCAAATATTCAACATCGAAGTCGCCAATGAAATTGGAGTTTCCGGCATTATAGGTATTGTCGCGATAGCCAAAATTGCCATTAAAAAGCAGGCGATTGTTCAACAATCGGCTCGACAATGCCAAGTCTACCTCTACATCGGAGAAATCGCCCTTGTTTGTGCGGAAGTTGGGTGAGATGCTCCAATTTTCATTCAATTGCCCGAGCATCTTGCTCAATTGCGATGAAATTGTGGACGAAGCTACCGAAGAAAAACCATTGTTGTTGGTCTCGGTGTCCATGTAGTCGGGGGTGTAAAAACGGTTGAGCGCAAGCAAGTAGATGATTTGGCGACTCATCATGTCTTCGGTGCTCACAATGCTCTTGATTTTGCGATAGGCTTCGGAAGAAAGTGTGGGAAACTCGAGGTCAAACGAAATTTCGGGTTGGCTCATGGCTCCTTTGGCACGCAACAAGGCATGCACCGGCACATTGGTGCGATTAATCTCGGGACTATTGGCAAACGAAGCATCGAGATCTTTGATGTTGGCATTCAATGAATAGATGGCCTCAATATCGAGAATGGCGGCATAGGGGTTACCTTGGAAACTGATGGAGCTGCCGTCTCTGATAGTAAAATCCTTGATGATGATATCTTGAAGGGTGAAATTGTAAGACCCTTTGTCTAAAACATACTTGCCATACATGTCCAGATGGTCGTCGGAATTGTTGTAGGTCATTCTTAGATTTCCATTGCCTGTCGCACGAATTTTGTCACCGCCAATCGGGTCCATGACCAAAACCATGTTTAAATCGGGGGTAATGTCGGCCGATAGGTCTATCATGTAGTTGGTGGGAGTTGATTGTTGCGCTTTTTGTATTTTCTTGGTGAACTGTCGCACAACTTCGGGCACTATCTCATCGACAACATCTTCAACAACAGCTGTATCTGCATGGGTATTGAGCTGTTCACGGTCGCGATAGGTGATGAAATTGTATTCACTTGCAACCTCGGTATCGGAGAGTACAAACGTGAACTTACTGCGTGGTGCCGATTGCATGTTGGCTTTGATGTTGACAATGCCGGGCTCGCCTGTGATGAATGCCGCACCATTGCCATAGATTGTTCCATACCAATTGGGGTTCATGCCGGCATAGGTGTCATAGCAAAGCAGGTCGCGAGCATTGGTGATTGAAAAATTAAACTCCGGAGTGTGAAAATGATCATGCTTTACCCAACCGTTCATCACGGCTTTGTGCCCGTCGCGGTCATGGAGTTTCACATTGGTGAACTTGATGTTGCCCGGGGTCATGTGAATGGAATCGGTGCAACTGTATACTACATTGGTGAAATCGAGCTTAAATTTCAAATCCTTCACCATGAGGTCGCCATAGAGGTCTATTCTACGGAAATTACCAAACAAGACGGCATGCCCCGAAGCCGCACCGCGCACATCGCTCGTGAATGCCGCCATAAACGGTTTCATGAATTCAATATTGGCTTCATCGGCACGAAAATCGAAATACAAAGAATCTTGCGACGGGAAAATAGCCCCATTCACAAAAGAATGTTTGCCGTTGAATTGAGAAATTTCGGCATTCATGACCACGGCTTTTTCTTCATTGTCCCAATGGCTTTCGATGTCGCCATTGCCCATGAGGGCACCATTGTATTTCATGTTCTCAATGTGGAGGTCGGGGGTTTCGAGGCGAGGAGCCGATGAAAGCAAATTGCTGGCATAGAATGTGCCGGTGGCATGTCCGCCAAAGGTCACATTGCTGATGTTGAGCGTTTCAAAAACATAGTCTAAATCGATGTTCTGCAAATTTAAAACCAATTCATCGGAAGCATTTTTCGACACTCTGCCCTCTACGTTGATAAATTGCTCGTCTCGCGAAGCTCCCACTCCGTTCACGTCGATCACGCCATGATCGATGTTAACCATGCCTTGATGCACATTCCACACCGTGTCGTTGACAACAATTTCAGAGGGATTGATGTCGATTTCGGTTAAAATTCCTCTATCGCTCTTAGTCAGCACCACAGCTGTTGAAAGGGTGCCACGATAGTCACGTTCACGGCTATATTTCCAAGTCAATTCAGCGTCAATGCGATTGTTGGCTCCGTTGGCATCGACATTCACAACAATTTTTCCATTTTTTGAAGGAAACAATGAATGAATATTGGCAAAAACACTGTTTGCCTCTTCGTCATAGGAGGCACTGACACTTGTTCCCTCAATCAATTTCTCGCCTTGCTGAATATAAGGAGCATCTACGTTAATGCTCAAAATATTATCGGGAATGTTCAACACGCCATTCACTGTTGCCTTGTAGAGCAACTTGACCGGGAGCTTGAACAAAGCCATGAACTCATCGTTGGGTTCAACCTCGAAATTGAACACAAAATTGTTTTTTGAACGAGTTGTAGCATATTTTGCAAACCGGGCAAACAAAGTGGGGAACGTCTTTGCCAACACTCCCTTTACAGCAGGCACCAAGGTTTTCAAATCATATTGCCCAACAATGGAGCCATGAAGAAAGTCGGAATTGAGAAACAGGCGTTGAACCGAACTTGAATTGTCGGTTTCGACACTCAATTTGTTTAAATTATACTTTTTCCCCTTGTTGTCAACAAACGAAATGTCGTTCACACTCACTCGCCCTGCAATGTTGCCGAGGCTGTTGCCCACTACCGAAGCATTCATCTTCAACGAGAAAACATTGTTGGGGCCGGGCATGAGTTTCATTCTCGACAAATTCACACCGCGTGCATCTACTTCAACATCTAACTGCGAATTGATGCCTGCCAACAAAGCTTTTCCTGCCACATCGAGCCTGCCATTGGGATCATCGATAGCCAATTTTCCGCTATACTCATTCTGCTTGCCCTCAACATCGGCATTAATGTTGCGGTAACGATAGCCCTTGAAATCGACAAAGGCTATGTTGCCTTTGAATTTTCCTTGTTCTAATCTTGTTTTCTTTATAACAGCTTTTACATCGGCATTCATGCTGATTTCGTCAAAGAGATTGAAATTGCTCAATATTTTTCCTATTTTGAACAAAGGAGTTTCGACATGTCCGTCAAAATCCAATGTGCCATTGAGGTCTTTCACAAAATTACCCTTCAACTTCAAGTTTCCTAAGCCTGTTTTCAAATCTCCATCAAAACCGATGTCGCTGAATGTGCCTTCAACCGCTCCCCTCACGGCAACATCGCCACAATTACCAATGATGGCTTTCACAGTCGGTTTTAATGTCAAAAACGTATTGGTGATTTTTGAAATTTCGCTTGCATTGGCATGGATACTGAAAACAGGAATTTTGAAAATCAATTCATGAATTTCATCCAAATTATAAAGCGTGCTCCTCGCAACATCAAGCGAAATGCCATTGTTAACGGCATGAACCGACAACTTGGCAAGGTTTAATTCGGCAGGCGTTCCACCAACTATTGCGGTGATTTGGTAAGTGTCAGAGAATTTGCTCAAAGCCGGCAATAAAGCCTTAAAGTCGCTCGGAGTGATGTAATTATCTTTTAGATTAATATCCAGCGGTTTCTGTTTAAAAGCCTGAACAATCACTTTAAGAGAATCATATTCCAAAACTTGATCATTCGGCGTGAGAAAAGTGCCGGGAAATTCCAATTCGATATTAGATAATGCCGACTTCTTGTTGTTAACTTCGGCTGTTGCCGAAAAGTGCTTTAACGTGAGCCCGCTCTGCTCTTTAAACGACAAATGCTTGACAATAATTTTGTAGGCATCATTCTTGATTTGTGGAGCTTCCAAATCGGCTCTGATTCTGTCTAACGATAAATGATTGACATCAAAAATTCCATTGGTTTTTCGAGGTTCAGACAGCACTTCGTAACTCACATTGCTGTTGCGAATGGCAACATGTTTAATTGCAATGTCATACTTTGACTGTGATTTGCCGTCTTTGGATTTCAATGCATCGACAATAAACTGCATGTTGGTCGGGCTATGCTTGTCGCGGCGTGTGATATGCCCGTGCAAACCGTCGATTTCACCATAAGTCACAACGATCTGTTGGTCAAAAATTAACTTTGATAAATCGATGCCTGCACCAAGTTTGTCGATGTGAAACAGTTCATTATTTTCTTGATCGGGAATGTTCACTCCATGGAGCACAACCTGATTGAAAGGCTTAATATTAATATCGCCTATCGTGACATGAGTTTTCAAGTATTCACTCAAAAATTCTTCACCTTCTGTCTTAATTTTATTTTGAACGGCAGGAATGCACAGCAACACATACAATAACACATAGATTGCAAAACTTGCAACCAATGCTGTTACAAGCACAGTTCTGATTACATTATAGGTATGTCGTAGAGCAGGCTTCACGCTGACATGCGGTCTTAATCTATTAAATTTTCACACTCCTTGATCCACACAGCCGCCGCCACATCACTGGGCATGCGCCAATCGCCACGTGGCGACAAGCTCACACTGCCCACCTTAGGGCCATCGGGCATACACGAACGCTTGAACTGCTGGCTAAAAAATCTCCAATAAAATTTTGTCAGCCATTTTTTTATCGTTGCATGTTCATACTCTCCTTCAAACATTTGCTTGGCAAGCATGTATATTTTTGCCGGTGAGTAACCATTGCGCAACGTGTGATACAAGAAAAAGTCATGCAATTCGTAGGGGCCAACCAAATCTTCGGTTTTCTGTTGTATGTTTCCTCGACTGTCGGCCGGCGTCAGCTCCGGACTGATTGGAGTTTCAAACACATCAAGCAAAGTCTCACGAATGATTTTTCCAGTCTCGGTGGCAACATCAGTCCAAGTCGCAAACCATTTCACCAAATGTCTGACCAACGTCTTGGGTATGCTGCCATTCACATTGTACATCGACATGTGATCGCCATTATATGTAGCCCACCCCAATGCCAATTCCGAAAGATCGCCCGTCCCGAGCACAAGCGCATTCACTTTGTTGGAGTAATCCATCAAAATTTGAGTACGTTCACGCGCTTGGCCATTTTCGTATGTCACATTGTGTACCTCAATATCATGCTCAATATCTCTAAAATGTTGCTTCACAGCATCTACAATCGAAATTTCTTTCACTGTAATGCCAAGTGCCTTCATGAGTTTGAGCGCATTGTTGTAAGTTCGTCCGGTGGTACCGAAACCGGGCATCGTAATTCCGTAAATGTTTTTTCGAGCATATCCCAGTTTGTCGAACGCTCGACATGCCACCAATAAGGCCAAAGTAGAATCGAGACCGCCCGAAACACCTACCACAAGTTTATCAATGTGAGTGAAACTCATACGGCGCATGAGTCCCATAGTCTGGATATTGACAATTTCTTCACAACGTTCATTCAACCGGCTTTCTTCAGAGGGAATAAACGGATGTCGTTCGAAGTTGCGTAACACAGGAGTTACATTATAGTCAAGCGTTTTTCCCCAATTCAATGCCACTTCAGATTTTTTCTTGGAGAAATGAAGTGCACTGTCGGCAAAACTGCTGTTCATGCAACGTTCATGATTGAGCATATCAACATCAACGTCGGCATATACCAACTGTGGCACTCCTGCAAAACGCTTACCGGTTGCTAATAGCTTGCCATTCTCGGCAATAATGGCATTCCCGGCAAAAACCAAGTCGGTCGAAGATTCACCATATCCTGCCGAAGAATAAACATAGGCGGCAATACAACGTGCCGATTGAGTTTTAATTAAGTCAACCAAATAGTTATGCTTTCCTATCACTTCGTTTGAAGCCGAAAGATTAACAATGATATTTGCCCCACTAACCGAAGCCACCGAACCGGGCGGAATCGGTGCCCAAAGATCTTCGCATATTTCGGCGGCAATTTTTACCTTACCGGCATTAAACAATAGGTTGCAACCAAACGGAACAACTTCGCCATTCAATTCAACACATTCTTGCTCGCCTGCAAGGAGAGCACAAGAAAACCAACGTTTTTCATAAAACTCTTTGTAATTAGGAACATAGCTCTTAGGCACGACACCCAAAACCCGACCTCCTTGAATGGCTATGGCACAGTTGTAGAGATGTCCGTTGTTGCGAATAGGCACACCTATAAACAATAACAAATCATCGTGCAAGGTGGTCTTCTTTATGGTAGAAATCGCATGTTTTGCAGCATCAAGAAGCGCATCACTGGCAAACAAATCGGCACAAGTATAAGCAGTTACACATAATTCCGGTAAAACCAACAATTGCGCTCCTGCATTTTTTGCCTGATTATAGCACTCAATAATATTCTCAACATTAAAGTCTACATCAGCGACATTCACTCGGGGAACAGCCGATGCAACTCTAACAAAACCATAATCGCATTTATTTTGTAAAGCCATAGTTTGCATTAATCTACTAACTTACAAATTTATGAAAAAATAAGCAGATAACTGAAAAATCCGGCAAATAAAATGAACGCACGCCGTTTATTTGAATGTCCATTTTTCCTTTTGGCATCTATATAATAAGTTTCTTGGTCGGCAGTGTGACTGCTGAACAGCAAGGAAGTGCCTGCACCGAAAATCGAACAAATCCAATCCAAACAAAACAAATCAAACAAAACAAATCAAACAAAACAAATCAAACGAACTACCTGAAAACGAACTACAAGAAAACAAAAAGAGGATTTGATGAATTTGATAAACTTTGTTGGATTTATTCCGATTTATTGGATTTGTTTGATTTGTTCCGATT
>JBGYAB010000057.1:0-39893 GCA_041815985.1 Sodaliphilus sp. | reverse complement strand
GATGCAGAATGGGGTGACTTGTCCATTCTTTTTCCAGTTGTTCAACGGCCAAATCTTTGAACAACTCCCTTTTCCCAGAGAAATAGGCTTCGTGTGTGGAGATGAGCAGGCTCTTGCCGAACCGCCGGGGGCGTTTCAGAAAGTAATAATTTCCTTCATTAGCCAGCTTGTACAGCAAGTCGGTCTTGTCCACATAGACATAGCCGTCTTTTCTTACTTTCTCAAAATTCTGTATGCCAATCGGGTATTTCATAAAATCGCTTTCAAAAAAATGATGTTTTCACAAAGTTACAATATTTAATGAGAAACCAGCAAACCATTTCCTATGAATTATAAAATCTTTTCATAACTTTGCGATTGCACTATGAATTTACGTAATATATATGATTCTCGCAGAATATGGAAAATAGCTCTTATTGCTGTTTCCTTGTTGCTCATGACCGTGTTTTTGATTATTAGCAATAACATGGTGAAGGATTTGGCAAAACAAGAACGTGAACGCATGGAGATATGGGCCGATGCAACCAAAGAACTTGCTTCGATGGACAATGAAGCCGATGCAATGCCCACCGACGTGGATTTTGTGTTCAGCATCATCGAGCGTAACCATAATATTCCAGTTTTGCTGGTCGATGATCAAGATAATATATTGCTTTATCGCAACTTCAAATTGCCAGAACCAATCGACAGTTTGAACCCAATGGTTTTGCCTGCTAAAAACCTGCAATTTTTAAAAGAGCGTTTGGCTAAACTGAAATCTTCTCGAAACAAAATTGAGATAAAGATTGACAGCAACACCATTCAATATCTCTATTACGAAGATAGCACCACATTGCGCCGACTGTCTATGTTTCCTTACATTCAGCTTGCGGTATTGCTGTTATTCCTTGCCATTGCCTATTTTGCGCTCATTAGTGTAAAAAAAGCAGAGCAAAACAAAGTGTGGGTAGGCTTGTCAAAAGAAACCGCTCATCAGCTTGGCACACCCATCTCGGCACTCAAAGGCTGGACACAGCTTCTCGAAACAATAGGCGATGATTCGCAAAGCAGCATCGAGCAGTTGCAAGCATTTATGAAAGATGTGTCGAAAGACATGGACAAAGATGTGAACAGGCTTGCTGTGATTGCCGACCGTTTTTCGAAAATCGGTTCTATGCCCGAGAAAGAACTCACTTTCATCAACGAGGCTGTGGAACGTGGAATTTCTTACATGCAAGACCGCATTCCTAATAAAATCATACTTTCGCTGCATTTGAGTGATGATGTTAATTGTGGAGTAATGATTTGCCAACCCCTTTTTGAATGGGTGATGGAAAACCTTACCAAAAATGCCGTTGATGCCATGGGAGGCGCACAAGGAAAAATAGATGTCACGGTCAAGCAACAAGGACATCTTGCCATTATTTGGGTGAAAGATACCGGCAAGGGCATCTTGCGCAAAAACTTCAAGACCGTGTTCTCGCCGGGTTTTACGACCAAAAAAAGAGGTTGGGGGCTTGGTCTTACACTCGTGAAACGCATTATTGAAGACTATCACAATGGGAAAATTTATGTAAAAGAGAGCGAATTGGGCAAGGGCACCACATTTTGCATCGAACTTCCCATTGTTCAATAACCCATTAAACACCGCACAATATTTGTTTGTAAGAAAAAATGGAATCGGTAGCGCAAAATAAAGTTTCAATCACTATGCTTGGCACAGGCAATGCCATGTGCACCCGGTGCTATAACACCTGTTTCTATCTGCATACGCCCCGGGGAGGACTCATGGTTGATGCAGGTGGAGGGAATGGCATTTTTCGCCAATTGCATCATGCACGCATTACCTTTGAAGAAATACACCATTTGTTTGTAACCCATGTCCACACCGATCACATTATGGGCGCAATATGGGTTATTCGCAAAATCTCTCCGATGATTTACCGTGGTCGCTATTCCGGCACGCTCACCATCTATTGTCACGAAGGCGTGAAACATGCATTACTCACCATGTGCAAATTGATGTTGCCCGAAAAAATTGCTCGCGCCATAGGAGATACCATTATTATTAAAGAAGTGATTGATGGCGAGAAAATAAGAATTGATGACCTTGATGTAACATTCTTTGACATCGGTTCCTCCAAGATGAAGCAGTTTGGATTTAAGGCAATTCTTCCTAACGAGAAAAAACTCGTGTGCTTGGGCGATGAACCATATAAAGAGAGCAGTGAACAATATGTGAAAGACAGTGACTGGCTGCTTTGTGAAGCCTTTTGCCTCGACAAGGATAAGGGAATATTTCGTCCTTACGAGAAACACCATGGCACAGCACTCGATGCAGGCAAGCTCGCCGAAGCGTTGAATGTGAAAAATCTCTTGCTCTATCACACCGAAGATACTCACTTGGCAACACGTCGAGAAACCTACACTGTCGAAGCCAAACGTAATTTTTCGGGACATGTGCATGTGCCCGATGACATTGAAACAGTGATTGTTGACTAAAATTTTCATTAGTCACGTCGTCATAGTATTGAATTTTTGATTTTCCTTTTTTTGTGCATTCATGTTCAACCAAAATCGGTCATTAAAGTCCGCTTTGATTGCACTTGCATGTTGAGCAAATGGATGCCGTTTTTTGGTGGGCATAGCGAGCTGCGTCAAAAAATAACGGAAACCAAGATGCCGACATGCAAGCGAAACCAAGAGGAAAGCAGTACGATGAACCGAAACTGTAATCTCCGCGGTCTAATGGCCGATTTGGGTTCAACACGCACTTTGCAACTCAGTTGCATTTCTTTTGCTTTACATTTGCAACAGAAAAACAGATAATGGATAAGTTATGACAAAATGCAATCACAAACATCATTGCCACGAACAGGAACAACGTCACGACAGTCATGTTCATTCGTGCTCTTGCCAATGCCGTGGGGCACACGAAGAACATCATCACCATCATCATGGTCATGAAAGTTTGAGAGGACGTTTAATGAAAATAATTGTAGCCGCGGTTTTACTTTTTGTCGCCTACATGGTCGAAAAGTATGCAGAACTGAGTAACCTGCAGTTGCTTTTGGTTTATCTTGTTCCTTATTTGCTCATAGGTTGGGACACGCTTCATGCGGCTGTCGACGGAATTATAGAAAGAGACCCTTTTGATGAAAATTTGTTGATGAGTGTAGCCACAATTGGAGCTTTGAGCATTGGTTTTTTGCCAGGAGTGTCCGAAGACCAATACTTAGAGGCTGTGTTTGTGATGCTGTTTTTTCAAGTGGGTACACTCTTTGAAGGATATGCCGAAGGGAAAAGCCGTGATTCCATTTCCAAAATGATGGATTTGCGTCCCGATACGGCCAATGTTGAACGAAACGGAAACATTGAAGTTGTTGCACCCGATAGTGTCGAGATAGGCGAAATCGTTATCATCAAACCCGGTGAAAAAGTGCCTATTGATGGAATTGTAACAGAAGGAATTTCAAGTTTGAACACTGTTGCGCTCACCGGCGAAAGCATGCCGCGTGATGTGAATGTCGGCGAAGAAGTCATTTCGGGTTGCATCAACATCAATGGATTGCTCAAAGTGCGTGTTACTAAAAGTTTTGGAGAATCTACTGCAAGCAAAATTCTCGATCTTGTAGAAAATGCAGGAGCAAGCAAATCGAAAGGCGAAACTTTTATTTCTAAATTTGCCCGTATCTACACGCCAATTGTGGTCTTTCTTGCCATTGCTTTGGCTTTTATTCCACCATTCTTTGAACCTGCCGGCTATGGTGCGAGCTTTGCCGCATGGCTTTATCGTGCACTCACATTTTTGGTGGTTTCATGTCCTTGCGCATTGGTCATTTCTATCCCACTCACATTTTTCGCCGGTATTGGCGGAGCTTCGCGAGCCGGTATTTTGGTGAAAGGCGGCAACTATCTCGATGTGCTTGCCAAGGTAGGCACGGTGGTGTTTGACAAGACCGGAACTCTCACCAAAGGAATTTTTGTGGTAAATGCAGTCCACCCCGATAATCTCGAAGAGAACGAGTTGCTTCACTTGGTTGCTCATGTTGAAAAGCATTCAACTCACCCCATTGCGATGGCACTCCGGCATGCCTATCCCAATGTTGACGATGGTTGCAAAGTCGAAAATGTTGAAGAGATTGCCGGGCATGGCATTCACGCCCTTGTTAATGGGAAAAAAGTGAGTGTGGGCAATGAAAAAATGATGCAATCGGTGGGAGCGGCTTTTTTTGTGTGTGAGCAATGCGCAGACTATGCAGGTTCTGTTGTTCATGTGGCCATTGAAGGCATTTATGCCGGACACATCGTCATCAGCGACCAAATCAAAGAAGATGCCAAAGATGCTGTTGCAACTCTCAAAAAACTTGATGTGGTGCAAACCGTGATGCTCACGGGTGACCACAAAAATGTGGGAGAGAATGTAGCCAAGCAATTGTGTCTTGACCGATATTTTGCAGAATTGTTGCCTGCCGATAAAGTTGCACACGTTGAAACGCTGCTTGCCGAGAGGACAAAAGGGAAAAAACTTGCCTTTGTGGGCGATGGCATTAACGATGCACCGGTTCTTGCCCTTGCCGATGTGGGAATTGCAATGGGGGCACTTGGCTCTGATGCTGCCATCGAGGCGGCCGATGTCGTGTTGATGGACGATAAACCATTGAAAATTGCTCATGCCATTAAAATTGCTCGACACACCATTGCTATCGCTATGCAAAATGCATGGTTTGCCATAGGCATTAAAGTGCTCATTTTAATTTTTGTTGCTCTCGGCGTGCTTGGCAGTTATGCCATGCCCATTGCAGTGTTTGGCGATGTGGGAGTAATGGTGTTATGCGTGCTCAATGCCATGCGTGCTCTCAGAGTGTGAATAGTGAAGCAATGATGTATAGCTCTTTATTTGATAAATTTAATTACGCCAACAGAGATGTTGTTAAAAGAATTTCTGCTTGTTAGCTTGGGGAGTTTCTTGGGAGGAGGTTTGCGCTTTCTTGTTTCAAAATGGGTTCAGGCACTCACATGGCTTGCTTTCCCTTTTGGAACATTCGCGGTGAACATTTTGGGTTGTTTGCTCATCGGTTTCCTTGTAGGTTTGCCTTGTGCCGGTCATTCAATGACGCCCCATGTTAAACTCTTGCTTGTTACCGGTTTTTGTGGAGGTTTTACCACTTTTTCTACATTCATGAATGAGAACTCAACATTGTTGAAAGATGGTAATTATCTTTCGCTTGGTCTGTATGTTGTTGGTAGCTTGATAATTGGTTTTATTGCTGTTATTATTGGGTAACAGCTTGCTAAGCTGGTGTGATACTTGTTTTTTACAAGGAGAGCAACTTATTGGGTGTTGTGATGCTGCCCATTGTAGTGTCTCTTTAAGGGCGTAAAGGCTACATTGACGATAGTCGAGTAGCGTGTCGTTGATGTCAAAGAAAATGGCTTTATAATTTATAATTCATCAGAATAGTGATAATTGGCGGTTTAAGGTGAAACTCTTGCGATGATGTGGCGTGATGCCGTGTTGCTCAATGGCGGTGTAGTGTGCTCGTGTGGGATAGCCCATGTTGTGTTCCCAGCCATATTGCGGATATTGCAGAGCGATTTCACGCATATACTCGTCGCGATGTGTTTTGGCGAGGATTGATGCCGCGGCTATTGGCATCATTTTGCCATCACCTTTCACAATGGTTTCATGTGGCACATCGCGATAGGGTTTGAAACGATTGCCATCAACCATGATGAACTCTGGTTGTATTTTCAATTTGTCGATAGCGCGATGCATAGCCAGAATTGAGGCATTTAAAATATTGATACGGTCAATTTCCTCGGGAAATACCATAGCTACAGCCCATGCCACAGCTTGTTCTTCAATAATGGGGCGTAACAAGTTGCGTTTTTTCTCCGAGAGCTTCTTGCTGTCGTTGATGAGGTCGTTGCAGAAATCGGGCAGTAAAATAACTGCCGCCGCACAAACCGGACCGGCAAGCGGTCCGCGACCGGCTTCGTCGCAGCCGGCCTCTATGCGTCCTTTTACTATGTAGGGTTGAAGATTCATAGTAAGTTAAGGGGGGGGAATGTTAAGTTGCAAGCTCGAAAACGATTGTCTTAACTCTTGTAATTCCTTTTAATTTCTTAACTCCTGAAAAAATAACTTACTTTTCTCGTGTGATGATGTAGCTGAAAATGGCTTTGAAAGCATCGATAGTATCGCTTGGGGGGAAAATGTCGAGAAGTTTGTCGGCCTCCATGCGCATATGCTCCATGGTGCAGTAGGCGTAATCTATGCCTCCATTGTTTTTGGCAAATTCAACGAGCCGATCAATGTCGTCGTCGCTCAACTCGGGTTTGTGCGCAAGTTTGTTCATTTCGTCATGTTCTTTCAACTCTTTGCGCCCCAGTGCATAGATGAGAGGCAATGTAATTTTCCCTTCACGCAGGTCGTTGCCGGTGGGTTTGCCAATGATGGGGTCGTGGAAGTAGTCAAAGGTGTCGTCTTTGATTTGAAAACATTGTCCCAGCAGTTCGGCATAGCTCATGAGTTGTTGCAAGTGTTCGTCATCGGCACCCGCAGTCGCGCCACCCACTTCTACGCAACTTGTAAACAGCGAAGCTGTTTTGCGAGAAATGATAGTCATGTAGGTTTGCTCGGTGATTTCACGATTGCGTGCATTGTCAATTTGGTCTATTTCGCCCATCGAGAGCTTGGCTCCCATGCGTGCAAGAGAGGTGAGCACGCGTGTGTCGTGGGTGCGTTCGGCGCAGGAGAGCGCACCTGCCACAAAAAAATCGCCCACCAAAACAGCCACATGGTTGTCCCACACGCTGTTGATGGTGGGCACTCCACGGCGTTCTTGGCTTTGGTCAATCACATCGTCGTGAATGAGCGAAGCGTTGTGCAACAGCTCGATAGCTGCACCGGCATTGAGCACCTTGTCGTCAATGCCGCCAAATAGTTTTGCACTAAGCATGACCAAAATGGGGCGTATCTGCTTGCCCTTGGTGCGGAGATATTCCGTGACAATGTGGTCGGTCAGAGCACTGTTGCTGTGAAGCGTGTCGGCGATAATCGCATTGAGCTTAGCCAGCTCGGGTTTAATCGTTTCTTGTATTTGATCGAGTGTTACCATTATTGACTGCAAAAATAGTAATATTTTTTTCCTAAGTAGAAAAATTACTTTTTTTTAAGAGATACCGAACCGCAGTTGTTAGCCAAAAGAGTATTTTTGTTTAGAACCCTCCAAAATCTTTTTTCAATATTTGAGTGAATTTGGTTGCTCCTTGTGCCGAAAGATGATCCCCGTCGTAGAAATCAGTCCCTTGAAATCTGTCATCTCGCAAGTAGTCTTTGTAAAGTGCGCCATGATTCTTCACTTCATCGTCAATTAGGCTGTACATGGTGTTGAGTTGGCGTTTATTGATGCCTTCGTAGAACCCTTTCCACATGGGTGGAGTGATGAGAATGATGCGAATATTTCTTTTTTTGCAAAAATCAACGATTTTATCTGCATACATCTTGTTTTCGGCAATGGCAGAGTAGTCTTTGCAGCGATGCCGTTCCAATGCGATTTTTGATGTGGTTTCCATCATTTTTTTATTGAAAACTTCGGGTGTTATGAATGAAGTCCCAAAACCCGAACTATCGCATTCAAGGTTGTATTTGCCCGTGAGCATATACATGAACGCATGGGGCAATTTTCTTGAAAATGTGTGAATGCTCGATAATTCAAAATTATATTTCGAAAACCATGAATGTTTGGGGTTTGCTGTATATAATTTATAGTAAATACATCTATACCATTCCAGTTCTTCTGTCTCCATGGGTGGGTCAAATAAATTGGTTTCGTCGGCCACCATAATCACAGTTTTCAGTCGTTTGTATTTGTTTGCCCATTTTGAGAGCAAGTAGTAGTCATATTCGGGACCTTGTGACACATTGGCAAGGCTGAAAGCGTTTTTTCCTAATTGATCGGGGCGCACTGCATAGTAAGTGTGTGAGCCGCCAAGAACAAGGGTTTCAACCTCTTCGGCATGTTTATTCATCCATTCTGTCTTATATCGATAAGAGTTGGGATAACGTTCTACCATCACTTCGCACAATGCCAATATAATTAGCATAATGAAACTGATTGATAAGATGTTTTTTAGAAATCGTTTCATTTTTGTTAAAACTGGAAGTAAATAAAGTTTTGTTGACCGGCCTGGCAGAATAAAGTTATGAGACCTAATCCTATATACAAAATCCACCGTGTGGTGCGATAACGGAGTAAGCCGTTTCCTTCAAGTTCCAAGGGGTGGTTGTGATTGCGTTTTATCCATTCAACGGATAACAGCATGCAACACAAGAGGAGCATCTTTGTTCCCACTATCCCCATTTGGTCATGGAATGGTGAAGAAAATATGTTCCCAATATAGTCAAAGGCTTGCCCAAGGCTTTGAGCCCGAAATAAGATTCGAGCAACTGTTACAAGGGTGAAAGTGACAATCATCATGCGCAACTCTTTGAAAGATGGCAGTAATCGGTTATATCCCACGTTGTGTTCAAATTTTGATTTCCTTCCTCTGATTACATAGGAGGAACACATGGCTCCATGGAATAGACCGTACAGTACAAATTTCCAATTTGCACCATGCCATAGGCCACTGATAACAAAAACAGAAATGTTATTAACCACAGTGCGCCATTTAGGGCATCGGCTTCCACCCATTGGAAAATAGACATAATCTCGGAACCATGACATGAGCGAAATGTGCCAGCGACGCCAGAAGTCAGGAATACTTCGGGCGAAATAAGGGTATTTGAAATTGGCCATCAAATTTACTCCAAACAAGCGGGCGCAACCAATGGCAATGTCGGAGTATCCGGAGAAATCGCAATAGACTTGAAATGAAAACAAGAAACCGCCAACGATGAGATTTAAGCCTGAAAGTTCGTCGTAGTTTCCCCAAACGCTGTTCACAATAGTTGCACAACCGTCGGCAATCACCATTTTCTTGAAAAAGCCCCACAGCATTTGCCGGCAACCGTCAACGGCTTTTGCATAGTCAAATTGGCGTGGTTTTAAAAACTGTGGCAACAGGTTGGTTGCACGTTCAATGGGCCCTGCCACTAATTGTGGAAAGAAGCTGATGAAAGCCAAAAAAGCCACAATATCTCGTGTGGGTTCCAATTTGTTCTTATAAACGTCAATGGAGTAGCTCAGTGCTTGGAATGTGTAGAAACTGATGCCAATGGGCAACACAATGTTGGCTGTGGGCCAGTCGACCATAAAACCCAATGCGCCCAATGCGTCAACAAGACTTTCGACAAAGAAATTATAATATTTGAAAGTCCCCAGAACGAGCAGATTCACTACAATGTTAGTTGCACTGACTATTTTTTGTTTAGTTCGATAACCTTCATAACGCTTGATGAGTAAGCCACTGAAGAAACTGCCGGCCGATGTAAAGATGATAAGAAAGAGAAATCGCCAATCCCACCAACCGTAGAAGATGTAACTTGCAACTAAAACAAGGAAATTTTGCCATCTCAGTTTTTTGACCACAAACCAGTATAGAAGGAAAACTACCGGTAGGAAAATCATAAATTCAATGGAGACGTATGACATATTATATTTTTGAGCGTATGATAATTAAAATACACTATGATTGAATGTCTATGGGTTTACAATGTCAATGCCGGGTGAATGTTGTCTATTTTGTTTTATCCAAGGATGGCAGTGCATCACCTATTCAATCTTATAGTTTGAGAAACATCATGTTATTATAATTTTACAAAAGTAATAATAATTTTAATGCTTTCAGGAAATTTTGTTGAAAAATGCATTAATGCTGATTGTGAAAAATAAATTTTGACGTTTTGTGGAATTTGTGCGAGGATTGAGTTAACTTTGTAAAACACGAAAATGAAATCTTATCACCACACATGATTGATATGGAAACCAAGCGACTTTTTTTGCTCGACGCCTATGCGCTGATTTTTCGCGCTTATTATGCACTCATTCGCAATCCTCGATTCACATCTTCGGGGATTGATACCTCGGCGGTGTTTGGTTTTGTGAACACGTTGCAGGATATTCTCAAGCGCGAACAACCCAGCCACATTGCGGCATGCTTTGACCCCGGAGGCAAAACTTTTCGTCACGAGGCCTACGAACTTTACAAGGCCAATCGCGAGGCGACACCGGAGGGGATTAAAGTGGCCGTACCCTACATCAAGCGTATTCTCAAAGCCTATAATATTCCTGTTTATCAAGTTGAAGGCTATGAGGCCGACGATGTGATGGGTACGCTCTCGAAGCAGGCGAATGAACAGGGTTTCGACACCTACATGGTGACCGGCGACAAAGACTTGGGGCAACTGGTGACCGAAAATGTGAAAATTTATCATCCGGGAAAATATGAAGTGCTTGGTATCAAGGAAATTAACGAAAAATATGGCCTTAACTATCCTTTGCAAGTGATTGACATATTGGGCTTGATGGGCGATAGTGCCGATAACATTCCCGGTTGTCCCGGAGTGGGGCCGAAAACTGCCGAGAAGCTCATACAGCAATTTGGCTCTATCGAAAATGTGTTGGCTCACACCCATGAGTTGAAAGGAACACTCAAGCAAAAAATCGAAGCCAACACAGAGCAAATCAAGTTTTCGAAATTCTTGGCAACTATCAAGACCGATGTGCCTGTTGAACTTGATGAGGACAATGCAATGCGCGTGCCGGTTGACTACGAGGCTTTGCGTGAAGTTTTTACCGAATTGGAATTTCGCACTCTCACCAAGCGCATTATCGATCAGGGCGAAGCCAATGTGGGGCTTGACGAATGTGGGGCGCACCCGGCTGTTCGGGCAGAACGACAACAATTGCTTTTTGATTTTGCCACAGAAGCTCCTGCGACACCGCCGGAAGTTGCCGAAAGCACCAATATCGATTCGCACGAGCATGAATATGAGCTGATTGCCGACATCGATGAGGCGGCAACCTATGTCAAAAAAGTGATGGCAGGCTCCAATGTGGCTGTGCATATTGTTTCGGACGGCGAAGATGCCATGACTGCCCAAATATTGGGAATGGCTCTGTGTGGTGAAGCTCACAAGGCCGCTTATTTGCCATTCGACGGTTTCGGATGGATGAAAGATGCTGTGAAACCGCTTTTTTCAAACAACACGGTGAGGTTGATATCCAACGATGTAAAACGAGCCATTGTGATGCTGCATGTTGCCGATATTGAATTTAAGTGCGACTACTACGACACCGGTGTTGCCCACTATTTGTTGCAACCCGAACGCAACCACTCAACAGCGGCTGTTGCAGCCGAGTTGCTCAACTACACGGCAATGAACCCCGAGGAGTATTTGGGAACAAAAGGACGCAACCAAAAGAAATTTGCTCAGCTTTCTCCCGAAAAACAGGCACAAGTGGCATGTGAACTGGCCGATCTCACCTTTGCCTTGCCTCAGGAGCTTGACAGACGCTTGGAGAGCGAAGACATCACTCACTTGCTTGCCGATATTGAACAACCGCTTGTGAAAGTGCTTGCAGCGATGGAAATTGCCGGAGCACGCATCGATGTGAAGGCATTGAACGATTATTCTGTGACCCTCACCAAGCAGATGAACAAGCTGGAACAAGAGTGCTTTGACTTGGCCGGCGTGCAATTCAATACTGCATCGCCGGCTCAAGTGGGAGAAATTTTATTTGATAAGCTCAAACTCGATGAGAAGGCCAAGAAAACTAAATCGGGACAGTATTCGACCACCGAAGAAATTCTTGCGAAGTTGCAAGATCGCCATCCGCTGGTGGGCAAGATACTTGAATTGAGGAGTATTCGCAAGTTGCTGTCGACCTATGTCAATGCTTTGCCTTTGCTCATCAACAGGCGCACCGGGCGAGTGCACACCACCTATAATCAAACTGTGACCGCAACCGGGCGGTTGTCGAGCGCCAATCCCAACATGCAGAACATTCCTGTGCGAACCGATGATGGTAAAGAAATACGGAAGGCATTTATTCCTGCCGACGGACATGTGTTTTTTAGTGCCGATTATTCGCAAATTGAATTGCGCTTGGTTGCCGATTTCAGTAAAGATGAAACAATGCTTGCCGCTTTTGAGCACGGGCATGATGTGCACGCTCTCACTGCCGCCAAAATTTATCATGAAGACCTTGGCAACGTTACCGCCGAGCAACGACGCAAGGCCAAGACGGCCAATTTCGGTATTCTTTATGGAATTTCGGCATTTGGATTGGCACAGCGTCTCAACATTTCTCGTTCCGAAGCCAAGATGCTCATCGACGGCTATTTCGCTTCTTTTCCACAGGTGCGCGACTATATCGACCGCAGCGTGGCGCAAGCCAAGGAAAAAGGTTATGTGACCACCCTCTATGGTCGTCGTCGCATGTTGCCCGACATCAATTCACGCAATGCAGTGGTGCGTCAGTTTAGCGAACGCAATGCTGTGAATGCCCCCATTCAAGGCACGGCTGCCGACATCATTAAAATTGCAATGGTTAACATCTATCGCCGTTTTGAAGCTGCCGGCATTAAGTCAAAAATGATTATGCAGGTGCATGATGAATTGAATTTCGATGTGCTACCCGAAGAACTCAATCAAGTGCGTGAAATTGTGATTTATGAAATGGAAAATGCCTATCATGGCGATGTTACTCTTGTTGCCGACAATGCCTCGGCCGGCAATTGGCTCGATGCTCATTAATTAACCCCAATCGGCCATTAGACCGATTGGGGTTAAAATTCCCTTCAATTTTTCCAATGAACGAATTTGATCTCGTTTCAATCCTATTTCTCCTAAGCCAGCAAATTCAAGAAATATTGGTGAATGCGTGTATCGCCATTCAATTCGGGGTGAAATGAGGTGACAAGCAGGCGATCTTGCTGTGCGGCCACGATATTGCCATCGACAGTCGATTTGATTTCAACACCTGGGCCTGCTTTTTCAATGTATGGGGCGCGTATGAAAGTCATGGGCATCTTGCCTATGCCTTTAAACTCATCTTCGGTGTAGAAACTGCCCAATTGGCGTCCGTAGGCATTGCGTTTAACCACGATGTCCATTGTGCCCAAGTGTTCTTTGTCGAGCATGATGAGACCTGCACAAGTGCCAAACACCGGCAAGCCGGCAAGAATTTCTTTCTGCATGGGTTCAAATAACCCTTCGTCGCGCATGATGCGCAGCATGGCTGTGCTTTCTCCTCCGGGAATAATCAGGCCGTCTTTGGGTTGGTTCCAATCGTTGAGCGAGCGCACTTGAAAGCAATCGACATCCAAGCAACGGAGCATTTGCTCATGTTCGGCAAATGCTCCTTGCAAAGCTAATACAGCTATTTTCATTTTCCTCGCTCAGCCATTAAGAGTTGAATTTCGCTCTCGTTGATGCCTACCATAGCTTCGCCCAAGTCTTCGCTCAATTCTGCCAAAATCTTAGGATTGTTATAGTTGGTTACAGCTTTTACGATGGCTTGTGCGCGTTTTTCGGGATTGCCGCTCTTGAAGATGCCACTGCCCACAAACACACCTTCGGCACCCAATTGCATCATCAATGCAGCATCGGCAGGAGTTGCAACACCGCCTGCGGCGAAGTTTACTACCGGCAGTTTGCCGTTTTCGTGAACGTATGCCACGAGTTCATAGGGCACGCGCAACTGCTTGGCGGCTTCATAGAGCTCGTCTTTGGCAAGCGTGGTGAGACGGCGCATTTCGCTCTGAATCATGCGCATGTGGCGCACGGCTTGAATGACATCGCCGGTGCCGGGTTCGCCCTTGGTGCGAATCATGGTTGCACCTTCGCTGATACGACGCAACGCTTCGCCCAAATCCTTGGCACCACACACAAATGGCACTTTGAACTGACGTTTGTCGATGTGGTAAACATCGTCGGCAGGGCTGAGCACTTCGCTCTCGTCGATATAGTCGATTTCGATGGCTTCCAGCACTTGAGCTTCTACAAAGTGGCCAATGCGGCATTTTGCCATAACCGGAATTGAAACTGCTTGCTGAATACCTTTAATCATTTTCGGATCGCTCATGCGCGACACGCCTCCGGCTGCGCGAATGTCTGCAGGAATGCGCTCGAGAGCCATAACGGCACATGCGCCGGCCGCCTCGGCAATCTTGGCTTGTTCGGGGGTTGTAACGTCCATAATCACGCCACCTTTGAGCATTTGTGCCAGGTTGCGGTTCAGTGTAATTCTGTCTTCCATTTTATTCATGTTTTAAATGTTACCGCAACAAAACTATACACAAAAAAAGGAACAACCAAACATCTGTTCCCAAAAGGAGAAACTCTGTACCGAGAATTACAAATGCGACCTGTATTCAATGGGTGAACACCCCTCGTGAGTGCTGAAAAACTTGCTGAACAATGCCTGCGACGAGAACCCCAGCTTGTTTGAAATTTCTCCTATCGTCAGGCGTGAGGTGGCAAGCAGTGTGATAGATTCCTGTATCACATAGTCGGCAATGATTTGCTTGGGGCTTTTTCCCACAACTGTGGCGGTGATTTGCGACAAATAGCGTGATGTGATGGCGAGTCGGCTTGCATAGTAGGCCACATCGTGAGCTTCGCGATAATGCTCGGCGATGAGCGTCATGAAGCGGTTGTAGATGTCGGCCATGCGCAGGCGTTGCACTTTGCTCTCTACTGCATACACCACTTGACTGTGCATATAGTCGTGGGCATGGGCTATTGCCATTGGTATGTTGTCGCCAAAGGCAAGTCGTGAGGCTATCGCAGTTGACAAGGCTCCGCTCACTCCGTGTTTTTGCCAACCTTCGGTGTTTTGTGAGGAGAAAAAACGGCTTTCCCCATCATGATGCAACAAAGCGGTGAGCCTGCCTGCTACTTGATGCCCTCCGCGCAACAATACCGATTTTGCTCCCATGTCGATCAACCGCTTGGCGGCGTCTTCCATGCTATCGTCGGAGCCAATGCGGCAGTTGAGTAGTATTTCGGCCTCATGACACCTGAGTTGAATGAGGGTTGCCTCGGGAATGAGTTCTTGTTTCCATGCGTTGATTGCCGGTTGCGACATCAGTTGCTTGCCGTGCGAATTGAGTATGCTGGGCACAAGCACAATTCTTGGACACCCCACGATTTCGTGCCTCAGTGCGCAAATGGTGTCGACATCACGCACCATACCCACTTTGATTGCTTTGGGGCGATGTTCGTTGACAATGGCTTTTACCTGCCCCACAACCATGTTCAAGGGCAAGTCCATGATACTTGAAATTCCGTGACTGTCCTGAACCGTTACCGAGGTAACGGCAGTGAGTGCATAGCCTCCCAAGGCAGTAATGGTCTTAATGTCGGCTTGTATGCCCGAAACTCCGGTATTATCTGATCCGGTGATGCCTAATATGGGTGTCATTAACTTCATAACTGCTTGCAAAGTTAGTGAATTTATATTTGAGTAGTTTTTTCGTTTCACGAAAAAGAGAAGGTGAAAGGAAACGAAAAGAAACGAATGGAAGTGAGAGGAGCGATAGTTTTGAGAAGTTAAGACAACGTGTAAATTAATCCCAAATCGGTCATTAGACCGCAGAGGTTACAGTTTTGGTTCATCGTGCAACTTTCCACCTGCTTTCATCTGCATGTCGGCATCTTGATTACCGTTTTTTTTGACGTAATCCGCTATGCCTTCAAAAAAACGGCAACCAATCTGTGCTCAACATGCAGGCGAAATTAATGAGCGATTTGAGTTAAAAGAAGGTGAGAGGGACGCTTTGTAGTCTCTCTCACTTCTATTTTTTTTGAGAAAACGCTATTGCGTTTCAAAAATGATCTGTTTTTTACTTGGCTATGATGAGGAAATAGTTTTTTTTGCCTCGTTGTGCGAGTATGTATTTGCCATTCAACAAGTGATCATTGCCGATAATCAGATTTTGATCGGCGATTTTCTCTTTGTTGATGCTCACGCCGCCACCTTGCACCATCTTGCGCATTTCGCCCTTGCTGGGGAATACGGCAGCTTCGTCGGTGAGCAGTTGAATGGCAGGAATGCCTGCGACGAGTTTGTCTTTGCTCACTTCAAATTGTGGAACTCCTTCAAACACGCTCAGCAAGGTTTGTTCATCAATTTTGTGCAAAATGTCACCGGCCTTGTTGCTAAACAGAATTTGAGAGGCCTCAACTGCCGTTTCGTAGTCTCCTGCGCTGTGCACCATGGTGGTTATTTCTTTGGCCAGACGTTTCTGCAATGGGCGTTGGCTTGGGTCTTTGGTTTGTTCTGCTTCAAGTGTTGCAATTTCCTCTTGTGTGAGGTCGGTGAAAATTTTGATATATTTTGCAGCATCGTCATCGCTCACGTTTACCCAAAATTGATAGAACTTGTAGGGTGATGTGCGTGCAGGGTCGAGCCACACATTTCCGCCCTCGGTTTTGCCAAATTTGGTGCCATCGGCCTTCGTAATCAATGGACAGGTGATTGCAAAGGCTTCACCGCCGTTCATGCGTCGAATAAGCTCTGTGCCGGTGGTGATGTTGCCCCATTGGTCGCTACCGCCCATTTGCAATTTGCAACCTTCGGCCTCATAGAGGTACAGAAAATCGTAGCCTTGCAGCAATTGATAAGAAAATTCGGTGAACGACATGCCATGGTCGGCATTGGCGGCCAAGCGTTTTTTTACGCTGTCTTTGGCCATCATGTAGTTTACGGTGATGTGCTTGCCAATGTCGCGAATGAACTGCAAGAAACCATAATTTTTCATCCAATCGTAGTTGTTCACCAGCTTGGCATGATTGGGGGCATCACTGTCAAAGTCGAGGAATTTGGCAAGTTGCTTGCGTATGCCTTCTTGATTGTGTCTGAGTGTTTCTTCGTCGATGAGCTTGCGCTCTTGCGATTTCATCGAGGGGTCGCCAATCATGCCGGTGGCACCGCCAATCAAGGCTATGGGGCGATGACCTGCACGTTGAAAATGTTTCAACATCATCACGCCCACCAAGTGACCAATGTGGAGTGAGTCGGCTGTTGGGTCAATGCCCACGTAGGCCGATGTCATTTCTTTATTAAGCTGTTCTTCGGTGCCGGGCATGATGTTGTTGATCATGCCGCGCCACTCGAGTTCTTTCACAAAATTGAATTTATTCATCGAATGAACAATAAGTCGTTAAGTGTTAAATTATATCTATATACAGGCAAAGTTACTACTTTCGCATGAGATATGCAAAATTGCCTTGTGCTTCGCCACGATGCAGTAACGCGACTTGTTGTCGGTTGTTTAGATCGTCTTGCGAAGTTTGTAGCTATAGTTGTGCCCTTCTTTGTCGGTCGAGGTGAGGGTTAGAGTCGATGAAGAGCGGCTGACGATGGAGAACCGATTCTCTACGTCTATTCCCGGCACGTCTTTCGGAGGAAGGTTGGGGTCGTTAAACTTGATGACGAGTTGGTTGTTCTGTTCTTCCCAATTGCCGTAGGAGTCACCAAAATTACCATATTTCTCTTCGACTGTCATTCTTACGATTTTGCTTTGAAACTGAAAGAATACATTCCCTTCATAAGATGCCAAAGGAGCATTGTCGATGCTGATGCTTTCGACGTGCCATGTACCGAACCATATTCCTATGTCGCCACCGTTGTGCACGCATGACGATAATGTAGAAAGAAACAGCATCATGCCCATGAGCATGATGAGATGTTTTGCTTTGTTTATCATTTTCCTAAACTTAAATTTCCGTAATAAGCAATAGATACCAACCCACCTGCATTG
Source organism: Sodaliphilus sp. (assembly GCA_041815985.1). Taxonomy (GTDB): domain Bacteria; phylum Bacteroidota; class Bacteroidia; order Bacteroidales; family Muribaculaceae; genus Sodaliphilus. The sequence continues at coordinate 22,193 of JBGYAB010000057.1, read as the reverse complement.
TTGCCGTAGAGTTGACCGCTGTCGAATGCCAATTGTGTGGTGATTGCAAGATGGGGCAACCGATGTGGGCGACAAGTCATTTCCAGCATCATCGAAGTGGAGCTTACGCCGGTTGCTCGTGGATATTCGTTGTTGCCCCATGCTTTGCGGTAAGATGCGAGGGCGCGATATGTGATGTCGGGCGTGATGTTGCCCGTGATGCCCACATGCACGCCTCGCACGAGATTGTCGACATAGCGCATGTAGCCATCGCGGTGATACAATGGCGACTTGATGAAGGGCGAACCAATCGACATTCCAAATGCATGATAACCATTGTAGGCATAGTTGTTATAATAGTTGTCGCCTCCGGTGGCTTGCCCTTCGATGGGCGTGTCGGGATGATCGTTGGGTGCCCAGTGAATTGGACCGCTTTGGTTGGTGAAATCGAGATATTCGAGTGTAATGCCATTTAAAAAGGATTTGCGTGTGCTACGAAATTCAATGCCCCACAAACCGTCAAATCCGTTGAGTTTTCCCACGCTTGAGCCATCTTCCCAAAAGTTTTGATAGTAACCGCGAATGATGTTGCCATGTGGCAGTTTGTAGTCAAGTGCAATATCCCAACTGCCCAAGTGATTACCTTCTACATAGAGGTCACCGATGTTATTGCCTCCTTTGCCGGGAATGAGTGTGTGAAAAAATGTTTGTGCATTGGCTTTCATTTTGATGTGTTCTACAAGTTTGGCATGATTGTAGCGGTTTTGTGTCCCTCCAAACTGACACGATGCTTGTGCGCCGATGGTGAGTACCAAGCGTTGGTCGGGGCGTGTGCGAAAATATGCTTTTTTGTAATTGAACCAATAGTCGGTTGTCACAAAGTTGCTGTAATAGTTGTAATGATCTTTGAGCCAATTGCCATCGTTGCTTTTGAAGTAACCCACTTCGCCGGCAATCTGCAACCAACCGCTTGTGAACGGAATGTTTTGAAAATCTATAAATCCCATTCTAAATCCCATGAACGGGCGTGCATTTTCGCTCATGATCAAGTCGCCACTCGACAATGTCTGATTTACCAGTGTAGAGGTCATTTTTTTTGCTCCGATCGTTAAAAACATACTGCGATATTTTCCTTCGGCATAGAGTTGCTGTATCCATGCTCGCGAAGGGTGCAGATTGGTGGCGGCAAAGGCATCGGTGGCGGCATCATAGTGCTGATAACTTGCCGCAGAGGCATAACCTCCCCACATTTCCAGTCCGAAGCCATAGGATAGCCTTTGAGTGGTATCCATTTTGTGTGAGGCTTCGAGATTGATGAGGGTTGATAGCTGTTGCGTTACAGTGCCCCCTCTGTTAGAGGCGATATAATAGGGAGCCAATTTTTCGCTACCGGCATTGACTGTCACTCCTCCGCCATAATCAATGTCGATTTCGGCATGTGTGGCAATAACACAGCTTGTTGTCAGTGCCAGAACCATTAAATAGCGGCTCCATTTAGGTGTTTGTTTCATTGTTTAAACATTATTTTTTTGAGTTCAAACGAGTCGATGTGCCGACTCTTTTTTTGATCGGTAATTTCATTGATGTTAAAAAATACACCACTTTCTTCCACTTCGCCAAAGTCGTGATTAATGGCTGTGCCCAGCATTCTCATTGTGGGCGACAGGCTCATGTAGGCATTGACCAAGGGCGGAATGTTGATGCCGTGGTCGCGAATGAAGCGGTTGAGCTTTGTATAGTCTTCCTTGAAATTGTTGCCCGCAAAAAACGATTGCAACTCTTGCTCGGCGGTGTGCGAAGTTATGGGATTGATGGGCCACACCAGTCGATCGTGATCGGGAAAGTACATTTTCATGAAGTAGAGCAACAAATCTCTGCAAAGATGATGATAGGTGGGATACATGGTCATTTTCCCAAACAGATATTTGATTTCGGGGTGAATGACGGTGAGTGCACCCAACCCGTCCCACAAGTTGTCGAGAGCAAAAATGGCCTTGATGCCCACGTTGGTCGACTGGTATTCGGGACGCACAAACGACCGCCCAAGTTCGATGGATACAGGCAGATATTCCTTGACAAACTTCGATGAAAAATGAAACATGTGCCCCATGGCAATTCGAGGGCTTCCGTCGGCATTGAACCTCATGTCACCTCCGGTGAGGTAACGATAGGCTCCGATGATTTCTTGTGTGTGCGGATCCCAAACGAAGAGTTGACGGCATGGCGGGGTCATGGTGTCGAACTCATCGATGTCACATGATTTCCCGGTTCCACCACCCGATGCTCTGAATGAGATTTCGCGCAGGCGACCTATTTCCTGCATGATGTGTGGAGCAGTGTGTGCATCGACAATGTAGATTTCATTGTTCGCCTTGTTTGTTTTTCTCAACATCTTGTCGGGGGTGAGCTCTTGCAAGATGAGTTTGGGATCAACGGGATCGATGATTTTTTGTGCCATATTGTCTATGCGTTGTTTTGTAAAGTGATAGAATACACCACATTGCATGCGCGTTGTGCCTCGGCTTGTGGTTGTGTAGGATTTAGCGAAGACCACTCAATGGGCTTTCCTACATGAATCTTGAATGTTTTCCCTTTGCTTTTGAACATCTCTCCCGGCAACAATATCATTTCATAGTTGAACTTGATGCCCAGTTTTTTCCGCCATTTGGCTTTGCGATAAAACGACTTTGAGTTTTCCCCTTCGAAGTAGATGGGAATGATGTCGCGCCGGTTGCGTATGGCGTGAGTGATGATAAACTTTTTCCATTGAAGATCACGAATTTTTCCATCATCGTTCATGCGCGAACAAAGTCCGGCAGGGAAAGTAATCATTTGATTTTCGCCCTTGTATTGGGCTTCGATTTCGGTGGCCAATCGGCGACTTTGAGTTCCATATTTGTTCACCGGCAGGAATATGGGTTGCAATGGTTTCACTTGCATGAGCAAGTCGTTGACCATGAAGCGTATGTTTCCGTCATAAAGATGCCCTATGCAGGAAATGAGCACAAGTCCGTCAAGCCCGCCGAGCGGATGGTTAGACACAAAGATGAAACGCCCTTGGTCGGGAATGTTGTCTTTGCCCATCACTTCGGCATGAACATTGAGTATACGCAATGCCGCATCGGCGGCTTCTACCGCTCCGGGCTGTGCCGCCATCTCTCTGAGAATGGCATTCAGCTCATTTTGATGAATGATGCGGGCGAGCCGACTAATGACAAATGACGGGATGTAACGGTAATGTTTGGGCAAACGCTGCTTCAACAAGGCATCGATGTCAATTTGCGTCAAAGGTTGGTTACTCATCTCTTGAAGTTATGAAATCTTTATATGATAAGCAAAGATAGAAAATATTGGGCACACTTTTAACAAGTTCTCATTAAAGTTTGTCGCAAATGCCAAAAATAAACGTTAATTTTGTCCTCAAAAACAAGCCAACACCTCTGTTTTATGCCATTTTTTCTAAGCATAGCGAGAATGAGACCGTGGATTTTTCTTCTGTCGGTCGAGGTTGTCGCATTTGCATTGATTGCCGTTGGCACAGCTCGTTTTTTCACGTTGACCGACAGTTTGGCTGTTGTGTTAAGTATGCTTGTGGCATACGCCATTCCTCGTATGTGCTTCAAGCGACAGAAAACCCGTTCCACCGCAGGCGATGTTGTGCTCATGGTCGTTGGGTTGTTGCTTGTTGCCTATGCGGTGCATTGCATTTGGAGTTTCACTTTAAAAGAAGGGGCAACCCTTGACTTACCACGATTGTACAGCGACGATCGCCAATATTTTAATTGGGCATTAGCTCGCTACAATGGTAGTGGCGAAGTTCCTGCCGTCAACTTTTGGGGATTTCCGTTTTTAGTGTTTTGTCTGTGGAAGCTCTTGGGAGTGAACATTGTGTGGCCTATTGCCATGAATGTTATGTTCACACTGTTGTCGATCGTGATAACGGGGCAACTGGCGGCACGTCTTTTGAAAGGCCGTATTGAGCTGTCGGGACAATCGATTGCAACACTCTCCATGATGCTCACTTCTTTGCTTGCCTACTATATCTCGCAAGGTGCCAATCTGCAAAAAGAGGCTGTCACCTATTTGGCTTTGATGATGGTTGCCTTTGCCATGGTGCGCTGTTGTAATCACGCTCAGAGTGAGTATAAAAAGAGGTGGGATTTAATCCTTTTTGCGATGGGGTGTCTGTTGCTGGCGGCATGTCGCACTACGATGGGATATTTTGTGTTGGGAGGCGTGGTTATCATGACGTTGAGTGATTGGCGCAAAAATCGACGTTACGGCACTTTGCTGGCTTGCCTTGCCATGTTGATTTTCGGAATAGGATTTATGCTTGTCCCTGACTATGGTATAACTCGGCAAATGAGCATATTGGAAGGCGGTAAGGCCATGCAGATGAAGTTTATCGTAGGTCCTTCTCAAACTCCCTATTTTAACATTATAGGCAATTATTTCTATTATCCCATGTGGAAACGGTTGGCTTTGCTCCCCATGACATCGGCGGTGCAATACATCATTCCTTTCCCTTGGCTTTACGAGGGTTGCGGTTCGGTGCAAAATGCTTTGCCACGCATCGCTTGGCCTTGGTATGCGATAGGTGGAATTGCATTGTATTATTACGTCTTCATCAGTTGGCGCAAAGGCGTGGGTTTGGGTGCATGGGCATTGTGGCCGGCATTGTGTTTCTTGGCAGTGGCCTATGTAACAGGAGGTTCGGTCAATAGGTATATTCTGCCTTTTCAACCTTTTTTTGTGATTATTGCTGTTTTTGTTATCGGCAAGTTGCGTGAAGGCAAAGGACGTCGCTCTTTTGTTGCCTTCATTGTGGGCTACACAATGATACTGATAGCGGTGCTGGTCGTTTGCTACCACATGCAGACGAGCTATCTCAATTCGCTCGAAATGTATTATCGGTCGATGATGCAGTAAAATGAATGTTTAATAATCGTTTTTGGAGTCGTATCGATAATATGAAAAAAATGTCTGAAAAGATAGGCGCACTTGTGGTTTTCTTGCTTGTTTTGGGCATACTGCATTTGGTCTTTGGTAAAATTCCGGTCAAAGAGAGTGAAATCGAGGACTATATCTATAATTCTGAAACCATCGTGTTGAGCGATGTGCATTTTTACCATAGTGAAGATTTAGTGCAATATGGTGAGGCTCCTTGGCGACACTATCGTGCACCTAAGAGCAAAAGCATTGCCATGTTGCAGTCGCCTGACAGCAAAAAATGCTTTGTCCTTGAAGCGTATGGCACGCTCGTCTGCACGGAAATTTTAAGTCGCTCAAAACTGCTTTATGTGGTTGTGAACAGAGACGACATGAACAATCCCGAGTTAGGAAGCAAAGAACACCCTGTGCCCGTTTTATTATGGCACACTCATTTTGATAATAAGTTTTGCCATGTCTCAAAAGAGGCTTACCGCTATGGAGTTAAGGAATACTTAACCTTTTGTCGCGATCAATGACAGAACGCTGAAAAACAGATCGAATTGAGATTATTTATTGTAAACGACTGTGCCTATATTTTCTCCCGACATCACTTTGAGCAGATTGCCCTTGGTGTCCATGTTGAAAACGTGGATTGGCAAGTTGTTCTCTTTGCACATGATAATGGCCGTCATGTCCATCACTTTAAGCCCCCGTTCAATCACTTCGTCGTATGTGATTTTGTCGAATTTCACTGCTGTGGGATCTTTTTCGGGATCGGCAGTGTACACACCGTCAACACGAGTGCCTTTGAACATGACATCGGCTTCAATTTCAATACCACGCAACGACGAACCGGTGTCGGTTGTAAAAAAAGGATTGCCGGTGCCACACGACATAATGGCCACTTTGCCTTGTTTCATGGCTTCGATTGCACGCCACTTGGTGTAATGTTCGCCAATGGGACACATGTTGATGGCGGTGAACACTTGCGAGGCCTGTCCCACTGCATCAAGTCCCGAAGATAGAGCCAAGGAATTGATGACCGTAGCCAACATTCCCATTTGGTCTCCTTTCACGCGATCAAAGCCCTGTGCGGCTCCTTTCAAGCCACGAAAAATGTTGCCACCGCCTATCACGATGCCTATTTCCACACCGGCATCGGCAATTGTCTTGATTTGCTGGCAGTAGTCGGCCACGCGTTGTGTGTCGATGCCACTACTTTGTCCGGCGGCGAGCGATTCTCCGCTAAGTTTGAGCAAAATGCGCTTGTAAATTGGTTTCATTGCAATATTGTTTTATTTTTTGTTTACAAATGTAGTGACAATGCCTCAAAATGCAAAAAAATGCTGAGAGTTCATGACCGTGAGCAATTTTTCTTTGACATGGGCAAAAAACAGGTATTTTCTTAATAAAGAGGCTGAACACCAAGTCCAGCCTCTTTAAAAAAAAATACTTTATGAAAAAAATTTAGGGTACAATTTTATTTGCCGAGAAGAGCCTTGGCGCGTTCAACATACTTGTCGATGTTTACAACTTGATAGGCATATTGAGGGAAGTTTTCCTTCATGTCTTCATAAATTTTCAGCTCCTCTTCATATTTTGAAGTTGCATGCAACACAGTTGCTTTTTTGAGCATGAAAATAGGAGTGTACATTTGGTTGTCACCGGCCATTTTAATGGCTTCGTCATAGAGGTTGAGAGCCTTGCTGTAGTCGTCGGCCTTGGCATTTTTGTTGCCCTTGCGGTCGATGTTGATGTAGGCATCGGCAAGCAGTGACTTGTGAGCCGGACCGATGAGTTTTCCGTTGGCATCTGCTTTTTCCAAATAAGTGATAACTTCGGCATATTTCTTGGCACTGAACAGGTTTACTGCATACATTTCTGCACCACGGTTGGCAGGCTTGTAGCTGTTGTTGTCAAAAATTTTCTTGTACATTGTGGCCGCACTGTCGGCTTTGCCTTCCATAAAATAGGCAATGTCGGCTTTGCCAATTTGCTCTGTTGCTTCTTTCGCTCCATTTTGGCGAACGACATACCAGATTGCTGCAACCGCAAGAATTGCAAGGATTGCGCCAATCACCCAATAAATGATTTTTTTGTTGTTTTCAACTTTTTGCTCAAGCGATGAGAGCGAGTCGTTCACGCTTTCAAGCGATGTGCGAGTGTTGTTTGCTTTTTCCTGTTTAGCCATAATGTATTTAATAACTAAATTAATTTTCTTGTTTCAGCTTGCAAAATTAATAGTTATTATCAAAATTAAAAAACAAAATGAACACTATTTTTAAAAAAGCTCCGAAAAGATGTTGCTTGAACTGAATAAAACAGTAATTTTGCGTAACAAAATTGCAAGATGCGACAAGCCGTGAATAGCTTATCGACTTGCCTGCACTACCGGTTTCAAAGAGTTAACTGAAATGATGATGAAAAGACATGCATTGTTTTTTTCGTTTTTTGTGTTGATGTTATGCGGTTGCAACAGTGGCGGCAACGACCATTTTGCCGAAAATTCATCGGCCGACAAGGTTGTTTTGCCACTCAACGACAGCACCAAAGTCAATATCATTAATCAAGAAATTGAAGACTTGATGAGTGAGTATGAAGAAGACAAGAATCCCGAAACCCTCAATCAAGCCTTGCAACTCAACGACAGTTTAGAGAAAATAGATGCGACCGAAGAGGGACGATTTCAACAGACGCTCACTCGCGCCCAACTGCTCGCAAGCATGGGGCACATGAAGGAAGCAATGCGGTTGCAAGAGTCGTTGTTGAACGACGATCCCGACGACTTTGTGCGCTTGCAGTTTTATACCGGGAAATACATGATTGAGGGCAAAACCGATTCCATGCACCTTTGTGCCAATCGAGCAATTGCCACTTGCGACCAAATGATTGCCAATTCTTCTCAAAATGCCGATGCAATGAGGCGTGCACTCTCGGGCAAAATGGTTATTTATCAAATCATCGATGAGCGTGAAAAAGCGCGACTTGTCAACGAACAGCTGTTGAAATTGCGTGGCGATGACTCTTCTCGAGAGTTTGGCCCTGAAGCGTTTGATCGGGAATATGATGCCGCTCGCGAAGAACTCAACCGTTCGGCTGTGGCATGGCGCAACGATACCGGACAAAAACTCTGACCACCGTTTTCTATGTGCCGATGGGGCAATTAAAAGTTCGCAAGATTGTGCTGTGCATGAAAAATGTTTGCCGGCATTGATTTCGTGCATTTTTTTCATTAATTTTGCAACCATGTTGCATGAACAAAGGCAAAATGCACAAGCCAATTTCACTGCCACGCTACATGGCGAAAGCAAAAGCAGGGTTGAGGAACTTGATTTCCTCAAATGCTTGTTTATCGTCTTGATGATTTCTTTTCATTTGGTGTATGTTGGCGATGGCTATCCTTATGTAAAAAAGTTTGTCTACACTTTCCACATGCCCGGTTTCTTACTTTTGTCGGGTTATTTGACCAATGTAAACAAATCTGCCGGCCAATTCTGTAAAACGCTGTTGTGGTATCTCGTTCCCTACTTTGTCATGGAAGCCGGCTATGTGCTCATGGCATCGGCCTTGCCGGTGAGAGACCATGTGCCCAACCTCAATGTTGTCTTGTTTTTCGACAAGCTCATTTTGCACCCACTGGGGCCGTATTGGTATTTGCACACGATTGTAATTTGCAGTGCGTTGTGCTATGCTGTGTTCCGGAGGGTAAAAGCGTCGTTGCTGTCTCGTGCCATCATGCTTGGACTTGCCTACTATGCATTGTCGGCGATAGGGTTGATTTCTTTTTCATGCGCCATGTATTTTCTTTTCGGGGTCGTTGTGCGCAATGCCAAAATGAACTTTCTCGACGTGTTCAAGGCTTCTTGGTGGTCATTGCCGGCATTAACTCTGTTGTTTTTCCAGCCCTCTGCATTCAACAAGGCTGCCGTTGGCGGCATTATGATTGTTTATTTTATCATTTCGCTCTCACTTGCCGTTTTCCCACATGTGCCGTGGCGGCGACTATGGCTGTTCTTGGGCAGAAATTCTCTTGTGTTATACATCTTTTCTCCCATTTTCACCATTTGTTGCAAGGCGTTTATCCCCTTCCTCTCTTTCGACCCCACACGCTTGCTGTTTCTTCTCCTCTCTTTGTCGGTGTGCATTGTCGGTTGTTTGGGACTTTGCAAAGTGCTTGACTTGCTACATCTCACACCTTTCATTCTTGGACGAAAAAACAGCTTGGTGTAAAGAATATAGAAAAACGATTTTTTAAACAATAACAATTTATGAAAGAAAAATTTTACTTTTCGTTGCTCGCAATAGCATGCTTTGTGTGCAGTATCAGCGTTAATGCCGAAGATTTTAAGGAAAACGGCATTTACTACACAACTATTTCTGAAACCGAGGCAACTTGTGCCGTGGTTAAAGGCGAGACAGACTATGAGGGCGTGGTTGACATTCCCGGCATGGTAAATCATGGAGGAAAACAATTCACCGTTACTCAAATTGGAGAAAAGGCTTTTAGCAACTGCTCCAAGCTCACCAAGGTTTCTATTCCCAATTCTGTGTTGAGCATTGGCAACAACGCTTTCTTGCAATGCAAGGCACTTGCAACCGTTGAACTGCAAAATGGAGAATTTGCCATTGAACTGGGCAGTAACGACGGAAAAAAGGGGTTGTTCACTTCAACCGCTCTTGAAACCTTGCACTTGGGACGCAACATACTTTATGCGACCGACAAGGCGCATGGCTATTCTCCTTTTTTAGATGTGAGAAGTCTCAAAAAAGTAACCTTTGCTCCTTCGGTTACTCGCATCGGGCGTTCGCAGTTTTGCGGTTGCTCTTCACTTGACAACATAGAGTTGCCACAGAGTTTAACCACGATCGAAGATCTTGCTTTTCAAGAATGTTCTGCACTCTCTGCCATAGAAGTTCCGGCCTTGGTGACAAAAGTGGGAGATCTTGCTTTTCAAGAATGTTCAGGCATGAAAACCCTTGTCATTGGCAATGGTGTTAAGGTGATAGGCGGCTATGCGTTTGCCAATTGTTCACAACTCACCACCGTTACTATTGGAGCAGGAGTAGACAGCATTGCCGATGAAGCTTTTTCGGGCACAACCACAAACATTGCCACCATTACTTCACTCAATACGATAGCGGCAAAAACTGCAATTATCGACATGCGCTATGTTTTCACCGACGACACCTACGACAAAGCTACGCTGTATGTACCCAAGGGAGCAGTGCAATCCTATCAGACCACCTATGGTTGGAAACACTTTAAGAACATTCAGGAAATTCAAAGCACAGCCGTGAACAATGTACATGAAAATGGTGCAAAAGTCATGGTCGTTGATGAGAAAATCATGATCAGCGGAACAGACGAGGAAACTGTTGTAACTGTGTATGGCATTGATGGAAAGCTCATTTACAGAGGTATTTCCGATAGAGTGATTCAAGTTCCGCAAAAGGGTGTGTACGTTGTGAAAATAGGAGCAAAAACTTGTAAAGTTGCCCTCTGATATTCTTTTGCCATTTTTTACTGTTGAAAAGGCAAAAATTCTCCTTCAAAGCCTTCCAGTTTGAGCAACTCTCGCTTCCTCTCAATGCCTCCGGCATAGCCGGTGAGCCGTCCGGAGGCTCCCACAACCCTATGGCATGGGATGATGATCGAAATGGGGTTGTGCCCTACTGCACCGCCAACTGCCTGTGCCGACATCTGTTTGAGACCTTGCTCGTGAGCAATCGCTTGCGAAAGTTGCCCGTATGTGACAACCTTGCCATGGGGAATGCGCAGAAGATGCTCCCATACACGCCGACGAAAGGGTGAAACGTGTGGCAAAGCCAAGGCAGGAGTGAATTGGGGCACACGTCCTTGAAAATAAATATCGAGCCAACGCATGGCGTCTTCAAGCACATGAACGAGGCGAGTTTCGTGCTCTGTGTCTAACGTGTCGGCAAAGTGCTTTTGTTCGTCGAACCACAGTCCTGTCAGTGCATTGTCGTTGCAGGCAAGAGTAATGCCGCCGAGGGGCGAGTTGTAATGATTGATATAGTGCATCGTTTTTGTTTTTTATTTTATCAAAAAAAAGAAGAAATTTACTGCCGATGCGAAGATAAACGATTTTGGCATAAAATGCCCAAGATTATGACCGTAAATTCAAATAAAATAAATTTGATTTTAGCAAGGAGTTGCATTATCTTTGTGAATTGATTTGTTTAACGGAGCGTTGATTTGCGTATTCTGGAATTGAGCAATTGATGAAGCCCGGTTTCTTGCCACGGCAAAGAAAAAGGAAGTGTGCTATGGAATTGAAATGCCCACATTGCGGAAAGATTGTGAACATGTCGCCCGAAGAATTGGTTTCGGGCAACGAGGTTGTGATTTGTCCTCAATGTCTTGGCGATTTTTTCCCTACCGGAGTGAACCTTTCGGGCATTGCCGGTCGCGAGCAGGAACAGAAAAGCGGAGAAGACAAAAAACTGTTCTGCCATCACTGCGGTAAGTCGTTACCGGTTTTTGAATTGAATTTTTGTCCGTTTTGTGGCAAATCTTTGCAATTTGATGTGGATAAACATGCCAAAGCATCACCGACTGCATTGGGCAATCGGTCGAATGTGACACACGAAGCCTCTGAAAAGAAAGTTGAGCAGGAGGAACGTGTGATTGATGAACTTAACATCGAACGATTAAAGTATATGCCCAAGTTCATTAGCGGAGATTTTGCCTCAGAGCCTGCAAGCCTCACAGTGCGCATCATTTGCTACATTGTTATTGCCTTGCTCATAGCCCTTTTTGTTTTAATCATATATGCAGGAAGTCGTGGTTAAGCTAAATTGAAAAACAAAATGAGAAAAAGACGTTAATTCTCAAATATTTGTCAAAATACCGGATAATTCGCAAAAAAAATGCTACTTTAGCAGAACTAATTGACAGATTTCTATAAAACACAGTCTTTCATGGATAACAACAGATATTGCGTGATTATGTGCGGTGGCATTGGTAGCCGCTTTTGGCCTTATAGCCGTGCCGACAAACCCAAGCAGTTTATAGATTTCCTCGGAACAGGCAAGACGTTGTTACAACTCACCGTCGACCGTTTGGAGGGCATTGTGCCGCCGGAACACATTTTCATGCTCACCAACGAGCTGTATGCCGACCTCATCAAAGAGCAGTTGCCGCAAATAGGAGATGACCGAATTTTGCTTGAGCCCGCTTTGCGCAACACGGCTCCTAGCAACGCTTGGGCAGCTCATCACATCAAGGCGTTGAACCCTCATGCTAAAATCATGGTTGCACCAAGTGATCACTTGATTTTGAACCGAGAGGAGTTTCGCAAGTGTGTGATCAAGGCTTTTGAGTTTATCGACAAAAATGATGTGTTGCTCACTTTCGGCGTGAAGCCCAATCGCCCCGAAACGGGCTATGGTTACATTCAAATTGGCGATTGCGTGAACGATGACTTTTGCAAGGTTAAGACATTCACCGAGAAGCCCGATATTGAATTGGCAAAGGTTTTTGTCGAAAGCGGGGAGTTCTACTGGAATTCGGGAATGTTCTTTTGGGACGTGAACGTAATTTTAGAAGCGATGAGTCGCTATGCTCCCGACGTGGCATCACTTTTTGCCAAGGGTGAAGGACTTTATGCCACTCCGCAAGAAAGACAGTTTATCGAAGCGGAATATCCCACATGCCAAAGTATTTCGATAGATTATGCTGTTATGGAGAAGTCGCCCAACGTGTGTGTGGAGCAGGTGGATTTTGGTTGGACCGACCTCGGAACGTGGGGTGCGCTTTACGATATCTCGCCCAAGAACAAAGATGGGAATGTGGTGCAAAACAGCAAAACACTCATGTTTGAAAGTCAGAACAATGTGGTGGCAGTCAAGGGCAACAAGCTGGTTGTGGCATCGGGCTTGAACGACTACATTATTGCCGATGCCGACGATGTGTTGCTCATTGTGCCACGAAGTGATGAGCAAAAAATACGCACCTACGTGAACGAGGTGAAAACGGCCTTTGGCGATAAATACCTTTGAATCTTCGATAGATAGATTGCTATCATCAATAAATGAAACGAGGCTGCGTCATTTTTTTTGCACAGCCTCGTTTTATTCATGAAAATGAAAGAGTGTTATCGAAAGTAAAAGGTTATTTTATTTTCCACTCAAAACCATCTTTGGTGTCTTTTACGTCAAATCCGGCTTCGTTCATTTTGTTGCGAATCAAGTCGCTGGTGTTCCAGTCTTTGTTGGCTTTTGCATTCTTGCGAATTTCAAGCAACAAGTCAACGGCTTTTTTAAATGGCTCGAGATTCATGCTATCGCCTCCGGCGGCATCGTCGCGCACGCCAAGCACATCAAAAAGATAGTCTTTGAACACACTCTTCAACTCGTTAAGGTCGCTTTGAGCTATTGTTGCTTTCCCGTCGTTAATTTGGTTGATGACCTTGCAAGCCTCAAAAAGCGTTGCAATCACGTTGGGAGTGTTTAGATCGTCGTTCATGGCATCGGCGCAACGTTCACGGTAATTCTCGATTTTTGCCGTAGTCGTGTCGCCTGCCTTCAATTCATTCAGCCTGTGCCAGCCGTCCATGATGCGTTCATAGGCTTTTTCGGCGGCTTTTAATGCTTCGTTGGAGAAATCGACAGTGCCACGGTAGTGGGCTTGCAGAATGAAAAAGCGTATGGTCATGGCACTGTAAGGCTGTTCAAGACTCTTGTGCTCGCCATTGAAGAATTGTTCGAGCGTGATGAAGTTGCCCAGCGATTTGCCCATCTTCTGCCCATTGATGGTAATCATGTTGTTGTGCATCCAATAGTGGACCATTTCATCGCCTTGGCTGGCGACTGCTTGCGCGATTTCACATTCATGATGAGGAAACACAAGATCCATGCCGCCTCCGTGAATGTCGAAATGGTTGCCCAAGTATTTGCGTCCCATGGCGGTGCACTCGCAATGCCAGCCCGGGAAGCCACTGCTCCATGGCGATGCCCAGCGCATGATGTGCTCGGGTTGAGCTTTCTTCCACAAGGCAAAGTCGGCCTGATTGTGCTTTTCGCCCACGCCGGCCAGTTCGCGACTGTTGTTTACAATGTCTTGCAGATTGCGTCCCGACAGAACGCCATACTTGTGATCTTTGTCATACTTCTCTACATCGAAGTACACACTGCCATTGCTCTCATAGGCGTAGCCGTTGCTCATGATTTCTTTCACAAGCTCCTCTTGTTCGATAATGTGCCCGGTGGCATGAGGTTCGATGCTGGGTGGAAGCACGTTGAGAGCGTTCATGGCCGCATGGTAGCGGTTGGTGTAGAATTGCGCCACCTCCATGGGTTCCAATTGTTCGAGACGTGCTTTTTTTGCAATCTTGTCATCGCCCTCGTCGGCATCATGCTCTAAGTGTCCCACATCGGTGATGTTGCGCACATAGCGCACCTTGTAGCCCAAAAACTTCAAGTAGCGAAATAGCACATCGAATGTGATTGACGGACGTGCATGCCCCAAGTGAGGGTCGCCATAAACGGTGGGACCACACACATACATGCCCACCCGCCCGGGTGTCAGCGGTTTGAAAATCTCTTTGCGTCGGGTGAGTGTGTTATATATAATCAAATTGCTTTCCATTGTTCTGAAAAATTAAATAAAGCAGTAGACCGTTGAAAAGATGCGCCCACTGTGGAGTGTCACAACCTCTCGAACGATCAAGCCTGTCCCTTGGGCAACGGAAAGTCTATCACTCCGTCGGTACCGGGTTGTCCCGGACGTGGCATGTGAGGCTTGATTTCTCCAAAGGTCTGCTCATACTTTTGTACGTTTTGCGCCAGGGCACTGAGCAGTTGCTTTGCATTTTCGGGAGTCATGATAATGCGACTTTGCACACGTGCCTTTGGCATATTGGGAGCCATGAGAATCATATCCAGAAAAAAGTCGTTTGGTCCATGAGTAATCATTGCCAAGTTGGCATATTTTCCTTGCATCTCTTCGGCAGGTACTTCGATTTGAATTTGTTGTCCTTGGTTGTTGTCGTTTGCCATTTTATTGAATTTTAATATTAGTAATCAGTTGTTTTTGCAAAATCTCGATGCGTGATTTTTGGAAAAATCTCATCATTGAAGTGCACTCTGACGACACGACAGTTTTTGCGCTTCCACACTTTGCCTACAAAAAACGAGCCATAAAATTTGCGCCAAAAGTAGGTTGTGTTGTCGGCACCCAGCAAGTCGTGCACCAAATAGCAATGCACCGTGTCGCAATCGACAGTGTTGCGATCGACCATCAAGCAGAGTACACGAGATTTGCCGGTATATTCCACTTCGCCACGCACATTCAGGTAGTCGCCTGTGCGCCAAAGGCTGCGCAACCTCATGGGGTGCATGACATAGTGCTCAATTTCCTTTGAGTTCACCCGCAATGAGTCGCTTACCACGTTGGCATTGTAATATTGTGCTTCGATGTTGCACACATTTGCTCCGAGTGTGTCGACAACGTTGTAATGCAAGAGCATGCGTTGCCCGGGTTTGATGTTGGCAGGTTTCTTTAAATTGCTTGCCAGCAAAGTAATGGCTACCGTGTCATTGTGTCCGATGTACTCAAAACGGCTAATGCCGTCGGCAAAGCCCATGTAGGTCACCATGTCATACCGATAGTTTACCGTTGCAGTCGGCTCTTGACTGCCGTTGGTGCAGGCATTGACACTCAATAGGATGAGTGCCGGCAGCACAATGGAATATATTGACAGTCTTTTCATTGTTTCTATGCCTTTTGTGTCTGTTCTTCGTCAACAATCATTCCGTCGCGCATGCGCAACACGCGGTCGGTGTCGCCTGCCAAGCTCTCATCGTGGGTCACAATCACAAATGACTGGTTCATTTCGTCGCGCAAGTTGAAAAATAGTTTGTGCAACTCTAATTTACTGGCGGTGTCGAGACTGCCCGATGGTTCATCGGCAAGAATTACAGCCGGTTTGTTGATCAACGCTCGAGCCACTGCCACACGCTGGCATTCTCCGCCCGAGAGCTGTGCCGGCTTGTGCTCAAGACGGTCGCTCAATTTCATGTAGTCGAGCAGTTCCTTGGCACGCGAAAAAGCCTCGCTGCGCTTGGTGCCGCCAATGAGAGCAGGCATTGCCACATTCTCAAGCATGGTGAACTCGGGCAACAGCTGATGAAACTGGAACACAAAGCCTATGTTCTTGTTGCGAAAGTGAGCCATGTCTTTGTCTTTGAGTTTCAGCACATCGGTGCCATTGTAGGTCACGCTGCCACTTTCAGGCTTGTCGAGTGTGCCTATGATTTGCAACAAAGTTGTTTTGCCGGCACCGCTGCGTCCGACAATCGAGACAATTTCGCCATCATTGATTGTAACGCTCACGCCTTTGAGTACCTCCAGGTTGCCATACCGCTTGATAATGTTTTTTGCTTCAATCATAAGAGAAAAATCATGCAATCCAATGCAAAGTTATCAATTTCTCGCCACTTTACTCTAAAAACTCTTAAAAAAACAATTATTCTTATCTTCATTTGCTCATTCGGAAGGTCTTGCGAGTTATTCTGAGGCGATTGTTCTGAGGAATTTGGGTGTAGGGTTGAACAGCTTGAAATAATTTACTACTTTTGCAAGTTAGTACATCGCATTATGGAGGAAGATTTTGATATCAGAGCAGAACGGTTGAAGAGTGACCAAGACTACGAAAAAGCCTTGCGTCCCATGCGGTTTAGTGATTTTGCCGGACAAGATAAAATCATCGAAAACCTGCGTGTGTTTGTGACAGCGGCTAAAATGCGTGGCGAGGCACTCGATCACACGTTGTTTCATGGACCTCCGGGATTGGGAAAAACCACATTGAGCAACATCATTGCCAATGAGCTTGGTGTGGGCTTCAAAGTTACATCGGGCCCGGTGCTCGATAAGCCCGGCGACCTTGCCGGCATACTCACATCGCTTGGAGAGAATGATGTGCTGTTTATCGACGAAATTCACCGCCTCAGTCCGGTAGTTGAGGAATATCTTTACAGTGCCATGGAGGATTACCGCATCGACATCATGATTGACAAAGGACCCGGTGCCCGCTCGGTGCAGTTGTCGCTCGCCCCTTTCACCCTCATAGGAGCGACTACTCGCAGCGGTTTGCTCACCTCGCCGTTGCGTGCTCGGTTTGGCATCAATTCGCATTTGGAGTATTATGGGCATGAAACATTGGTGGGCATTGTAAAACGGTCGGCCAAGTTGCTCAACATTCCTATTATCGATGATGCGGCACTTGAAATCGCTTTGCGAAGCCGCGGCACGCCACGCATTGCCAACTCGCTGTTGCGCCGTGTGCGCGACTTTGCGCAGGTTAAGGGTTCCGGTAAGATAGATACCGCCATTGCACGCTATGCACTCGAGGCATTGAATATCGACAAGTATGGCCTCGATGAAATCGACAATAAAATTTTGCTCACCATCATCGACAAGTTTAATGGTGGTCCTGTGGGCATTTCAACTATCGCCACAGCTTTGAGCGAAGATACCGGCACTGTGGAAGAGGTGTATGAACCTTATCTCATCAAGGAGGGGTTCATCAATCGCACTCCCCGTGGCAGAGAGGTTACCGAAAAGGCCTATCGCCACTTGCGCAGAGAACTCCCTGAACAAGAAGGGAGCTTGTTTAAGTTTTAAAAATAATGGCAAAAAGGCTTTAAGTATCGATATTTAACGGACAATTGATTTTGAGTGTTCAACACTTGTGATTTATGGCAGCAAATTTGAAATCTCTGGCTAAAGATACTGCAATCTATGGATTGAGCAGTATTATGGCGCGTTTTATCAATTACTTGTTAGTTCCTATCCAAACGGTGAAGTTCGCTGCTTCGGGCGGTGAATATGGCATCATCACCAATGTTTATGCCTATGTTGCGTTGCTCATCATCATTCTCACCTTTGGCATGGAAACCACCTTTTTCAGGTTCATGAACAGAGAAGGAGAGAACCCTCATTCTGTCTATGCCACCACGCTCAAGACTGTGGGAGCAACATCGTTGCTGTTTGCCGTTCTTGTCATTCTTTTTGGCCCTATTATTGCCGGTTGGCTGGGCTATGCCGATCATCCCGAGTTCATCATGGTCATGTATGTGACAGTAGCCATCGATGCCTTTGCCGCAATCCCGTTTGCATTTTTGCGTTGCCGGCACCGTCCATGGAAATTTGCCACTCTCAAAGTGGCCAATATTTCGATGAACATTTTGCTTAACTTGTTGTATCTTGTGATTTTTCCTTATTTCAAGTTTAATCCACTGGGCATTTATGACGGCAATTTTACGCTCAATGTGGCATGGGTATTCTACATCAACCTTTTTTGCTCGGCGGCAACTTTACTTCTGCTTTGGAAAGAATTGAGAGGATTTCGCTTTGGCTTCGATGGGGCATTGTGCAAACGCATGCTCAAGTACACTTGGCCGTTACTGGTGATGGGAGTGGCAGGGCAACTCAATCAAACTGCTTCGCAAATCATCTTTCCCTATGTGTATGACGGCAGCACTGCCGAGGCAAGAACTCAATTGGGCATCTATGGAGCTTGCATTAAGATTGCCATGATTATGGTGATGATTACGCAAGCTTTTCGATATGCCTATGAGCCGTTTGTCTTTGGCCGCTCGCAGGATAAGGACAATAAAGACACCTATGCCAAGTCGATGAAATACTACATCATCTTCACCTTGCTTGCATTCTTGTGTGTGATGGGATACATGGACTTGTTGCGCCACATTGTGGGGCGCACCTACTGGGAGGGGCTTGAAATCGTACCCATCGTGATGGCCGCAGAAATCATGTTCGGCATCTTTTTTAATCTCAGTTTTTGGTACAAGCTCACCGATCGCACCATTTGGGGAGCCTATTTCTCGGGCATTGGGGCAGTAGTTCTCATCACTGTGAACATTCTCCTCATTCCGCAGTTCAGCTATTGGGCTTGTGCTTGGGCCGGATTTGTGAGCTATGCGGTGAGCATGGTGATTAGCTACATTTTCGGGCAAAAGTATTATCCCATCAACTATCCGCTCAAAGACATCTTCGTTTACACCCTTGTGGCAGGTGTGCTCTTTGGCATGATTACTTTTGTGAACAAGAATATGGTTGCATGGCAAGCCTTGGGGCTTAACACGGTGTTCATTGTTGCTTTCGTGGCATTCATAGTGAAAAGAGATTTCCCGCTTGCCGGTTTGCCGGTAATAGGCAAGTATTTCAAGAAAAAACAATGA
This sequence comes from Sodaliphilus sp., assembly GCA_041815985.1. Lineage (GTDB taxonomy): Bacteria > Bacteroidota > Bacteroidia > Bacteroidales > Muribaculaceae > Sodaliphilus. The sequence continues at coordinate 3,059 of JBGYAB010000057.1, read as the reverse complement.
TAGGCAATGACAGCAACAGTGCCGGACTAAGAAACATTTTGAGTGAGTTTATAGTTTTTAACCCATTTTCAAAGGAGGAGTGATGTATTTATACGCCTTTTTTGCTATCTTTGCCATTGTAACACGATAAATACACTTTCATGCGAGCATTTTTCATTGTTATTCTCACGGTCATTCTTTCGGTGCAGGGCATCACTGCCCAGCGTCAAATCGACATTGATGACAAAACGCTCAACATTCAAGAGGTGATTTACGACGGCATAGACGTTTCGAGTTATCAAAGGGATATTGATTGGAGTGCAACTGCAAAAGACAAGAACATTAAGTTTGTGTATGTGAAATCGACCGAAGGGGCAACCTACCGCTCTCGACACTATGCCTATAACATCGAAAACGCTCGCAAACATGGTATTAAGGTGGGTAGCTATCATTTCTTTCGTCCGCAAATTTCTGTTCAGCGTCAGTTCAACAATTTTACTTCCATAGTGAAACTCGAAGATCAAGACTTGATTCCACTCATCGATGTTGAAACTAAAAACGGTGTCACAGGAGCGCAGTTGGCCGATAGCGTATTGCTTTTTGCGCAAATGCTTGAAAAGCATTATGGTTGCCGTCCTATGATTTACACGGGAAGCTCGTTCTATAATTCCTATTTGCGCACAAAACTCAGCGGATATCAACTTTTTATTGCACGTTACTCCAAGGTAGAACCACGCTTGGCAGGTGGTGCCAAGTGGACTTTGTGGCAGTTTTCGGAACGAGGGCGCATTGCCGGCATCGACCACTATGTTGACTTGTGCCGCTTTAACAAAGGTTGTTCTTTGCGTGATATTCTCATCAATCCTAAAAGGTTGAGAGGAAGTAATGTGGCTTCCGACGTGCGCAATGTGCCACCCCCACGTCGCAACAGCAAGGCCAAGGAAGAACCTCAAGTGCCACAGCCCTCAAAAAAGGAATTGGAACGTCAGCGCAAAGCCAAAGAAAAAGCCGAAAAAGAAGCCAAGAAAAAGGCTGAAAAGGAGGCTAAACAGAAAAAGGAGGCTGAACGCAAGTTGAAAAAAGAGCAAGAGGCGAAACGACAAAAAGAGCTGAAAGAAGAAAAGTTGCGCCTTGAGCATGAGAAAAAGTATCAAGAAGCTCTTGAAAAACAAAAAAAGAAACAGCAAGAATGGGAAGAGCAAAAACGCAAAGCCAAAGAAAAAGAAGAAGCTAAAAAGGCTGAACAAGAAAGAATTGCAAAACAAAAGCAAGTGAGTGCAAACCAAAAACGCAAACAGCAAGGCAAGCGCATCAACCAAAGTTCGCCCGATAATGACGAACTGTAGTTGACCTTTGCCTCTCATGTTGTGTGCATTCATGCTGCAATGCTGTTTTTTTAAAACTTATGCTTGAAATAGGGGAAAATGTTGCTAACTTTGCAACAACAAAACCTAAGAATAATCGATGAACAACCAACCTCTCATATCGGTCGTGGTGCCGGTTTACAATGTAGCGGCTTACTTGGCGCAATGTCTCAAAAGTATTGCGGTGCAAACCTATCGCAATCTTGAAATTCTGGTGGTAGATGATGGGAGCACCGACAAAAGCGGTCGCATTGCCGATGAATGGGCTTTGCACGACAATCGCTTCGTCGTTGTTCATCAGCCTAATGGAGGACCTGCCGAAGCTCGCAATGCCGCACTCGACATTGCCAAAGGTGACTATGTTGCATTTATTGACAGCGACGATTTGGTGCTTGAAAACTATGTGGAGCGATTGCTCGAAACACTCATCGCCTACAATGCTGATATTGCAATTTGCGGTTTTGTGAATTTTAGAGAAGGTTCGTTGCCGATCCTCGATGAAGAAAAAACAAACGAAGAACGGCATGTCGTTTACAACCGGCACGAGGCAATGCTTTCATTCTTTTATCAAAAAGATATTGATTCTTCTCCTTGGGGACGCATTTTCAAGCGTGAACTGTTTGACGGAGTGCGTTTCCCCAAAAATAGAATATTTGAAGACTTGGCCATTTACTATCCTTTGTTGCAAAAGGTTGAAACGGTTGTTAAGATAGAAGAAAGGTTATATTGCTATCGTTTGCATTCCGGCAGCATCATGGGACGGTTTTCGATGAAGCGTGCCGATGTGCTCGATATCCTTGAAGATTTGGAAAACCGCATTACCGTTGAAAATCCTCAATACCTGCCGGCGGTGCGCAGTCGCCTGCTTAGTGCCGCCTTCAACATGTTGAGGCTCATTCCTCTTGACGATGCGCAATACATGAAGTTGTCATACCGCAGTTGGAACCTCGTTGTGAGGTTGCGCAATGCCTGCTTGCGCGACAAGAATGTGCGCACTAAAAACAAGGTGGCCATCTTTATTTCCTATTTAGGACAAGCTGCACTCCTCAAAGCCATCAACGGAAAATAGGGTTTGTCGCAACTAAACCCATTTTCAACGACAAAAAATGCCTGTTTGTAGAATTTATTTGCAAAGATATTGCTTTTGCCTTTACTTTGTATCGCAAATAAGGGGTATCTGAGTGATACTTCTTGCATAAGATTAGATTGTTTTAGGCTTGTTTATTTCTATACATATTATTCCAAATTGTTAAGTATTGTCCAAAATCCTCATTTAAGACTGAAAGACACGAATAAGAGGCTGGTGCGAACCAGCCCTCTTTTTTTGTAGGAAAAAGACAACCAATTTGTTCAACATTCAACCAAAATCAGTGCGGCCTCTAATGACCGATTTGGGTTTAACCAAACATCAGTTCGCTCTCTATAGCTGGTTCGGGTTAAAATGAGTAAATAAATATTCTTTTATTGAGAAAAATGTTTTAACTTTGTACATGTTAACCGACCAATAACAAAACATAGATTTTGCGTCTTGCATAGCGTTAAATCTATCATTTAAAAACTAAGTAATATGATGATCAATACTCCGTTATTTTTTATGCTGCGTCAGCAGCGAAACTAAATATCTCATTCACAATTTCTTTATTTAATGGCATGTTCGGGTTCCTCTCGAACACGTCAATAATTCGTTGGGCATAGTAGGCATTGACCATCTGCGCT
>JBGYAB010000056.1:0-12419 GCA_041815985.1 Sodaliphilus sp. | reverse complement strand
GTGACTGGAGTTCAGACGTGTGCTCTTCCGATCTGTTTAACGGGAGGTTGCTTGTGCCTCTTGATTGTGGCAGGCCTGTTCACCCTGATAGGGTGGCAAATGGGGGCGGCCAACATGCTCAACACAGTGATGCACACCGCCCACGACCTGTTGCTCAACACGTGTTTTTATCTCATGAGCATCTGCGTGATTACCGGAGCCGTGGGCAAACTCTTTGTAGAGTTCCACGTGGTAGACTTGCTCGAAAAAGCGTTGCGCCCGCTCATGAAACCATTGTTCAACCTGCCCGGCATGGCATCGCTGGGTGCTGTCATGACTTTCTTGAGCGACAATCCGGCCATCATCACCTTGTCAAAGGATAGACGTTTTGCTTCGCATTTCAAGAAATTCCAATTCATCTCCCTCACCAATTTTGGCACAGCATTCGGCATGGGGCTTATTGTCATCATCTACATGATTGGGCAAGGCTTCTTTTGGGCTTCGATCGTGGGGTTGGCCGGTGCATTTGTGGGTTGCGTGATTTCCACTCGCATGATGCAACGCTTTGTGTTGAAGGCCTACCCGGCCTACAAAACCGAACAAGCCGTTGAACTTGAAACCACAACTCTCAACAACGACGAAAGCTCCGAGCAACAAGCACCACAGGGGCAAAAGTCGTTGTTCCTGCGCACTCTCAATTCGCTACTCGATGGCGGACGCATGGGCGTGGACGTGGGCGTGTCGATTATTCCGGGCGTGCTCATCATCTCTTCACTCGTGATGATATTGACTTTCGGGCCAAGCAAATCGGGAGACTATACAGGTGCAGCATACGAAGGCATCGCTCTGCTACCCGAACTGGCAAACTATGTTTCGGGATTCTTTGAAGCTGTATTCGGCTTCACCGATCCACATCAAGTGGCATTCCCCATCACAGCTCTGGGAGCTGTGGGAGCTGCATTGAGTTTGGTGCCCAACTTCATGGCACAAGGCTGGATCGACGGCAATGCTATTGCAGTGTTCACTGCCATAGGCATGTGCTGGAGCGGTTTTTTGAGCACCCACACTGCCATGCTCGACACACTGGGCTATCGCGAGCTCACCTCAAAGGCGATTATCTCGCACACCGTGGGCGGACTTGGTGCAGCCCTCGTGGCACACTGGCTCTACATGCTCGTTGCACTATTCATGTAAAGCAACATTTTAATACAATTTAATATCGATAATTCAGGATTTTTTCAGAACTTTGTACAGCATGTACAGGGTTGTACAAAAAAATGAACAACTGATACACTAACAATAAAACAAAAAAATCATGTACGGTAAATTTCAAGAACATTTGCAGAAATCTCTGGCTGACATCAAGGCTGCCGGCCTGTACAAAGAAGAACGTCAAATCACAACTCCGCAAAGTGCTGCCATCAAGGTTAAACCCGGTACCGATGTGCTCAACTTTTGCGCCAACAACTACCTGGGATTGAGCGACAACAAACGCTTGACCGATGGTGCCATAAAAATGATGCAGGAACGCGGCTACGGCATGTCGTCGGTGCGTTTCATCTGTGGCACTCAAGACATTCACAAAGATCTTGAAAAAGCCATCGCCGACTATTTCCACACCGATGATGCCATTCTCTATGGCAGTTGCTTCGATGCCAATGGCGGGCTCTTCGGAGCTTTGCTCAACGACAACGACGCAATCATCAGCGATGCACTGAACCACGCCTCTATCATCGATGGCGTGCGCCTGTGCAAGGCAAAACGCTACCGCTATGCCAATGCCAACATGGAAGAACTTGAAAAATGCCTGCAAGAGGCACAAGCTCAACGCTTCCGTCTCATCGCTACAGATGGCGTTTTCTCGATGGACGGCAATGTAGCTCCAATGGACAAAATATGCGAACTGGCCGAAAAATACAATGCAATGGTAATGGTTGACGAGTCGCACTCGGCAGGCGTTGTAGGCCCCACCGGGCATGGCGTTGCAGAGCATTTCAACCTTTACGGCAAAATTGACATTTTCACCGGCACACTGGGCAAGGCATTTGGTGGCGCCATGGGTGGCTTCACAACCGGTCCGCAAGAAATCATCGACATGCTGCGCCAGTCTTCTCGCCCCTATCTGTTCTCCAACAGTGTAGCCCCGGGCATCGTGGGAGCCAGCCTCGAAATGTTCAAGATGCTCAAAGAAAGCAACGAAATTCACGACAAACTGATAAACAATGTGAACTACTTCCGCGACAAAATGATGGCAGCAGGCTTCGACATCAAGCCCACTCAAAGCGCAATTTGCGCAGTAATGCTCTATGATGCCAAGCTGAGTCAAGACTTTGCCGCCGCCATGCAAGAAGAAGGCATCTACGTAACAGGTTTCTACTATCCGGTAGTTCCCAAAGGCGAAGCACGCATCCGCGTTCAACTATCGGCTGCTCACGAGCGCGAGCACCTCGACAAGTGTATCGCCGCTTTCATCAAGGTGGGCAAGAAACTTGGCGTTTTGAAGTAACAAAGCGCACACTCCACACCAAAGCCATGCAGCTGTTGCATCGTCTTCTCGCCCGAGTCGACGCTATCGACAGCTACCGGCAAAGCACATTAAAGAGAAAACCTTTTACAGCCCCACCAGGCAACGATGTCCGATGGGGCTGTTTTTTATCATTAAAAAACATTTATCATGCACACCTTCAACCGTTTTTTCCTGCTCATCGCACTCATGACTTCATTGCTCACCTCGGTGGCAAACGCACAATTGCCGGTATCGCCTCACAAAGTGTTTATCAACGGCAAGCAACTCACCGGCAACACAGCAGCACTCGACATCTTGGGCGATGGTACCATGAGCTATGATGTAAATTCACGCACACTCACGCTCAACGGCACCACCCTCACCAATACCGGCAAGACTGCCGCCATTGAGTTTAAAGACAGCGACCACGATTATCGCATCAATCTCATTGGCAACAACACCATTTCCACAGCAGGAGGAGGCATCAGCATGCTGTGCAACCTCAAAATAGATGGCTCCGGCAAACTCAAATGCACAAGCACCAACAACAAGTCTACCGGCATTTGGGTGCGCAATGGCAAAACGCTCTCCATTCACGACTGCTCGCTTACACTCGATGGCAACAACGGTATCAGCGGAACATCTTTCTTGGCCGAAAAACTGCTCATAGACAATGCAACCGTCACAGCATCAGGACATCAAAGCGAAAACGGATATGGAGGAGCAGGAATCAGACAATTCTCTCAAATCACATTGCAAAACTGCGACATCACCGCCCCTCACTGGGCTGACTTCGATGCCCGGCAATGTGCCATTGCACTCGATGGCACAATTTGCGGCACTGTCACCATCAAGCCGGCCATTCTCTACGGCGTGTGGGTGAAAGACAAGCGTGTTTCATCGAACAATGCCACCGATGTGATGAACGATGGCGGAACAGTGACTTTCAACGCCGACAATAACACACTCACGCTCAAAGATGCCACCATCAATTACCAAAACGGCAACAAAGTGCCACTTCTGTTCAACGGCGACAGCGACTACACACTCGCGTTGCAAGGCGACAACCGCATCAACACGGCAAAAGGTGCCATTACAACATGGAACAACCTCAATATTAACGGAGGAGGTCATCTCGATTGCAAGAGTAGCAACAACACGCACACAAGCGTGTGGGTGTGCAATGCCAAAACGCTCACCATCGACCATTGCAGTCTTGCAATCCAAGGCTGGAAAGGCATTGCCGGCACCAATAAAAAAGAAGAGCACTTGCTCATCAATGCAGCCCGAGTTCAGGCCAAAGGAATTGCTCCGGCCGAAGGACAAAGAGGCACTGCCATTTCGCAATTTTCAACACTCGTTCTCCAAGAATGCGAAATCATTTCGCCGGCAGGCGCAAAGTTTGATGCCGAGCTGGGCGGTATCGCCCTTGATGGACAACTCTGTTTAGAAACAAAGATTGAGCAAGTGCACACCGGCATTGCTCCCTCTCAAAGCGCATCACCCACGATTGTCGCCATCTACAACCCCATGGGACACTTGCTCAACAACATGCAACCCGGAGTAAATATCGTGAAAATGAGCGATAAAACAATTAGAAAAATATTGAAGAAGTAGCATCGTTTAAATATTGCACAAGAAAAAAAACGATTACCCCCCAATCAGTCATTAGACCGATTGGGGGGTAATGACTGATTGGGGTTAAACGAAAAAACAGACATTCTCTCAAAAAAACATTTTTATAATATTTTATTTGTTTTTCAATTAAATTTATTTATCTTTGCACTATCATTTTTTGCTAAATTTTACCTCTTTTCATAAGCACTATGCCAAATAAAAGCTGGATCTTATAGAAAAAAAAGGAATAGAATTATTCATTTTATTAAAAAAATAATATCATTTCATTTAAATTTTAATCAAGATGGAAACTAATCAAAATGTTAAAGCATCTCCCTCTTTAGGTTTTGTAGATGCAGTCAAAATCTGTTTTCAAAAGTATGCAACATTCAAAGGACGTGCGCGTCGCTCCGAATTTTGGTGGTTCTACTCCATTTCAATCGTTTTATCGACAGCCATGACTTGGCTGACAAAATGGAAAATGGGGTTAGTGGCAGAACTGCAAACTAAAGCATTCGATGTAACACTTTCTGGTGGCAACACAGCCGAGTTATATGCTCGTGCGGAATCGGCCGACACCATTTTCTACACCGGCATGGTTATCATCGGCATCTTGTATCTCGCAATTTTGCTGCCACTTATTGCAGCACAAGTTCGTCGCTTGCACGACGTGGGCAAGAGCGGATCATTCATGTTCTTCTACTTCTTGTGCGGTATTGGCGGTCTTATTCCTTTCATTCTTTGTCTGCAAGACGGACAACCGACAGCCAACCAATATGGTGAATCGCCCAAATACAAAGCACAAGCCATTCCCACTCCCGGGCAATAAGGTGCAAACCTCAATCCCTTGACAAAAAAACGGAGGACAAGCATATTTACAGTGCCTGTCCTCTTTTTTAATTTTGTATCATTTAATCGTCTTTCTCAACGAGACGAGCCAAAACATCAGTACTCGTCTTCGTTAAAGAAGAAATCTTCGTCGTTGGTTGGGTAATCGGGCCAAATGTCTTCAATCGACTCATAGGCCTCGCTTTCATCTTCAATTTCCTGGAGATTTTCAATAACCTCCATGGGTGCACCGCTACGCATAGCATAGTCTATAAGTTCGTCCTTGGTTGCTGGCCAAGGTGCATCTTCGAGCTTTGATGCTAATTCCAGTGTCCAATACATAGTTTGTTCCTCCTGTGTATATATAAAATTTTGGCAAAAATAATACTATATTTTAAAAGTCAAGCGTTTTTATCCCAATAAATTTCGGTATTTTCATTGGCAACATTGTTAAATCTTGCAAAAACAAAGAAAAAATCGCTCAACCGGTTCACATAATGCAGCACAAGCGGGTTCACTGTCGCAACTTTCGAGAGCGAGACAATGCGTCGCTCGGCACGACGGGTGACAGTGCGACACACATCGCACAAGCATGCCAACCGGCTACCACCCGGCAAAATGAAGGCATGCAACGCCGGCAATCGGGCATCGATGGCATCGATGTGGCTCTCAATGGCCTTCACATCGTCATCGGCAAGGCCGTCAACAGGCAGTTTGTCATCGTTGGCAATGCTGTCGGTTGCCAAATATGCCCCGATGTTAAAGAGTTTGTTCTGCACCTTGCGCAGAAAATCCACCGATTGCTTCTCCTGCTCCAAGGCATGGCATAACATTCCCACCGCGGCATTCAGCTCGTCGATTGTGCCGTAGGCTTCGACACGCACATCATCTTTGTCTACACGTCGACCTCCCACGAGCGATGTTGTTCCTTTATCGCCGGTGAGTGTATATACTCTACTTTTCATGTTTTGCGCTCAATTTATCGAGTTCTTGTATCATTTCCTCAACACTGCTCACTCCAATCGACATGTCGATGTGCTTGCCTCGGGCAAAAACCGACTTGGCAATAGCATTGAGTTGGTCGAATTGCGGTCCATACATGTTGTCGATGTTCACCACAACGATTTTGCGGTCGTCATTTTCATTGACAATGATTTGCGACAGAGTGCTCAACCATTCGTCCAGCGTGCCCAGTCCGCCCGGCAACACCACAAAGAGGTGTGCATTGTCCATCATAATGGTTTTTCGGTCGCCCAAGTCTTGGCAATCGACCACTTGGTCGACAATGGGATCGGTGCGATGCTTGAAACGCGCAGGCACCACCCCCAGCAACTTGCCACCGGCATCGTGGGTTGCCTGTGCCACAGTGTGCATGAGACCACTTTTCACTCCGCCATACACAAGCGTGTGCCCATGAGAACCAATCCACTTGCCCAGAGCTTCGGCCGTAGCCACAAATCTATCGGCAAGTCCTTCTCGCGAGGAGCAATATACAGCAATTTTCATCATAAAATCTTTTTTTTATGTTTCTATCCTTGTTCTTTTGAAAGACGGTGCAAAAACACTTCGCAACACAGACAAGAATTTGAGTTAAAGCGTAACCCGACCTATCACGTGCTTGACCTCCTTGAAAGCATAGCTGTGCACCTCGCCGGTGCAGTGTCGCAAGGCGAGCATACCATCGGGTGCAACATCGACGATTGTTCCTTGAAATTGTGTTCCGTCGGGGAGTTGCCACGTGTGAGGCTTGCCATCGTTGCGATAGAGATTGTGCAAATACCGTTCATGCAATTTCTTGAAATCTTGCTCCGAAGCTTCCTCAAACCGGCAAAGTTGCTCTATGCGGTCACACACATCGCGCAACAAGGCTTCAAGGTCATAGTCTCGGTTTGTGGCATTCTTCAACGAAATGGGATTGGGGGCATCACTCAAAAAAACTTCTTGATTTATGTTGATGCCAATGCCCACAACCGAGTGGGCAATGCCTTTGCCGTCAAGAGAATTTTCAATGAGCATACCGCACATTTTATTGTCGTTCAGGTAAATGTCGTTGGGCCACTTGATTTTAATACCGTCGGTGTATTGGCTCAAAAAGTCGAGCACCGCCAGCGATACAGCCTCGCTGATGTAAAATTGCTTTTTTGCTTGCAATGCCGGCTTTTTGAGTAAGAACGAGAATGCCAAGTTCTTGCCGTCTTCACATTCCCAACTATTGCCTTTTTGCCCACGTCCTGCCGTTTGTCGATAGGTGTAGACCACCGTTCCGCCCGGCAATGTTCCTGCCATGCCCAACAAATAGCTGTTGGTCGACTTGGTTTCCGATAGTTGAATGTAATGTGGCATGGTTCAATCCTCCGGGAATGTCATTTTCAACGTACGGCTTTCATCGTCATTCACCACAATATCCACTCGCACCATGTCGTCGGGCAACAGGCCGTCGATGCGTTCAGGCCACTCGATAAAACACAGTGCGCCACTGTCGAAATAGTCTTCGGCACCTATATCTTCGGCTTCTTGTTCATTTTCGAGACGATAGCAATCGAAATGATAGATAAGTTCGGCTGTTGTGTCGCTACGATACTCGTTGATTATGGCAAACGAAGGCGAGTTGGTGGGGTCGCTTTCCACACCTAATTCACGGCAAAGCGCACTAATGAAAGTCGTTTTGCCGGCTCCCATAGTTCCATAGAAAGCATAAACCGTGTAATCGCCCATTTCGCCGATAAACCGACGTGCGACATCGGGCAAAGCATCGACATTCGGTATAGAAATTTCAATTGTCTTCATGTTCTTTTTTGTTTTCACATCGCTTATATTTATTTTATCGACAAAAATAGTATAAAACAAATCCAAAAGCAAAAAAATAGGCATAAGCCACTTTTTTTGCCTGAAAAATATCACAATTCTCATGCTGGGCTATCGAACGAACAGCATCGAAGTTGATCCGGTTGTTCCCATCACCTTTGCAACATAAGCTCCACCGGGAAGATTTTCTATTGATTGAACATAAGAGCTTGGGTATTTGGTCTTACTCAACAGCCTGCCAGTGATTTCATACAGTTCAAGTACGCAAGTCGTTGCACACGATACTACCAACGAGTTTCCTTCACGCTGAATTGAAAGACTTTCGGACATTTTTTTCAACATTCTCGCTGATGTCGGTCAATGGAAAACGGCCGATTCTCATAAAAGCGTTACGGCAAAGTTGCTCCTCACCCAAACTTGCAACACTAAACGTCAGCGTCTTTCCATCAACCGAAAACAAATTATCCGAACCGAATTTCATAGAAAAACCGAGCAAAACAGCAACAACACTCCCAACACACTTGCATCATTCAAAACATAAAAAATAGAAAAAGCATACGATTTTGCCCATAAAAATATTTGCTGAATTGTGTTTTTTACATACATTTGCCGGTGTTATTCTCCTGCCCGGTGCACAACTGAGGGAGCACATGGCAAAATGGGATTAAAAAATAAACAAGTTTCCCTCTTTATAACAAAGATTATGAAAAAATACTTATTCCTTCTCACCGGCATCATGATGATGCCATTCCTAATGATTTCGTGTGGCGACGACAAAGACTCTCCCAAAAACATCGACCCAAAATTAGTGGGAGAATGGATTGAAAAGAGTGAAAACAAATTTGATGATCCTGAAATCAATCACATAAACTTTGAAAAAGAGGGCGTGATGCAATGGTGGACTACACAAAAAAGTAATATGGGGAAAAAGAAAAACTACATTTGGCACGTGACTTCAAACCACAAGCTGATTATACAAAAAAGCAACACCAAATCAGACACTCTTGATTATCGCATTACAAAAGAAGCAAATGAAAAACTTTATCTCTTTGATCATTCTTCAGAAGAAGATGATAACAATATCATTTACGTTAGGGCAAGAAAAAATGTCGATAAATAACAATAAAACAAAGATATAGAGACAAACAGATCTTCTTAAACTAAAAAAACAAGATTGCCAATCGCCACGACTGCAACAACATGGCGATTGGCTTTTTCCTCTTCTTCACTCCCCAAAAACACATTACACACCATGCAACTGCTACTGGCTTGCGCCAAAATCATGCGCAACTCATGTGAAAGAAAAATCTTGACATGCACACAACCGACTTTTGCCCACGAAGCCAACACATTTGCCGCCGACATGAGTGTGCGCCCGGTCGATGAAATTGCCCAAATACTACATTGTAACAAGGCCATTGCCATTCAAAACAAAATGCGATACTTGCATTTTTTCGACACCGAAAACCGAATGCCGGCCATTTTAGCTTATAACGGACAAGCATTCAAAGGATTAAAAGCCGATACAATGACCGATGCCGACTTGGCTTTTGCCCGTAAACATTTGTTCATTACCTCGTTTCTCTACGGTCTGCTTCGTCCGTTAGATCTTATCAGTCCCTATCGCATGGAAGGAAAAGCCATCCTTGCACCCGGTCAAGGCGACAACATGTTTCACTTTTGGAAACCACGACTCACCCAAATGCTCATAGATGCCGTGAAAGCCGACGACGGCGTGCTGGTGCATCTTGCCACCGAAGAGATGGAGCATTTGTTCGACTGGCAACGTGTGCTCGATGAAATTAAAGTAATTCAGCCTCAATTCATGGTGCAAAAAGACGGCAAGCTGAAAACTGTGGTAGTCTATGCCAAAACCTGCCGAGGTGCCATGGCACGGCACATAATCATTCACAGAATTGCTGAACCAAGTGCACTGAACAGCTTTGAATTTCAAGGATTTGTTTTTAATCCACAATATGGCGACGAGCAACACCCTCACTTCGTCATCGAATGATCGAAATGTGCCCACACAAAACAAAAATACTCACTTTTTTTTGAGAGAAGAGAGAAGCAAAAAACTCCGTATTTCTCACTTCTTTTTCACCCAAATCGGTCATTAGAGATCGCACTGAGTTTGTTTGATTGTCGTTGAAAAATTTGGTTGTCTTTTTTTGTAAAACGAAACGACTATTGTCCTAACTCATGCAAAAAAACACTATTCCTTATCAACTTCACAATAGTGACCGACATGTAAAACAACGAACAAAATCTTGAACAACAATTTGCTCAATTCTATCAACTATTTTTTGTAACTTTTGCAAGAAAAGATAACTCGCTTAGAATAAATCGGTTGGTCGGATTGCTTGAAAATTGGGTAACGAGATAGCAACCGTTCGTATTTCTGAGTTCTTCATTGTTATGCTCCAATGTGATAACTCTTGATACAGCAAAGGTAATAGAATTATTCGATACAAGCAATGTCGTACCATAAAAAACGATGGTAGTTATTGTTTAAGCTTATTCAATCGCATAACGATAGATGTTTGGCTTCTGCCCATTTTTGCAGCAATGTATTTAATGCTCTTACCCTCGCTGTGTAATTTCAATAGAAATTGGTCTGCACCTCTCGTCCATCTTTTGTTAGCGTTGGGGTGCTTTACATAACTCTCTTCTGACACCTTTTTGGGATGCAAGAACTCATCCACAAATACAGACGGGAAATGCTTATCGTATAATACAAGCGTTTTTATCTTAGCCCTTGTTATTGCAACATAGAATAATCTTCTTTCTTCTCCGTATGGAAATTGGTCGCTTTTAGTGAGCACATAGTTAAGCACTGGGTCGTCACTCACCTGTGATGGGAAACCGTATGTATCTTTATTGCATTGTAAGAGTATTACATAATCCGCTTCAAGACCTTTTGATTTATGTACGGTTAAAAACTCTACTTTTCGTCCTCCTATCACATAGTAGAATCTATTACTCTCTTTAATTGATTGGTACATAAAAGAGAGGTAGTAATCATCAAAAGAGTAACGCCCCAATAGGAATATTGATTTATCCGATGGAATAGAAGCAACAAGTTGTCCTATCGTATTGCAGTAATCTCGTCTATCATAAGCATAGAATTCCAATTCGGTTCTCATTTCTGAGCTGAACGAATGGATATTCTTTTGTATTTGGGCTTTATTGCGTTGTATAAAGTTCGACGATAAAGAAACCAAAGGCTCTCCAAACCTGTATGTAGTTTCAATCTTGTTTATCTCCGTTGCTCCAAAATATTCGGGGAATTGATTGAATAGAGCCATATCACTTCCCGAGAAACGATAAATAGATTGCCAATCATCACCCACACAATACAACTTTGCAGGAGGATTACCCTCTCGCAATACTTTCAAGAAGTTGTAACGGTCAACTGAAATATCTTGAAACTCATCCACTATGATATAATCATACTCAACAGGGTGTGAAGTACGACATATCTCAGTAGCTTGAAGAATAGCATCGGTAAAATCAATTTGGTTACTATTGCTTAACGCATTTATGTAGCGTTCATACACAGGTTGAAATATATTCTTGATGATAAACACACTTCGTTCATCATCTGCATTTTTGGCTTGCTTCAAAACCTCTTTGACTGATTTACAACTTGATTTCACCAATGTAACGAAAGTAACTACAAGGCGAATAAACGCTTTCTCCTGCTTGCTACCTTTTGGCAACACCAAATCGTATAACTCTTTATCAGTTTTCTCTTGAATTGGCACACCTGCATCATCTAATAGTTTACGGAGTTTATCCCTAATGTCAGAATAATGGAAATCTGCACTTGATGTTACTAATAGTTGTGTACCAAATTTCTCGTGAGCAGTTTTCTTCCAAGTTATACCATCATTGTATTTTTGATTGGCTTCTTCGTAGGTTATACCCTTATCTTTTGCGAACCAAGCAGGAACAAGCCCGTGTTCATCAACTCCGAAATGTTCAAGATAGATGCGTTTGGTTACTCCTTCTTGCTCAAAATATATTGAGAAATCGGGACGATATTGAGAGTGCATCTCATCTGCTAATTGATGTTCGTATGGTTCCTCATATCTGAACTTTACACCAAGAGAAGATAAGACAAAACATATCTTTTGTTCCTGCTCGCTTCTTACATATATGGCTCTGCCGTCCATATCGGGGAACATAGCCTTTAGCTGCACATTCTTTTGCTCTGATAATTGCTCCCGTCTTTCATTCTTGCGTTGCTCCCAATCGGTTTCATTCGTTTGGTAATCAATAAAGTATTCCACTATACTTTTCTTGAAAGACGATTTATCTAACAATTTGTGATATATATCTACAAATAAAGAATCGGTATTGTCGCAAATAGATGGTTTTATACCTGTCGTTTTGCCGATAATGTCAATAGCTAACTTATGAAATGTATAACCTTTCAATCCATTGGTTGCCATTCTTTCGGTTAGTTCGGCTGCTGCTTTGTTGGTATAACTAATAACCTGAGTTCGGGATAAGAAACTTGTAATAAAAGTTGGTAATCTCGCCATTATTTTGTATCTTTATAGTTATAAATCAAATAGTTACAAAAACGATAGACGATGATTACCAAAGACAAAGTTACCGAAATTTTCTGTATAGCAGATGATTTTTGCAAAGAATTCGACAAAGAAGTAGCAACAAT
>JBGYAB010000055.1:0-38093 GCA_041815985.1 Sodaliphilus sp. | reverse complement strand
GGCATTGTGGAGCGTGCGGCAACTCAAACCGGACAGCGTGTGGTTATTTTGGTTGACGAATATGACAAACCGCTATTGCAATCGTTGGCCGACGAGGAACTTCAAGCCGATTTCAGAGGTACGCTAAAAGCTTTCTACTCTGTGCTCAAAACCCAAGACCGCTACATTCGCTTTGCCCTGCTCACCGGTGTGACCAAGTTTGGCAAAGTGAGCGTGTTCAGCGACCGACTATGTCTACATCATGGACGGCACGGCCGAGCTGGCACTCAACCAAATTGATGAAAAAGGCTATGCCAAGCCGTTTGAGGCCGATGAGCGCAAGCTCTTCAAGATTGGCGTGAACTTCTCACTCGAAAAGCGGTGCATCGACAGCTGGAAAATAGCCTGAAAAACTTTTTTATGTAGTAGTGAGTGGTAATTTTAGTTAGATAAACTCCCTATTGCAAATCTCACTTTACCATATTGATCGTTGATAATGCGCACAGCATCAAAATTGTAATTTTCGAGTAAAGTCTTGATGTCTTTCCCAAATTTTTGATTGATTTCGAGATATAGTTTTCCTCCCTGTATGAGACTCTTTCCGGCATATTTTGCAATAGCTTTGTAGAATATTAAAGGGTTGTTGTCGGAGACAAACAAGGCACTGCTCGGTTCATGAGCAAGCACATGCTGTTCCATAGAGGCTTTTTCGCTTTCGCAAACGTATGGGGGATTGCTCACGATGATGTCCCATTTTGCTTTATCAGGTTGCATTGTGAGCATGTCTTTTTGCTCAAAATTTACTTTTGCTTTCAGTTTTAAGGCATTTTCTTGGGCAATAATTAATGCTTGTTGCGAAAAGTCAATGGCGGTAACTTCTGCAAACTTCAATGCACGAGCAAGCGAAATTGCAATGCAACCGCTGCCGGTTCCCAAATCTAAAACGTTTAAATCATTTGCCTTGTTTTCATCAACAATCATGTCAACCAATTGCTCGGTTTCGGGTCTTGGAATGAGAGTGGCAGGAGTGACTTTGAATTCATGTCCGTGAAAGTTGGCTTTGCCCAGAATATATTGAATAGGTTCATGAGCTTTAAGTTTGTGAGTGATCGTCATCATGCGCTCAACAAACACTTTGTCTTGCTCAAAATCTCCTCGTAACACTACGTCTACCTTGCTGTAATGTAAAACCTCTTCAATGGCAATATTGACCAGGGCTTGCACTTCACGCTCATCATAAATCTCTTGCAGTTCTGCGCTCATGTGCGCCATGATTTCTTTTGTTGTCATGATGCAAATTTAACTAAATTTACTCGTTGATGAAATTATTTTAGTGCATTCTTTTTTAGGAAAAACCTTGCATATCTCAAGAAATTTCCCGAATATTGCAAATAGGTTGTGCATATCATTTGTTTGTTTTTAAGTAAATATTTGAGATGATTAAGCTACTAAAAAATACCGATATGCGCAATTTTTGAATATTAAACTATTAACTATTTAATTTTGTCAACGAGTTTATAAAGAGTTTGGATTCTAATATGGTAAAACAAGTAGCAGAATTATTCAGTATTTAAAAATGACGCATTAAATCAAAACTACTACAAGATTATGATACAGACAGGATTAAACTATAATTTCCCCATTCCTACGCATGTGTATTTTGGCGCAGGACAGTTGAACAACCTGCACACGTTGCCGATGCCCGGCCGAAGAGCTTTGCTGGTGATTAGCAATGGGGTCTCGACCCGTGCCAACGGCTACCTTGACCGCACCGTTGCAGAACTGACGAAAGCCGGTGTCGACTACGTGCTGTTCGACAAAATTCAAGCTAACCCCATTAAGCCCACCATCGAGGAGGGTGCACAGCTGGCACGGCAGGAAAACTGCGACTTCGTGGTGGCACTGGGTGGTGGTTCGGTGATGGACTCAGCAAAGGTCATCGCCATGAATACCACGAATCCCGGCGATTTGTGGCAATATGCACTGAGTGGCACCGGCGGACGCAAGCCATGGACACAAAAACCGCTACCTTGGATTGCTATCACCACCACAGCAGGAACCGGTTCGGAGGTAGACGCGGGTGGCGTGATTACCAACCTCGACACCAACGAGAAGATGGGCATATATAGCATCTGTGCCAAGTATGCCATTGTTGACCCGGAGCTGATGCTCACAGTGCCACCAAAGTTCACCGCCTATCAGGCGTTCGATGCATTGTTCCACTCGCTTGAAGGCTACACTTCTAAACGCTCGAACTTGTTTAGCGACATGGTGCAGGAAACAGCCATTCGGAATATTGCCCATTATCTGCCCATTGCCTACCGCGACGGCAAGAACCTCGAAGCTCGCACCCGTTTGGCCTTTGCCAACACAATGTCGGGCTACTCGATGGATAGCAGTGCCTGTACTGCCGAGCATAGCATTGAGCATGCCTTGAGTGCCTACCACGAGCAACTGCCCCACGGTGCCGGACTAATCATGATTAGCCGTGCCTATTTCTCTGCAATTATCCACCGGCACTCCTGCGATGACCGCTTCGTGCGCCTGGCACAGTTGATGGGAAACAAGGATGCCACCCGGCCTGAGGATTTCATCGAAGCACTTGTTGCTTTGCAGAAATCCTGTGAGGTTGAAGACTTGAAGATGAGCGATTATGGCATTACCCCCGACGAATTCTCCACCATGGCAACTAACGCCATCGAGGTGATGGGGGCATTGGTGCAGCAGGATCGTCACCCCCTGACGCACGCTGAAATTATGGAGATATTGAAGGATTCGTATAAATAAGTTTTACAAAATAATGTAATGAGTTTTAACGCTTTACAGAAGGGAACATATATTGTCAATGGAGAAAAAAGCATAATAGAATAAAAAAGATTGTTGCAAGCATATTGGATTTGCTCTGTGTGAACATCAATTTTGCTTGCATAGCAGTTTATGTGTTGTGCTTATTTTTGTTCTTATTTGTTTTTTGTAAGAAAAAATAACTTAGTATTTTTGTTTGTAAAAAACGGACAAATGAAGAAAAACATTCTTTTTCTATCTGCGTTATTCTTGGTGCTTTGTTCATGTACTATGGGCAAGACTATTGTTTCAGAGCAAGTCAATCTTGAACGCTATAAGGTGGCGGCGATTGTCGATGTAATGTCTTATGGAGGTTCTGCCGATTTGATGGATGTTGAAGTTGGTGTGTATAATGCTTTGGAAAAATCCCGGTTAAAGGTGATAGGAGAGAGGCAAATTCCCTCGTTGTCACCGGAAGACAAAGAACAACTTTTGCTGGTTAAGTTTGCTGCTTCACAAGATGAACGAGAAGCCGTTGTGGGCGTTAATTTCATTGACTATATGACAGGAAGACCCATTGCATCTTGCCGAGGAACATGTAATGTAGGCATTACAAAACATGCATATATGGTTGGTGCTATCAAGCAGGTGCAAAAGCAAATTAAACTCACCTTTGGCGAAAAATAGATTTATGTTTCTCCTTTGTTGACACCGGCATGTGCACCGGTCATGGAATTGTTGTGTAAAGTTGTGTAGTATTGCTCCTTTGTCCCCTCAAAACATGTTGTGCATGATAATCCCTAATCGGTTTCTAATGACCGATTGGAGATAATGGCAAAAATGTGTTTCACGATGCCATTCCACAAGTTAAAAAGGTGTAAAAAACGTGTGATTGCCCTTTAATATCTTAAATTCGTATTTATGATTGCTTCTTAAATATTAATTTTACACCAAGAAAAGCATGGATTACGCCCAAATAAGGTGTTTTTAGCCCCAAGTTTTCTTAAATTTGTTGTAAATTTGCAACATTAAAAAGTATTGCGAAAATTTTAATTATTAGATGAATAAAAGATTTCCACTATACGTCATGTTGTGCCTGCTAATGGTGGCAACTATCGGTTCGTGTAACAAGAATAATTCAAAGACCGCCAGCGACGACAATTATTACAGCGCAAGCGCATCTTCTACATTGATCTCGGCATTCAAGCTTGGTAAAAACAACAGTGTGTTGTATAATATCGATTCGGTTTTCTTCACGATCGATCAAAACCGCAAGATGATCTACAATGCCGATTCCTTGCCCAAGGGCACAAAGGTGTCTAAATTGACGGTTGATGTAACTTTTCCCACAGCCGTGGGCGGAGTTAAGTTGCACGTGACAGGAGGAAAGGTGATGAAGGACACAACTTTTGATTATACCAGTTCTACAACAGATTCCATAGATTTTACGGGAAAAGTTGAGCTGATCGTAACTTCGGTAGACAAAAAGCATACATGCACCTATGATGTGAAAGTGAATGTGCATCAGGCAGACCCCGACCTCTTGGCTTGGGATATGCTCAACAAACGCAATTTGCCCAACGTTTCGGGCAACATTGCCGATGCCAAAGTTGTGCGTCAAAACGAGTTGTTTTTATGCTTGATAAACGATAATTCGGGGTATGTGCTGTCTGCGACAACCAATCCCGGACAAGAGACATGGACAAAAGCAATGTTGAATTTCCCCTTTACCCCGGTTGTTGCGACATTCACTGCAACTTCCAAAGCTCTTTATCTGCTCGACACCACAGGCGAACTGTGGACTTCGACCGACAATGGTGGCAATTGGACCGATTGCGGGATAGCGTGGCACAGCATCATTGGAGCCTATGGCGACAAATTGCTGGGCGTTTTAAATGACGGAGAATATCGGCATGACGAATATCCGCGCATGGCAGGCTATGTGCCAACTAAGGTGGCCGATGCTTTCCCCGTTAGCGGAACTTCTCCATTGGTTCAAGCGTCCAACACATGGACGGTGCAACAGCAAAGCATGATCGTGGGCGGATTTACCAAAGCCGGCTCTTTGACCAACTCTGTGTGGGGATATGATGGCAATGCTTGGGGGCGTATTGACAACGGAGCTTCGACGCTTCCTGCCGTTCAGGAGCCTGTGCTCATTCCCTATTATACATTCAGCACCGATACCGTGAAGCGTCGCACCACCAAGCAGGTTGCTTGGTTGCTCATGGGCGGAAAAGCTAACGATGGAAAGATGAACTCCACCACATACGTTTCCTATAACCAAGGCATCAGTTGGAAAACTGCCGGTAAAACGTTGCAATTGCCGACTTATGTTCCTGCTTTCTATGGCACACAGACCTTTGTGGTGAACGAAACCCGCAACAAAGCACCACGTCGCATTTCGCAGCCGGTTACATCATGGGATTGTCCCTACATTTATCTTGCTGCCGGCAAGAATGTTGAAGGCGCGGTGCTCAACAGCATTTGGAAAGGAGCAATCTTCCGCTTGCAATTCAAGCCGATATATTAAAGGTGTGACAATGGGCTGCAATGCACGGCGACACACACGTATACTTTTAACCATTGATTTGCGTTTTCTATTATATAGCATTAAAACAAAAAGCTTACTATATTATAGATGAAAAAAATATTTGCAATATTAATGGCGTTGATTACAACCCTTGGCGCAATGGCGCAGGACTACCGATTTGAATTTGGTCCTACACTTGGTGTGAGTGGTTATCTTGGCGATGTGAACACCGGCAACATGTTCAGTCACCCGGGCGTTGCAGGAGGAATTGTCATGCGTTACATCAACAACAGCCGTTGGGCTTTTAAAGGCAACTTGCTCTATGTGGGAATTAAAGGCGATAGCAAGAGCATCGACACAAAATTCCCCGGTGGAGCGACTTTTGACTTTAAGTCGAGCTTGATAGACCTTGGAGCGCAGGCAGAATTTAATTTTTTGCACTATGGTATGGGACCAAAGTACAAGAACTACAAGCGCATTTCACCCTACATGGTGTTGGGATTGGGAACAACGGTGTCGATGGTCAAAGGAGGAACTCATTTTACGGTGAATATTCCCATGGGCATCGGTTTGAAATACAAAGTCAAAGAGAGGTTGAACCTTGGCTTCGAGTTCACGGTGCGTAAAACGTTGGGCGACCGGATCGACGGGTTGAGTGACCTGAATGGCATCAAGCATGGCTTTGCCAAGAACACCGACTGGTACTCGGTGGGCATGTTCAGCGTGACCTACGAGTTCAGCAAGCGTTGTGTCAAGTGTCACTATGTGGACTGACATGCAACGATGGGTGTATTTATATTTTTTGATAACTTGATTACTTTTTGAAACAAAGTGTCGCTGATTGATAAAATAGACAAAACAAGAATTCCGCGCCATGTGGCAATTATCATGGATGGGAATGGACGATGGGCCAAACAGCATGGTCATGAGCGTTCATTTGGCCACGATAGCGGAGTGACAACAGTGCGTGAAATCACCGAAATCGCAAGTGAGATAGGGGTGCAATACCTCACGCTCTACACCTTTTCTACCGAAAACTGGAATCGTCCCGAGGCAGAGGTGCACTATTTGATGAATCTTGTGGTTTCGGCAATTGAGCAACAAACCCCCGATTTGATAAAAAATAATGTGCGGCTCACCATGATTGGCGATGCAGATCGCATGCCACAATATGCTCGCGAACGGCTCATGCGGTGCATCGAGGAAACTTCTCGCGACACAGGACTTGTGCTGTGTCTGGCGTTGAGCTACTCGGCACGCTGGGAGATCGTAGAGGCATGCAAGGCAATGGCGCGTGAAGTGCAGGCAGGAACTCTTGCTCCGGCCGACATTACCGACGAAACCGTTTCGGCTCACCTTAGCACAAGTGGCATGCCCGACCCCGATTTGCTCATTCGCACGGCAGGAGACTTGCGCATCAGCAACTATCTTTTGTGGCAAATCGCTTATAGTGAGCTGTATTTCACTCCGGTATTCTGGCCCGATTTCTCCAAAGATGAATTTCTTGAAGCAATTGTCGATTTTCAGTCGCGTGAGCGTCGTTTTGGTAAAACCAGCGAGCAAGTTGAAAATGAAAAAGAACAAAATTGAAATTATGCGATATAAGATTGTTTTACTTCTCGTAACAATTTTAGGGTGGGCCGGTGGTGCATTGGCCCAAGAGTCCTATACCGTCAATGACACGGTTTATAACCCCAAAGTCATTTTCTCGGGAACGCCATCAAAGTATGAGATTGCTGGCATTAAAGTAAATGGAGTCGATAACTACGAAGACTACATCATTATCGGTTATTCCGGTTTGTCGATAGGACAACGCATCGAAATTCCCGGTGACGATTTAAAGAATGCCGCCAAGCGTTTTTGGCGACAAGGTTTGTTCTCGAAGGTGCAAATCAAAGTCGAAAAAACTCATGCCGACAAAGCATGGCTGGTGTTTGAACTGCGTCAGCAACCACGCATCTCCCAAATCAACTATACGGGAATGAAAAGTGGTGAGAAAAAAGACATCATGGAGCGTTTGGGACTTCAAGTAGGCAACCAAATGACACCCAACATTGCCGATCGCATTAAGATGATCGTTGAAAAGTATTTCAACGATAAGGGCTTTGAAAAAGCCACGGTCGAGGTCATTCAAAAAGAAGACTTGAGCAAAAAGAATGAAGTGATTGTAGACATTGCCGTTGACAAACACTCTAAAATCAAGGTGCACAAGATTTATATTGAAGGCAACAAAGTGCTGAGCGATGGTAAAATCAAGCGAACCATGAAGAAAACCAATGAAAAAAACAGCCTTATCAAGCTGTTCAGCCAAAAGAAATTTGTTGCCGCCGACTATGTCGCCGACAAGCAGCGCATTATCGACAAATATAACGAAAACGGCTATCGCGATGCACGCATTGTGAGCGACAGCGTTGTGACTTACGACGAAAAAACGGTCGATGTTTATTTGAAAATAGAAGAAGGAAAGCAATACTACATCTCCGGAGTGAATTGGGTGGGCAATACTGTTTATCCTACCGATTTTCTCAACAATGTGCTTGGCATGAAAAAGGGTGATGTATATAACCAAAAAATGTTGAACAAGCGCACTTCGGTCGACGACGATGCCGTGGCCAATCTCTATCTCGATCGTGGCTATCTTTTCTTCAATATGGTTCCTGTTGAAACTAAGGTAGAGGGCGACTCCATTGAACTTGAAATGCGATTGTTCGAAGGCAAGCAAGCACGCATCAACAAGGTGGTTATCAATGGTAACGACCGTTTATATGAAAAAGTTGTGCGTCGTGAGTTGCGAGTGCGTCCCGGCGATTTGTTCTCTAAGAGTGACTTGATGCGTTCGGCTCGTGAAATTGCGCAGACCGGCCATTTCGACCCCGAGAAGATGGATATTCGTCCGGAACCGAACGAAGATAATGGAACGGTTGATATTTTGTTGAATCTTGAATCGAAGGCCAACGACCAAATCGAGTTTTCGGCAGGTTGGGGACAAACGGGTGTCATCGGCAAGTTGAGCTTGAAATTCACCAACTTCTCGTTGCAAAACCTTTTCCACCCGTCATCTTTCAAGGGAATTATTCCGCAAGGCGAAGGGCAGACATTTACCATCAGTGCCCAAACCAATGCGAAGTACTATCAGGCTTACAGCCTCTCTTTCCTCGACCCATGGTTTGGTGGCAAACGCCCTAACTCTTTGAGCATCTCGGCGTTTTACAGTCGCACAACAGGCATTAACTCCAGCTACTACAACAAGTTGTATCAAAACGGCTTGTATAACTACTACAATAACTACTACAATGGTGGTTATTACAACAACTACTATAATGGTTATGGTGGTAGCAACTATAATTATCAAGATGCTTACGACCCCAGCAAGTATCTTCAAATGGCAGGTGTAACCATTGGTTTCGGAAAACGTCTCAGGTGGCCCGATGACTATTTTACCTTGTCGGCCGAGTTGAGTTATCAATGGTATGGGCTTAAAAACTGGGAATACCTTTATTATATGAATAATGGTTCGTCGCATTCATTCGTCTTGGGTTTGACTTTGGCTCGCAACAGCATCGACAATCCGCTATATACACGCAAAGGCAGTAGCTTCACATTAAGCCTGCGTGCAACTCCTCCTGCCAGCCTCTTTGGCAAAAAGAATTGGAAAGCTTTGGCCGAAAGCCAAACCGATGCCGCAAAGAAAGAGCGTTACAGGTGGATCGAATATTGGAAACTCAAGTTCCAAGCCAAGACCTACACGCCACTCACCGACCCCGACGGACGTTGGACGCTTGTGCTCATGACTCGCGCCGAGCTGGGTTTGCTGGGCAGTTGGAACAAATACTTGAAATCGCCGTTTGAGACATTCTATGTGGGTGGTGACGGCATGTCGGGAAGTTACACCTATGCAACCGAAACGATTGCCTTGCGTGGCTATGAAAACGGTCAATTAACCCCTTATACCAGCGATGGTTATGCCTACAATCGCTTTGTGATGGAATTGCATTTCCCGCTCATGCTTTCAACCAGTGCAACCATCTATCCGTTGGTCTTTGTCGAAGCCGGTAATGCTTGGACAAATGTAAAGGATTTCTCTCCGTTCGATCTCAAGCGTAGTGCCGGTGCCGGTGTACGCATTATTTTGCCCATGCTTGGCATGATGGGTATCGACTGGGGTTATGGTTTCGACAACGTGTTTGGTAAAAAGGGAGGCAGCAATTTCCACTTTGTGCTTGGTCAGGAATTTTGATGTGTGAACGAAGTGTGACGAACGACTGAGTAAACTATTTGCCACTTGTTCGGTCTAATCGACAATAATGTATGTTTTTTTAATAATAAATCGAAAATGAAAAAGATAGCTTTGCTTTTAGTAGTTGTTGCGACATTTGCTGTGAATGCCGGTGCACAGAAGTTTGCCTTCATCGACCAGGAATATATTTTGAAAAAAATCCCAAACTATGAAATGGCAAATGAACAGTTGAACCAAATCTCGCAACGTTGGCAAAAGGAAGTGGAAGAACTTGAAAAGGAAGCCGACACCATGTATAAGAACTATCAAGCCGACATGGTGTTCCTCACCGATGAGCAAAAGAAGAAAAAAGAGGCCGAGATTGTAGCTAAGGAAAAAGAGGCTTCGCAGCTCAAGTACAAGTATTTTGGTCCACAAGGTGAGCTTTTCAAGAAACAACAATCGCTCATCAAGCCCATTCAAGACGACATTTACAACGCTTGCAAAAAGGTGTGTGAAGAACGTGGCTATCAAGCCATCTTCGATCGTGCCAGCATTCAAGGTGCCATGTATGTTTCGCCACGCATCGATGTCACCGACATGATTATCGAAAAGCTGGGCTATTAATTCCATGTAAACAATCATAAACATAAAAAATAAAAAATCACATTACAATCATGCTTAAGAAAATTTTACTTGCAGTCCTTGTTGCTGCCCCCATGATGCTCTGTGCGCAAACATTGAAATTTGCCGCTATCAATCCATCTGAAATCTTTCAAGTTATGCCGGAAACTGCTACTGCTCAAAACACTTTGAAGACGGCCAGCGACAAATATCAGGCACAAGGCAAGACTTTGCAAGACGAGTATGCCAAGAAGTTGCAAGAATTCCAAGAACTTCAAAAGGCCAAGAGTGCCGAAGCCGTGCTTGAAGCCAAGGCAAAAGAAATTCAAGATCTCGAAACCCGTGCCCAAAATTTCCAGCAAACAGCAGCACAAGATTTGCAGAAGCAACAGGAAACACTCATGGCTCCCATTCAGCAAAAGCTCATGAATGCTATTCAGTCGGTGGGTGCCAAGGGTGGTTATGCGGCGATCTACGATTCAAGCGTAATGCTCTATCGCGGCAATCAGGTTGAAGACATTTCGGCCAAGGTGAAAGCCGAGCTCGGCATTAAATAATTTTTTTAGGAAAAAATATTGTTTTCAAACTCATAAGGTCCTGACTCGAGATGCAAGGTCAGGACTTTTTTTGTGCTGTTGAAAAATAGTATTAACTTTGTATCACTTCAACCCAAATCGGTCATTAGAGCCCGTACTGATTTTGTTTGAATGTTGAACAAATTGGTTGTCTTTTTTTGAAGACGTAGCAGCTGCGTCAAGAAAAAACGGCAACCAAGATGCCGGCAAGCAGACAAAAGCAGTCGTGAAGCAACGCGATAAACCGATAATCGTAGGTCTTAGCGGTCTAATGACCGATTTGGGTTCAATTGTGTAACACATTTATCGTCAAGGAATTATGTTAAAGAAACTCACAATAGCTCTCGTTGCCGCTTTGCCGCTTTGCATGGCAGCACAAGTGCGCATTGCCACGGTCAATGTTCAGGAAATATTCAATGCCATGCCCGATAAGGTGCAAGCCGAAGCGCAAATCAAGGCTCTTTCGAGTCAGTATGAACAGGAATATTCATCGGTTCAAGATGAGTTTAACAAAAAATATGCGGCCTTTCAGGCTTTGCCCGGCACAACACCTGCAACCATCAGAGAGCGACGCATGCAGGAAATTCAAGAGAATGATAAAAAAATACAGTCTTTTTTGGAACAAGCTAAAAACGATTTAAACAATCGCGAACGTGAACTGAATGCTCCCATCAAGGCTAAAATTAATGCGGCAATTAAAGCCGTGGGAACCGAAGGCGGTTATACCTACATTATCGACAGCAGCACAGTTTCCATTGTCTACACCGGTGCAGGTGCCATCGATGTCACTGCCCAAGTCAAAGCCAAGCTCGGCATCGAATGAAACGATTGTGTGAAGTTTTTTTCTCAATAGGATTTTAGACCTTTCACAAACAGCAATAAAGTAGAAAATATTTTTTGCTTGATGGCTACACCGACCAAGAAGATGTTTTTCTCCTAACATGTGGGAGAGATGTCGGGTGGCAAAGTGAAAGCTTAACCCCTACTATTTAACTCTTATCTCTACAGTTTCATAGTCGCAGTGGGTGGGATTAAAAATGATGTTTTGCGACGAAAATACTTGATTCATGGCCGGGCTGTTCAACATTTGATCGGTAGTGCCTGTGAGCACATTGCGTTCGTGAGAAATAATCCATAATTCATCGCAAAGCAACAAACTGCGAGAAATGTCGTGCGTGCTCAACAAGATGGCTTTGTTTTGCTCGTGAGCCAGTGTAGCAAGTAATTTCATGGTTTCGATGCGACTGGCGGCATCAAGATAGGCAGTGGGTTCGTCGAGCATGATAATGGGTGTTTGCTGAGCAAGAGCACGTGCAATCATCGCTTTTTGCCGTTCTCCATCACTCAACTGTGCCACATAGCTATCGGCTTTTGCCGTTATTCCCACACTTTCGATGGCCTCTGTCACTATTTTTCGATCTTCCTTGCCAAGACGCCCAAAAATTCCGGTATAGGGCTGACGACCCAGTTCCACAAGTTCGGTAACCGTGAGTGCACCGGCTTGAATGCGATCGGTAGACACAAGCCCAATGGTGCGAGAGCGTTCACGTTGACTAATGTTGGCAATGTCAATGCCATTTACCGCTATGTTGCCTGCAATGGGTTTTTCATCGCAAGTGAGAGTGCAGAGCAAGGTCGATTTGCCGGCTCCGTTCTGTCCGAGTAATGCTACAAGTTTTCCGGCATTGAGGGTCAAATTCAAATTGGAAAGCAAAACGCTGACATTTTTGCCTTGCCTATAACCGACCGAAAGATGATGAGTTGCGTAAAGAACCATTTTTTTAGTGTTAAGTCATAAAGGTTAAATTGTAAGCTCGCAAACTATCGCCCCTATTACTTACTTCTTTTTTACTCTTTTTCATTTCCTTTCATTTCCTTTTTTTTGCAACGCGAAAAACGCTCGCCTTAACTCCTAATTAATCCTTCAATACAACCTTTTTACGATTTAAAATGATGTAAAGAATGATGGGAACTCCAATGACGGGAGTGATGGCGTTGATGGGAATTACACCATGTTCGCCTCCCACGCTGATGAGCGTGCAAAGCAAAGCAACATTGGCACCGGCCAAAATTGTTGCAGGAATGAGTTTGCCGTGACTGCTCGTTGATAGCATGATGCGGGCAATGTGAGGAACAACCAGCCCAATGAAGCCTATGGGACCGCAAAATGCGGTTACAACGGCTGTGAGCACACCGGTGATGACGAGCAAAGCAATGCGTGTGTGATGAGTGTTAATTCCTAAATTTTCGGCATAGCGTGTGCCGAGCAATAGGGCATTGAGCGGTTTCACCATCAGTGCCGACAACAGTAAACCTGCGATGACGATAGGAGCATATACAGCCATTTGCGCAACCGAAACGCCCGAAAAGTTGCCAAAGCCCCAAGCCACATAGCTGTGCACACCCTGTTCGCTCGCCACCGAGTTGAGCAATTGCACGATGCTTGAAGCTAAATAGCTTACTAAAATGCCAATAATGAGCAACATGGTGTTGTTCTTGACTATTGTGGAGAAGAAAATGAGAATGAAGAGCACAATTCCAGCACCGGTGAAGGCTCCAATGAGTGTAGCCAGATAGCTGCCGATGTTCTCGCCATACATGCCGCCAACACTGCCTCCCATGGCAAGCATGACTACTGCCACTCCAAGTCCTGCACCGGTAGACACGCCAAGAATCGAAGGACCTGCCAACGGATTGTTGAAGGTGGTTTGTAGCAACAATCCCGA
The DNA here is from genome assembly GCA_041815985.1 of Sodaliphilus sp. GTDB lineage: Bacteria > Bacteroidota > Bacteroidia > Bacteroidales > Muribaculaceae > Sodaliphilus. The sequence goes on along the minus strand of JBGYAB010000055.1, from coordinate 24,656 downwards.
CACCGACAGAGCTGCTCCGGCAAGAGCCGCTGTGACAATCATGGGTAGGCGCGATTGGCAAACAATGATGTCCCATGCCTCATTGTCACTGCCTTTGCCGGTCAAGATGTTCCACACCGCTTGTGCATTGATGTCGACCGAACCAAAAAGCAAGCATGCCACCACGAGCAAAATCAGCACAACCAACAGAACGATGATTGTTGCCGAAAAACGATGTGACTTGCCGAATTGCACCATTAATTTGTTAATTGACGATAGAACTCAAACTTGAACTCGGGAAACAAGGTTGGGTGAAGTACTGCCGCATATTCCTGCAACAGCAAGTCGGGGTGGAACGGAATGCGCACAAAGAAATGCGATTTTTCGGTATCGCACACCCACACCTTATGCTCTTTGAACGCTTTGAAATTTTTGTTCAAGTCATATTGCCCTTGCAAATCATGCAAGGAGTTGATACCTGTCCATTTTATAAACCAAAAATCGGCATTTTGAGCCTTGGCAAGCACTTGATTGAAGTCGAGCGAAAGCGACCCCGTACTCTTATCACCGGCCCAAGGATATGTGCCGCCGGCATCGTCGATGATTTTTGCCATATAGCTGTTGCCACCCGGCACATTCCACACGCCGCTAATCACCATTTCGGTGATTGCCAATGGCTTGTCGGCACGGGCTGTGGCCACTTTGTTTTTTATTGCGTTGTACCTTTCTTTCACTGCGTTATAAAGACTGTCGGCAACATGGGCTTTTCCTAAGAGCATACCGTAAAAGCGCATCCACTCGGCACGTCCCAGCGGAGTATATTCCATGTAGTCGGCACATTCAATGATGGGAATATTCAGCTTTTCAATTTGTCCGTAGGTTGCATCTTGATAAGGCGAAAGTAAAATGGCATCGGGTTTCATTTCAATCACCTTTTCGATGGTGGGCGACATGGAGTTGCCACAGTCGGTAATTTCCCCTTCATTTATGAGCTTAATCACTTGCGGATCGGTAAAGTACCGAGAGTCGCACACTCCTTTCACGGCCGTTATGCTACCCAGCTCACGCATTAAGCCGGTGTGTACTTCGCTATATACAAGCGCATGTTGAATGGGGGTGCGCACCACCGTGCCGGCAGGCATGTTGGCAGGCATAACAGAATCGCGTGGCACGAGCAGATAGGTGTGCAACACCTTGCCCCCTTGCCACGGGTCTTTAATCTCTACTTGTGCGTAGCCCTGCTTTTGAGAGATCGTGAGCAACCGGGCTTCACTGCTCTCGGTTTGGGTAATTTTGCTCTTGCCCCCACCGCATGCAGTGAGCAGCATTATTGTTGAGAAAATGAGTAGAAAACGCTGTATCATCTTACAAAAAGTTTGTACAAAGTTAACAAAACTTTACAGCGAATGCAACCCCGAGAGTTAAAAAGGAAAAGAGACGTTTCGGCCGATGCCGGCTTGGATTACTCTCCCTCGTGATGACAATGACAGCCCTCGCCGTGCTGATGGTGATGTTCGCCACCATGATGATGACAACTGCTGCTACCATACACGATGGAACCGTTGAGATATTGCTCAATCACTTGCTCGATGTCGATGGCAGGAGCGCCGCCATGCACTTGTATGCCCATTTGGTTAAGCATCGTGATTGCCCCTTGTCCAAGACCGCCGCAAAGCACATCGGTGCACTTGTGTGCCTTGATGAAGCGTGGCATTGAACCATGAGCGTGCCGGGGAGCTTCGAGCACCTCTTTGGCTACGATTTGATGATTGTTCACTGTTACAAACGTTACTTGGGGTGCTTTGCCAAAGTGTTGACAAAGTTTGCCCTCTGCTGTGGGGATTGCAATTTTTTGATTCATCACTTTAATGTTTATTTTTTGTTCTTGAAAATCGGCAAAATCGGCATTATCGCCCGAAATAATGATAGGTCTGCCCTCAACGAGCGATTTGGCTACATGCCTGCGGGCAATGTTGTAGATGCGAGTGAGCGTGGGGCGTGAGATGTTCATTACCTTGGCGGCTTCGGCCTGTTGCATGCCTTCGTAGTCGAGCAGACGAATGGTCTCGTATTCGTCCAGTTTCAGCAACACCGGCTCGCGACGCACGCAATGTTTTCCGAAGGGTCTGAAAAAAGCCGATACAGGTGTCGCCATCACAAGACGGCTTTGTTTGGGTCTTGCCATTGTTTTTATTTGTTTATGGTACAAAGTTAATGATTATTTTGAACATAAGTTCATTTCTGCAAATAAGATAACAAAGATTAACAAATGAACTTATGTTCATAATTAAAACTTCCAATTACTCATTAGATTGCTGAGAGTAGCTAATGACCGATTGGAGATAAAGCGTGGAATTAATCTTGTTCATTGTTACAAATGTTTGATTTGTAGTAACATAGAGAAGATATTAGTTTTTATCAATTATCTCATAGATAAAAACAGTTGTGCACTGCAAAGCTTCATTCTATCTTTGCATCAGAAAAAAACAATAACAACAAAATAAAAACAGAAAGGAAACAAAAATGAAGACATTAGATTACACCGGATTGAACGAGAACAAGGTTGCCAACGTAGTGAACGGGCTGAACCAACTGTTAGCCGATTGGCAGGTATATTACACCAACTTGCGCAACTTCCACTGGAATGTGAAAGGTCATGGCTTCTTCAGCATGCATGCAAAATATGAAGAACTCTATGACGATGCTGCAAACAAGATCGACGAAGTGGCTGAACGACTACTTCAACTGGGAGCTGTGCCCGAAAGCAAGTTTAGTGAGTATTTAAAGATCTCGGCCATTGAAGAGGCAGGATTGATTGAGAACGGCAAAGAAGCCATAGACAATTTGCTCAACTATTTCAAAATATTGATTGCACAAGAGCGCAAAGTGCTGAATGCGGCCGTTGAAGCCGAAGACGAAGTTACTGCTTCGCTCATGAGTGACTTCATCAAGGAGCAGGAGAAGAGCGTATGGATGTTTGTTGCGTTCTCGGCACAACACGAGTGCAAAGCATAATTTTCTTAATCATTCGATACCGTGAGAGGTTGCGCTATTTTTTCAGCGCAACCTCTTTCTTGTTTCTTATCAAGCAAATGTGCAGATGTTTTTTAGTTGAAGTAGTCTTTTGTCAAAGTTTGATATTCGGCAGTGCTTTTCACGACTTTGAGCCAGTGATTTATGAAATCACAAAGTTTTTGATTGTCTTTGCGTAGTGTCCACGATTGAAATTGCGAAAAACTGATGGCCGTTGTAACATCTATTTTGCCTTGGTATTTTTTAGCCAATTGGCGAGCAATGCGCTCATTAATCACCGCATATTTAATTTCTCCGCTTGCCACCTGCAAAAAAAGTTGTTCAGGGCCATAGCTCTCATCTTCAACCACATGAATGGGGTAACCTATTTCTCGGCTCAATCCCTCTACTCGTTCGCGCATGGGCGAGTTTTTCACAACCCTCACTGTGTCGCCGGCCAAGTCGAGCTGTGTTTTTATGGCCACTTTGCCACCTTTCTGCACACGCTGAACGAGTATTTGTTTGTCAAGATATAACTCGTTGGTAAACAAATACTTTTGTTTGTTCCCGCCGGTGATGGGGAATTGTGCCACCAGTAGGTCGTAGTTTCCGTTTTCCAGCCCTTGCAGGGCGTTGCCCAGTGCAACAAACGAGTGGAACTTGAAAGTTACGCCCGAGACTTTTGAAATCAAGCGCAATAGATCATAGTCGAAGCCACCCAGCGTGTCGGCGTATGAGTAATAGCAGGCAGGGGAGTATTCGATGGCCACATCAATGGTGTCGTTGCCGCTTGCCACTGTGGTAGAGGGTAGCAAGGGCACATGAGGGCCGGGCGATGTGTTGCAACGGCGCAATGCAAACATCAGTGCAATGGCAATCAACAGCAATGCCATGTAGAGCACCGCTTGCCACGATTTCATTTTGGAGTATTGGCTGAGCATAACTTTTCTCAAGGAATGGTTAGAGTTTGCCTTGGTCGCAATAACTGTAATACTTGCCTCCACGGCACACAATAATGTGATCGACAAGCGGAATTTCGATGGCCTTGCAACCGGCCTGCAACTTTTGGGTCAAGAGATCGTCTTGGGGGCTGGGTGAGGCGGTGTCGCTGGGGTGGTTGTGCGATAGTATGATGCTGTCGGCAAGCGATTCAATGGCTTGTTTCAAGATGATTTTGATGTCGCCCACGGTTGCCGAAGTGCCTCCTATGCTCACTCTGAATCGATCTACAACACGCTTGGCTCTGTTGAGCACGAGCACCCACATTTCTTCATGTTCCAAATCGCACATGCGCGGATAAAGATAATTATAGGCATCTTGACTGGAACGCACTTGAAAATCTTTGGTAAACTTTTCCTGCTGATAACGACGTGCTATTTCAATGGCTGCCAAGGTCTGCAAAGCCTTTACCTCGCCAATGCCTTTATACTTCATGAGATCTTTCACGCCACGGCGTGCAATCTTGTACAGCTTGTTCTCGTGGTCGTTGAGAATGCGTTGGCACAGTTCCACCACGTCTTCGCCCGGACTGCCACTGCCAATGATGATAGCCACGAGTTCGGCCATCGACAAGGTTTCAAAGCCATGTCGCAGGGCTTTTTCCCGGGGGCGGTCTTCGAGGGCAAGGCGCATTTTCAGCGATTTTACCTCTGTGTTGTTTTTTTCTTCCATCATAAGTAGCAAAAATAGTAATGAAGAGGTCACTTGCCTTTGCGCATGGCGATTTCCTCCTGAATGTCGCGACCATGCCCAAGTAGGATTTTCCACACAAAGGCTTTGATGAAGCCACAACCATAGCTGCCGAGTTGAATGAAACTTGTGACAATGGCAAGGCATGCCACCTTTGCTTTCTTGGTCGATGCCCATGCACTCACAAAGAGCATGAAAGTGTAAAGCATAATGGGTAAGATGAACCACCGGTTACACAATGCCGACAGTGCGATGAGCAAAACGCAACCGGCCACAAACAAGGCAGGCAACGTGTGCACCGGTTTGAGCGAATCGGGATAAAGAAGTTTGAGCGTGATGCGCGACATGCCGAAAACGTAGGTTTGACGAGCAAACGATTTGAGCGTGTTGCGACGTTTGTGATAAACGTGGCAGTTGCGAAACAGTGTGATCGAAAAGCCGGCTTGGCGTATGCGGGTGCTCATGTCGATGTCTTCACTGAACATCTCTCGAAAACCTCCCACAGCCTCCCACACCCTGCGGCTGTAGCCCATATTGAAGGAGCGGGGTACGAATTTTTCGAGTTGCACCTTGCCGCCACGAATGCCGCCTGTGGTGAGGAAAGCCGTCATCGAGAAGCTGATGGCCTTTTGCGTGTCGTTGAAATCGGCACCGGCGGCGTCGGGGCCTCCATAGCAGTCGACTGCATGGGTGGCAAGCTCACGTTTTAATGTCTTGAAATAATCTTTGGGAATCACGCAGTCGCTGTCAAAGAAAATAAAGTAATCGCCCGAAGCACGTTCAATGCCATAGTTGCGTGCAAGGCTTCGCCCCTCGTTCTCTTTCCAGTAATAATGAAAATCGACTTTTCCTTCAAAGGCTTCTACAATGTCGTGACAACGGTCGGTAGAGCCGTCTTCAACAATCATCACTTCAAAGTCTTTGTCGGTTTGCTCGGCAAGGCTGTTCATCAAGTCACGCACCTCGTCGCGGCGGTTATACACCGGTATTATGACAGAAAAATAGGGCATTTGCACGTTGTGTTAATGATTAATTCATGCAAATATAGTAATTTTAATTGATTTTGTGACGATAAAGAAACCACTTGTGTAATTCTTGACCGATAAATGTTTTTTAACGTTGCATTCTTGTTAATTCAATGTTTTTCACTACTTTTGTATATGAATAGATGACAGTAGATAGGATATAAAGGAACAAGAGAAGCTGTGGGTTCGCATCAGCATGTTTTCTTGGGTATCTCTTGCATCTGTTCGCCATTTCAAAACCTACAAAGTTAAAGAAAAATGAAAAAAAATATCTACAACCTTGTCATGACAGCATTTTTGGCACTCACTTTCTTGGTGTCAAACGCCGGTGTGCCTGTGGGCTATTACAACTCGCTTGACGGGTTGAGCGGTCAGGCTCTTAAAGATGCTGTGTTTAAACTCATAAGCCATCACACGGTTGTGAGCTACAACAGTTTGTGGCGTTATTTTCCTTCAACCGACTGCTATCCCGACAATCACAACAAGGTGTGGGATATGTATAGCGATACCGACTATTTTTTCAATGGCACACGCTCGGTGTCAGGCATGCACAAGGAGCACTCCTTGCCCAAGAGTTGGTGGGGTGGTACACAAGTTGCCGCCTACACCGACCTCAACCACCTCTATCCCAGCGACGGTAAAGCCAACTTGGCGAAATCTAACTGGCCCTTGGGCGAGGTGTCAAGCACAAAATTCAACAACGGTGTAACCAAAGTAGGCACTCCTGTTGCCGGTCAGGGAGGAGGAGCCGGCACCGTGTTTGAACCCGACAATCGCTATAAGGGCGACTTTGCACGCACCTACTTCTACATGGCCACTTGCTATCAAGACTATACATGGAAGCACACCTACATGCTCAACAACAGTAACTGGAAAACTTTGAACGATTGGGCGATAGCATTGCTCTTGAAATGGAGCCGTGAAGATGCCGTGAGCACCAAGGAAATTGACCGTAACGATGCTGTGTACAAGGTGCAGAACAACCGTAACCCCTTCATCGATAATCCCGATTTGGCTGAATACATTTGGGGAACGAAGCAAGGTCAAGTGTTCAATGTCGATAACACAGGGCAAGGCGACAGCACGCCCGAACTCATCACACCCACGCAGAACACCGAACTCCGGTTTGGAGAGGTTGCTCTTGGCAAATCTCTCAACTACACCGTTTTCGTTAAAGGACGCAATCTGACCAACTGTTTGAGTGTGCAACTCTATGAAAATGCCGACAACACATTCTCTATCAACGTCAACTCGGTTGATCGCATCGCAGCCATGAGTGGCGAAGGTTATCCGCTCGTCATCACTTGCACGCCTCACCACCTTGGCGAACATCGGGCTAAATTGCTCATCAGCGATGGAGGGCTTGTGGGTAGCTATGGCGTGATGCTCACCGCATCTTGCTTGCCGGTGCCTTCGCTCACTGCCGTTAAAGCACTTCATGCTCTCAACATCACCGACAGCAGCTATGTTGCCACATGGGAAGCCAGTAGCGACACCATCGACAACTATTTGCTCAACCGCATTGTGTATGATGCTCACAACAATATCGTTTCAAGCGAAACATTCAATGTCGATGCCGAGATCACGACTTGCCAGCTTGCCGGGTTGAAGACAGGAGAAACGCACACCTACACTGTGCAAACAAGTCGCTTGGGCTATACTTCGGTTCCATCTAACGTGATCACCGTTTCCACCACCGGCATCAACTCTGTGGCGCAAGAAAAACCTCTTGCCTTGCTCTCAACCCGTGGTGGCGTGATTGTGAAATGCAGTGAGCCACTGGGCAAAGCATGTATCTACAACATGAGTGGCATGCTTGTGAAAGAGATTGACGAACTGGAAAACGATGCTGTTATCAAATTGCCTGACGGAATTTACTTCATGACAACAACCACCGGTACCAAGGCAATAAAACTCGTGATCAGATAACAACACCTCTCCTTATAGCCATTTTGCAGGCAAGGACGTGTAAAATACCACTTCGGACAGATGAAAGCACAATTCGCCCGAAGTGGCTATCTTTTTATCTTCCTCCCCAAAATTAGAAACCTTGCAAATCGAGATGTCGACAAGCGAACGAAAGTGGTTGAGAGCAACACGATGAACCGGAAATATAAAACTTTGTGGTCTGACGGTCGATTTGGGTTGAAAAATATAAACTTGGTTGCCAGGCAAATAGTGTAAATGTCAGTATCATCTGTTTAAAAGTGCATTGCAATGGTGATTTATTTTTAAAAAAGCAGTAAATTTGTAACAGTATCGTTTATGTGCAAGATGATACATACAGTGTTTACGTTCATCGAATACCTAACTTATAAGAAAGAAACAACATCTTTCGCTATAATTCGAAGATTTTGCATTTGTTGAGTGAGGCCGAAAAAATTGTTTTTATTTTAAATCAAGTAAGCTAATAATGACTAATTATGTCGAAAAGAAAATAAAAAGAATTGGACAGATTTTTACTCCGGATTTTATAGTTCAATCTATGCTGTGCTATTGCAACTATTTTGGAAACAGTATTTTAAGAAAACATATCATAGATAATAGTTGTGGAGATGGAGCATTTTTAAGAACTATTGTTAAACGATATATTGAAACAGCAAGGAATAAAGGATTTAGTAATGATATGATCAAAAAAGACCTTGAAACTTATATTCATGGTATTGATAACGATAAATTTGCCTTTGAATCTTGCGTGAACAATCTTACTGCAATAGCTCAGAAATACTCGATTTATGATGTTAAATGGGACTTATACAACACAAGTTCATTATCATTAAAAAAATTTGATAAGAAAATGGATTTTGTGGTAGGCAATCCTCCTTATGTAAGAGTACATAATCTTGATACAAGTTATAATGAAGTAAAATCGTTTAAGTTTGCAAATGGCGGAATGACCGATTTATATCTTGCATTTTTTGAACTTGGATTCAACATGCTGAAAGATGACGGTCAACTGTGTTACATCACACCAAGTTCTTGGCTCAATAGTGTTGCCGCAGAAAATATGCGATGCTACATTTTGCTTCGCAAGAATCTTGTTTCTCTCATAGATTTAGGGCATTTTCAAGCATTTGAAAATGCAACAGCTTATACCATGATTTCTCATTTTAAAAAATCATATAATAATAGCGAGTTCACATATTATAGATATAATGGAGAAACACATGAAAGAGTTTTTTTGGAAAAACTTAATTTACAAGAAATAAATATAGAATCTTGTTTTTATTTAAGTGATTCTAAACATCTTGATATGCTTAGAAGTATTAAAACAGCTCGACCTAACAAGTATGTTTCTGTGAAAAATGGCTTTGCGACTTTGGCCGATTCTGTATTTATTGGTCAAACGCTCCCGAATTCTCCTATCACAATTAAGGTGATAAAGGGGTCTACTGGCAAATGGTATAAATGTCTTTTCCCATATGATAAAAAAGGGAAACCTCTTTCTGAAAGTCAAATTTTTGCCGATGAAGATGTAAAGAAACACTTTTTGGCTCATAAAGAAACGCTTCTTAAAGGGCATGATGAATACCCGGGGTGGTATTTGTTTGGACGTACACAAGCATTGGCAGACGTATATCGGCCTAAACTGGCAGTTAACACCTTGGTACGGACAAAATATGATTTTAAATTAACAGAACTTAAAGAAGGTGAAGGTATTTTTAGTGGGTTATATGTAATTTCTGACTATGATATTAATTTTCAAGAGATAAAAGAGATTATTGCTTCTGATGATTTTATAGGGTATATTAAGATTTTGAAAAAATATAAAAGTGGAGGTTATTATACCTTTAATTCAAAAGACCTCGAACAATTTATTAATTATAAATTAACTTATGACAGTAAGAGAGAATATGTTATCAAATCAAGATTTTCTATACAACGTCCAAGCCTCTTTTAATGAGTTCATTAATTGTGGAACATCAAGAAGTACTGCAAAGCTTAAACCTTTGCATGGTGCTATTGCTGCTGATATTGCAAAACGTCTTGGGAGTGGTTATAAGGTTTGGGCACAAGGTTATGGTTTGGACAAAGAGAAAAAAATTGAAGGTCGTTATATCGATAAATATGTTGATATTACCATAGATGATGCTAAAACCGGTGAACCACTTGCAGGCATTGCTGTTAAATTTGTAATGCAGAATTACTCGCAAAATTCCAATAACTATTTTGAAAACATGCTGGGTGAAACTGCTAATATCCGAGCGGCAAAATATTTATATTTTCAGGTTTTCATTATCATTGACAAGCTTCCTTATTACGATAAAAAAGGGAATATTACAAAGTGGGAGGAGTTCTCTGAACACAATATGAAAAAGTATTGCATGCTATCAAAAGATAATGTCGATGTTTATATGCATACTCCCAATAAAACATTGATTTACGTAATACATGTTAAACCTGAAGTCTCAAAAGGAATCGTTCTAAAAAAAGATTATTTTCAATTTTACAAAGATAATAAAAAGACAATGTCTTTTTCAAATTCGACACATCAGTATCAAGAGCTTGAAAAGTCTGGTGTCGTGATATTAAATGACTATGAATTATTTATGGAAAAGGTGTATTATTCAATAAAGTCAATATGATATTGAGTTATCTTGTTAGGCCACAAAGTTATGAGAGAAGGAAAAAGACTATTGAACTCAAATCGGTCATTAGATCGCTAAGGTTTACAATTATCGGTTCATCGCGTTGCTTCTCGCCTGCTTTTGTCTGCTTCCCGGCATCTTGGTTGCCGTTTTTTCTTGATGCAGCCCGCTATGTCTTCAAAAAAAGACAACCAATTTGTTCTCCATTCAAACAAAATCAGTTCGGCCTCTAATGACCGATTTGGGTTGAACGATTGAGGACTGAGACAAAAATGCGGAATGTGGTGAAAAGTGGTCACATTCCGCATTGCTGTATGGGGCTGAAAAATCAGAGAAACATTCTGTTTATTTTTGTTTGAAACGTTCGGCTTGTTGATTAATCAGGTCAATGTCGTTGAAATAATCGATTTGCATGGCTTTGTGCACATCGTCCATGGTCTTGACTGCAACTTCTCTTGCGCTTTCACTGCCTTTCTTCAAAATTTCGTAGATGCTCGGAATGTCTTGCTCCCATTCGCGACGACGTTGACGCATGGGTTCCAGCATTTTGTTGATCACGTTGTTCAACAGTTTCTTGCATTTCATGTCGCCCAAGCCACCACGACAATAATGCTCTTTAAGCTCATCGAGGTTCTGGTATTCGGGCAAAAACTCAGCAAAGTCTTCTATCGTGCAAAATGCGTCAAGATAGGTGAACACTGCATTGCCTTCTACCTTGCCCGGATCGTTGAGGTTGATGTGCCCGGGGTCGGTGTACATGCTGCGCACTTTTTGCCAAACAGTGTCGGCATCGTCGCTCAAATAGATGCAGTTGCCAAGGCTCTTGCTCATTTTCTCCTTGCCATCGGTGCCGGGAAGCCGGCGTGCCGTGGCATTCTCGGGAAGCATGATTTCAGGCTCAACAAGCACCGGGGCATAGGTTGAGTTGAAACGACGCACGATTTCGCGTGTCACCTCTATCATGGGCTCTTGATCTTCGCCCACAGGTATCACGTTGGCTTTAAAGGCGGCAATGTCGGCAGCCTGACTCACCGGATAGCAGAAAAAGCCCAGTGGAATGTTTGCCTCGAAGTTGCGCATCTTGATTTCAGTCTTTACTGTGGGGTTGCGTTGCACCCGGCTCACGGTGATGAGGTTCATGAAATATTGCATCAGCTCGGCAAGCTCCGGAATTTGGCTTTGAATGTAGATGGTGCATTTTTCAGGCTCAAGACCGGCAGCCAAGTAGTCGAGGGCAACCTCAACGATGTTTTGGCGTATTTTCTCCGGATTATCGGCATTGTCGGTTAAAGCCTGCACGTCGGCCATGAAAATGAACATGCGCTCATAGTCGCCTGCATTTTGCAGTTGCACGCGTCGACGCAAACTGCCTATATAGTGTCCAAGGTGAAGTTTGCCCGTTGGGCGATCACCCGTTAAAATAATTTTTCCCATTTTGATATCAATACGGTGGTTTAAAATTTGCTCACAAAGTTACGATATTTATCTCTTCCTTGAAAATTTTATTTCCACGCTCATGCAACCATGCTTCAACCCAAATCGGTCATTACCTGTGTGATAAAAAGAGAAGTCATGACAATAGAGAGTAAAAAAATTTGTTTTTTATTCCCAAGTTCTTTTACTGTAAAATTTCTTTCCTCTTTGTTGCTTGCTTAGTTTTCTTTTTGTTCGGCAGATTGTTCATCGTCGCCTTTCTGCGCTTCGCGTTGTTGCTTGATGTAGGCCAGTTCGTTGATGGCGTAGTCACGATTTTCCGGTTCATCGAGCATTTTCTTGAACGTTTTTTCTGCCATATCGAAATTGCCGAAGTTCACAAGTGCATAGGCTCGGCGACGACGCAAGAAATTGATGAACGATTGAATTTTATCGGGAATTTCTTCGTCTTCTTGAAGGTCATATTGCTCTTTAATGTCGTCCATGATGTTTTGAATGGCTTGGAAAATGCGCACGTCGCCGGAGTTTGCCAATGTGTTGACAAATTCCATGGCATAGTCTATGCGCCCTGCATCGGCCACGATGTCGAGAAAGAAGAAAGCTTTTTCGTAGAGTTGCAAGTCGTTATAGCAAAATCCCAGATAATAGCAAATGTCGAAAAATGTTTGTTTTAATTCCTTGCCCATGTCAAAGTAGATTGGGCGCAAGGCGTTGAACGCATTCTCGAAATAGAGTATTGCTTGATAATAGGCCTTGTTTCTCAAATATTCACGTCCCCAATAAAGCGAATAGCCAATGTTGGCATCGGTGATGTCGAAGATGAGCTGTTGCTCGTCGGTGAGTTCTTCGATTTTGCCTTCTTTGATTTTTATTTGGGCATCTTTCCACATGTAGTCAAACTCCTGCTGTTTTTGGAGTGCACCGGCAAGGTCGCGTGCCACCAGCATGGTGCATGTGCCCGGCACATTGCTTCCCGGTGTGTGCAGCGAGTGGGCACGATCGATGTCGCTTGGTACAACGCACACGGTCACATGATAGTAGAGCGTGCTCTCGTCTTGACCGGCCACAGCCAAATAGAGATTGATGGCATGTTTAATTTGTTGCGTTTCATTCAGCGTGCAGTGCACAATCACCGTTGCGTGGTCGTGCTTGAAATGGGCATCTTTTCCATTTCCTTCAATCAAAATGGTTGATAGGTCAAATTTTTTAATTTCATCATTTCCGGCTACTGTGGTGAGTGCATCACACACCACTTGCATGCTTTCAAAGTCGATGGCGTCGTGTTTAAGCCCCAGCATATTTTGTATCAGTTGCCCCAGTTGCAAGTGTTCGGTGTCGTTGGGACGAAATTGCAAGGTTTCGTCTTGATTTTCAAACTCCTGCTGACGCAACAAGAATGTTTCACGGCTGTTGTGCGCCGTCTTTTGCTCCATGTCGTTGGTTTTGTGCAATTTGGCGTTTTCATCGATGTTGTTGAATGCGTCGATGAAATTGCGTTGCGACACGAAGCAATGCTCGAGTCGTTCCTTCAAGAGCTCGGGAACGAGATATTCTTCTGCAAACGAAATGCTCACATCAACCGACTTTTGATCATCGCTGATTGCATAAAAGAACTTGAAGTGCACGCTCAACGTGTTGGCACGGTTGCACACGGTGCGCATGTGTTGCAATTCTTCGAGCGGTTGTTCATAAAAGCGTGGAAATATCACTTCCATGCCTTTACAGTCGTCGTAAAAGAATGCCAGAAAATGCCCTCCTTGAAAATCAAAGGCATAACGCCGAAACTGATTGTCCTTGTCGTTGTCAATCTCGTAGTTGCAGTTATACTTTTTCAAGAAAACTTTAAATATATCTTCATTCGCAACTTGCCTCGGGCCATTGGTTTGCTTAAATCTGTCGAATAATCCCATGCTGTCTGATTTTGCGTGTTTGTCACTATGTCTGATTAAGATTTACTGTTCATTGTCATGCAAATGTGCATTTGGCAGGCACATTGCGTTTGAAGTCGTGCTTTGCCATGCAAACGCCCAAGATCCAGCATTAATAATCAGTATTTTATCACATCTCTTCATCAATTGTGGTGCAAAGTTACTCACAATATCCTTTTTTACCAAATAGCAAAAATCGTGCAAAACCAATTATTCATCAATCGGCCACTGAAAAAAGCATAATGTCGTGAAGCAACACGATGAGCTCCAAAATGTAAACCTTAGCGGTCTATAATGTTTAATTTGGATTAAATGCTCTTCTCAATCGTCCACGAAAAGGCACGCAACCCGAGTTTGGGTGTTTCTGCATCCATTTCATGCAATTTGCGCAAAATCGCATCTTCGTGGTCATCATCGACAATGGTCATGATCGATGATGCCAGCGAAGGCCATGCATGCGTGCCATAGTGTGGATCGCCTTGCTTGCTTCCGCGCCCCAGCACTTGTTGCCATGCCGTGAAACCGCGACAATTGTTGCGCTGGAGCATTTCGATGATACGCTCATAGTAAGCCTGGTCAAATGCTATGAATATCGCTTTCATAATTGATGTCTTGTTTGATTGTTTCTTTTTTTACAGAAAGGAATTTTTGTCATTTTTTCGCCTTGCGAATTGCTTTGCGCAATTTCTTGCGTTGGCGTTTGATGCCATTGTAGGCAAAAATGGTGTATAGTGTTGGCACGAAAAGCAGGGTCAAGATGGTTGAAAACGTCAAACCGCCAATCACCGCAATGCCCATGGGCTGCCACATCTCCGACCCGATGCCACCGCCAATGGCCATGGGCACCATGCCCAAAATAGTGGTCAATGAAGTCATGAGTACAGGACGCAGACGAGAACGACTGCCAAGAATGACCGAACGCCGCACGCTCATGCCACGCTCTCGATTGAGCGTGATGTAGTCGATGAGCACAATGCCGTTTTTCACCACAATGCCTATGAGCATAATGCCACCAATCATTGACATGATGTTCAAGTTGGTACCTGTGAGGAAAAGAATGAGCACGACACCTGAGAACGCAAACATGACGGAGGTCATGATAATGCCGGGATAGGTGAACGATTCAAATTGCGATGCCATGACGATGTAGACAAGCAAAATGATGAGAATACCCAACATGCCCAAGTCGCTGAACGAGTCTTGCTGATCTTCAAAAGAGCCACTCAACTCAACCAGCACGCCATCGGGCATTGAAAGTTTGTCGAGCTCGGGCTGAACCTCGGCAATGACTTCACTCATCGGGCGGTTTTGAACCACTGCCGACACGGTGATAATGCGTTCACGGTCTTTTCGCTCAATCGTTGGCGGATTGAAGCGTTCGACAACGGTGGCAATTTCTTTGAGTCTTATGCCTTGCCCTTGTGCATTGTAGAGCAAGATGTTCTCAATGTCGCCAATGGTCCGGCGATGCTCGGGATCATACATAACTTTAATGCTGTATTCATCGCCGTCTTCGCGGAAGAACGATGCTGTGGAGCCATTGATGCGGTTGCGCAGATATCCGGCGGCAGTGCTCAGGTTCAAGCCATAGATAGCAAGTTTTTCTCGGTCGAAATCAACTTGAAACTCGGGTTGATAGTCACTGCGACTGATATTGATGTCGGCTGTGCCTTTCGTTTTTTCGAGAATGCGTTTTACCTGTTGAGCAACGCTGTCGGTGTTTTCCAAGTCGTAGCCATAGATTTCATAGTCGAGTGTTGCTTGTCCGCTCATGCCTCTGCCACGCGAACCACCCACGTTCACTGCAAACTTCTTCAGTTCGGGATATTGTTCCAAGTCTTTGCGCATTTCACCGGCAATTTCCACAATGCCCCGGTTGCGTTTGGTCTTTTCGGTGAGCGTGATGTTCATCGACACAATGTGAGAACCGTTGTCCGATAGCGAACCGTAGGTATTGTCGGAACCTGCCTGCCCCACGGTGTAGTTAAATACTTTGATTTCAGGATATTTCTTAGTCCACATCTCATATATTTCTTGTCCGAGGGCTTTGGCGTTTTCTACCCGGGTGCCAATGGGCAATTCAAGTGTCACCCCCAATCGACCGTCATCGCTGGTGGGGAAAAACTCGCTACCAATGTTCTTGGCGAGCAACATCGACCCGATGAAAATGCCAAGTGCAACAACTGTGGTGATCCAACGGTGGGTGACAACATGTTTCAACAGCCATGCAAAACCATTGTCAAGCCCGTTGAGAAGTTTCTCGATAGGGCCGTAAATTGTTTTGAACAGCTTAGATTGTGTCCTTTGCAGGCGTAGCATGCGACAGCAAAGCATGGGCGTTAACGTCAATGCCGCAAGGGTAGAGATAATCATCATGATACACACCATCCACCCCAATTGCCTAAACAGCACACCGGTCATGCCGGTCACGAGCGTCAAAGGGAAGAACACGGCAATCAAGGTCAGTGTCGACGCAATAACCGAGATGGCTACCTCGTTGGTGCCATGCACTGCCGCCTGCTTGGGAGCGGCACCGCGCTCAATGTGGGTGGTTACATTTTCAAGCACCACAATGGCATCGTCCACCACCATGCCAATGGCAATTGATAGTGCCGAGAGCGACACAATGTTCAGGGTGTTGCCTGTTGCATACAAGTAGATGAACGAGGCGATGAGTGAAATGGGAATGGTGAGCAAGATGATGACAGTAGCTCGCCAGCGTCCAAGGAAAAAGAACACCACAATGGCAACAAACAGCAACGCATAGAGCACGGTCTCTACAAGCGAGTTAATGGTGTTTCTAATGTTATCGCTGGTGTCTACAATGTAGCCCAATTTGATGTCAGAAGGCAAGTTTCTTTGTATCTTAGGCAATTCCTTTTGAATGCGATTGCTAATCTGCACCGAGTTTGCACCGCTTTGCTTCTGCACCACAATCATGGCGCCCTTTTGGCCGTTGTTGTAGGTTTCTTGAGCGCGTTCTTCGAGCGAATCGTCGATGCGTGCCACGTCGCTCAGGTGAATCACACCGCCACCATTGCTTCCCACAACAATCCCTGCCAGCTCTTGCGGATCTTTAAACTCTCCTTGCACACGCAAAGAATAGGTTTTGTTGCCAATGTCGAAGTTTCCGCCGGGGATATTGCGATTTTCTGCGCCAATCAAGGCCGAAATGTTCTCCACGGTCAAGTTATAGGCTTCCAGCTTAGTTGGGTCGAGGTAGACGTGAATTTCACGTTGAGGCGCACCCATAATCGACACAGAGCCTACTCCATCGACACGCGCGAGCGCATTGGCCACTTTTTCGTCGAGAATTTTGTAAAGTCCCGGCGTGCTTTGTTGGGCTTGAGCCGAGAGCAAGACAACCGGAATCATGTCGCTGCTAAACTTGAAAATGATGGGCGTTTCGCTCTCGTCGGGCAGAGAGTTGGACACCATGTCGAGTTTGTCGCGCACATCGTTGGTGAGCACATCGATGTCGTAGCCATATTCAAATTCAAGGGTGATGATTGAAATGTTTTCCCGCGAATTGCTGGTGATATGCTTGAGATGCTGCACGCTGTTGAGCGTGTTTTCAAGCGGTCGGGTCACGTTTTGCTCAATGTCTTGTGCGCTTGCCCCCGTGTAAGATGTCATGACCATGATGGTGTTGGTGTCAATGTCGGGGAACAGGTCGATGGGCAGTTTTTGAAGCGAGAACAGGCCGATGATGATAACGGCGACAAACACAAGAATGGTTGTTACCGGTCGCTTCACTGCACTGGAATATATACTCATTTTTTCATTTTTTTAGTTTGTAATTTTCACAAAACTGTTTGTTTTGAAAACCGATTGCTTTATTTTTTCAATCGCACTTTCTTGCCATCGACAAGGCGTGCATGCCCGGCCGTAACAATCTTCATGCCTTCGCTTATGCCCGAAAGCACCTCATAACGTGTGCCCTCGCGTCGGCCAAGCTCCACTTCACGAAACTTGACACTGCCATCGCTTTCGAGCGTATAAACATAGCGCACGCCCGAGCCAGTTTGTTTTTGAACGGCGACATCGCTCACGGTCAATGCCGTGGACGAACCAAAGTTGAATGACACACGGGCAAACATGCCGCTATGCACCTTGTCGCCACGATTGTCGATGGTGACTTCTACCTGAAATGTGCGAGTGTGAGGATCAACCGTGGGGTGGATTAGATGAACGTGCCCTGTGAAGTTTTCACCCTCGTAGGTGTCGAATTTCACGCTCACGGGCATACCTTTCTTTACCTTGGGCATCTCGCTTTCATTGACGTTCACAATCACCTTGAGCGGTTGTTGCTGCTCTATCACAAGCACGGGCATTCCGCTTGGCAGATCGCCGTTGTCGTAGTTCTTGACAGTAACCACGCCACTGATGGGACTGGTGAGAACGGTGTTCTCCCTCATGTTGCGCATGGCACGCATGTTGGCATCGTATTGCGCTTGCAGTTGGTCGACGGTTTGTTGCGTTCCGCCTCCAATTCTCACAAGTTCTTTTGCTCGATCAAGGTCGCGCTTTTGAGCGGCAATCGCAATTTGTTGCTGGGCGATATTGGCATCGTCGAGAATGACAACGCTTTGCCCTGCACTCACGTGACTGCCAACATCAACGAGCACGCGTTTGATGCGACTGCCCGAGTTAGACGAAATGTTATTGGTCTTGAATGCCTGAACGGTTGCCGTGTATTCATTGGCCATGTCCATGTTTTGACGGCCGGCAATTTCCACTTCAACCAGCGGAGCCTGTTCTGCTTGGTCTTGTGTCGCATTTTCTTTTACATCCTTTTTATTGGAGCACGATACTGCCATGAGGGTCATTGTTGCCAGCAGGAGCGTTGTCTTAAATGTCTTTTTCATCTTCTTATTTATCATGTTTTTTATTATTCAAGAAAAAATACCGATGATTTTCACCTTAATCAATAGCTGTTCACGGGAGCAGTGCCCAGCACGTTCTCTAAGTTGCTTTGTGCCACCAAGTAGTTGTAGATGGCTTGATAGTAGGTGAGCCGTGCATTCATCAACGCATCTTCGGTGTCGCGCAACTGAATGAAAGTGCCTGCACCAATGGCGAAGCTCCGTTGCATGATGTCGTTGGCTTTTTCGGCCTGTTTCACGCCGAGTGCATTGGCTTCGATCTGTTTGAGGCTCTTTTTGATGTTGTCAAGCTCATTTTGAATTTGAACATGTAACGAGCGTTCAAGATTTTCGCGTTGCCACTGCATTTCTCGCACGGCAATTTCGGCCTGCTTTTGTTTGTGGTAGCGTCGTCCGCCTTGAAACAAAGGGAATGAGAGCGTGAGTCCCACGGTTGAATAGCCCGTCCACTTGAAGTTTTTCAACGGATTTCCATTGCTCATCGAAAGCCACATGTAGTTGGCATCGCCGGTCAAAGTGGGATACCACGCCATTTTTTGTACTTCCAACGCTTTTTTCAGATAGTCGGTTTGCAAGTCGATTTGCTTCATGTTGGTGTTGTGCACGAGCGAAGTGTCGGTTTTCAGAGCCTGCTCATACATGGTTGCCTTAAAATAATCGAGATTTTGACTCGGCTCGATGGTCAGTCGTGCATCCATGCCCATGAGCAGCTTGAGTTGTAATTTGAGCCGGTTGATGCTGTTTTCGGCTTCAAGAATGCCGGGTTCTAAATTACTCACGGCCACATTGGCTCGCAGCATGTCGTATTCCGAAGCCGCTCCCAACTTGTATTTCTTACTGTAGATGTCGGCGTTGAGTTTGGCCGTGCGGTGGTTTTCTTCGAGCACACGCTTACTGTCTTGTGCGAGAAGAAGCGCATAGTAGGCATTTTTCACTTGGTTCACGAGCGAGAGTTTTGAGGCTCTTGCGCTTTCAATGTTTTGCATAATTTGGTTTTCACTCAATTTTATCGATTTCCACAATTGAGGCACTATCAGTGGAATTGAGGCCGAAAAACCGGTTGAATAGCTGTTGTCTTGCCCCACCTTAAAGCTCATCATGCCTTCACCGGTGTCCATATACATCGTCTGCTTCGACAAGGTGCGACTATATTGCCCGGTGAACGTGACGGTGGGGAGCAGTTGTCCCAAAGTTTCTTTCTTCGAATAGTCGACGCGCTCAATTTCCATGTTAGCCACTTTGATGGTGGGATTTTCGTTGAGAGCTATCTTGATGCATTCTTTGAGCGACAGTGCCAGTGTGCCTGTAGGAGCGGTGGTGGCAACTTGCGCCTGCATGCCGACAGTGGTGGCAAGCAGCAGGAGCAGCATGGTTGTGAATGTTTGTTTCATTGTGTTATTGCTGTGTATTTATTTTTTTCTGTTCTTTTTTTCAAAACCAGACAACAAAGGGCGAAATTTTACTTTACTAAAAAACATTTTCCTCGGTCATGTGCATGATGCCCTGTTGCTCTTTCAAGAAACTCTCAATCATGTCAATGCCCTTGATGGTGGCCACGCCTCGCAGGAAATTCATGAATGCGCCCTCAAACACACGCACCCTCGAAAATCCCATTTCGGCGATTTTGTCGCTTTGTCGCACCGTCTTAATTGTGTAGACAAACAAGAATGCCGCAATGCGAGTGTCGATTTGCTTGATCACCAACCCTTGCCTTTGCGACTCATTGAGCACTTGACTCAAATCGTCGATAAACCGGCTTTCTTGATTTTGAAATTCGTTGTAAACCTCGGGATACAAACGCTTGATTTCCTTGGCCACAAGCACATTAGACGCATTAAGAAATTTTCGGGCGTTCACAAACACCTTGAACAGAGCCTCAAAGCAATTTTGCGAAGAAGCAAATATTTTTTCATACTCCTTTCTATGCTCCTTTTGCACTTCGAGAATGCAGTTTTTGAGCAACGTCTGCTTGTCGCCAAAGTGCTCGTAAAGCGTCCTTTTCGAGATACCGCAATTGCGTGCCACAGTGTCCATTGTCATTGCCGATGGTCCCATGTGGGCAAGCAGTTTGTTGGTCTCGTTGATAATTCTTTCTTTTAAACTCATTTTTCGTCACCTCTTTGTGAGGTTGTCGCAAAGGTATTAGAAAACTTTTAAAACTTAAATAGTTTTTTTAGTTTTACGACATTTGGACAAAACAAACAGACATTTTAACCCAAATCGGCCATTAGAGCCTGCATTGATTTTTTTGAGATTTTGTGTTGTTTATTGTGTTTTCATGAGTTGAAGCCACTTGCGATAGCCTACAATGGCCATCACGGTATAGAAGAGGTAGAGTGTGCCCGAAAACGGAATGCCTTTGTAGAAGTAGAGCACTGTGCTCACAATGTCCACGACAAACCACAACAGCCATTGCTCTGCCCATTTCTTGGCCAAAGCCCAATAGGCAATGATGCAAAGGGCTGTGGTGAATGAGTCGATCAAAGGAATGGTGCTGTCGGTTATTCGGGTTAAGAACAGATAAAGCCCTGCCCAAAGGGCGGCAAATGCCACGATTGCGACAACGGCCATCTTAGCAGGAAAGTGAGTGATGAGGACTTCTTTTTTACCGCTTTGTTTCTTGCCGTATTTCCACGACAAGAAACCGTAAATGGCAACAGAAATGTAGAAAAACTGCATGCCGAAGTCGGCATAAATTCCCTTTTTTAAGAAGATGTAGCTGCGTATGGCAGGCATGATGATGCTCACTGCCCACAGCCATATCTTGGCTTTGTATTCAAGATAAAGATAGAGAAGCCCCAGTAGTGTGCTTGTAGCATCGATGAGGTGTACAGGGTCGTGAAACCATTGTTGAATATAATTCCAATCCATGTGTGTGTTGCATTTTTAGAGGAAAAAGGGTCGGAAAAAACTCATTTCCGACCCTTGATGAGGCGAACTTGTGCACGTTGCATTTTCGATTTAGAAACTCAATGTAACATGGGCGAGGAAGTTGGTTCCTGCCATGGGGTAGAAACGCGGGTCGCTGTAAAGTCGGGCAGCGTTTTTCTTGTCGCCACCGTCATACAAGGCGCAAGTTTGGCTGTAACCGTTGGTTTCATACTTGGCATTGAACAGGTTGTAGACCGTGCAACCCACAGTGAGAGCCTTGATGCCGGCCGGTTTGAAGGTGTAGGCCAGATTGAGATGACTCACGAAGTAAGGGTCGAGGCTGTCGTCTTTGTTCTCAAAGTTGTCAAGATATTGGCGACTCACATACTGCGACGTGAATTGTGCCAAGAATCCCTTGTGGTTGAATGATATGATGCTGTTGCCAATGAACGAAGGGCTGAATGCAATAGTGGTGTTGCCCTTGTCGATTGCCGTTTGAGTGTACATTTCCTGCCAGTTTTCGGCATTGTAGTCGCTCACATAGCCCACGTAGTTCTTGATTTTGTTGCTGCTCAACGTGGCATTCACGTCCCAGCGGAGCGTGTTGGTGATTTTTGCTCCTGCACTCAGTTCCATGCCCATGCGGTAGCTGTCGGGCACATTCTCGGCCATGGCCTCGCCAATTTCGTTCAGCTTACCATTAAGCACGAGTTGGTCTTTGTAGTCCATGTAATATAGGTTGATGCCGGCCGAAAAACGATCGTTGTTGAAGGCATAGCCCAATTCCCAGTCAAAGAGTTGCTCGCTCTTGGGATTTACGTTGAACAAACCATCGGTGTAGTTGTTGCGAGTGGGTTCCTTGTGTGCAACCGAGAACGAGGCATAAACTTTGTGATTCGAGTCGATGTTGTAGTTCAAACCGGCTTTGGGGTTGAAAAAGTTGAAATTATCGTTGATTTTCAACGTTTGCATGTGCCCGGGTTCGGCAGTCCAGTCCCAATTGTCGTTCTCACCGTCAATTTTGTAGTTCACGTGGCGGTATTGCATGTCGGCGTATGCGCTCAAATTTTGCCAAATGTTGTAGTTTCCTTTCAAGTAAACGTTGAAATCGTTTTTATGGCTTTTATTGCGGTAATATTCGCTGTTGGGAGCAAGGTCGCCAATGTAGTTCTTCACCCAAATGACTTCGCCATGGTGCGTGTTCACATAGCGGTTGAAACCTCCTCCCAAAGTGGCGTTGAGACGTTCGCCGGTGTAATGCACCGAAAACACGCCGCCACCAAAACCACTGTTAACAATCTTTTGACGTATGAGGTCGCTTTTTTTCACTTTTTCGCCATCGAGCACAAACGGTTGCAAGGCATATTCTTTGAGAGTGCGTTTGTTTTTATACTCTTCGTAGTAACCATAGCCATCGGTATAGTGCAAAGCGGTGTTCACATGCCACAGAGCACTGAAATTGTGCTCCCAAATGAATTGCCAATTGAACTGGTCGTAGTAGTCGTTTTGATTTTTGTAGAAACCCGTCACCTTGCCCTTGGAGTTTTTTATCTCGCCATTGGGATTGTAGGTGCGATTGGTCGACAACTCGCTCTTGCTGATGCCGTCCCATGCGTGATAGGTCTTTTCTTTACCGCCAAAGCTGATGAGGCGCAACGAGCCTGCATCGTAGAAATAGCCGGCTTGCACATAGTAGCCCCACATCTTGGTTGTGGCACGGTCGCGATAGCCATCGCTGCCAATGTGAGAGATTTTGCCGTCAAAAGCCCAATGATTGCCCAACAATCCGGTGCCAAAATTCATGGTTTCTTTGTTGGTGTTGAAAGAACCGTAACTGCCATTAAACTCTGCATGTGGCTGCATACCAAATTTTTGAGTGCGCATGTTGATACTTGCCCCAAACGATCCGGCACCGTTGGTCGATGTGCCGGCTCCGCGTTGCACCTGAATGTCGTGCAGACTGCTGGCAAAGTCGGGCATGTCTACCCAAAACAGTTGCTGACTTTCGGCATCGTTCATGGGAATGTCGTTGGTGGTGACATTGATGCGGGTGGCATCGGTGCCACGCACGCGAATCGAGGTGTAGCCCACACCGATTCCGGCATCGCTCGTGGTGAGCACCGATGGCGTTGCAGACAGCAGGAAAGGAATATCCTGACCATGATTTAGCTCGCCGATTTGTTTTTTACTCACATTCGTGAACGCTACAGGCGTACCGTGAGCGGCACGAGTTCCAAGGACCTCCACATTTTGGAGTTCCACCACTTTGGCTGTGTCGTTCTTGGTGGCATGAGAGCCTGCCAAGGCAACACCACTGACGCCTGCCAAGGCGACAGTCAAGAAAAAAGTCTTGTTCATTGTTTTGAAATAAGTTTTTTGTTCTCTACGCCGGAATTACCCGGTTCAGATTCTATGGGTATGTTCTCAGCCTTCGATCAAGGCACCCCAAACTCATTGAATCATGGCACAAAGATAGCCCTTTTTACCGAAACATGCAAAATCCCTCTCTCTATTTTTCATTGATGGGTGATGGGTGAGAGGGATTTTGTTTTGCTCAATAGTGTGTTTTGGCGCACTCTGTGAAACACGCTATCAGACTTTGTGTCACACTTAGCGTTGTTTATTGTTTGCTTGTGGTGTCGCTTGTTGAATGAGAATGAGGTTGACGATGGCAGTGGTGTCACTCACGTCGTACACCCCATCGGCATTCATGTCGGCAGCAATTTCGTTAAACGGAGTTGGTGCATCTCCCAGTATTTTTGAGATTAAAATCGTCACATCTGCAATATTTACAACACCATCTTCATTCACATCGCCGGCAAGGTCTTTTTCTTTGAGTAATTCCATTCTGCTCAAAGGATAAGCAACTATTTCCTGTTTTTGAGACATTGAATTCGTTTGAATGGTTTCATGGCGCATTAATGCGAGAAACCGATAGCGTTGACCGTCGATGAGAGAAGTGTCGATGTCGTCGGCGAGCATTTTAAAGTTCACTTTAAAGGAGCCGCGTAACTTCACGGGAACACTTGTTGCTTGCTCAACCGGCATGACAAAGGTGTTGGTCGAGTCGTTCCACATGGCTTTTGCGATGAAGGCAATTTCGTTGGGTTTTGGTTTTACGAAGAAATAGTCGGTGCCGTTTGCCTTCTGGCTTCCGTGGAAGTTGGCCGGAACGAATGTGTTGAACCTGTATGCGCTTTCCCTGCCGATTTTCGGTGCCGACTGCAATTCAAATTCGGGATT
>JBGYAB010000054.1:0-14218 GCA_041815985.1 Sodaliphilus sp. | reverse complement strand
TTGAATGCCGAAATGTCTTCGACATTGAGTGTGCGACCTATGGTGTTGAATAATGCGCGATCGTCGTCGGCAGCGGCGGCCACTTCGTAGCCCTCGCCCTCGGGAGCATCGTTGAGTGGGAAGAACAGTTGCACGAGTTGTGGACGTGCACGGTTGCCACCCCATGCTTGTGCCGAAACGCCATTGACAGCACTTGCGTCAAGCGGACTTGAATGCATGTCGCCATCGTGTGTGCCGGCTATGAGATAGAGCGATACACCCCATGAGGTGGTGCGCTTGCCGTCTTGGGCAATGGTGAACAAGCTCTCGTTGGTTGCGCCGGTGAGATCGTTGTCGCCCATGAAAAGCCGTTGATAGGCCGTGAATTTATCTGTTCCTTCGGTGAAAAGCGAGTAGGGCGAGTCGATAACTTTCTTGGCATATTCGGCGGCTTTGCTCCATTGTGCAGTGCCGGTGTAAACTTCGGCATTGATGTAGAGGCGACTCAACAGCAACCATGCGGCGGCTTTGTCGATGCGGGCATAGCCTTCTTCACCCTTTTTCTCGGGTTTTGCGTCGGCCAAAACTTGGCTGTTGTCGGCGGCATTTTCGCCTGCAATGGCAAGGAGTTCGCTTTCGATGAAGTTGTACACCTCTTGACGATTAGCCTGCTTGGGCTTGTCGGCACTCACTGCGGTGGCAAAAGGCACGTTGCCAAATGCGTCCATCATCAGGTAGTACTGGAATGCGCGCAAGAAACGCACTTCGGCTGTGTAGGTGGCGTTGTAGTTGGCAAACTCTCCAAGATACTGGTTGCAGAAGGCGATGCCCACACACAGGCGGTAGTAGTAGCCGCGCAACATGGGGTGGCTGGCGTTGTAACTATTGTAGCAAAACGTGTTGATGCCTTCATCACCCCAAGCCGAGATGGCTTCGTCGGTGGTGAGCTCGTTGGAATTCCACATTTGGCGATACAGGCCCGAAGTGCCACCGTCGATGCCGTCGACATCGCTGTCGCCATTGGCTCCGCCATTGCCCGATACGGCAAAGTTGGCATAGCACTTGTTGAGCAATTGCTCCGGATTAACCTGAGTTTGCAAAGTTGGGTCGATAGGCTCAACGTCTAAGTCGCCGGTGCATGAAGTAATGGTTCCCGATGCAAGCAGGATAGCTGCTGCCGGAAGTATATGTTTAAAAAACTTTTTCATTTTATCTGTAAGTATTAATCGTGATGATTAGAAATTCAAGCTTAAGCCGAAAATGAATGAGAATGGACGAGGGTAGAGGTTGCTGTCGATACCGAATTTCACGTTTTTGGCATCGCTTGTGTCTACAACTTCGGGGTCTATTCCCTTATATTTTGTAAGAGTGAGCACATTGTTGGCGGTTGCATACACACGACCGTTGATGCCACCCCAACTGCCGGTGTGGAACAGATTGTCGAAGCTGTAGCCAAGTGTGATGTTGTCGAGTTTCAAGAACGAAGCATTTTGCACCCAACGATCGCTCAGGTTGGCCTCGTTGTTGTAGGTGGTCCAGCCGTCGGCGATTGAAGTGGCGGGGCGGTTGTTGAAGTAGTTGCCACTCACGCTCTCAAACACCGATGCTACACCCACATTGTGATAGCTGTCCATTACATCGTTGAACACATAGTTGCCAATGTTGGCACGCAGGTTGAAACCAAAGTCCCAGTTCTTGTATTCCAAGCGGCTGGCAAAAGCCATCGAAACCGGTGCCCATGGGCTCTTGTAGAAGTATTTGTCGGCTTCGGTGATTGCACCGTCGGCATTGCGGTCAACAACAACGCCTTCGAGCGGTTTGCCGTTTTTGTCATACACCTGTTGATACACAAAGAATGCACTTTGCGGGTGTCCCACGGCGTGAGCCTGAGCCTTGGTGTCGATTCCCGATGAGATTCCGCCGGTGGGTACCATGTAGTTGGGATCGTCGTTGATGAGTTCAAGAATTTTGTTGTCGTTGTAGGTGAAATTGTAGTCGAGCGTCCAGCGCAAGTCTTGTGTTTGAATAGCTTTCCAGCTCACGGCGAGTTCTACGCCGGTGTTGCGCAGCGAACCGATGTTTTGATCCACTTGGTTGCGGAAGTTGCTCAATGCGGCAATGTTGGCATAGTTGATCAAGTCGGTGGTTTTGCGGTAGTACCAGTCGATGCTACCGGATATGCGCTGATTCATGAAGCCCCAATCCAAGCCCACGTTGGTGGTGGTAGTGGTTTCCCACTTGAGATTGGGATTGTAGGCGTTGGGACGTGCAAGCGAACCGTCGCCGGTAATGTCGTAGAAGCTGCCCGGAACGCCGGTGCTCATTGCATAGTTGGCAAAATATACGTAGTCGCCAATGCCTTCTTGCTGGCCGGTCTTACCCCAGCCTAAACGCAATTTGAGGTCGCTCAGTGTTTCGTTTTCTTTCAAGAAGTTTTCGCCTTTAATTCTCCATGCGAGAGCCAGCGAGGGGAAGAGTGCCCAGTGTTCTTTGAAACGCGAAGAACCGTCGTTGCGCACTGTTGCGGTCAAGAAATACTTGTTGTCGTAGATGTAGTTCATGCGACCGAAGAATGAAACCAAGTAGTTCTCGGTGCGGAACCCCTTGCCGTCGTTCAGCAGCGTCTTGTTGTAGATTTGTCCGGCGGTAGACAGTGCACTGTTGGCCGGGTAGAGTCCCCAGTATTGGTTCATTTCTTTGCGCCAGAAGTGTTGCCACTCATAGCCACCCATGATGTCGAAGTGGTGTTTGTCGGTGAAGTCTTTGTAGTATTGGGCATAGGTGCTCAATGTCAGGTTCTCCTTGGTTACTTCTTCCCAACCATAGTGGCCATAGTAGCTGTTTTGGGGGTTGCCGTTCAGCTCGTCGGTGTCTTGCTTGCCACCCGAGAAGTCGCCACCCAGTGTGAGGTGCAGACGCAGGTCTTCAAAGCCGTGAACCTTGTAGTCGATGTCGGCATTGCCAATGAACGAGTGGCTCTTGGCACGATCGTTTTTCATTTCCAGTATGGCAACAGGGTTGCGTGGAGCGTTGGTATTGGTAACGTAGGGCCAGGCCGAGTCGTGTTGGTCGGAGTTGGAGGCAAGCCACTCGAAGTAGCCGCCAAAGTTATCAAATCCACCGGCAGTGACGGGTTGAGTGGGGTCCATACGTACGGCATTGCTGATAGCAGCTCCGTCGGCATAGCGGTTTTTGGCATACATGTACTTGGCGTTCAAGTTCATGTTCAAGTGATTGTTGAGCAACGAGGGATTCAGGTTAAGTGCCGCAGTGTAGCGGTCCATGCTTGAAGTTTTAATGATACCGTTGTTCTTGGTGTAGCCAATTGAAACACGATAGGGGAGCACGGTGCCGGCCGAACCGGTGAAGGTGAGGTTGTGGTCGGTGCTCACCGCTGTGCGCATGATTTCGTTTTGCCAGTCGGTGTTGGCACTGCCAAGGGCTGCAAGGGCTGCCTCTTCGCGTGGAGAACCGGCATAGAGTTTTTTAACAAAGACACGATATTCGTTGCCCGAGAGCACATCGATGGTCTTTTTCTTGGCCGAAACCGTTACGTTGCCACTATAGCTCACGCGGAATGGCTGACCTTTGACGCCTTTTTTGGTGGTGATGATGACAACACCGTTAGAACCGCGACTGCCATAGATGGCTGTGGCCGAAGCATCTTTCAACACTGTGAAGCTCTCGATGTCTTGCGGATTGACCATGCCGAGAGGATTTGAAAGTCCCTTCACACCATTGTTGTCCATGGGCACACCGTCAATAACGATGAGTGGGTCGTTGCTCGCCGAGAGCGATGAACCGCCGCGCACGCGAATGGTTGCACCGCCGCCGGGGGTGCCGCCACTGTTGGTTACAGTAACACCGGCAACCTTGCCGGCAAGTGCGTCTTGTGCACTCACGAGCACACCGTGGTTCTTGCTGTCGGGCTTGATGGCTGTCACCGAGCCGGTGAGATCGTCTTTCTTGGCCACACCGTAGCCAATCACAACCACTTCGCTAAGCACTTGCTCGTTGTCGGCAAGCTCAATGACAAGGTTGGGTGCGGCTGCCACAACTTGTGTCTTGGCACCAACATAAGAAATTTGGATTTGAGCGCCTTCGGGAACGTTCTTCAATGTGAAGTTGCCGTCCAAATCGGTGGCAGTACCCATGCCGGTACCCACAACCTTGATGGTTGCACCGATCACAGGCTCGCCTGTGCCGTCTTTTACGATACCGCTAACGGTAGTTTGGGCAAAGGCTCCGATGGATAGAAGTAGACCCATCAGAAGAGTTAGAACTCGCAATGGAATTCTGAAGTTTACCTGTTTCATCATTTCATTAATTATAGATTTGTTTTTATTGTGAAATTATTTGGTCGTATGATGTGAAAATTTTGGTTAATCAGCCGTTTGGCTAATATAGCTGTGCAAATTTACCCCTATTATATTAGATGTGCTGCTTTTGCAAAAGAAAAACACGATTATTTTGTGCAATCGTTTGCATGTTATTGTTTTTTTACATACCTTTGTGTCAGGATTGCTAACTAAAAACAAATAAACCACAAAAATGACCTATATCGGAAAATAGGAAGAACACAAAAAGGTTATAGGGCTGGACGATTACAATCCAGCCCTATAATTATCAAAATAAAGAATTTAGGCTGGTTTATGTTTTTGTTTAGAAGAGATGGAATTGTATCAATTTGCGCTTGGCTTGGCGGCAATAACCAAAAATTAACAACAAAACTTGCCACTCGTGCGAGAATGATGATGCAAAAGATAATCATAAAAACTGCTGCATAGATGAACGACAAACAGCAACTCACAATGAAGGATATTGCCACCATGCTTGGCGTGTCGGTGGCAACCGTTTCGAGGGCTCTCAAAGACAGCCCGAGCATCAGCCGTGAGCAACGGCTCAAAATTCAGCAATTTGCCCGAGAACACAATTATTTTCCTAATGTGATAGCCGCCGAGTTGCGCCACAGCAAGAAAGGGCCGGCAAAGGTGATTGGCGTGATTGTTCCTGAAATGGTGCATTACTATTTTGCCTCGATTTTGGCCGGTATCGAAGAAGAGGCTTCGAGGCGAGGCTACCGCATCATTGTGGCGCAGAGCGACGAAAAGTATGAGCGCGAAGTGAGCATCTGTGAATCGTTCTACCAAAACAAAGTGTGCGGCATTATCGTTTCGCAGGCCAAGGACACCGAAAAATATGCTCATTTCACCGGCTTGATCGACAGTGGAGTGCCTCTCGTGTTCTACGACCGCATTTGTGCCGGCATCAATTGCAGCCGGGTTGTGGTCGATGACTATCAGGCATCATACAATGCAGTCAATTACTTGATTGCAAGAGGGTGCAAGCGTGTGGCATTTTATGGCTCGCCACTGAACATGGAAATTTCAAAAAATCGCTACAACGGCTACAAAGATGCCCTTGCTCACAACGGATTGGAACTCGACAAGTCGATTGTGAAGGAATGTGACAATCGCAACGACGCCGAGTTGATTACTCCGGGCATTCTTGCGGTGAAGAACCGGCCCGATGGCTTTTTTGCCGTGAACGACGATACTGCCATAGGCATTCTCTACACAGCTAAGCGCATGGGGTTGAGTGTGCCCGAAGATGTGCAGATATGCGGTTTTACCAATGGCAACAGGGCGGTAGCATGCGACCCCATGCTCACCACGGTGGAACAGCGCGGTATCGATGTGGGCAAGGAAGCCGCCTCGGTGCTCATTGGCATGGTGGAAGGAAAATTCCCCATCAACCACGTTGAAAAACGCATTGTCAAAACTCGTTTGGTGGTGCGTGGCACAACAAGATGACATTGCTTGCCACGGTGTGTGTATGTGGAGTTGTGAATGCTGTGTGTAAAATTTCAATCGGTCATGGAATGGCTCTTTGAGCGAAATATCTCGGACTTGGCAAGCTGTTGCATTGAGTGTTATCATTATTTGTTTTTTTTGATAAAAAATTCCATATCTTTGTATCGTTAACAGTAGAATCATAGAATTAATCATTATAATAATATAAACACGATGAACAAGATTATCATGAGCTTATTGCTTGCAATGCTGGCATTACCATTCTTTGCACAGGCTCAAGTGCCTCAAGACTCTGTTGCCGAGGTAAAAGGATTTGAATTTGAAGTAAAATGCGGAGCAACTTTTCCTCTCGAAAAAGTGTTTGGCAACAACGGCTTTGGCTCCGGTATGGGCATTGAGGCACGATGGAACATGCAAGAAGTTCCGCTGGACTTCGGTTTAGAAATGAATTTGGCTGTTGCATGCAGTAAAAAAGAGGATAATCGCAACACGAGGCGTCTTTTTTCTATTGCGACCATCACCGACTATAACTTCATGCGCGGAAAAAGATTTTCTCCTTTTGTCGGAATGGGACTGGGCATGGGAAATTGCAATGTGGTTTATGGCAGCCACAACTACGACAACGAGGGAAATTGTTGTATGCTGCTGATGCGTGCCGGAGTAGAAATGTTCCATCATCTGCGCTTGACGCTCGACACACGAATTGCAAAGAAAGGATATAGCCAAATAGGTCTCTCGTTGGGCTTCGTCTTTGGCGGAGGTGTGAAGAAAAAAAAGTAATTGATAGATCAAAAATTAATTCTTTAATATAAACACGATGAACAAGATTATCATGAGCTTATTGCTTGCAATGGTGGCATTACCATTCTTTGTACAGGCTCAAGTGCTTCAAGACTCTGTTGCCGAGGTAAAAGAATTTGAATTTGAGGTAAGATGCGGAGCAACTTTTCCTCTCGAAAAAGTGTTTGGCAACAATTGCATTGGCGGTAACATGGGTATCGAGGCACGGTGGAATATGAAAGAAATTCCATTGGACTTCGGTTTGGAAATGAACGTAGCCGTTAATGTAAGTGAATACGGTAATTCCGACAGTTCTCGACCTCTCACTTCATTTGCCGCTGTCACCGACTATAACTTTCTGCGTGGTCAAAGAGTTTCGCCTTTTGTTGGAGCAGGTTTTGGTTGGTGTGTGTGTGATGTAGTAGAAAATGGAGGATACAAGAAAAATGGCAACTGCTGTATGTTCATGCTGCGTGGTGGCGTGGAACTGTTCCGGCACTTGCGCGTGACACTCAACACACGAATTGCCAAGAAAGGCTACAACCACATAGGCCTCACACTGGGCTACGCCTTTGGTGGAGGGCTGAAAAAGAAAAAGTGATTGTCGCGCTCCATGGCAAGAAACGGGAAACCCATTGACAGAATTATAACTCGCTGTTGTTGTTTAACCCAAATCGGTCATTAGAACCCACACTGAGTCGGGAAGCACGTGATGAACCGATCATTGTAAACCTTTGCAGTCTAATGACCGATTTGGGTTAAATAAAAATCACTAAACATTCTCCTTGTCCGTCAAGGGCAAGAAATGTGAGATTGGCAGGAATGAGCACAGTTTCGCCTTGACAAAGGCGAGTAGCGTTGCCATTGTTGTCGGTAATGTTAAGTTTTCCTTTGGTGCACATCAATATTTTGAAATTGTGCACTCCGGGCATGGGCATTTCATAGCGGTTGTCAACCACCACGCGATTAACGGTAAAATATTGACATTCCACCAGTTCAACCTCTTTGTTGGTTGCACGGCGGTCGTAGGTGCGACGACCGTCAAACTCGTCGAAGATGATTTCGTGCTTGGCCTGCTCGGTGTGCAACTCTCGCTTGTTGCCGTCGGCATCGGTGCGGTCATAGTCGTAGATGCGATAGGTGACGGCCGAGGCTTGTTGAATTTCGGCCAACAGATTGCCTCCACCAATGCTGTGCACTTGCCCCGATGGAATGAAAAAGGTGTCGCCTTGGTGTGAGGCATAGTGCGAAATGACATCGGTGATGGTGTTGTTGGCCACATGGGCTTCATATTCTTCTTGGCACAGCTGCCTGTTGAACCCTTCGAGAATTTTAGCATCTTGATCGCAGTCGATAAGATACCACATTTCGGTTTTTTGGTCGCGTGGGTGCACCTGCACCGAGAGATCGAGCTTGGCATCGATGAACTTGATGAGCAACGGGAACTTGGTGCCAAATTTCTTGTACACAGCCTCCCCCACAAGTTCTTCTTTGTATTTGCCAATGAGCGTGCTCAGGTTGAGCCCGGCATCTTCTCCCTCGGCAACGACCGATTCGTTGCCTTCGATGCTCGATATTTCCCAGCTTTCGCCCACGTTGTGCAAGTGGCTCTCGTAGCCTTTGAAAGAAGCAATTTTCTCTCCGCCCCAAAGCAGTTGCTTGAGGATAGGGGTGAATTTATATGGCTTTAAAATGGACATACCAAAAGATGCTTCTTTTTTTGGTTTCTTTTTCGGTCGTCAACTTCTTGCTGACACAATGCCCTCAAAAATAGGGCATGAAACACAAGTTGGCAAAGGTACTAATATTTTGCAAAAACACGAAGCAAAGCGTGAAAAAGCTTTTGGACAAAAAAATGAATTTTGCTGTTTTCCTTGCTTTTGCAATGCTTGACGGAGTTTCGGTTTTGTCATGAAGTGATTGTCATACACATTTTTTGCTCTTCGGAAGTATTCTTTTGAGCACAAATAACGGCATTATTTTCTTTTTTCTTGCTTTGTTGCATTTTTATTATGAAAAAATGTGTATCTTTGAGCGTTTATAACTGATAATACCATTTATTAATCTATATAATTAATCAAAACATGAAAAGATTTCTATTTTCTGTAATGATTGCTTTGGTTGCAGTCATGACGATGGGCGCAGTGGAGCCTACGTTGATTTTCCTTCAAGATTTTAACGCTTTTACCGAAGGCACAGAACAGGCTCCTGCCACAACCGACATTTCAAGTGCTAAACTTGGGCAAACGTTGACCGGGTGGAGTGGAAAGAACGTGTATGAAGCAGGTGGCAAACTCAAGCTGGGCGACTATGGTTTCATTCAGTCGGCACGCTACGATATGTCGGCCAATTCGGGTGTTGTGAAAGTTACTGCCAGAGTAAAAGCAATATCGGAAACCGGAGGTGTTGTGAGAGTGAAAGTGGGCTATGCCACCACCGAGCAATTTGCTTTCTACGACAATGAATGGCACGAAATTTCTTTTGTTGCAGCGGGTGGAACCGCTTCTACCTACGTGCGTGTAGAACCGTATATCACTTATAGCGGCATCATGATCGATGAGCTTAAAGTCGAAACAAGTCCTGAGTTTTTCCCCGTTCCCAAGGTGTTGCAACCCACGCTGGCCAATGCCACATCATTCACGGCACGCTGGAGCCGTGTGATCGGTGCAAAGGCTTATATTCTTGATGTTTACAGCAAGAACGGCGAAGAAAAAGAATATTTTGTGCAAAATGATACGGTGATAGGAACGATTAAAAAAGTTACCGGATTGAATGCCGATAAAAAATATTTCTATGTGGTGCGTGCCACCAATGGCACCGCAGTGAGCGATTACAGCGAAGAAATGGAAGTGATAAGAGTGGTGTCGAGCATCGATGCTCCGGTTGCCGCGGCAGCCACCAACGTGACCACAACCGGTTTCACGGCCAATTGGCAAGCCGTGAAAGATGCAGAGTTTTATTTGCTCAACGTCTACAAGCACACTCGCACCAAAGAGGCCGGCATGGCAACGCTGCTCAGCGAAGATTTCTCTAAGGTAACCAAGGGTTCTTATGCTTTGGTTGAGTTTGGTAAATTGCAGGAATATCTCGACGAATACACTCATGCACCGGGTTGGTATGGCGTTAATCATGCTTTTGCATCGGGTGCAATGGGGTTGTCGCCTTATGGCAGCGCAGCCACTCTCACTACTCCTTACATGGATCTCTCGAACGATAACGGTAAGGTGAAGGTGACAATCAACATGGACGCTATGCAGTTTGGGCAAAGTGTTGATAACGACACCGTGCAAGTGCAGTTGGTTGACGCACAAGGCAATGTTCTCGAAACAGTAATCCAACCCCTCACCGGCGGTTTCAAGGAGTATGTCATCAATCTCACCAAGGGAGCGCCCAACACTGCTGTGTGTGTATCTTATTCCGGTACCAACAAGCTGTTTATCGACGAAATGTCGCTTGCACAAGATGTTCCGGCAGGATTTGAAATCATCAACCCTGTGCTTTCGACCGAAGTCGAAGGAACTTCTCACGATGTGACCGGGCTTGAACCGATGAGTGAAACCGTGTCCTATTCCTATGCCGTTCAGGCTGTTTGCCGTTCGGTTGATTTTTCCGGAGAAATTGTCTATGTGTATTCACCCAACTCCAACCTCATCTCTGTTGTTGCAGAGACTACCGGTATCGATGAGGAAGTGGCGTTGAAGAGCGTGAAGAGCGTAGCCTACTACGACATGGCCGGCCGTTACTCGATGAAGCC
This sequence comes from Sodaliphilus sp., assembly GCA_041815985.1. Lineage (GTDB taxonomy): Bacteria > Bacteroidota > Bacteroidia > Bacteroidales > Muribaculaceae > Sodaliphilus. The sequence continues at coordinate 3,892 of JBGYAB010000054.1, read as the reverse complement.
GTTTGACGGTGTGAACATTGTGGTCACAACCTACACCGATGGAACTACGAGCACAGCCAAGGTGATGAAATAACCCAAATAATCGCCATGGCACGTTGTTGCGGCCGTGTTTGACACAAAAACAAGCCCTTTAAGTTAAGATGCTCTAAGGGCTTGTTTCTTTTTGTCGGTTGATTGGCCGGCAAGAATTTATTTTGCGTTATCTTTGTCTTGCTGATACCAAGTGGAGTACATGAGGTAGTTTTGGGCTATTTTCACGTTCATCTCTTTGGCTTGTTCGGGGTCAACCTTTTTCTTGAACTTGGCCGGTGAACCTGCCCACAGCTCGTGAGCACCCACCTTGGTGCCTCCAAGCACCACGCTGCCTGCTGCAATGATGGCACCTTCGCCAATCTCGGCATGGTCGAGAATGATGCTGCCCATGCCAATGAGTGCCATGTCGTGAATGATGGCACCATGTACCACTACGTTGTGCCCGATTGAGACGTCATTGCCTATTTCGGTCACGCTTTTCCCAAACAGGGTGTGAATGGTGGAATTGTCTTGTATGTTGACCCGATTGCCTATTTTGATGCTGTTGACATCGCCACGCAACACGGCACCAAACCACACGCTGCAATTGTCGCCCATCTGCACGTCGCCAATGATGGTGGCGGTGTCGGCCAAGAAGCACCCTTTGCCCATTTTGGGAGAGAACAAGGTGTTGTTGTCTCTTTCGCGACCTTGAATGTGTTTTATAAGAGCCATTTTTTATAAAAATTAAAAATCAAAGGAGTGAGGCTTTTGCTTCGAGCCAGGCTTGTTCTTCGGGAGTGAGATATGGCATGAGGCGTTCTTTCACTTCTTGATGATAATCGTTGATTTGTGCAATCTCCTCCGAGCTGAGCATCGATTTGTCGATCAGGCGGAGGTCGTAGGGCATGAGGGTGAGTACTTCAAACTTGTAGAAGTCGCCAAACTCTTCGCTGGTCATGGCATGGGTTACGAGTAGCAGATTTTCAATGCGTATGCCATATTCCCCGGCTTTGTAGATGCCTGGTTCATCGCTGGTAATCATGCCCGGTTCAAGCGTTGCAGGCACATAGTTGGCACGAATTTGATGCGGGCCTTCGTGGCAGCTCAAAAAGTGTCCCACACCGTGGCCGGTACCGTGCAAGTAGTTTTGTCCTTCTTTCCACAATGGACCGTGGGCAAGAATGTCGAGCTGAATGCCTGTGGTGCCTTGTGGAAAAATGACTCGTTCAAGGGCTAAATGTCCTTTCAATACCAATGTGTAGTCGTGAATTTCTTGTTCTGTGACATGCCCCAGTGTGCATGTGCGAGTGATGTCGGTGGTGCCGTCGATGAATTGGCCACCGGTGTCAACGAGCAACAATCCCTCAGGAGCCAGTGTCGATGCGTTGTTGTCGTTGGCTTCGTAGTGCACGATTGCTCCATGTTCTTTGTAGCCGGCAATCATGTGAAAACTGTCGCCTCGATAGGTGTCGAATTTTGCACGTTCTTCTTGTGCCTTGCGATCGACATCCATTTCGGTGATGCCGTTGCCTGCATTCTCTTCAACCCACTTGAAGGTGCGCACGAGTGCAACGCCATCGCGCTCCATCGATTTGCGAAAACCTTCTATCTGAACCTCGTTTTTAATGGCTTTGAGGTTGACAATGGGCGATGCCATATATGTTTTTTGACACATCAAAGCCTGCCCCAGAGCATCGCTCACTCGGTTGGGGTCGAGCACGATGGTGCTGTGCTCGCTCACCTTGGAGAGGAATTTCTCTACGTCGGCATAGTCTTTGAGTTTAATGCCATATTGCTTGAGGTGAGCTTTTACGTCACTTGTCACCTTGTTACTGTCGATGAAAATCATGCGCTCGTCACGCGAAATGAATGCGTAGGCAATTACCACAGGGTTGTATTCCACATCGCTACCACGCAGGTTAAACAACCATGCGATTTCGTCGAGTGCTGTCACCAACAGGCAGTCGGCTCCGGCTTCTTCAACGGCTGTCATCACCCGCTCCAATTTGCTGTCAACAGGTTCTCCGGCAAGTTGTTCGTCGTGGACGTAGGCAGGAGCCATGGGGCGTGGCGGACGATTGTCCCAAATGGCGTTTTCGGGATAGAAATCGGTTGCAAACATGAAGCCGTTTTGACCGCAAAAGTTTTCTAATTGGTTGGCTTCTACCAAAGAGAACAAGTGCCCGTCGATGGCAACGATTGCATCTTCGTTGAGCACTTGGGCAAGCCATTCTTGAATGCTTGCCTCGCCGGGAATGTTTTCTTTGTGCAAGTCAAATCCGCTGTCTTGCAGTTGCTCTTGTGCTTGCAAAAAATAGCGCGAGTCGGTCCACAAGCCGGCTTGGTCGAGGGTGACCACAGCTGTACCGTTGCTGCCGGTGAATCCGCTGATGTAGTCACGAAATTTCCAATAGTCGCTGGTGTATTCGCTGTGGTGAGGGTCGGTGCCGGGAATGATCACGGCATCTACATTCTTGTTGCGCATCATTTGGCGCAAGGCTTCAAGGTGTTCAAAAGTGTCTTTACTCATTATTTATATATTATATAGATGTTTTTGCTTTGTTTCGTGGTTGAAAAAAGAATGTGATGAATGATGCAAATTTACAAAAAATGTTTTGGTAACTATTGTTGGTGCAACCGTGCCGGTATTTAATGTGGAGCTCTTGGCGGCCGTGGTGGAAGTGCCGCTCCGGGAGGCAAGACAGAGTTACTGTGTTTTTTGAGCAAGCCTTCTAAAATCTGATAAACTAAGCCACCGAGATCAAACGAAATGGGCTGGTTGAACAGCTTGATTGTGGGAGCAAGAATGGGCATGGTGCGCCAAGTGCGAGTGTAAGGGTCGTAGTAGCGTTGCACACCCACGTCGAGTCGCACGTTGTCGTTCATCTTGATGCCCAGTGTGCCTCCGTAGCCGGAGCTTTGCAAATAACCCATGGCGGCAATTGAGTTGTAGCGTTGATTGATGTAGTATTGCCCAAATGCGTTCAGGCTCAAGCGGTCGTTGAGTTTGTAACTTGCTCTGCCAAAGATGCCAAAGTCGTTCCATGCCGTGCGATTGAAATGATATTTTACGCCGCTCAGGCCTGCTGTGAGCGAGAGTCGCTCGTCGATGCTCTGTGTGACCGACAGGCTTGCCGCTCCGGTTGTGCCTAAGCCCGGCAGAGTGGAGTAGCTGCCACTGCCCAATAAATAACCTTCTCCCATAGAGGAGATTACTCCGCTTGCGCTCCAATCGTGACTGTAAGGGTTGAGATTGAAATGATAGTTTTGTTGATTAGGGAAATAACGCTTGTTTACATTCATGTTGGCGACGGCTCTGAGGCTGTCGGCCAGCATGGCACTCTTGAAATCGAGCTTGATTGGCTCGGGTGCATGGTAGTTGTTGAATGTGGGAGTTACGATGTTGGGGCTGATGAATGTGATTTGCGGTTGTGGAATGTTAATGTTCAACTGCTTGGTTTCAAGTTTGAAAGGGAGGGGCGTTATCGCATTTTCCTGAGCAAGTGCAAGCGTTGCGACGAGGGTAACCCATGTGAGTGTGGCGAAGCGTTTCATCTTTTTGTTTTGAGGAGAAGTTTTTTCTCTTGTGCAAACAAAATTACTATGAATAGGTTACACTTCAAAATGCGTAATGTGAAAAAATGTGATAGACAAAAGATAATGAATGGAATTTCGAGAGAAACTCTGTATCGAAGTCACATCGTACTTCTTTTCTTTTCTTGGACAGATTGCGAGATCGTAAATTCAATTAGCAAATGCAACTATTAGTGAAATATTAAAGAAATGATTTTATCGGACAAAGGAAGAGAAAAAAATCTCTATCCTTTGTTCCGAAAGGATAAAATCTCTATCTTGGCCTTCGTCCAAAAAAGTTGCG
>JBGYAB010000053.1:0-61036 GCA_041815985.1 Sodaliphilus sp. | reverse complement strand
TTTGTACGTTGGTTAATAATTCGATAATTTATAACTTTGATATAGGCATGGACAAAGACCGATTAATTGGTGGCTCATGAAGCCGGGGTCAACGTTCAGTCCCCATGCCTTTACATCTGAAATCTGGATAGTTCGTTGAACAAATTGGTTGTCTTCTTTTTGAAGACGTAGCGGGCTGCGTCAAGAAAAAAAACGGCAACCAAGATGCCGGCAAGCAGACAAAAGCAGTCGGGAAGCATGCGATGAACCGATAATTGTAAACCTTAGCGAGCTAATGACCGATTTGGGTTTAACAACAAAAGAAATAAGAACAAAATAAGATTTATTTGATTTCCGCTCAATAGGGCAACCGCTAAACAAGCAAGAGAGTGCCTACGGCAGAAATCAAACAAATCTTATCAAATCAAACAAAGAAAAGTGAGTTCGATATGACAGTAAGTGCATCCCATCAATCCCATACGCATTCTCCTCTCTAATGCAAATATTTTTAAATCTTTTTCAAAACAGCAGTTTTTTATTAAAAACTAAAATCTATCAATATTTTATTAGACATTGGAACGAGGTCTTGATTTATCAAAAAAAATGTAAATAAATCGAAATATTGGCACGAAATTATGTGTTGTGATAAAAACAAGCTATTTTTGTATCATCAAATCAGAAGGGAAATTAAAATCGATAGACATTAATATGATAACGCAAATCTACAATGGTCACATTCTTACTCCACAAGGATGGATTGATGGAGGTTCTGTTTTGATGGAAAACGGCTTAATTGTTGAAATCCGCAAAAACAGCCACATCGAGCCAAAGGCAGAGAAAACCATTGATGCACAAGGTTTTCATGTAGTACCCGGCGGCATTGAATTGCACTGTCATGGCGGTGGTGGCAGCGACTTCATGGAAGGTACCGAAGAAGCCTTCCGCACAGCGGCCTACACGCACATGAAATATGGCACGACGGCCATTTTTCCCACTTTGTCGTCCTCCACAACCAAAATGATTGAAGATGCCTGTGAAACTTGCTCAAAACTAATGAAAGAACCGAGAACGCCCATCATGGGACTGCATCTCGAAGGGCCATATTTCAACCCTAAAAAAGCCGGTGCTCAAATGCCCGAAATCATTCGCAACCCCGACCCGAAAGAATATCATCACATTGTTGAAGATTTTGACTGTGTACGTCGTTGGGACGTTGCTCCCGAATTGCCCGGTGCCATTGAAATGGGGCAATACATCACCAACAAGGGCATTGTGGCCTCTATTGCGCACACCAACGGCGATGCCGAAGATGTGCGTCGCGGCTATGAAGAAGGCGGTTACACCCATGCAACCCACTTCTACAACGCAATGCCGGGATTTCACAACGTGAGAGAGTACAAATATGCCGGCGTGGTCGAGGGGGTTTACTTGATGAGAGACATGACCGTTGAGGTGATTTGCGATGGCATTCACGTGCCCATTCCAATACTGCAACTGGTTTATCATGCCAAAGGTGTTGAACGCACAGCATTCATCACCGATGCACTGGCAGCGACAGCGAGCGACAGCAAGAGGGCGTTTGACCCTCGTGTCATCATTGAAGATGGTGTTTGCAAACTCTCTGACCGTTCGGCTCTTGCCGGCAGCATCGCCACCATGGACCGTGTGTTGCGCACAGCTGTGACGCTGGCCGACATTCCACTGAACGATGCTTGCCGAATGATTAGCGAAACGCCTGCCCGCATCATGGGCATTTATGACCGCAAAGGTTCTTTGCAACGAGGCAAAGATGCCGATGTGCTCATCTTCGATAAAGACATCAACCTAAAAGCGGTATTTGCAATGGGCGAACTCGTGGAAGACACCAATAAATTGTAGTACACAGCTACCATGCATCGCGACGTGCAATGCGTTTTGTGCCGACTTCTTCTCGCAAAAAACAATTTTCAACCGTTCGAAGCGTGATTTCGAGCAATATTGCATTTTTTTTTCAAAAGAGTTGCAAAGAACAAGATTTTAGCGTATCTTTGCACCGCTAATCAAAAATGGTGGTTGTAGTTCAGTTGGTTAGAATGTCAGATTGTGGTTCTGAAGGTCGTGGGTTCGAGTCCCATCTACCACCCCCCCTAAAAAGAGGTTCTTTTCAGAATCTCTTTTTTTTGCATCATTTTTTTCTTCTCACAGTAACTTGTGTGGCTCCAAAACCATATTCTTGAAAACTGGCATCTTGCACAGCACAATGAGGCCACTTGCGACGCAGCTCGTCGAGCAACGCTCTACGCAAAACACCCGCGCCCTTGCCGTGAATAAACACGATCTTCTGTCCCAAGTTGCTCTCATTGGTTTTCATCACTTCACGAAATTTATTGAGCTGGCAATTCAGCATATCGGTATTGGTCAACCCCGTCAAGTCATCAAGCAACTCAGTGATGTGCAAGTCTTGAACAACAATATCCTTATTTTTGAAATCACGATGTTTCACTTGGCATGATTTTACACGCTCGCTTTGGCGTTTTTCGCGCATAGCCTGCTCCAAGGCATCGCTGTCAATTTGCATCTGTCTGGTCGGTAAATCGTTGTGAGTGATATTAAAGGAAATAACCGGAACGTCAAAATATTCGTTGTCGTGAAAACAATGTAGCTTGTAGAATTTTGTTGTGTCAATTTTCAGTTCCACAAGTGCAGGATTTTTCAATTTAAACCCTTTTCCCTGCTTGTAGGCAATGTATTGCACGGCAATATGTTCCAAGTCGTTGAGATCGTTATGTCCAAACTCATCGAGATCAATCTGCATGTTGGGTTCCACAAGTCCCACGTAGCGCATGTGCCACTCTTTTTCTTCGTCGTTGCGTGTCATGTAGGCCACATTCAAGAAGTAGTTGCTGTCGTTGACAAGCGAAGCATAGAATGTGGTAGTATTCAAATACTTGATTTCCTTAGCCTCAAAGGCCAGCACAATATTGAGTTTCTCTCCTCCTTCGGTTTCATACACTTCCACGGGTTTTACTTCTTGTGGCTTTGGTGCCGGCACATCGGGTTCAACGAGTTTGCTCTTGACTTGCAACGGACGTTCATAGACTTCGGCTTTGGTTTTAACCTGATCCACAACCACCACCTCGCGAGCTTGTGAGGGGCGTTCAAAGCCGTCTTCGTCTTCGACATACACCATATTGCCCTCTACACGAGTCACTCTGCCACCTCCTACATCGTTCAAGAAGCGCACAATATCATTTACTTTTACCATATCCAATTCTTAATTTTCCTGCAAAGATACCTATATTATTAGTCTACCGATTGAACAACATGTTATATTCGGGTGGCGTGATGAACAACGACCCTATTTCGTTGAGATCGTTGTCGAGAAACAAGTAGCGCATAGCCTTTTGTTCTCGCACAATGGCATCGAACATCATGTTCAGCTTCACTTGTTGCTTAAAAGTCTTGCTCCAATGGTCACGCATAGCCTGCACAAAAGCAGGCACTTTGATAGCCTCGGCTTTGGTGTAGGGAATAATGATATTCATTTCAACGGTTGTGCTGTCGGGCGAGAGCTTGATGCGATCAAGATACTCGTTGCCATAGACGGGCAAACGGTGTTTCTTGAGCACTTCGCCGGCGGCTGTTACATATTGAGCCACTGTTTCGAGCGGTGTGGCACTTAACTTCACATTCATGCCGGTACCTAAAATCCAGCCAACCACATTAGCCACATCGGAACGATGTGCCTCAATGATGAGAAAAGTTGAAAATCCTGCATTAAATGCTATGGCGGTGCAGTGGTAGATGTTGGTTTGCTGTTTCACCTGCTGTGTTTTGACAAAATGTACCCGTTTGGCACCAAAACCTGCCATCGTGGTGTCCGCAATGCTCGAAAAACCATGAGCATTCTTGGCAAACACGTCATGACCTTCTAAAATTTGTTGTTTCAAGTATTCGGCGGGGGCAAATGCGCCATCAATGCAATCGACGCGCCCCAATTCCATAATGTGGTGCGAGGCATCGTTGCGAAACAAGCGTGCACGCGCTCCTATCGACTGCAATGCTCCGCCATCGTTGCCCATATACCAGCTGTCGTCGGGCGTGGAAATAGAGAAATAATTATTTTCTATCATCTCCGCCATGCCGTTTATTGTTCCAATCACAGTCACAAGGCACATCATGAAACATCGTAAAAAAACTTTTGTCATCTCAATCAAGTTTAGTGGCTTTGCAGCCGTCATGCTTTCTGCAATGTTCTGTGTGCAAAATTAATGCAAGTTGCCGATAAATCAAAACCAAACTCTCGACTTCATTGTTCAATCGCCATTGCGACATTTTTTATCCAAATCTTTGAAAACAGCTAAATTTTACCTAAATTTGTATTATCAGTAATCAGTAACATACCTTGATACTATGATTTAGCAAAAAGTTTTCTTTAACATAATAAAAATAGAACAAATTATGATGAAACGTTTTTTATTTATTCCGTTAGCAATGGTTATATGCCTGCTTGCAGCAAGCAACTCTGTTACGGCACAACGTCTCTACACCGGCAACGGCAGCTACATGGGGCGCATCGACAGAGAACGAGTGTACAACAGCTCGGGCAGTTACATGGGGTGCATCGACAGAGAACGGATATACAGCAGTTCGGGCAGTTACTTAGGGCGCATCGACGGCAATCGGGTGTACAACAGCTCGGGCAGTTACATGGGGTGCATCGACGGCAACCGGGTGTACAACAGCTCGGGCAGCTACTTGGGACGCATCGACGGCAACCGGGTGTACAACAGCTCGGGCAGCTACTTGGGACGTGCTGAAAAAGTGAGCCAAAAACACACGGCACTGCTGTTTTTCTTCTTTTTCTTTAACCAATAAATGAATGTTTGGTTATGAAACGCATCTTCTTCATTCTTGCAATAATGCTGGCGGCTTTGGCTTCGCAAGCTACCAATAACAACGAATATACTCTCATCGTGTCGCTCGACGGATTCAGGTGGGACTACTGCGAAGCCTACGACACGCCATTTCTCAACAGCATGGCTCAAAATGGGGTAAAAGCGGTGATGCAACCCTCATTCCCCAGCAAAACATTCCCCAACCATTACACGCTGGCCACAGGCCTGTATCCCGACCATCACGGCATCATTGCCAACTCTTTTCTTGTGCGCTCGACCGGTGCGGTATATTCTTTGGGTGACAACGTAGAACGCAGTAAACCGGAGTATTACAAAGGAGATCCCATTTGGCTCACCGCAAAACGGCAAGGCATACACACGGCTACCGTCTATTGGGTGGGTAGCGATGTTGCCATCAAGAATGACCATGCCACCTACTGGCACGACTATCTCAAAAAACCGTTACTCTCCTTCTCTGAACGAACAGATCGTGTGTTGCAACTCTTGCAAATGCCCGAAAAAGAACGTCCACACTTCATCATGTGCTACTTTGAAGAACCCGATCACTCGGGGCATGAAAACGGTCCCATCACGACTTCCACCCGACAAGTGATGGAAAGCCTCGACAGCTTGCTCATGAGCATGTGGCAACGCATTCAAGCATTGCCTCACGGCAACAAAGTGAACCTCATCGTTACCGGCGACCACGGCATGACATGGATAGACAGCGACCGCACCGTGCCCGTGAAAAAGCACCTCAAAGAACACTGGGTGAGTTGCATCGAGGGAAATCTGCCTGCCAACATCTATGTGGCAAGTCCCGAATATGCCGACACGGTGTTCAATGCACTCAAAGATGCAGACCATATCAGGGTTTGGAAAAAAGAAGACATTCCGACATATCTGCACTATGGTTCCAATCCCAACGTGGGCGATGTGCTTGTGTTGCCCGATGTGGGCTGGCTGTTCACCGACCAATCCATTAAGCGTGGCGGTGCACATGGCTATGACCACACTTGCAGCGACATGAGCATAGGCTTTAGAGCAATGGGACCTGCATTCAAACAAGGTTACACTCGCCCCGGCAAATTTCGCAATGTAGACATTTATCCCCTATTGTGCCATTTGCTGGGCATTACACCAAGCCCCAACGATGGTGATCTTGCCGAAATAAAAGATATGTTGCGATAGAAATTCGCATCACCCCCAAAAAAAGAAAGCGAAAATGTTTTATTTTTGAACATTTTCGCTTTTTTGAGCCTCTTGTCGGATTCGAACCAACGACCCCGAGATTACAAATCACGTGCTCTGACCAACTGAGCTAAAGAGGCAGGTGGGTTAGCGAGCTACATCGCGCCGCTACGACTCAGTACCCTTGCTTCGGTCAAGACCTGGGGGATTTCCAAGGAGCTGGCCGTGTAGGACTAACCCGAGCGCAAAGGTAGACATTTTTTCTAATTCTGCCACTATTTTCAGCACAAAAAAACGCTGGTCATTTTGCAAACATTGTTTCTTTTCTATAAATCAAATAATTAAGTTATCTCCATCTATCCATAATATCGAAAAAGTCAACCCAAATTGGAACTTTTTGACACACTATTTGTTAATTAAATTTAATATGGAAATATTTTCCACTGGAAATTTGTTTAATTTAAATTGACGATATATCTTTGCAACGTTTTCCAATGGAAAATAAATTACAACAGACAACAAAACAATAAAAATTCAATCATTACAAACAATTAAATTTTTAAACAAATGAAAATATTGTCAATCATAGCAGTAATGGCTCTCTCGGCAGGAGTTGTGGCATGCGCCAAAACTCCCGAAAAGAATGTTAAAGCCACAATGAACACAGAAATTAACAACAATAACAAAGGAGAAAACAAAATGAAAGTAACAGAATTAACAGCAGAGATGTTCAAGCAAAAAATCATGAACTATGAGAAAAATCCACAGTCATGGACATTTGAAGGCAACAAACCCGCCATCATCGACTTCTATGCCACTTGGTGCGGTCCTTGCAAAGCCACAGCACCCGTGCTCGAAGAGTTGGCCAAAGAATATGACGGTAAAATCGACATATACAAAGTAGACATTGATCAGCAACAAGAACTCGCTTCCATGTTTGGCATACGCAGCGTTCCAAGCCTGCTTTTCATTCCCAAGACCGGCGAACCGCAAATGGCAGTAGGTGCTCTTGGCAAAGCCGATTTCAAAAAAGCCATCGGTGAAATTATGGGTCTCTAATTCCTGCTATGAATAATCAGTGCATTAGCGAAATAAGGAATATTTATCAGGCGATCTCCGGCTTTGAACACAAGCTGGAGAAAGCCTTTGGCACCAACATCAACGAGTTGATGCTCCTTTGCACCCTCTCGGAGCAAGACGACATGACCTCGGGCGAAATTGCCGAAGCCTTGAATTTAACGGCTTCCAATGCTTCGAAAGTAATTGCATCTATGGAGAAAAAAAACTGTGTGGAGCGTCACATGTGCAAAAACGACAAGCGGTGCATGCGCTTCAATCTCACCGACAAGGGCAGAGAATTGCTTTCGAGGGTAAACTGCAAAGACGTGCAAGTTCCCGAAGATTTGCGAAAACTGCTATAATCTCAAACCGGTCATTAGACCGTTAAATTTAACCCCAATCGGTCATTAGAGGCCGCACTGATTTTGTTTGAATGTTGAACAAATTGGTTGTTTTTTTTTGAAGACGTAGCGAGTTGCGTCAAGAAAAAAAACGGCAACCAAGACGCCGGCAAGCAGACAAAAGCAGTAGGGAAGCAACGCGATGAACCGATCTTTGTAAACCTTAGCGGTCTAATGACCGATTTGGGTTTAATTAGCAATCCTATTTTACATCATGAAATCGAAAAAGCCCCCGACCGGTTATGGTTAAGGGCTTTTTTTCATTGGTGTGCACTCCACATTACAGTTCCAGTTCAAGACCTATCATGAGTTCCTCAGGAGTAAAACGCACCCCAAAGCCATTTCTTCCGATTCCCGGCTCTTCGCCCGAGAAATAGTCGTTGCGATAGCCCAAGAAACCCATGCGCAAGCACAGACAAAGGCCTCTCGTGAGGTCAACACATGCCCCCGGGCGTACACCCAATTCAAAGCCCGAAGTATTGGTTTTAGGTCCTCCGGAGCGTTCGGTCATGCAATTGAAGCCGGCACCGCCATCAAGATAAAGATTAAACGGTCCTTTGTGCAGATAGTAATAGCGGACAAAAGGTGAAATTTTGAAAGAATGGGTACGCGCAGTGACCGTTTCTTTCTTTTCACGTTCAAATTCATAGCCCAACATCACTCCCACGGCCCAAGTGTCATTAAATCGCCAGCCTACTTCGGGGGCAAATTCAAATGTCAAGCGTTTGTCCTTGGTGTCGTTCCAAAAAGAGAATGCTCCGCCGGCAAAAAGCCCCTTTTCTTCTCCTTCATCATGACCGAATTTTTCTCGTAAAAACGATTCATCTCTACCGTGCCCTTGCGCCAACGAGTAGCAAGGGAGCAACAAGGCGCACAAAATAATTGTCAACGTAAGGTGTTTCATAGATCACACAGATTTTAAAACATTAAATCAGATATTTAAAGATAATACCGCATTACACAAGAGGTGTGCAACACGGTATTATGCTATATTTCTCAAAACAATTTAAAAACGCACGCTCACGCCACCATACCATGTAGCGCCATAAACGGGAGCATACATGAACGCAGCATCGTCGCCGTGCTTCTCGTCTTGAATGTAGCTAAATACATTCTTGCCACCGGCATAGACAGAGAATATCTTGGCAAATTCTTTTGCCACACGCACATTCCAAAGCGTGAAGAGGTTGGTCTTCTTAATCTTTGAATTGGCTCCGTTGTCTTCTGAGTTATAGTCGATGTACATTTTGCCTTGCAATGAACTTGTCACCGAGAAAGTCCAAGTGCCGGGTGTATAGTCGAGCGAGAGATCACCGGTCATGGCAGGGAAGCGAGAAATATTCTTGCTATCCTTGGCATATTGCAGGCGATTAGGATATTTTTTGTTTTCTTCATCGTCAGGATCGGCCCATTCTGCACGTTCATGTTTGAACTTGCCTTGGTTGAATGTCCAGTTCAAGCCAAAGGTAAAATTCTTGAAAGGATTAACCTTTGCACCAAGTTCAAGCCCCTGCACATAGGCATCGTCGATGTTTTGCCATTCATAGGTGTAACCCAGTTTCTTCACAGCATCGCCGGCAGGAGAGAATTGGATTTTATCTTTGAGGTCGGTGCGGAAGAGGTTGATGCTGAACTGGAAGTTATTGCCGTAGTAGTCGGCCGAGAGATTGTAGCTGATTGAACGTTCGCCTTTGAGGTTCGACGACTTCCACACGCGCGGAGATCCACTGCAAAGGTGAAGGTCTTCGGAAAATCCATAGGGAGCACGGAAACCGGTACCGAAGTTGGCACGAACAACAAATGCATCGCTCACCTTGTACTTGACAGCCAAACGAGGGTTAAAGCTTGTTTTCTTGAAACTTGTAGTGGGGAACGTGCTGTCAAACACCTTTTGGCTTGATTCATATTCTTCGCCCGACTTGTGGAAATCTAAGCGCACACCGGGAACAACAGTCAGGTTGGGAACAATATTCCACTCATCTTGCAAGAAGAAACCAAATTCGGTTGCATGTTTCTTGCCAAGCGAAGAGTAGGCCGTTCCATAGTAAGAACTTTCGGGATCGTCGATGCAGTAGAGACCCGTTTCACGCAAACGAGTGAAATAGCCTTGTGCACCCACGAGCAATGTGTTGTTGCCCAAAATTGAGCTGAAAGAGATTGACGGCGTAAACGTGTTTTCGCGTGCAATGTAAGGACGCATGATTTCTACAGGTGGATTTTGTCCTTCGCCGGTCTTGGGATCTTTATGAGATTCTTGATAAGAACCAAGGAATGTGTCGTTGGTTGCATTGCGCTTGTGATACACATAGGCCGAAGCGATGTCGAGTTGCGAATAGTCGCCAATGGGCAAAGAGTAGTTCAAGTCGGCAGTCAAGCGGTCGGTAATGATGTTTTCTGTTCCGGCCGAGAATGGGTTCAAATAGAGGTCGTCGGTCATTGTACCGCCAAAACGGCGTTCGTTGAGCACTTTGCCACGCAACACCAGCTTATCGTTTTGAGCAAACGGACTGAAGAAATAAAAGCCGAAGCCCAAGTTATTAACTGTGAGGTTCACACGGTCGGAGACACCGTCTTTGTGTTTCACCTCAGAACGTGTGAGACCGTCTTGGGTTTGGTCAACTGCATCAACATGGTTGTGCTGCCCAAAAACGTTCACGCCAAAGTTTTTCCTTCTCATCGAAGCCGAAACGTTGAGGTTGCGGTGTCCCCAATTGCCAAACTGAAGGTCGGCCTTGACCGAGGGTTCAAACGAAGGCTCCTTGGTGATAATGTTGATTGCACCGGCAACTGCGCTACTGCCATACATTGCCGAGCCGGCACCTTTCACAACCTCCATGCGGTCGATGTCGTTGGTGCCCATTTGCTGCAAACCATAAACGCCGGCAAGTCCCGAATAAACGGGTTCTCCGTCAACCAGTACTTGCGTGTGCTCTGCACCAAGACCTTGCATGCGCACCTGCGAGAAGTTGCAAAACTGGCATTGCTGTTCTACACGAATGCCTGGCACACCTTCCAAAGCCTCATAGATGTTTTGAGCATTTTTTTTGGTAATGGCTTGCGAGGTGAGCACCTCGGTGCGAATGGGTACGTCTTTAACAAAATGCTCGGTGCGTGTTCCGGTCACAACCACTTCTCCAAGGTTGAGTGCATCGTCTTCAAGCACAAAATAGGCCTGCGTGCCTTTAGCTCTCTCCATGTTAACCACAATTTCTTGCGACTGGTAGCCCACAAGGCTTGCCACAACAGTTTGTGTGCCCAATGGCAGGTCTTCGAGTTTGAAATGCCCCGAAGCATCGCAATGGGTGATGAGAGTGGTTCCCTTTACCTTAATAGTAGCGTATGGCAAGTGTTCGCCTGTGGTTTTGCTCTTCACATCGCCAAACAACATGGCATCGGTGTCGATAGCAAAAGCATTGAACGACAACAAAATGCCAATCATTAGGAAAAATAGCTTTTTCATAAATGCCTTTCTCTGCGCAATAAAGAAGAAATCAGTGCCCATCTCCTCTCTATGCAGAATTAAAATGTTTGTTTAAAATATTTTCCAAGTTAAGCAAGTGCACTACCTTGCAGCTTAATGTATTTGTTTATTTTTCTCGCTTGTGCAAGCACATCATCAAAAAGAAAATGACGCAATCACACAAACGAGACCACAAAGGTAGGAAGTATCGGTTTCATTAACAAAAATAAACAGTCACAAAATATAGGTATTTTTCAAAACCGAAAAACCATTTTATTGATAAAAAATAGCTTTTTATGGTTATATTTAGACAATTCGCAGAAAAAATTATCATCAATTCAATTGTGCCATGCGGTAGCCCATGCGATGCAACTGCACAGCCATGCCGGCAAGATACATCAAGTGCAAACAAGCCACATAGGCCCGGAAAGCCTCAACAGTACCCGGCTCAATATCCCGGTGTCGCAACGCATTTTCCAAGAGCGATGCACACTGCCTCACGAGGTTGTCGAGCGCATGCACCTCGTCGCTGTCACGCAATTGCAACACCTCTTCAACGATATAGTCGTCGAGATTGTCATATCCGCGCTTGTTGCGCATGAAAGCATAAATGTCTTCGATATTGGAATAGATTTCCCAGTCGGCATCCCAATACTTAGCCATAGCCATGCCTATGTACATCACCCAGCCAAGCGATGCAACAGGATAAAGCCCAAATTCTCTGATACCATCGGACAAATAAGACTTCACGATGGCGTCCCATTTCGCCTCCACATCGGGACACTCGGGAAAATGAGCGTCGATTTCGCCCTTGCTCACCAAAAATTGGCGCAAGTTTTGTGTTATTTGAATTTCAAAGTCGCTTGCCATCGTGCATATAAAAAATGAAGTATTGAAATTGCTGTTGCAAAGATAGGCAATATTTTCCATGCAACAACCGTAGAATTCCACGTTATGCTTGCAAATCAAAATCGCCGGCCTCATGAGTGTGAGACCGGCGACTTCATTTCAGCTGATAAACAAGATTAAACTTTAATCTGTCTCTTTTTCTTTTAGAATGTGTACTTCAAACCTATTTGGGCACGCCAGCGACTGTAGAAGTCTTCATAGGAGCGCATGTCATAATCCTCGCCATGCAAGAATTGGAAGGCTTTCTTGCTTGCATTATAAGTCACAGGACTGTAGTACTTAGAAGAACCGTTCGACAAGTAACGTCCCCACTTCTTGTTAAACATGTTGCCCACGTTTTGAACATTGAATGTGAGTTGCAAAGAATGCACCATGCGACCCACTTTGAACTTGTAGGTTTGTGCAAAGTGGAAATCGAAGTGGTGTTCAAAGGCTTCATTGTCGGCAAAACGCTCGTAGTATTCACCACGGTGCTTGCTCAGATAATCGTCGCCGGCAATCCATGCCTTCATTGCCGCAATTTGTGCTTCGACAGTGTATTTCCCATTGGCCAAGAATGGCATTTGATCGATTTGTTCATCGGTTGGAATGAAGAGCAGGTCATTGCCGTTAGAGCCGTCATGGTTCAAGTCGCCATAGTAGTAGATCGAGTATGGCGAGCCGGAGTTGGCGGTGTAAATCAAGCCCACGGTAGTGTTCCAATGCTTAGCATAGTCTTTGTGATAGAACACCGAGGCAGTGATCTTGTGAGGAATGTTGTAGGCAGAATTGCCAATTTCGGGGGCATTGGGGTTACCGTGCGTGTAGTTGTAGTTGTAGTTCGACGCTGCAACCGAGCTTCCTCCCGAATTCACACTGCGCGATTGGCTATAAGAATAACTTGCGGCAAGGTCAAGACCGAAATTGAATTTCTTTTCACCACGAATCGATGCGGTAAAGGTGTGTCCCTTGCTGGTGTTGGACAGCCGGTAAATTCCATTGAAAGGAGTGTCCTTAACGGTGCTTTCAAGATATGGACGCTCGTCGAACGCCAATTTGGGGCCGTCGCCGTAGGTTGCAAGCGTTGTGGTACCGTCCCAGTTATAGGCGAGGTTGCTATACACAACATCGTTCAAAGTCTTAGACCAAAGCACTTCGCCGGTCCAGTTGATGCCGGCAAGTTCGGCATCGATGCCAAGGTTGAGACGCAAGTTTTGGGCAAACTTGAAATCGTTGGTAAACACATTCACCACTTGCGAACCCGAGGCTTTGAGCTGACTTGCAACAGCCATTTGATTGTCTTTGTCGGCAATAGGAACAATGCCGGTGGCAGCCTTGCCCGAAACATTGTAAGAAATCAACTGAATACCGGTATTGGAGAAGTTGTTGCTCAACCACACGAAAGGAATGCGACCGGTGAAGAGACCGGCACCACCACGAAGCACATACTTGCGCTGTTCATCGAGATTGTAGCGGAATCCCACACGAGGCGAGAACAATGGAGAACTCTTGAGCTTGTGATTGGTTTTCAAGTCCCAACCTTGCATGATGGCAAACACATTGAAAACAGCATTCTCGGTTGGCGTGTCGAAGAACAAAGGAATGTCTACACGCAAACCGTAGGTCAAAGAGAGCGCACGGTTAACGCGCCATTGGTCTTGTGCATAGAAGCCCAGTTGCCCTGCTCCAAACTTAGCCCACCAACGCGGATCGCCGGTAACTTCAGTGTTGGCTTGGCCGTAGCGGAACTGGCGCACATGTCCGGCTTCGCCATTGAGAGCCTTCAAGAAATCTTCGGGAGAATTGAAGTAGTAAGAGCCGTAATTGTCTTGAATAAACAAATTGGCAAATTTATAGAACTCTTCGTGAGTACCGAAAGTTAAAGTGTGATCACCCTTATACCATGTGAAGTTGTCGGTAAACGACCAAATGTCTTGATTCAGAGCATTGGCTGTGCTCGAACGCTCGGTTCCAAATGCCACGCTGCCATCGCCCACACCGGAGATGCTCAACATTGGGAACATACCATAAGGCGAACGAGAATCGCGCACACGCACGAAAGAGAGCATGGCTTCGTTGCTCATGGTCTGATCGAAGTTGCTGTGCAACTCGGCAGTGAACGAGTTGGTCACGCTCTTGAAATCATATTGATAGTCGGTTGCATTGAGGTAACTTGCACTGCTGTTGCCATTGAGTTGCTTTGCCGAAACAATGCGCCAGCCAAGTGTGAACTTGTGCTTATCGCTGATGTTCCAGTCGAGTTTCAAACCGGCTTTGTCGCTCTTGGTGTAGTTGTCGGGGTTGTTGAAAGAACCGGCATACTCAATGCCACTCTTTTCTGCCCAAGCCTTGACTGCATCAAGAAGTTCTAAAGCCTTGGTTGCATCGACCTTAGAGGCCGCCGCACCCAAGGTGTAGTTATTGTTATACTCCAAATTGGATTTTTCATAGTTGGCAAAGAAGAACAGTTTGTTTTTCACAATGGGACCGCCAATGGTGAAACCATAGTGGTAGCTTTTTTCTTTTTGATATTTTTCGGAGTCCTTGCCGTTGCGCAATGTGTACTTGCCACCAATGAGGTCTTGATTCAGCCAGTCGCCATAAAGCGAGCCGTGAAACTCGTTGGTTCCGCTCTTGGTAATTGCATTAATTGCACCACCGGTGAAACCAGATTGACGCACGTCGAACGGAGCGACTTGAACTTGAATTTGCTCGATGGTTTCCAGCGAAATGGGCTGTGTGCCGGCTTGACCGCCATTTTGTCCGTTGCTGGTGAGGCCAAACACGTCGTTGTTGGTGGCACCGTCGACCATAAAACTGTTGTAACGGTTGCTCACACCATTAAACGACATTGCGCCCGATTGCGAAATGTTGACCATGGGGTTCAAGCGAGTAACATCGGCAATGCTGTGAGTTGCCGATGGCATGAGAGCGATGTCGGCGGCCGAGAATGCCATTGCGGCACCGGTCTTGGTGGCATCAACACCGCCTCGCCCGGTCACAACCACCTCTTGAAGCACTTGTGAATTGAGCGACAAATTGGCATCGACATTTTCGGTTTCACCAAGGGTCAATGTAACACCATTGACAGTCTTGGTTTCATAGCCAATGTAGGAAAACTCTACCGTGTAGGGGCCACCCACACGCATACCTTGAATCGTGTAACGGCCGTTGTGGTTAGTCACGCCCGAATAGCGAGTACCAGAAGGCACGTGCACAGCCTTCACCGTTGCGCCGATAACCACCTCGTTATTATCGGAAAGGACAACCTTGCCCGATAATGCAGAAGTTGTTACCTGCGCATTCAGACCAAATGCTACCATGAGCATGGTCAACAATGCAAAAAACTTGATTTTCATTACCATTAATTGTTTTAAAATATTAGGTTGATAAATAATAATATCTTATTTATTTTGGTTTAGCCCACTTCCTTAAAACACAACACGCCATTTCATTGAGATGAAACAGCGCGCATATTTTTCTCTTTGGGATTGTCGATACAACAGCCTTTCTCCAACCATTGTTGGTTGTGGACATCATTGAACCGTATGTCAAACAATCCATGTTGCATTTTTGCTTTTCGTGGCAAAAACATTAACTCTTTTGTAGGTGCAAAGGTAGGCATTTTTTTTATTTTAACATACTACCCCCAAACATTTAACCATTTTAATTAAATTCTTTAAATTTGTGTCAGTTTTGTTACAGCAATTCGGCTCCTGCCCGCACATTCTGTCGTTTTTCCATACATGTGACATTTAACCCAAATCGGTCATTAGACCGCTAAGGTTTACAATGATCGGTTCATCGCGTGCTTCCCGACTGCTTTTGTCTGCTTGCCGGCATCTTGGTTGCCGTTTTTTCTTGACGCAACTCGCTACGTCTTCAAAAAAAAGACAACCAATTTGGTCTACATTCAAACAAAATCAGTGCGAACCTCTAATGACCGATTTTGGGTTTAATCTTACTTTTTTAGGTCACGCAAAAAATATTTTTCACTATCTTTGTACATTTCTTAAACCACACCTGCCGCCATGTGATGATGGCATCCGATGACATGAACATTCTAAAACAGCATCCTTGGTACTGCCTCACGTTGACAATCTCGGCTTGCGTGATGCTCATTTTCAGTTTTTTCACAACGTTGAAGGGCGACGACATGCTCTACTCCTACGTTGTGGGCACCAACTATTCGCGGTCAATTTCTTCCATATCCGATTTTTTCACGTCGGTCTATCATGGTTATTTTATCGAAAACGGACGATTTGCAACCGTAATATCTCAATTTTTCAACGGATTAATAGGACACAAATGGGTTTTTGACATTGTCAACACCGTCGTATTTCTCCTGTTCGTGAAAGCACTGCGATTGCACCTGTGTGGCAAAGAGCGTTCGGTGGCAGTGTTGCTCGCCATCTTGCTCTATCTGCTGATTGCCGTGCCCTGCCCCGGCGAAACCCTGCTGTGGATAAGCGCCAGCGACAACTATATGTGGGGAGCAACATTTGCCTTGCTGCTGTTGCACTATCATTTCAGCCATTTTGAAAAAGGCGAAACAAGAGCCTTCCCTTTAATTTCCCTTTTCTTTGCCTCAATCATTGCAGGAGAAATAAACGAGAGCATCTCGATTCCGGTGGCATTCGGTTGGAGTGCATGGCTGGTGTTCAACCGTCGCAAGCTCAACAGTGCCATGGCTCTATCGCTTGCCGGCTACATCGTCGGGGTTTGCCTCATCATGGCATCACCGGCGGCATGGGAACGCTTAGAGGGCAGTCAAACGCTCAATGGCAGTTTTGCAACTATTGTTGAGGCACACGCCATCGTCCTCACAAACAACACTCTCCACTTCATTGCTCCCACCGTCGCAATTCTCATTTTCATTGTTACAGCAATTGCTAAAAGAAGTCTCAAACCTCTGCTACAAGATTTGTTCTTCTGGATTTTTGTAGGAAACATGCTGTTTATCTTTGCCCTCGGCATTGCCTACAGTCGCGTTTTCTTTTTCTACTCTCTCACAAGTTTCATTGTTGTGGGCAGGTTCTTCTATGCCCGGCTTGGTCAATACCGCAAGCTGATGAAAGCGGCGGCAGTGTTCATGGCTCTTGCCTGCATCTACCCTGCCTACAAGGGGTTTAAAGACATCATGGATTACAAGATCTATGAAGAAAAAATCATCAACAACATCATTTCTGAACAATCGGTGCAAAGCGTTCAGCCATCGGCCTGGTTTAAGGCCAGCAGATGGGTGTTTGCCACGCGCTACGACAGCGAGAGTAGCAGCGATTACAGCCTCATGTATCAAAGCTACTTCAACAAAGAAAACATTGTGTTTCTGCGTGAACCACTCTATGCTCGCTTCAAGCAAGCCGACATTGCCTCCGGTGGAACCGAAGAAAAGTTTCAAAGCTCCAATCCCGAGTTTTTGAGTACCGTCATCACCTTCCCACAACAAAGCTATTCACTCATTCCCATCAAGAAAAAGCACATCAGCCAAACGAGCAGAAAAATGAATCTGTATCTCGATGCCGAGCACAACCGCAACAACGGCATGCACTTCAAGTCTTATTTTCCCGGAAAACTCAAAACACAAAATCATCTGCATTTTTTCTATGTAGAACATCGAGGCAAATGCTATCTTGTGGTGGCAGCCATTGAACCGGATGTCGTGAAACTTGAAATTCCCGTCAAAGCCGGCAACAAAACACTCACCGTGACATTGACAAGAGCTCTACAACATTGAAAATGCCGGCTCTGCATGCCATATAAAATCTATCAAAAAATGATCATCTACAACACCACCTTTCACGTGTCCAATGCCATCACCAACGAATTTATCGACTGGCTCAAGATGCGCTACCTGCCCCAAGCCACTGCCGAGGGTTTGACACACTCTCCACAGCTGACACGCATCATGGGAAATCATGAAGACGGCACAAGCTACGCCCTGCAACTGCAAGCCAACTCGCTGAGCGAACTGCAACGTTGGCACAGAACAACAGGGAAAAACATTATGAGCGAACTCACAAGCCATTTCGGCAATGCCGTCGTGGGGTTTACCACCATGATGGAAAAACTTGAATTACAGCCCAACTCCCTCAATCCTCTACTTTGAATAAAAGTACAGATTTTGGTCAATCATCTTCATTAGACAATGAAACAGCATCTCAAAGAATACGAAAAAATCATCATAGGCATCGATCCCGGTACCAACGTAATGGGATATGGAATACTGGGCATTAAAGAGCAAAAGCCCACTCTCATAGCCATGGGGGTGCTCAAACTCAACAAATTGGAAGATCACTACATGCGCCTGCATCGCATTTTTGAGCGAGTAACAGGGTTGGTCAATCAATACCTGCCCGACGAAATGGCCATTGAAGCTCCTTTCTATGGCAAAAACGTGCAATCGATGCTCAAGTTGGGACGTGCGCAAGGCGTGGCCATGGCGGCGGCACTCAATCACGAAATTCCCATCAGCGAATATGAACCGCGAAAAATAAAGCAGGCCATCACCGGCAACGGAGCCGCAAGCAAAGAACAAGTGGCAACCATGGTGCAACGCGAACTGAACATTGCAAGCAACGAAATGCCCGAATTTCTTGATGCCACCGATGCCGTAGCGGCAGCGTTATGTCACTATTACGAGAGCCGAAAACCGGCATTTGCACATGGTCCTAACAGCTGGAAAGCCTTCATTACCCAACACCCCGATCGGGTAAAAAATAAAATATGATGAGCCGAAAATATAAACCTCAGCGGTCTATAATGACCAATTTGGGTTAAAACAGCCATCCCAAGACCTTGCCACTCAGCCACACAAGGAACACGAAGAGCAACAACAGTAACAACAACATTGCCAATAGGGCGACAATGCCTTGTTTCTTTTTTGCATTCACCAGCTTGACCACCTCTTGATCGTTGTTGACAAAGCCTTCGATAAGTCGCATGTTCTGCCTGTTGCTGCGATGAAAAAAATCGATAACGTTTCCCACGCCAAACGGGAGCAACCCAAGCAAAATGTCGCGCACAATATTCACCGTCATGGCAATGCTCAATGAGGCAGAACGCACCACAAACATGCTAAAATAGATGTAGACCATAGAAATTGCCGCCGCAATCCAGTCGCCAATACCAAATGGGATAAAGCCCAAAATTCCATCAAGGCAATAGTGATCCATCACCTTGTCGATGAGCTGCATTGTGCCATAAAGCCTGCTTTTGCCCAATCTGTGCTTTGCCGCTTCATTTTGCATGATTATGTTCTGTGCCTCTCTCCTCTGTTATTTTCGTCTTTGCTCTCTAAACTGCACCGGCGAAACACCATAGGCCTGCTTGAACGTGCGACTAAAATATGACAAATCGTTAAAACCACTTTGCAATGCAATTTCACCAATCGACAATTCCACATTGTTCAAAAGCAACTGTTCGGCATAGTCCAAGCGAATTTTAGACACGAATTTCACCAAAGAACAGCCGGTGAGCTCGATTATCTTGCGTCGCAACGTGCGCTTGCCCATGCACATTTTTGTAGCCACAGCATCAAGGTCGATTTCGCTATCACTCATTTGGTCATAGATGATGCCGGTGAACTGCGAAAGCAAACCCTTGTCTTCGACCGACATTTCATCGTGAACACCGGATTTGGCATCATCGACCTCTTTGGCGGCCAACATAAATTTTTCACGCAGTTTTTGGCGTTCAGATAAAATCCATTCAAGCCTTATACGCAATTCATTGCCACTAAACGGCTTGAACAAATAGGCATTGGCTCCGGCCTTTAAACCAGCTTCGAGATCTTCTTGAGCAGTCTTGGCCGTAATCATGATAATGGGAATTGTGCAAGTGTCATCGCCAAAGCGAATGCGACGGCACAATTCCATACCGTCCATCTCGGGCATCATCAAGTCGGTGAGAATTACATCGGGTAGCAGTTCGGTGGCTTTTTTCAGCCCCTCCTCACCATTTGAAGCATAGTAGATGCAATAGTTTTTGGGCAATTGACTGCCAATGTAATGAGCGACATCGTCATTATCCTCAACAATAAGAATTCTCGCCGTAGTGTCGGCAGAGCTTTCTCCATCGGTCAAAGACACGGCATTGTCGGCATCATCGAAAGTTAATGATTTATCAACGGTCAATATCGAAACACCATCGTCGGCAAGCGGCGTGCTCTGCACATCTTCTTGCCTGAGTGGCAAGAAGATGGTGAACGCCGTACCCTCGCCGGGAGCACTCACGGCTTTTATGTCGCCTTTCATGACCTTAACGAGCAAATGCACCAAAGCAAGCCCTACCCCGGTGCCAATGTTCTTGCTCTCGGTTCCGGCCTGATAAAATGGTTCAAAAATGTGATTGAGCACATTTTGAGCCATTCCAATGCCTTCGTCAACCACCATGATTTGGAGTTTATCGTCAACAGCCTGACTGGTAATGTTCACATTCCCTTCTGCATTGCTGAACTTCACCGCATTGGTAATGATATTGCACATGATTTTGTGCAGATAGTCAGGGTCAACGTCCATCATGAGCTTATCTTCCTTGTGGACGTAGACCATATTGACTTTTTTGGCCTTGGCGAGCGGTTGATAGTTATCGACTATCTTTTCCATCAAGTGCACCACATCGATGCAATGCCAATCGGGTGTGGCAACCTCCGATTTCATCTTGCCAATGTCGAGCAACTGGTTCACGAGCAGGAGCAATTGCTTGCCTTGTCGCACAATCATGTCGCCCGCAATGTGCATCTCATCGACATGCTTGGCATTCTGAACATTCTCGCCCTCGCCAAGAATCACGGTGAGCGGTGTGCGAAACTCATGGGTAATGTTGGTGAAGAAGCGTTCACGCACATTCATCAGTTCCCTTTGCACACGGTTGGTTTTGAGCCTCATGCGTGCCACATACCACAACAACCCCGAGAAGAACATTAAACCGATGAAACCAACAGCAAAAAGCCACTTGGTGTTGCGCTCGTTGTTCAAGCGTGTCTTGGCTTCGGCCATTTTCTTTTCGTTTTGACGGCGTGCGATGTCTATTTGCAAACTTTCGATTTCAAAAAATTTGCTTCTGTTGAGCAAGTCGTTGTTGGCACTGTCGGCCTTCATGTGATAGAGATAGGCCGTTTTAAAATCTCCTGCATTGCGATAGTAACTTGAATACAACTCATAGATTTGAGGGAAATACTCTTTGGCTCCAATCTTGGTGGCGGTGTTAGATGCCATTTGCAAGAATTTCATGGCTTGGCTGTTGCAACTCGTGGCCACATTCAAGCCGGCCATGGCGATGCAAGGTTGCAGCCATGTCCACAAGTCTTTCTCTTTGTCAACATAGTCCATCGCCTTTTGATATTCAATAGCCGCTTTGTCGTATTGCAATGAATGTTGATACAGATTACCGAAATTCATGTGGCAATAGGCCAATCCAGTGCCGGAATTGCATTTTTTGCTATGCTGATATGCTCTCTTGAAATAGACCCAAGCCGAATCGGTCATGCCACGTTTTGCAAAGTTCATACCCAAATTGGAATTGTCCACGTTCATGCCGAGATCGCTGCCCAATTGTGTTTCTATTTCGAGAGCAGCCCTAAACTCGCGATCGGCTTCAAGATAGTTTCCGATGTTCATGTACACATTACCCAATCCGTTGTGCCCAATGGCACGGCATTTGAGCATTTTCCTGTCTTTAGAACTCATGCTCACTTGCACTGCCTGCGAATGATAGTTAATGCCCTCATAATAAAGCCCCATTCGCCTGAAATTGGTGCCCAAATCGTTGAGTGCGGTTGCAATCACGAGTGTGTCTTCAAGTTCTTCGGCAAGTTTAAGTTCACTTTGGTGGGCATCAACGGCTTTAATATATCGACTGGAAATCATGTAACTATGTCCCAGTTCGGCATAGGTAGCCATCATTTTAGCCTTGTCACCGGCATTTTTATATCGTTCAAGGTGTTTTTGAAGAGAGTCGCTGTTGTTGGTGCGATTGTCGGTGGTGTCGAGCATCAGTCGTTGCCTGTCGGCACACAACGAGGGAGACGTTTTTTTGCCACAGCCACACGGCAACATGGCACATAAAATGACACACAACAATATGAGAACACTAACGTGTGGTATTGTTTTCTTCATAGAAAATATTTAAGCTCTGAGGTTAACCATAAGGACACTTGAAAAAATCACGTTTTGCAAGTCTTATGTTAAAAGCGTTCAAAGGTACAAAAAACGGAAGAATTTTGCAATATTTTTAACAATAATGCAAAAAAAATAAAGAAATTCAAAATAATACTTATTCCTTGTCATAAAACAGCAATTGAAAGCTCAAAAACTATTTTAAGCAAAAAAAGAATTAAAGAACAGTTAAATTTAGTATTTTTAAACAAAAACAGCGATTTGCAAGACTTAAACGAGTTACTTTGTCCAAAAATTACAAGTCTTTGTCCAAAAATTACAAGTGCTTTGGAGCACAAATCTCTAACTTTGCAATGTAAAACAAAGGATAAAACGTACTTAAAAATATAGAATAGAAATGAAGACGTATAGGCCTAATGAAAATGCAACGGTCTTTGAACATATTCAAGACCAAATTGAAAAACGGATAAAAAAGATTGAGGAAGTTACAAAACGGCGTAATTCAAAGTGGGTGATGCACAAACATCGAATTAAATCTTTGTTTTCAACCCGCACTTCTCCAAGGATTGCTCCCAAATTTTCTCAAAGAGCCGAAGAATAATGAGTTTTTAATGAAAAGATAGAACAATTGCAGAAGTTTAGATGAAGTGTGATACTCCCAAAAAACTTCCATACGAGTGAACATGAATTTTATGATAAAACCATCTAAAAGAAAAGGTCCTGATTGTTTTTTCATTTTAACAGATAAAAAAGAGTATTCTATTTGTTTTCAAATTCAAAAAGGGAATCTAATCGATGAAAACATTCATGTTCTTAGAGGAGGGGCGATTGCATGACTTTTTTTCTGGTCGAGCAATCGCTTTTTCATGCCTGCATTATCCCAAATCGGTCATCAAGCTCGATCGAAGATTAACGAAAAAAGTCTTGTTACAGCAATCCATAACAAGACTGAAATAATTTTTCAAAACGGTTTATTCTCAACATGAGCCATGCGCTCACCCATTTCACAACCTTTGTTCAAACCAAATGAAGGCAACAACCTCATCTTTGAACAAACGCCTGCCTATCGCTTGCGGTTGCGCACACTTCGTGCCGCACCGCTACTGCCGGTCGACTTGGGTTTGCGAGTTTTAACCTTGGGTGTGCGTTCTTTTTCTCGTTTGGTCGACGACAGCTTGGAACGTTTGCTGCTACGCTTCACGCCGGTCGTAGTTTTCTTGTCGTTGTCAGCGGTTGGTGTGCTCTCGGCAACATCGCTATCACCGGCCGTGGCGGCCATTTCGGCATCTTTCTTGGCTTGAGCACGAGCTTGCAACTCTTCGCGCGAAGGCACCCACAGATTTTTGTCGAACTGGCGCAAGCGGTTTTCAATGCTGTCTTGTGCATGCTTGTAGGCTGCATCTTCGGGGAACTGCTGTCGCAAAGTGAGATTGCGCAGGTTTTTCACTTTATAGATTTCGCCGGAATACATGTTCAACTTGAAAAAATCATCAAGATTATAGCGCAACAGGTTATTATCGTCGTCGGTGAAAACATATTGTTGGGCGATATAAGGTCGTATGTCGTTGAGTTTCACCCAAAACATAGGCCACTTTTGCATCACGCCATACTCATCTTCACGATGAAGCACAGGGCAAAGAGCCTCGATGCGCGAGCGCATTTGGTTGCTGCGTGTGTCAAACTCCCACTTTTCAATCACATAGTAACTCAACACTTCACTACCGGGAATGTCGGCATTCTCGATGCTGTAATGCGGATTCTTTTCGGTACTACCTTTGGCTTGCGTGTACAAAATGTGGAAGCGGTCGAACATGTTGGTTACTTTATACCGATATTCATCGGTGAACATTTCACGTCCGTCGAGCCATTCATAGCAATTGATGTCGCCGGCCGCCACCAGCCTCATGATGATGTAGAACATGCTTTGGCCATCTTCATTGGGTTCTTCTGGATAGTAAAGAGCAGGGTTCTTTCCTTTGGTCAAATCAAGCTCACGATACACGATTTTCATCCATTGCAAGTCGGCATCGCTTGGCTCTTTCACCTCGTAGAACGACTGTTGCCGCTCGGTTATGTGCTGCGAGGCAGCCTTTTTTTTAGGGTCGTCTTTGTCGGTTTTTCTCACGACTTGGGCTTGAACCGCCAATGTCGCACCAACAACCAGCAAGAGCACTGTGATAATTCTAAATAACTTCATCATATTTTTACCCGATATGGTTTTCTAAATCAAAAAATTTTGTCAATTCACAATGATTTCCATTGGCGAAATGTCGCGTGTGATGCCGTCGGGGCCTGTGGCTTTTACACGAGAAATGTAGAACCGCTTGCCATGCTTCATGTTGCGCATGGCTGCACGCTGACGCTCAGAGAAACTCGAACCGCTCGATGCTTCGCTCATGGCATTGCCCATTTGGTCGAAAATCACCATTTCAAAACTCACCACGCGGTAGTCGATCTTGAGCAAGTCGTCGTCGATGGCCGCATCAAGCCCTCGGGCCGCCAGCAAAGTGCCCTTGGCAAACGGTTTGCCCCCTTTATAAACGGCATCGTGACCATCGGCTCCCTTGTAAGAGATGAAGGGAGTGGGATCGGGCAACTTGCGCACCCTGAACTTGGCAGAACCTACGTTGGTGCGGTTTCCGTCGATTTCGGCAGTAACCGATATTTCACATTCTTTGCCTATGGCCTGCGATCGAGCAATCCAAGCATCGCCCTGACGCACAAGCGTGCCATTGGTCATTGTAGCAGAAACCGACTGCTGAGGCACACCCGAAACGGCAATTGAAACCGGATTGTCGATGCCGGCATAGAACACATTCATCATTGTTGCCGAAATGGTTGCCATGGGTTCAATCACGGTGTAGGACGACTTAAATTCACGCTTTGTGACCGTGCCATCGCGCCCAAGCACCTCTATGTAGCCCGAATAATCGAAAGTGCCGGTAGAACCGGTAGACACTTCGTAAAGCCCCTTGCTGTTGGCGAGCTGATGTCCATTGACAAACACACGCGGACGTTGCAAGGTGTCTACTGCCGCCATGACAATGTTGGCCGAATACTTTTGTCCACGCATGACAATGCGCGATTCGGGCACAACAAACGCCTCAACCGAGTTGACGCGCAACTCGCCGGTGTCGAGTGACGACATGATTTGGTTGAGCACAACGCCTTCTGAAAAGCGAATATCGTTTTGCAACTTCGAGAGTAATGCCACCGCTGCAATGGTGGGCATGTTTTCAAACATGCTTTCTTCCCACTTCTTAATGCCATCGGCCGTCTTTACATTGGCTGTAGACAACGCCTGCTCCACACTGGCCTGCTTTTGCGGATCGTCGAGCATCGACACCACAAAACTGCGATATTGTTCAATGCGCATTTTGAGTTCGGCACCTTTTTTGCCTGTTGGTGGGAGCATCACTTGCGAAGCCGCATCGAGATTTTCTTGATTTTCAATCCTGTCGACCTTAGCATTGGGACCGTCAGAAACCCTGACAATCTGCAATTTCAATGCCTCAATGTAGTCGAACAAGCTGTCGGTTGCCTGTCTAATGGTCAACCCTTGTTCGAGGTAACGGCGTCCCATCTTGGGAAATTTGGCATTAAATTTCTCCAATTCGCCCAGCATAGCCTCGTTGCGTCCTTTGAGCGTGAGATTGGTTCGTGTCAAGCCTTGCTGAACTTGATTGAAACCGTTCAACACATCGCTGGAAACGTTCAAGGCAAGCATGGCCGTCAAGACGATATACATTAAGTTTATCATCTTTTGCCGTGGCGGCATGCCGCTAAACGAATGATTCTTTGAGGTTGCCATCTATAAAACTTTGCTTTTATTGTTCTTGGTTATCATCATCTAAGGCTACACCGGGCATCGCACCTCCCATGGGACGGTACATGTTGACAGTCATTGCCTTGATCATTTTCTCATACACGCCGTTGAGTTGCTTCATGTAGCGTGCCATCTTCTCCGTTTCATCGCAATAGTGGGCACTCTCGGCCGCCGATTTCTCATACATATCGCGTATGTCCTTCAAACCACGATTCACACGATCGATGCTGTCGAGTTGAGAAGAAATGCTCTTGAGCTGTATTTCATAAATGGTATTCAAGCCACTGATGTTGTGATTTAAATTCTCCATTTGTTCCACATATCCCGTTGAACTTTGCGAAATACCCTCGCTATTGTCGGTAATGGCCTTGTAGCTACTCAACAAGGTTTCAGAAACCTGATTGAGAGCAGTTGTGGTTTCGTTGAGTTTTTCCATTTGTTCCGAAATGCCCGACATTTGGTCAAGATATTTTGCTGTGGCTTCGGAGAGGTCGGCCAACTTCGAAATTTGCTCTGTGGCGGCATTCATGCGTGCAATACTCTCGCTGAGCGATGCCGTTTCTTCTTCAGAGAGGTTAACCCCTTGTGGCAAACCAACGGCCGCTTTGGCCTGTGCGGCTTCCATGTCGAAAACCAGTTGTTGCTGCATCTCGGGCTGAACAGAGGCTCCGTTGATGACAATGCCGTTACCCCCCGAAAAGTCCGGGCGATCTTCGGGATTCTTACTACCAAGCACCGGGAACACTTGTTCCCACTCATATTCCTTGGCAGGGCGGTCAAATGCCGTGAGCACAAACATGAGCACTTCGGTACCCATGCCGATTGACAACAGCGTGTTGCCACCTTCTAAATGAAGGATTTTGAAAAGTGCACCCCAAATGACGACTGCGGCACCGATACTGAACGCAAAGTTGAAGAAACGTTGCCCGAAAGCACCGGAGAGAAAACGCTCAATCACGTTTTTATATCTTTTTATTTTACCCATAGTTTTGGTTTTTTCTTTTTTTCAATTCTCAAAATATTACAGCCAAAGCCATTCTCTTTCTCCTTTAAAATAGGTTTTGATTAATTATTTTTCTTGCGTTTAGCCTTGGCATAGCCCACTTTTGAACGCACGCAACGAAAACCAATGTAGGATCGTTGTTCATTTTGATATTCCCACATGCGAATGTCGCTGCGAATGTTGTGCGCCACATCTTTCCACGAACCGCCACGCACAATCTTGCGCGACATCTTGTAGGGGTCTTCCTTGGCGACATTGTAGCGATACTCCGGGTTGAGATCGTTGGTCATGCGGTCAACACTCTCGGTATAGGCCGTCGAGGTCCATTCGCTCACATTACCGGCCATGTCGTAGAGGCCGTAATCGTTGGGTTGATAAGTGCCCACCGGCGATGAAATAATGCTTCCGTCCTTCACATAGTTGCCCTCCATGGGCTTGAAGTTGGCATAGAAGCAACCTTCGTCTTCGGTGAGTGGCAAATCGCCCTCCCAAGGATATTTATTTTTGTCGATACCGGCACGTGCGGCAAACTCCCACTCGGCTTCGGTGGGCAATCTGAAAGGCTCTATGTAAACTCCTTCTTTGCCAAGCGACTTGCGCAAAAACTCTGTGCGCCAGTTGCAAAAAGCGTTGGCCTGCTCCCAGCTCACTCCCACAACGGGGTGATTGTTGTAGTTGCCGTTGGCAAAGTAGAGGCGCACATAAGGCTCGTTGTAGGAGTTTTCAAAATCATTCACCCAACTTGTGGTGTCGGGAAAAACATTCACAATATAGGTATTCACGAAGTCGAACTGACTTTGCAACGGTCGCGAGATGGTTTGGCGCACGATTTTGCCATTGTCGTCGATATAGGCCGTGTCCTTGCTGATGATGGGATTGTCGGTGGGCACTGCATGATCGGTATTGTAGTCGCGACGAGTAGGGTCGAGCCTGTTCTTGCGTTTCACAGCCTCGGTCATGTTATACACCTCATAGCGATAATTCATTTGCTCGGGGTCGAGTTCCTTTGCACCGGTAATGGGGTTGATGCGGTAAACGCTGTTGATGGCGCGCGCTTCGTCTTCACTCGGATTTTTCCACGGGATGTTCACGTTCCAATCGAGGTGCGGAGTTACCGGGTCGCCATACTTATCCTCAGTGATTTTAAACTCTTCTTCTCCACCATAGGCAGGATCGGCCAAACGTTCACGAATGATGGAGTCGCGCACCCAGTAGAGAAACTGCTTATACTTTGAGTTGGTGATTTCAGTCTCGTCCATCCAAAAAGCATCAACCGACACACCACGTGCAGTAGAATCGATACCCCACAAGGAATCTCGCTCCGATGGACCTTCCTTCATTGAGCCACAGTCAACGAGCACCATGTTATAGGGAGTGGGTTCACTAAAAGTTACAGCTCCCACACCGGTCACTTCGCCTCCGGCAGTGTTGAGTGCTCGACGCCCCGAGAAGCAGGAAGTCGTCAACGATGCTACCGTCACTGCCGTTAAGAAATAAAATAATACCTTTTTCATATTCTACATTAATCGAATACTCTTATGTTTATTTTTGTTTTTTTCGCCTAAGTTCAATTTCACGTTATAGTTCAAGAACACCTCGTGACTGCCGTAGCTTGCCTTGCTGATAGCCGAAGTCGCATAATCGTAGGAATAGCCCAAAAAGAAATTCTTAAGTTCAGCCCCTATCATGATGCTCACGGCATCTTTGTAGCGGTAGCCAATGCCGCCCGAAATGAACTTATTGTATCGCACTCTAACGGTTGCCTCTCCTTGAAAAAACTTGGTATCGGTCTTTGCCAAAACAGAGGGTTGCACTTCAAATAACGTATTTTTAATGGGAATATTGCTACCGGCCATAAAATAATAGACCCTTCCCTGCTGAAACTCATAGATGTCCTCTTCGTTGCCTTCGGCCTTGAGTTCGACACTGGGCTGTGTCAAGTGAGTGGCCGACAAGCCCACCCAAAACTTCTTGTGCAGAAAAAACACGCCGGCATTCAAGTCGAGCGCATTGCCGGTGACTGCAACTTTGGGAATGGCATCGTCGCTTGCATCATGGGCTTCATCGCCCTCGGGAACAATGATTTTAGTGCCATCAAATTTCTCGTTGACCAATCCAGCCTGAATGCCGGCACTCAATGTTCCGCCAAGCATCTTTTGCTTATAGGCCAGTTGTGCCCCAACATTTATATTGGAGTAAAGCCCCATCGACTGCTGTTGCAAGACCAAACCGGTGGCCCAGCGTTTGTTCATGAACATGAACGGCATGTCGGCTGAGCCGATGAACGACAATGGGGCATGTCGAATGCCTGTCCATTGCGCACGGCTACCCAATGTCACCCGAATGTAATCGGCATTGCCAATGGCGGCAGGATTATAATAGCCGGGTACAGCCCAATATTGGGTGTACTGAGCATCGACTTGAGCGTGTGTATCCAAAACATGAGACACCGCCACCAATAAAATCAGCAAAGATTTAATGCCTGCCCTAAACATTCCTGTCAATATTTTTTATTCAAAATAGAAGGTTAACACCACCATATTGTCTTTCACCTTATCAACACTCTGCGTGAAACGCATCATCTCCGGATTGTCCTGCAAATCGGGGCGGTTCTTTTGGAGCAGATTGTTAAGCCCGAAACAGAACTTGATTTCAGGACAAAACTTGAAAAACGGCAAATAAAAATCGCATCCCATGCCCACTGTGAGCATTACGTTCATGTCTTTGAGTCGCAACTGCTCGGGACGGTCTTTACTCACGTCGTACACTGCCATTGCTCCACCGGTAAAATAAGGGCGCATGTTGCGATAGCGCAATGCCGAATACTTGATTTCGGCAGGAAGCACGACATAGGTGCCCTTCACGTTTTGCCGTTGCTTGATGTGCGTGGCATCGGGAATCGAAGCATCGGCATTGGCGTTTTGAAACCGCACAACCTTGTTGCCAAAATACATGCCCGGCGAAAGCCTGAAATTAAAATGCTTGGACAAGCGTATGTCGGCCAACACATTCACGCAAAAGCCCGGCGAATTGTTAGGCACATCGGCAAACCATGCTTCGCCATCATCGGTCACAAAACCATTGTTGGTGATATTCAGATTTTGGAAATTGGCACCCACCGAGAAGCCGAAGTGCAACTTCTTCATATCGGCATACTGACGGTTCAAAATTCTGTCGTTATCCTGTGCAAATACCGACAATGCCACCGTCAACAGTACCCCTATAACAATATGTCGTCTATTTCTAAAAATCATCTTATTGTTTATAACGCATTTTTTTTTAGCTTATTGCAATGTCGGGGCATTTTTCATTTTCGAGACACGTCATTGGGTTTTCTTTTTTGCCCATGCATAAAGCGGAACAGACACATAGCGATGAATGCCCCAAGAAAGTGGCAACAGCACCACAAAAATGCCCCAAGCATAGTATTCATAGACGAGAATACCAAAATGACCAAAGAGCGGACAAACCAAATAATTGTAGATGCCACCGGCAATGGCTTGAAACAAAAAAATCTCCATGCTGTGCCTGCCAAGCCACTGCAATGGTGCACAACAGAGCAACCGTCCTACCAAACCTTCGCGACCGGCATTCATGGCCACAACAAGCACCACAAAAGCCATGGGGATTTCCCACATAACATTATCGTGATAGTTGCCAGTAAACACATGAGGAAAGCTGTAAGCAACTGCTATGAGCAAGGCATAAGCTCCATAGGCAATCAGCTCAATTACAATTATTTGTGTTTCTGTCCAACTCAATCCTTTGAGTTCACTCCACACACGATACACAACAATACCCATTGCAAATTCATAGAGTCTGAACGGAGGGAACACATGGAAATAGGCAAGAATGGGTTCATCGTCGCCCGCATCGAGAGGCCACACCAAGATGCAATAGGCCACAAACAGCACGGCAAACAACAGCAACAACCACCTGAGCCTAATGCGATTGAACCAACGCACAAAATAAGGATAGCACACATAGCACAGCAGCAAATCGCACAAAAACCAAGCAACTCCGTTAAATGACAAAAAACAGGCTTTGTCGGGAATAAAACTTTGCACAAGCAGCACGTTGGGTATGAGACTTGGCCAATTGCACTTGTAAGTCTCTCCAAAAAAATACCACAACATCAAAAGCAGCAACAAAGCCAGCCAGTGCATGGGATAGATGCGCAATGCACGTTCGGCAACAAACTTGCTGTGTGAGAAATGCTCATTGACAGGGTGCAGCATACACAGTAAGAAGCCACTCATGATGAAGAACCCCACCAGTCCGCTACCGGTGAGATACATAAAAAAATGCTGTTTGCAATGATACAGCACAATTGAAACGGCAAAAATGCCACGCAATGCCGTCAATGGCTTTATGTGAACAGCCTTAGTCATAAATAGAGGTGTAGTTGCTTGCCTTAACTTTCGCCCCGCGCATACGATAGAACATATTTACCACCGGTCGCCACATCACAAACAAGGGAATGCTCAATAGCAACTTAGGAGCTTGCAAGAGGCTGGCACACCGTCTGAAAGGTAATATTGTGAACACCCATGATGCCATGGACAGCAATAACGCCACAACAGCAGGCAACACATTGAAACAATCGAGAGCAACAGCTCCTGCAAGACACAGCAGACGCACATAGTTGCACAACGACATCAATCCTTGTGTCCAAAAGGGAAACTGCACGACAAAACGTGAAGTAAAATCGCGACGCAACTTGAGCCGGCTGTGAGCATGCGACACATTATTGTAATAGGCATGTATTTGACTATCAGTAGATAATTCCAAGCGTGAATTTCGATTACGAACGATTTCGCTCACAAACACATCGTCTTCGCCCCATCGCAAATCGAGACTCTTAGAAAAACCCTGAGCATCGAAAAACAGTTTTTTCCTATAAGCCATATTATCGCTTGTGCCACGATAGGGTTTCCCTCTCATGGCATAGAGCAGCCATTGCACAGAGACCACAACCGCATCAAAAACACGATAAAAACGCCCCGGTGTCACATCCTTGTGGTAGCGAAAATGAGAATAACCGAGCACAACATCGATGCCCGACACAAAATTGCGCATCATCAGTCGCAACCAATCGTCGCTCATCATTCGGCAATTGGCATTGGTGGTGAGCACAATATCGTGTTGCGACGCTTTAATACCAATCATGATTGCCAATTTCTTGCGAGAAAGCGCACGAGTATCGTTGGGCGAAAAGGTGACACGCAAATGGGCATAACGAGTGAGCATGTCGCTCAACAAATCTTTGCTCCCGTCGTCAGAACCATCGTCGACCACAATGACTTCAAATGAAGGATAATTTTGTTGGAGAATAAGTGGCAAAAAGCGTTCGAGCCAATCGGCATCGTTGCGAGCATAGACAATAACCGAAACGCCCGGCAACTGTTCTTCGGCAAGATAGTCGCGTCTCTCCTCCTCTTGTACAAAGCGCACGAGCCGTTTTGCACGCACGCCGTGCCACATCGCCAACACAACTGTGAGCAACAGCCCTATAACCAACAAAATGCCTGAGTATAAAGGTAACCCGAACGAGAAATACATATCAAAATAACGTGTTCTATATTAAAAATGCACAAAATTAGCTACAATTACCGAAAATTCAAAAACTTTTTCTATGGCATGTTTTACTGATTTTTAGGCATAAATGATGCAAGAATTCAGCGATTATCACGTTACTCTTATGGTTACGCTTGCAAGTTGTTTTCGTTGCGTTGACAAACATTGAACATGTATTTTATTTTTTTGCTCTTGCCAAGTGGTAAAATTGGCTCTTTCGCGGAGTTTATGACCGGTTTTCAAAAGGGAAAAAGCACCACATGAAGTTGCAACTCCGCCACAAAGCCTCACAGCAAGCAAAAAAGACAAAAAACGCAACCGGCTTGACAAATTTGCACTATCTTTGCACAACTCTTTCACAAGCATGGAGCAAACAGCACAAGACAATTCACAAAATCGCACCTCAAAATTCTTGAGAGACCTCGGAATTTATGCGGTTGGAAATTTAGGGTCAAAGATCATCACTTTCATGATGATTCCACTCTACACCTACTTTGTGGAACAGCCGGCCGACTATGGCTACTACGACATTTGCCTCACTGTCATTTTCCTGCTCATGCCCATCATCACATTGCAATTGCGCGACGGGAGCTTTAGATTTTTGCTTGTGGCAAAAGATGATGTCGAGCGAAGCAAAATAATCACCATGGTATATCGCACACTCATGGTGAGTATCGTTTTCACTATCGCCACCGTCATCGCCATCAATTTGTTCACTCACATCGCCTACTTGTGGCACACACTTGCTTTGCTCATTGCCATGTCGTTGCAAGAAGTTGTTTCGCAAGTGGTGAGAGGATTGGGTAAGAACAAAGAGTTTGTGGCCATTGGCATCATCTCGGCATTGGGAATCGGGCTGTTCAGCGTGCTCTTCGTTGCATTCATGGGAATGGGCATCGAGGGAATTTTCTTGGCCAACATTGTGGCTCGTTTAACCTCCCTGACGATTATTGAAAGCAGGGTGCACACCATAACACGCTTCTTGAAAAGAAACCTCGACACCCAAGAAACTTTTATCAAAATTTTGAAGTACACCCTGCCTCTGCTCCCCGGCTCGCTGTGCTGGTGGGTCACCGGTAGTAGCGACAGATGGTTCATTCAAGAATACATCGGGCTTGACAGCAATGGTGTTTATGCCATTGCACTGCGATTTTCCAGCATTTTACAAACCTTGGCAATCATTTACTATCAAGCTTGGCAAGAAACGGCAATCCTGCAATACGACAGTAAAGATCGAGATTCGTTTTTCTCAAAAATGTTCAACAACTACATCTATATTCTGTCGATTGTGTTCATTGCCTTCTGTTTCTTGCTCAAGATCAACTACAACTGGCTTGTAGACAAGCAATATCAAGGAAGCCTGTGGTACATCTACCCACTGGCGCTATCGGCAACTCTCTTTGCCGTGAGTGCATTTTTCGACATGGGCTACCAGTGCGCCAAAGACACCAAACGCACTTTACCGGCCATTTTGCTGGCCGCCACACTCAATGTCGGCCTCAACTTCGCATTAGTCCCACAGTGGGGAATACGCGGTATTTTAACCAATTCCATTATCACCTATCTGGTTTTGGTGAGCTACCGTTGGTACGACATGAAACGCTATTTCAAACTCTCGTTTTTTCGCCGAACGCTCTTGCCTCTCACCATGATTTTACTAAGTGCCGTGCCTTATTATTTCGACTGCACGATTTGGCAAGATTTGCTTTTCTTGGCACTGGCTCTTGGTTTATTGCTCTACTCTTGTCCGCAAGGAGTGAAAGACGATGTTGGCAAAAAGGTGCTCAACAAATTCAAAGGATTATTTCATGCGACCTAACACCCTTTGAAAGCAGACAAGAAAAATAACAACAGCTTTACAATAATAAAAAATCTTTAACGTTTAAAAATAAAAAATACCCGAACATTAAATATGAAATTTAAGATAATCACACTGTTAAGTATAGTTATTTTACTTGCTTCATGCTCGACAAACAGAGAAAACATCTCACTGCCCTATTTTCAAACGCTGAAAGAAAGAAGCGGAACGTTGCCCGATGCTCAAAACTACGACATGCGCATTCAACCCGATGACGAACTCATTATTTCGGTAACATCGGCCATACCCGAAGCCACAGTCATTTACAACACACCGTTGAGCAACCCGGCAACAAGAAAAATCGAAGGCTTAACGCCAACTGCAACACCTCAACAGCAAACCTACATCGTGGACAG
Organism: Sodaliphilus sp.; assembly: GCA_041815985.1. Classification (GTDB taxonomy): domain Bacteria; phylum Bacteroidota; class Bacteroidia; order Bacteroidales; family Muribaculaceae; genus Sodaliphilus. The sequence continues at coordinate 26,443 of JBGYAB010000053.1, read as the reverse complement.
CAGAGGCAACATTGATTTTCCGGTGTTGGGCACACTGCATGTGGCCGGCAAAACCGTGCAAGAAATCACCGATATGATTAAAAATGCAGTGGGTGAAAACGTAAAAGATCCCTATGTACACGTTCAATCGGCAGGTTTCTCAATCAACATGATGGGAGAAGTTAAAGCCCCCCAACAATTGCACATCAAGAAAGAGAAATTCTCTCTGCTCGATGCCCTCGCCGCCGCAGGCGACCTCACCGAATACGGTCGGCGCGACAAAGTGCTCGTCATTCGCACCGTGAACGGGAAATCGACCTACCAATATCTCAACCTCACCGACAGCAATATTTTCTCTTCGCCCTACTTCTACATGCAACAAAATGATGTCGTCTATGTCGAGCCCAATTCCATCAAGGCAGATAATTCAAAATATAACCAATACTCCGCTTTCAAACTATCACAACTGTCGGCAATAGTGAGCGTAGCATCGGTTATTACATCACTTGCCATTGCATTACTTGTCAAGTAAATCGACTTGCGGACATGATACTCAAGTTCGACAAGATATGCAGTTGGATATTCATTGCCAGTGTACTTTTGTTAGTTCCCGGCATCAAATGGGTAAAATTCATCGACGAGTTTTTTGCCTATTTGCTATTGGGAATTGCCATTGTTGACATTGTCGCAAAAGGTCATATCAAACGCCATCGGCAACTTCTCATATCAATTGCCATCATGGCGTTTTATGCCGTCTATTCTCTATTTTTTCTCAACAACAACACGCTACGATACATTTTAACCGATTTTATCATTCAGCTCAAACCATTTATTGCTTTTTGGGTGTTCATGAGCTTTCGTCCCAACTTCTCCGAAAAAGAGAAACAAATAATCAAGGGACTGTGTTGCTTCAATGCCGCATTCTGTACTTTGCTGCTGTTCATCGGCTCTTTTGCAGTCGAAGCGGTGGTACATCATGTTTTCGTGTGTGGAAACATCACTATCATCAGCGTGCTCATCTACATCATCTGTGTAGTTTCTCCCGAAGGCAAAATCAAGCGAAAAGACATGTTCATCATCGTAGGCATGTTGTTGGCAGGATTGGCTTGCACACGGTCAAAATATTACGGCGAAGTGGTTTTAACGTTTTTCATGCTGTTTTTCTATCGTCCCGGCATGTTCAAAGGTTTCCAACCCAAACACATCGTAATGACCCTCATGGCTCTGTTACTGACGCTTGCCGTTTCATGGCAAAAGATAACCTACTATTTCCTTAGCGGAAACAGCGAAACATTCGATCCTCAAATAGCTCAAAGTTATGCACGCCCCGTGCTCTATGCCACAGGAGCATTGATCATGGTCGACCACTTTCCTTTGGGCACAGGGTTAGCCTCATTTGCCTCCGATGCATCGAGCATTCACTATTCGCAAGTGTACTACGAATACGGCATCAACAACGTATATGGTTTATCGCCACATTTTCCCCATTTTATATGCGATGCCTATTACCCTTCGTTGGCACAATTCGGAATTTTAGGAGTTTTTATATTTCTCTTTTTTTGGCGATGGACCTATAATTTGTTGCGCAAACTTATAAAAGGCACCAATCCCGAGCAATACAAATATCACTTTATTGTCGGTTCGGTTATTATGTGTTGGGTGTTCATTGAGAGCATAGGCAGCACCACATTTGCACAGTCAACAGGCCTGATGATGATGATGATATTGGGTCAATTGTGTGGCAAAGCCATGGAACTTAAACATAACGACAAACCACAACAACAGCAAAAACGGAAAATAAAAATATTATATCAAACATAATCATGTATCGATATGGAAAATAATGTAATCGACATCAGACGACAAATGCGTGAAATTAAAAAGGCTTGGTGGCTTTTTATAATTTCTTTCGTCTTTTTCATCGGACTTGCATCCTTTTATTGGCAGCATCACACTCCACAATACGAACTCACGGCATCGATGCTCATTGAAGGTGAAGATGCTACCGGTGCCGGCGCCTCGATGAAAGGCGGAGGCATCGCGCAAATGATGCGCACTTTCTCGGTGGGAGGATTTGGAGGAGCAACGGTTGACAACGAAATTCAACTGATTGCCTCGCACGATGTGATGCTACGCACGGTAAAAGCTCTTTCGCTGAACCGAACCTATGTGAAAAAGACCGGTTTCATGTCAAAAGAAATTTTATATAACAACAGTCCGGTGAATGTTGAAGCTCCTGCCGAATTTTTCGATACACTGTCGGTGGCATTCAAAATAAAAATGGAAATCTACAAGGGAAAAGTTGATGTTAAGGTTACCGAAGGTTTGTTTTCCGGCACCATTCTCGAACAGCACGGCATGTCGCTACCTTGTGAGCTGAAAACAAAATACGGGAAATTGCAACTGTTGCGAACGGTGGCCATGAACCCCAACAAACATTACAGCATTACAGCCAACATCTCGGGCAACGAAAGCATGGCCGCCCATTACGGAAAAGAAATCGTTATCGATTTGAGTAATAAAAAATCAGACGCTATCACGCTCCAAATCAAAGACAACAACAAAGAGCGGGGAATGGCGATTTTGAACACGGTTATGGAAATGTATAACTCCAAACGCATCGAACGCAAAAATCAAAAGGCAAAACAAGAATATGAATTTTATACCGCCCGAATCGAGGCCTTGCTCGGAGAGTTGTCGAAGACAGAGGAAAAAATGTCGAAATTCAAGCAAGATCGCCAAATTCTCAACCCAATCCTCGAACAAAAGGAATACTTAAAATATCTTGCCGAAGGAAAAGAAGAATCGGCCAAAGCTCGAACCGAGGTTTTGATACACCAAATGGTCATCGACCACTTGAAAAACGAACAAAACGGAAAAGATCAAATGATTCCTATATTCGACGGATTGAGCGAAAAGATGGCCAATCCCACCATCGTAACCTATAATGAACTCATTGCCAAACGACAAGAGTTGGAACGCTCGGCCAAACCCAACAACTCGGTGTTGCAAACTTTGAATCTGCAAATCAAGGAATCGAAAGACGCCATTATCAGAAATGCTCAACGAGCCATCATGGTGTCGCAAGCAAAAGCCGAAGGCGTTAACTCACAAACCGGCGAAATACAAAGCCGAGTAAACGAATTGCCCGAATATGAGCGTCAATATACTTCGCTCATGCGCGACAATGAGCTGAAAAACGAACTTTACGTTTTCCTGTTGCAAAAGAAAGAAAACAGTTTGCTGAACCTCACATCGAAAGTGAACCCCAGCTTCATTTTCGACCCTGCCTATTCGAGCGTAAAACCCTCAATAGTTAAACCGCTCATCGTGCTTGGCGTGTGCCTATTCCTTGCATTCTTGTGCCCGCTGATTGTGGTATTGAGCATCATGCGCATTCGCAACCGTGTCAAAAACACCTACGATCTGCCTTGGGAGTGGTCGCAAAACGCCATCGACACTCGTCAGCACAAAGACAATGGCTTAGCCGCCATTCGTTCTCACATCATGAGCGACATTATGGTCGAACAAATCTTCGTTTATCAGGTTGGGCACAGCATCGTCACGCCTACCGCCTCCGACATTGCAACCGCTTTTAAGGCTACAGAACGTGCCGTGAGAATTGTGAATGTGGAAACGATTGAAGACTTGTTGCACGACATGGAGCACAAACCCGGACAATACGACATCGTTGAACTTTCCAATGACATTGAGCCCAAAAACATCACTCACTTGCTCACACAGCCCGAGGTGATACTGATCGTTGTCGTTAATCGAAAAGGCTTGACACGCAAAGAGTTTAAACAAGCAATGGCAGGTACCGATGTCGAACACATCAAGCATCTTGCCGTATTGGTTTAACCCAAATCGGTCATTAGACCACTAAGGTTTACAATGATCGGTTCATCACGTGCTTCCCGATTGCTTTTGTCTGCTTGCCGGCATCTTGGTTGCCGTTTTCTTTCTTGACGCAACCCGTTACGTCTTCAAAAAAAAGACAACCAATTTGTCCAACACTCAAACAAAATCAGTGCGGTCTCTAATGACCAATTTGGGTTTAACATGGCAACCGTTTAACTTGAATACCCTCGCTTTTCACCACAAGGGTAAGAGCGAGGGTATGATGTATATAAAAAACAGAGGCATCAGCCTACGAATCAATTCGTCAAGACAAAAGCCTTTTCACTCTTCGATTATAGGTAATGAGGAATTTCAACAATTTGGGCCATCGGAGCAAAAAGTGAAGCAACCGTGTTTTTTTTCCGTAACGCGAACAGTCATAACTCAAAACTTGTCGATACCACGGGTCTTGCTTATCATAATGCTTGACATAGAAACCAAGGTGGTTTACCTCCATTATCTTGATTTTGTCTTCTTTCGATGCCAATTTACCGCGGTCGTTTAATTCAGAACGCACGGCATCAAAAAAATCTTTCCACAAAATAGTAGAGAAGAGTGCACCACCAATTGACAAAGACTGTGGATTCATGTAGTAATTATAGACAATATCGTTATAGATTCCCACATTTTTCAAATAACGTGAAAGCTTAATATTTATATAAGTATCTTCACTGGGAAATCGATGTGTGCTCGGAGGGAAAACTTCGTCACGCCACACATCACGGCGCGACATGTTATAGCAAGCTCCACAACGGCAGTCCAATTCCAGAAGGTAGTCCAGAAATTCCTCTCCTGTCAGAACTCCTGTTCTGCTATGTGTGTTACAGATTTCTTTTTTGCCTACAATACGCCTAAACATTCCATAGGCCATGTCAAGATTGTTTTGCCTACAATGGTTCAACAATATTTCAATTGCACATTCAGGAAGAGTGTCATCACTGTCAAGGGGAACAATGTACTTTCCTCTTGAAGCCTTCAATCCACTCCTGCGAGCCTCTGCAAGTCCACCATTTGGCTTATGAATAACCCTGATAAAATCATACTTAGCGGCATATTGGTCGGCAATTTCACCAGCCTTATCGGGACTACCGTCGTCAACGATAACAATTTCAAAATCGGTATAAGTCTGTACCAAAACACTATCAAGGCATCTTGGCAAAGTTGCCTCGGTGTTGTAAACAGGTATAACAACCGAAACTTGTGGGTTATTCATTTTTTATCATCTTTGATATCGTACAAAATTAACCATTTTATTTTATTTGAGCGCGGTAATTTAAAAAAAACAACGACATCAAAATAAAACAAGCTAACTTTCGTTTATTTTATACGATCTCTACTACAATTTTCTATGGCAAAACGTATTCTCCTTGTCAATAAATTTTATTATAACCGTGGTGGCGACTGCATTGTTGCCATGAACACCGAAAAACTGCTTCAAGAAAGTGGCTATGACGTTGGATTTTTTGCCATGAAATATCCCGAAAACATCTCCAACCGTTTTTCTGAATATTTTGCCGAAGAAGTGAATTTTGCAGGTGGCATTGCCGAGAAGATTCAAGGATTTAAACGCACCTTGGGCATGGGCAACATCAAGGCATCTTTCAATCGAATTCTTGACGACTTCAAGCCCGATGTCGTTCATCTGAACAACATTCATTCTTATTTGTCGCCGGTGCTGGGCAAAATGGCACACAAGAGGGGCATCAGGGTGGTGTGGACACTTCATGACTACAAGCTTTTGTGTCCTTCATACTCATGCCTGCGCGACGGAAAACCGTGCGAGCTTTGCTACACCAACAAAGATAACGTGAGAAAATACCGTTGCATGAAGGGTTCGCAAGCTGCAAGTTTCATTGCTTGGCTTGAAGCAAAAAAATGGAACCGACAGCAACTGGAAAAGTTCACCGATGTGTTCATCTGTCCCAGCAAGTTCATGGCCTCCAAAATGGATCAAGGAGGATTTAACAAAAGTAAACTGCGCGTGCTGTGCAACTTTGTTGATTCTGAAAAGCTGAACCAATTCAAGAAGAACGACATATCCTGTCGAGAAGACTACTATTGCTATGTGGGGCGTTTATCGGCAGAGAAAGGCGTCGAAACCTTGCTCAAAGCAGCGTCTAAGATTTCACGCGAGTTGCGAGTGGCAGGCGATGGACCTCTCGCCGACAGGCTCAAACAAGAATATCAAGAGAACTCTCATATCCAATTTTTGGGAAGGCTCAATGCCCAAGAAGTGAGTAATCTACTCACCCACGCCCGGTTTTCGGTTATGCCCTCTGAATGCTACGACAACAATCCATTAAGCGTCATCGAATCGCTCTGTTCGGGAACACCGGTGGTGGGTGCCAACATTGGTGGCATACCCGAACTCATAGATCCCTCCAACGGCATTATCTTTAATGCCGGTTCAATGCCATCGTTGCGTTCGGCTATCGAGCAGGCTTTTGACAAACCTTGGAATCATGCCAACATCAAAGACGAGTCCATTCAACGTTTTTCGTCCGAAAGCCACATCAAAACACTTTTAGACATTTATGACCTTTGAGAAAAGGTAAACTGCGTTTATTAAAACACTATTTTTACACCCCTTAACACAATAAACGCTACTAATTTTTGTTTAGATAGATAAACAGACTACTATGAGTTATCCTTTACCCACGGATGCATCTATTATATTGACTTATCGGTGTCCCATGCGTTGCCAAATGTGCAACATTTGGAAGAATCCAACAGAGACGGCACAAGAACTCAAGCCCAAAGATCTTGAATGCCTTCCAAAACTCAAGTTCATCAACCTCACCGGTGGTGAACCTTTTGTGCGAAAAGACTTGGACGAAATTGTGGAAGTGTGCTTCACCAAAGCTCCCCGCATTGTAATTTCAACCTCGGGGTGGCTTGAAGAACGTGTTATTGCTTTGGCAGAAAAGTTCCCCAACATAGGCATCAGGCTTTCAATCGAAGGTCTGTCGCAAACCAATGATCAATTGCGTGGCCGCCCCGGTGGCTTCGACAAGGGTTTGCGCACACTTCTCACCCTCAAAGAAATGGGAGTGAAAGACATTGGTTTCGGTTGCACGGTGTCGAACTACAATTCAACCGACATGCTCGCTTTGTATCAGCTGGCAAAGGCAATGGGCATGGAATTTGCCACGGCATCGTTCCACAACTCTTTCTACTTTCACAAGTTTGACAATGCAATAACCAATCGCGACCAAGTGTGCAAAGATTTTGAAACGCTGGTCAACCGGCAACTCAAAGAAAAGCACCCCAAGTCGTGGTTTCGTGCTTTCTTTAACATGGGGCTCATCAACTACATCGAGGGCAACCGACGCATGTTGCCTTGCGAAGCCGGCACCACCAATTTTTTCATAGAGCCTTATGGAGACGTATATCCCTGCAACGGTCTTGAACCAAGGTTTTGGAAAGAAAAGATGGGCAACATCTATGAAACTCCAAACTTCATGGAGCTGTGGAACAGCGAGCAGGCCAACAAAGTGCGTGCCATGGTGCGCAAATGCCCCAAAAACTGCTGGATGGTGGGAACAGCATCGCCGGTAATGCACAAATACATCAAGCACCCCATGAAATGGGCCTTGCGCAACAAGTGGCGCAGCATGATGGGCAAAGATGCCATTCTCGACAAATGTTGGTACAATGTGGGGCAAGATCCGCAACAAGGCGACTTGCGCGAAAAGTTTTAACATTCAAAGCAACAAACAATGGCATTGAAAATAGCGGTTATCGGCACTCGTGGCATTCCCGACATTCAAGGCGGTGTGGAAACACATTGCGAGAAGCTCTATCCCCGATTGGTGAAACTGGGTTGTGATGTGACACTGATGCGCCGTTCGTGCTACATTAAACCCAATAATCGCATTTCGGAGTTTCACGGCGTGAAACTCATCGACGTATATGCTCCCAAGAAAAAGAGCATCGAAGCCATTGTACACACCGCACTGGCAACCATCAAGGCCAAACGCATGGGAGCCGACATTGTGCACATTCATGCTGTTGGTCCGGGACTATGTTGTCCTCTTGCTCGATTGCTGGGCATGAAAGTGATAGCAACCAACCATGGCCCCGACTATGACCGTCAAAAATGGGGCAAGGCGGCCAAAGCCGTTTTGCGTTTCGGCGAATGGAATCAGGCACATTTTGCCCACCACATCATTTCCATCAGCCATGTTATTAACGACATTCTCAAAAAAGAATATAATCGCACGAAAAACGTAAACCTCATCTACAACGGTGTGGAGATGCCCGAAAAATCGACAGCAACCGACTATCTTGACCAATTACAATTGACACCCGGCAAGTATGTGGTAGCGGTGGCACGTTTCGTGCCCGAAAAACGGTTTGACTTGCTCATCAAAGCATTTCAAATGAGCAATCACAATGGATACAGGCTTGTATTGGCCGGCGATGCCGACCACGACGATACCTACTCCACGGCATTGAAGCAACAAGCACGAGATGCGGGTGTGGTGCTCACGGGATTTATCAAAGGCGAGAAATTGAATCAACTCATGAGTCATGCCTGCCTCTTTGTCTTGCCATCGACCCACGAGGGACTTCCTATTTCGTTACTCGAAGCCATGAGTTACAATCTTGATGTGATAGTGAGCGACATTGCGGCCAACAAATTACCCGAACTTGCCGAGGGCGATTTTTTTGAAGTTGACAATGTGAAACAACTGAGCGAAAAATTGAGCGAGAAACTGCAACACCCTCCCGTTAAAAGGCAATATGATTTGCACAACTACAACTGGGACACTATAGCCCGACAGACGCTCAAAGTGTATCATCAAACAATAACCAAGCAACAACCTCGATGAATCGTAGCGAAAAATATCCGTTACTTGACGGCCTCAGAGCTTATGCCGTTATCGGAATTGCTCTCATGCACATTCTTACCAACTCAACTATCAAACCGGCATCTTGCTTCGTGACCGACAGATTGATTCCGTCTTTTACCGATTTCACGTTACTATTCATGACAGTGAGTGCTTTTTCGATGTGTTGCGGATATTATGACAGAATTAAATCGGGAACAATCACTCCAAATCAGTTTTACTCCAAACGATATTCCAGACTATTACCTTTCTTTGCTTTGATGATTGTTGCCGAACTGGTATCGTCTTTTAGCCTCGATTCCCTTTACGAAGCATTGGCCGAAGTCACGCTGTGTTTCGGCCTCCTGCCCAATCCACAGATGCACATCATCGGGGTAGGCTGGTTCATTGGAATCATCATGATTTTCTATCTGCTTTTTCCTTTCTTTGTTTTTGTTATCGACAGCAAAAACCGAGGCTGGTTGGCACTGGCCGTGTCGATCATGATGTGTTATCTGACCATCACCTACTTTTCACAATCACAATTTGTTACAGAACCTCATGGAAGGCGTAACATTTTATACTGTTTTCCTTTTTTCATGACAGGTGGTATGATGTATCTGTATCGAAGCTCATTAAGTAAATTTTCCAACAAATTTCGTTGGCTGATTCCGGTGGCTATCATTGCCGTTGCAACATCTTATTTCATTGCAAATCCACATCAAAACGAGTTTGTCAAGTTAATGTGGCTCAATGTGCTGTTTTCTATCGGTGTAATTTATTGTACAGGAGATTTCAAGTCGAAAATATTGAATAACCGAGTCGTGAATTTATTGAGCGGAATAAGTTTCGAAATTTACTTATGTCACATGCCGGCATTCCGAGTGTTGGAACGATTTCATCTGCAACAATACCTCACCAACGGCACAGTCCTTTACATTACACAATCGGCACTCACGTTGCTCATTGCCATTGTTTTGGCCTACTGCATCAAGCGCATCGTGTTTCCTTGGGTAGGGAAACAATTGAAACTCAACCGGCAATAAGACTTCTTTTCAACATTCCAACCTCTTTATTCCAAATCACATAATCAAACTCGACATGAAACGAATATTATTTTTCTTCATTGTCTTATCGCAACTAATCAATCCTCGAATACAAGCTCAAACACCAAATGCATCAACGCAAACACTTCAAGAGCTTCCTGCCAACGGAAACCTGACGGGCAACACTGTTTATAAAATCACAAAGGACGCAACATTGAACACCCACACCGTTCCCTCGGGAATCACATTGATTGTCATGCCCGGAGGAAAACTTAACGTGTCATCGGGAACTTTCAAGTTTGGAAAAGAAACTACAATTCAGCTACAATGCGGTGGCACATTGCAACTGAATAACAGCACACTCGTTATGGGCGAAAATTCCTATTTGAACATTGACGGACAAGGTATCACAGGCAATGGAACCATTACCGGCAGTTTCACAGCCTTATCGGCTCCAATCAAACGAATTTTCGGCACAGAAATTCAAGTTAACGGTCAATGGGTCATCGACAGAGCCTACCCGCAATGGTTTGCCCCAACCGACAATGCCGATTGGTCGCAAGCCTTCAACCGCGCCATGAAAATGAAAGTGACCGGCGAAGTGTTTGTACCCAGAGGCACTTATCTCATTGCCCACACTTTGTATGTGCCGTTCGGCATCAAACTCGTGGGTGAAGGAGGCCGTAACGAAAGAAATCCCGACCGAAATGCTTCCATTCTAAAAGCTGCACCTTGTGCAACATTCAACGGCGATTTCATGATGATGGTCAACATCAAGCACCTCACTGCCGATGGCAAAGAAATGGCCGTGAATGAAAACAATGCCGATTGGGAAACCAATCACCCCATTGCCGGCACCGAAATTCGCAAACTATACTTCTTGAACGATGGCAACGTGCGACATCGTGGTGTGCTGGTTGCCGGCGGAGCATGGTTTGATCAAAACACTTGGGCCGGATGTCTGCAAGCGGTATGCCAATCACACAACAAATATTCCGATATGCGCAAATTTACCAACAATACTGTTTATCCCATTGCAAACCACGAAACGGTCAACAATCCCAAAGAAAAACTCTACGCTTTTGATCTCACAGGATTGGGTGACGCACTCGTGTTTGAGGGAAATGCCGTTCACGACGCAAGCGACTACAATAACGCTTTGAAACTGTTTTATTGCGACGGAGGAAGTATAAACGCAAACATATTGAATGCCGATGTGGTAATCGACAATTGCAAAGGCATTTCATTCAGCAGCAACCATCTCGAAGGTGGAGCACAACTCAATATCAGGCAGTCAACGGTTTCGACGACAGCCAATTTCTTCGAAAAAGGCAACCGGCCATCGGTGATAATAACCGGCGGTGAAGATGACCAAATTGCCAATGTGAACATGAACAGCGATTTATTCTTGTTCTATAATGGAATACGAGGCAATGAAAGTTTAGTGCAAATTCACGATCGGATAAATGCCATAAGCGAATACGACATAGCCACCGATCAACTCACACAGCTCACACTCAACAACATATTTCGATATGATATTCCCACCCATGTGGGTGGCATCGGGCATCAAATTGCCTATGGCATCAACATTGCCAAAATTGGTGAAAGCAACACCTTGACCGAGAACTACGACTTCAAACGAAACAGCCACCACTTCTCGACACTGGGACAAATTTCTTTATCCAACAAAGTGAGAAGCGAATATATTACCCACAATGCGAATCAAGAGTGCCACGTCTATCTTTACGGGACGATCAATGGTTTCAAATGGCTTGGAGAAAGCGGGAACTATACCTACGGTTACGAAATTCTTGACAACAATAACCGTGTAATTTCGCAACAAGAAGTGTTGTATGACTACATCAACCACAACGCCAACATGGAACTCAAAAACGGAGGAGATGCAATCTTGTTGCGACTGGGTGGGCAAGATATTGACCGAAGAGTATTCGTTCGGTTGTTCAGAACACACGACAACTCTACCCAAAGCGTCGAGATTCCCTTGTCGGGCAACAGCATCATCTACGACAATGGGCTGTCGGTGTGCGGTTACAAGTGGAAGTAACATGCCGCCACTTTCCTGCCCTCAAAAGAACTCCTAACATTCAACCCAAATCGGTCGTTATCAAGTCGCAATGCTTTACATTTTTGATTCACCGAGTGCAACTACTTCTCACCTGCTTTATACGTTGAAGCGGAACACCACGATATCGCCATCTTGGAACACATATTCCTTGCCCTCAACATGCATTTTGCCGGCTTCTTTCACTGCCGTTTCGCTACCATACTGAATATAGTCGTCATATTTGATAATTTCGGCACGAATAAAGCCACGTTCAAAATCGGTGTGGATAACTCCTGCACACTGCGGTGCTTTACTGCCCTTGCAGAACGTCCATGCACGCACTTCTTTGGGACCGGCAGTGAGAAATGTTTCTAAATCGAGCAAAGCGTATGCAGCCTTAATCAAGCGATTGACGCCACTCTCTTCCAATCCTATTTCGTGCAAAAACATTTGGCGTTCTTCGTAGGTTTCCAATTCGGCGATTTCGCTCTCGGTTTGCGCCGCAATCACGAGTATTTGTGCATTTTCGCTTTTCACCGCCTCTTTTACCGCCTCGACATGCGCATTGCCGGTGGCTGCACTCACATCGTCGACGTTGCACACATAGAGCACCGGCTTGTTGGTGAGCAGGAACAAGTCGCGTGCAATTTTCTCCTCGTCTTTATTGGCAAGTTCCACACTGCGGGCATTTTTGCCTTGCGAGAGAGCCTCTTGATAGCGACTAAACACCTCATATTGCACTTTGGCTTCGCGATCGCCTGCCTGTGCTTGCTTTTGCACCCGGCTGATGCGTCCTTCAATGGTTTCGAGGTCACGCAATTGCAATTCGGTGTCGATAACCTCTTTGTCACGCACAGGATCTACCGTACCATCGACATGAGTAACATTATCATCGTCAAAGCAACGGAGCACATGAATGATTGCATCGGTTTCGCGTATGTTGGCCAAAAATTTGTTGCCCAAGCCTTCGCCCTTGCTTGCTCCCTTCACCAAGCCTGCAATGTCCACAATTTCAACCGTTGTGGGCACAATACGCTCCGGGTGAACAAGCTCTGCCAGTTTATTGAGGCGTTCATCGGGAACAGTGATAACACCCACATTAGGTTCTATTGTACAGAAAGGAAAGTTTGCCGATTGTGCCTTTGCGTTTGACAAACAGTTGAAAAGAGTGGATTTTCCCACATTAGGGAGTCCCACGATGCCACATTGTAAAGCCATAAAATCTTTAATTATTATTTCCGGACAAAGTTACTGCAAGCTGAGCGCAATACAAAATGAAATTAATAATTTCATTAAGCATTAAGGTTGAGTTATCATTGAAATAAGCTTTTTTTGCAAAAAAGTTTCCTTGTTAAAAATGGCAATATTTCGGGCTTAAATCATTACCTTTGTGGCTTAATATCACAGGTAAAAGAAATGACAGATAAGCCAATATTAGCAATAGTGTTACCGTGCTACAACGAAGAAGAGATTCTGCCAAGCACCAACGAGCAGCTGTGCAAGCTGCTCAACAAGATGATTGGCGAGCAACTCATTTCAGAAAACAGCCGACTGGTGTACGTTGACGATGGGTCGAAAGACAAAACATGGGCACTCATCGATCAATTCTGCGAGAGCAATAAACGCGTGTGCGGCGTGAAGCTGGCCGGCAATTCAGGGCACCAAAACGCTCTCATGGCCGGGCTTGATGCCTCACTGGAATTTGCCCACATTCTCATCACCATCGATGCCGACCTCCAAGACGACATCAACGCCATTGCACAAATGGTAAAAATGTACAACGATGAAGGTTGCGACATCGTGTACGGTGTGCGCAAGGAGCGAAAAACCGACACTTGGTTTAAGCGCACCACCGCCCAAGGCTTCTACAAGCTGATGCAGCGACTAGGCGTGAAATCGGTTTACAATCATGCCGACTTTCGCTTGATGAGCAACCGTGCTGTGCGACAACTCATGAATTACCAAGAACGCAACTTGTTTTTGCGTGGCATTGTGCCACTCATTGGCTACAAGACAGGCAAAGTTTACTACGATCGGGCCGAGCGCACTGCCGGCGAAAGTAAATATCCATTGAGCAAAATGCTCAACTTTGCCATCGACGGCATCACCTCATTCAGCATACGCCCCGTGCGCATGGTGCTCTCCATAGGGTTCATCTTTTTGTTCATCGCTCTCGCCATGTTCGTTTATGTGCTATATTCCTACTTCAGCGGTCATGCCGTTACCGGCTGGTCGTCGATGATACTTTCCATTTGGTTTGTGGGAGGTTGCATTCTAATTGGTTTGGGCGTTGTGGGCGAGTACATTGGTAAAATTTACATCGAAGTCAAGCGCAGACCGCGATTTAACATTGAACAAAAAATCATCAAATAAAGAAACTTTGAATTTCATCATTAAGCGATGACAGCACAAACGAAGCACGACCTCAAGATATTCGCCTATTTGGCTCTGTTTGCCACGATTGCCTTGTTTCTCGTTTCTCCCGACTCCTACACCCACGACTTGTTTCAACGCAACAACTCGGCATGGTTTTTCATGTGTGGCAAAGCATGGATGAACGGCATGGTGCCATACGTTGATTTCAGCGATTCCAAAGGGCCGTTGTTGTGGCTCATCTACGGCGTGGGCTATCTCATTAGCCATTACAACTACATTGGCGTGTTCTGGATAACGTGCTTGTTCTATGCGTTCTCCTATTTCTTTGCCTACAAAATTGCCCATTTGTTTCTCAAATCAAGCCGCTTGTCGTTTTTGACAGCCATGGTCATGACCATCTTTTTCTTCAACGGCATCTATCATCGTGAAATCAAAACCGAAGACTTTGCCGAAACTTTCATGATGGGAGCAATATATGGTAGTTGCCTCTTGCTCTATGGACAAGGAGCCGACAAGGGCACAGTGAAAAAAGCAGCCTTGTTGCTGGGCGTTTGTTTTGGAGCTACATTCTTGATGAAATATAACATTGCCGTTATCTCGTGTGTGTTCATCATCTACTCGGCAATCGCCGTGTATCGCGACAAACTGGGTTTGCACCGTTTCGCAGGCTATTGGATTGCCGGAGTGGGCATCGTGTGGCTTCCGTTCTTGGTCTACTTCATTGCAGCCGGCAACTTACAAGCGTTTTGCTACGAATACTTCTACAACGTGTTTAACACCGTGGGCAAAATGGGGACAAGAGGTTACAGCCTGTGGGACAACATTGGATCAAAACTTGTTGTCAACGCATTCCCACTCACCATCTTGTGCTTTGCAACACTTGCGCCGACGGTTGTCATCTACATGCAACGGTTCCGCAATTTCCCTTTTGTCACCTTCTTAGTGAGTTCGGTTGTCAACATGGGCAATGGTTTCTTAATCTATTACTTCAACAATGCCAACGGGCTGATGATCTTTGGCGTAATTGCCCTCATCATGCTCGTGCGCAGGCACAAGCATCTCGCATGGTCGAAAAAAAGAGCATTGACAACCATGTTTGTCATTTTGTTCTTCGTTACCATCAACAACAACGATCAAGGTGGCAACTATTTTACCCAAAACGGAGAGCGACGCTCGATTTTCTACTACTATGCCTCGCTCATGACCCAAGTAGAAAATCCCACCATCATTTACTATAATTGCATGCCTAACCCCGACTATGGCGTAGTAAACAACTCACTGCCGGGGTGCAAATACTGGGCATTGCAAGCCGGTGCAACCGATGAGATGAAAGCCGATCAAGACAAGGCAGTTGAGGCACGCAAAGCCGATTTTGTGGCTGTGGGCAAGAATGCTTCAAAAAGCATCGAAAAATTGAAGAAATTGGGATATTACGCCCACCGGCATCAAAGTGCCGACAACATCTACGTCATTTTCAGCAAAGCGAAGCTCCAAGAAGTGCCGGAAAACATCAACGTATCGAATTGGGAGGTATTTTCCAAAAAAAGGTTCACCAAAGAACGCGCTCTGCAATCGATCAAAAAACAAGCATAACAGACATTAAAAACCAATATTCTTTTTTATGATGAAAAAAACTTTAATCACATGCGCTTTCATGGCCGCCACTGCTCTTGGAGCAACAGCCGGCAGCAGTAATGCCCCCCTATGGTTGCGCTACGCCCAAATCTCGCCCAACGGGCAAGAGATTGTGTTTTGCTACAAAGGCGACATCTACAAGGTGCCTGCAACAGGCGGAAACGCCATTCAACTCACCACTCAAGAGTCGTATGAATGCAACCCCGTTTGGTCGCACGATGGGAGTAAAATTGCTTTTGCCAGCGATCGCAAAGGTGGTTTCGATGTGTTTGTGATGCCCTCAAACGGTGGCACAGCAACCCGACTGACCTTCAATTCGGCCAAAGAAATTCCCACAGCATTCACGGCCGACGACAGCCACATCTTGTTCAACGCCGTTATTCAAGACCCTGCAAGCAGCATCTCGTTTCCCACATCAAGTCTGGGCGAACTGTACCAAGTGCCAGTGAAAGGCGGCCGCACCACGCAAGTGCTTGGCACTCCTGCCGAAGAGGTCTTTACCGACAAGAGTGGCTCATTCATGCTCTACATGGACGCAAAGGGCTATGAAGACGTGTTGCGCAAGCATCACACCTCGTCGATCACGCGCGACATTTGGCACTACGACATAAAAACCGGCAAGCACGTCAATCTCACCGACCGTGCAGGCGAAGACCGCAGCCCGGTTTTAAGCCCCGACGGCAAAACGGTGTATTGCCTGAGCGAACGCAACGGAGGCTCGTTCAACGTGTGGAAATTCCCCTTGAACAACCCCAAGCAGGCAACCGAAGTGAGCAACTTCAAGACCAATCCGGTGCGTTTCCTCTCCATTGCCAATAATGGCACCCTTTGCTATGCCTATGATGGCGAACTCTATACTCAGCAAGATGGTGCAAAGCCACAAAAGGTGAACATCTCACTCTTTCACGACGACGGCGACGCGCTCACCAAGCTCACTTACACTCGCAATGCCACCAGCGCAAAAGTTTCGCCCGATGGCAAGCAAGTGGCATTCATTGTGCGCGGCAACGTGTTCGTAACCTCTGTTGAATACGGAACAACCAAGCAAATCACCAATACTCCCGAAGCCGAAGAAGATGTTTGCTGGGGTGCCGATAACCGCACGCTGGTCTATGCCACACAGCGTAACGGCTACTGGCAACTGGCCAAAGCCACCATTGCACGCAAGGAAGACCCCAACTTCCCCAATGCAACTCTCATCAACGAAGAAATGATTGCAGCCGACAAGAGTGTAAACCGCAAACAACCGGAATTTTCGCCCGACGGCAAGAAACTCGCTTTTGTTGAAAATAACGAACGTCTCATGGTCATGGACGTGAAATCCAAATCCATTCACCAAGTGACCGACGGTTCCATGTGGTTTGGCACCGAAGGAGCTTTCAACTACTCATGGTCGCCCGACAGCAAGTGGTTTGCACTTGAGTTCATTGGTAACGGCCGTGACCCTTATAGCGACATCGGCATCGTGAACATCAAAGGCGGAAAAATCACCAACATCACCAACAGTGCCTACATCAACCTGCACCCGCAATGGGTGCTCGACGGTGGTGCCATTGCATTCATAAGCAATCGCTTTGGCATGCGCAGTCAGGCATCATGGGGCAGTCAAGACGACATTTTAATGGCATTTGTCAACGAAGAGGCTTTCGACCGCTATCGCCTCGATAAAGAAAACTATGAACTGCTGAAAGATGCAGAAAAAGAACAAAAAGCCGAAGCCGAAAAAGCAAACAAAAAAAACGCTGACAAAAAAGGCAAAAAAGATGCTAAAAACGAGAAAAAAGAGGAACAAAAAGATCTCGTTATCGAACTTGACAAAATACAAGACCGCATTGTGCGTGTAACACCCAACTCAAGCGACTTGGCAGCAGGTGCATTCTCAAAAGACGGCAATACGCTCTATTACCTATCAAGTTTTGAAAAAGGCTATGACCTGTGGAAAATGGACTTGCGCAAGCACAGCACCACTCTGCTCAACAAGATGGACTCAAAATGGGCCGACATTCAAGCCGACAAAGAGGGTAAAAACCTCTTCATTCTGGGAGGCAACTCAATGCACAAGCTTGCTAACGACAAGCTCACTCCCATCACCTACACTGCAACCATGAAGATGGATTTGGCCAAGGAACGCGAATATATGTTTGAATTTTGCCATCAAGAAGTGGCACACCGCTTCTTCAGGGTAGACATGCACGGTTGCGACTGGGAAAGCACAGTGAAAACCCATCGCAAATTCCTGCCACACATCACCAACAACTACGACTTTGCCAACCTATTGAGCGAAATGCTGGGCGAACTCAACTGTTCACACTCCGGTGGCCGCTACTACGGTGGCAATGGAGAAGCCACAGGCAATTTGGGATTACTCTTTGACCAAAGCTATACCGGACAGGGCATGAAGGTTGACGAAGTGATTGAATACGGACCATGCGACCGCTCCAAGTCGAAGATTGACCGTGGCACAATAATCACCCAAATCAACGGTCAAGACATCACCGTTGAAAACGATCTATCGCAATTGCTTGCCGGACAAACCGGTAAAAAGGTGCTTGTTTCTTGCAAGAAAAATGGTAAAAACTGGGACGAAGTGATTATTCCCACAAGCAACAGCGCAACAAGTTCACACCTGTATCAACGCTGGGTGAAACGCGAAGCCGCTCTTTGCGACAGCCTTTCGCACGGTCGTTTGGGTTACGTTCACATCAAGTCGATGAACGATGCAAGCTACCGCGAAGTATATGAACAAGTGCTCGGCAAGTACAACAAGAAAGAAGGAATCGTGATTGACACTCGCAACAATGGCGGCGGTCGTCTGCACGAAGATATTCAAATCTTGTTCAGTGGCGAAAAATATCTCACACAAGTGGTGCGGGGGCGTGAAGCATGCGACATGCCAAGTCGCCGTTGGAACGGGCCTACTATCATGCTCATTTGCGAAAACAATTATAGCAATGCCCACGGCACTCCTTGGGTGTACAAACGCACAAAAATGGGCAAACTCGTGGGTATGCCTGTTCCCGGCACCATGAGTTCGGTGAACTGGATTACACTGCAAGACCCGAGTTTAGTGTTTGGCATTCCCATCATTGGTTATCGTCTGCCCGATGGTTCTTATCTTGAAAACACTCAACTCGAACCCGACTTGAAAGTCGCCAACGATCCTGCAACAGTGGTCAAGGGCGAAGACAAGCAACTCAAAGCCGCTGTTGATCAACTGCTAAGAGAAATCGACAGCAAGAAATAATATTGCACACACACATTAAACCCAAGAGGTCGCCCATATCTCTTTTAAAACAATATTGGCGACCTCTTTTATTCACTATAATACACTATGTTAATTACTATCACATCAGAGGCTTGGGTGAACATTATCGGCACTGTTGCCGGCGTGTTGCTCGCATTGGGCTATCTGCCACAAACAGTGCACACGCTCAAATCGCGCAAAACCGACGACATTGCAACCGGCACTTTCCTACTCATGGGCATTGGCGGTTTCCTCTTCGCCATTCAAGGTTACATCAGCAGCAACTGGCCCCTATTCATCACCAACATGCTCACCACCATTATGAGTGCGATCATCTTTGGCATCAAAGTTCACAACGACCATAAGAAAAAGAAAGCAGAAAAACGACGATAAAAAATTGTTTCAGAGGACGCTCTCAGTAATATTTTCATGTTTCATCTTCAAAGATAAAGCGACTTAAACGTTCACTCGCTAAATTTCATTTCACGCAAGTGTTTCCTGCATACAGAAAAACAAAAATAAAAGATTTCATGTTTCCAACAGGTTTTTCACGTATATTTGTGACATAAATCAATCTTTTTAAACAAGGTAGTAATATACAGGCGATTTCTGTTGCTCGGTTTAATTCTCCTTACTTTTTTTTGGAAAGTTATGAAATCATTCTCTTGCCATGCGAGTGAAACGAAGAGCAAACAGGGCAAAGGTGCCCGACAACACAGCTCCGGCCACAAAGGCGATGGCGGTGCTATGCATCGGATTGCCCAATGCCACGAGCGGAGCCACCACAGCACCGGCAACGAAACCCATTGCGCCAAACAACGCCGATGCAGTCCCGGCCTGCTTGCGTTCACTTTCAAGAGCCAGCGAAGTAGATGCTGTGAGCGTGAATCCCATGAACACCAACATAGCTGAAAGAACTATTTCGTAGGGCCAAAATCCCAAATCCAAAAAGAGCACAATCGCTTCAAGAATGCTAAACAACAGCATGCCTGCACAACTCACTTTCACGACGGTTGTGGCTCGTCTGAATCTGGCTGCACCACCGGCCCCTATCACCACAAACACTCCGTTGACCGACAGAGCCAAACCGGGTGCCATGTCGCTCGTATAGCCATAGTGGCTCACAATAGAAGATACCGATGCAATGTTGCCGAACAAAATCACCTCGGCCGTGCACAATTGGAACACATACATGAGATATTTTTTGTTTTTTATCACAGTGCCATAGAGCCGGAACGTGGCCAACAATCCACGCTCCGAACGGCGTCCATCGGGCAAAGACTCACGCAGACAATAGGAACCAAACACCAGCAACGCCCCAATTGCGCCAAGCATGGCAAACACTGCCTGCCAACCGCCAATCTCGGCCATCATGCCACTTGCCATGGGGGCAATAATGGGTGAAATGCCATTGATCACGCCTGTGATAGCAATCACCGTCATGAGTTCATGCCCCACAAAGTAGTCGGCAGCGATGGAGCGTGAAATCACAATACCGCCGGCTCCGCCCAACCCTTGCACAAAACGCAAGGCAATGAATGTTTCGACATTGGGAGAAAACACAATCGCAACAGAAGCGAGAGCAAACAAGACTGTTGCAACAATGAGCGGATTGCGACGGCCATACTTGTCGCTTAACGGACCGATAATGAGTTGTCCCATTGCCAACCCTGCCATACTTGCCGTTAATCCTAAATTAACAGTCGATGCACTCGTTGCAAAAAAATGCGATACACTTGTTACAATCGGGCCAAGCGTGTTGTTGATGAGAGGAGCAAAAGCCGTGAATATGCCAAGCAAAATCAGCAGAAAAACTTTATAATGTCGTTCCATATCATTCTAAGGATAAAAGGATTTTATTTTTTGCACTCATTGCCAACCAAGCAAAGAACATCGACAACAATGCACCAACCACAAACGTAATGGCAGTGCTGTGCATGATGTTGCCCAATCCCACAAGTGGCGACACCACACCGCCACTCAAAAAACCAAATGCGCCCAGCACTGCCGAGCCGGTGCCAGCCTCGTGGCGAGCACGTTCCAATGCAAGCGTTGTAGAGGCAGTGAAAGTAAGCCCCATGAACATCAACAACACGCACAAAACCGCCTCATAAATCCAAAAGTTCATATCGGCAAAGAGTATTGTTGCCTCAACCACGCTCAACACCAGCATTCCAGCACAGCTCACCTTCACACTGTTGGCAGGCTTGCGAAAACGTGCCGACAAAGCCGCTCCAATGGCAATCATCAAACCATTGACGGCAAAAGCACAACTATAGGCAAAGGGTGAGAAGCCGTAGTGTTGTTGCACAATGAAAGGCGATGAGGCAATGTTGCCGAAAAGAATGATTTGAGCAGATGCCTGTTGCAGAACATAGCCCATGAACTCTCGGTTCTTAATCACTTTGCCAAACAAGCCGAAGGTGTGAAACAAATTTTCGGTTTTCCGCTTTTCAACTGCCAGCGATTCACGCATGAACCAACAGCCCGCAAGCAACACCAGTCCCACGCCCAGCAACACCACAAAAATACCTTGCCAACCTGCCACATCGGCTATGGAACCACCCATGACCGGGGCGGCAATAGGAGCAATACCATTAATGGCTCCTATCACTGCCAACATTTTAAGCAATTCGTGACCATTGAACGTGTCGGTGGCCACACTTCGCGAAATCACAATGCCACCGGCTCCTCCAAGTCCTTGAAAAAAGCGCATGACCACAAACGTTTCGATATCGGGCGAAAAAATGATACCCACCGAAGTGACAACAAACACCAGCATCGCCACCAGCAAAGGACGACGCCGCCCCAATTTATCGCTCAAAGGGCCAAATACAAGTTGCCCCACGGCAAGACCAAGCATACTGGTAGTTAATCCTAATTGCACCATTGTCTGCGTAGTGGCAAAGTCGCCCACCATCGAAGGCAGGCAAGGGACATACATGTCGGTAACAATCGGCCCAAATGCAGTGAGCATTCCGAGCAATATCAATAAAAACAATTTATAATTCATGTTTTTCTATTTCCAATCATTTAGTTTAAGTTCATAGTCTCGACGAGATTTCGTGGCTATCACATCAAGAATGAGGCCACAAATCCACATCATGATAGCGAGTAGAACAACAAAACAGCCCACAATCAACGTGGGAAAGCGAGGCACAAGTCCCGTTTCAAAATAGTTGATAAACACAGGCACCAGTAAACCAGCTCCCACAAGCACGAGAAACAATGCAACTGTTGAAAAAAAGAGCAATGGACGATAGTCGCGCAATAGTGCAAAAACGGTTTTCAGCACACGAAAACCATCGCTGAACGTGTTGAGTTTCGACACACTGTTTTCACCCCTCTCTTTGTATTCAATAGGCAACGAAGCAACCTTGAATTTTTTGTCGAGAGCATGAATGGTCATTTCGGTTTCAATTTCAAATCCGTGCGAGAGCACCGGAAAATTCTTGACAAAAAAACGACTAAATGCCCGACAACCCGTCATCACATCATGCACGTTGCTGTGAAAAAGGCGGTTGACAATTGCACGCACGAGCAAATTGCCGAAGTTGTGAAAAGCACGGCTGTTTTCGACCAAATAGTTTGACGACAGGCGATCGCCCACCACCATGTCGGCTTCATGATTTAAAATCAAATCACACATCTCGCGAGCTTTGCCCGGAGAATAGGTGTCATCGCCATCGACCATGAAGTAGCACTCGGCTTCAATTTCACGAAACATGGAACGAATGACATTGCCTTTGCCCTGATGGCGTTCATAGCGTACAACGGCACCGGCTTGCGCCGCCTTTTTATCGGTTCCATCGGTAGAATTGTTGTCGTAGACGTACACCACAGCCTCGGGCAACGCTTCATAAAATTTTTCAATCACCATGTGAATTGATGCAACCTCGTTATAACAAGGTATTAAAACTGCTATCTTATCCATGCTTCATTCCTCGTTTTTTTAATGTCAGGCAAATATATGTAAAAAAACTAAAAATCAAAACCGCCATCGAACGCCAAGTAAAAAACAAATGACGAACCGAATGTTCCATAAACACCATAAACCACAGTGGCATCATCGCCACAATGCCCAATATCCAAGCATAACGCTTCATGAGCTTGCGATCGCCCGTTGAAAACACATGCACCAACGAGATCAGGGCAAACACTGCCAACAACAATTGCACAAGGCGAGAACGATAATAGCCGGTCAACACTCTAACCACATAGCTCTCGCCACCGGGTTGCACTTCGCCCCCCAATGAACGCAATCGCACACTGTAGAATACCGATTGCATGATGTTATCGCCAGTGAGCAATGGCACCATAGCCCACTTCAATGCCCAAAGCAACGCATAGCCCAAGCCCCATGAAAATGACAAAACAAACAGCGACTTCCAAGCATCACGGCCTTCCTGCCGACGTTGCAACATCAATGTCATTAAAGGAAAACACAAGGTGAGCAATGGCGTGGTGAGCAAGTCAAAAAAACTTGTACATGCCCCAACAACAAAAAGAAAAGATGATGACGCAAGATTGCAACGGCACAACTTGGGAAACCGAAACAACACAAGCAATGCAATAAAAGTGATATAGAAGCAGGTGACGTATTGCATGTTGCAATAGACAACAGGAAACATGACAAACAACATGCTACCGGCATACATCGCCATGACAAACCATGAAAAATGCCTATAAAACAGCAATGCCGTGACCACAAGCAACAGCGTTAACGCTATTGCATTTAAAATCCTAATGCCTTCGTAGTCGGTCAATACCAGCAACAATCTCAAAATCACCTGATTTCCATGCCAATAACGGCCATATTTTCTCATATTTTGATTTGCATCGGCAGAGCTGGTCACCAAGTTTTGGAGTTCGCCGGTCATATTGTCGGTCGTTGCTGCAAACGATGGTTGAAAAGCACCGGTGACAATATCATCATCGGGAGCGCAGTAAGCAATGTTGAGCATGACGGCATCGGTGAAATTGTCCTGCATATAACAATAGCATGAAAAATGTTGCGGATAGTTGCCTTCGTTGTGCAACTGTTGCGCCGAACTTTTGACATGCTCGTCTATGGCACAATGAGGCACAACAGTGTGAACCGCCAACATCAAAGCGCAAAACAGCATCAGCAAACCAACGGTAAGCAAAGCGTAGCGTTTGATATAGAGCATGAATGTCATTGTAGTTTCAAAAATAAGTTCAGCATTAATCTTTCATGCCATTCTTCTTCTTGAACAAGCTGGGCGACTGCCCGGTGAGCTTGCGAAAGAACTTGCCCAAGCTCGACTGGTCGGCAAAACCATAGTCGTAGGCAATTACCTTTACCGACTTGCCACTCAACAGAATATCACGTTTTATTTTAGCAATCAAGACATTAGAAATAATTTCCTTGGCTTTGTGCCCCGACTTTTGCTTGCATATCTCGCTTAAATATTTAGGGGTGATATTCAGTTTGTCGGCATAGAACATTACCTCGTGCTCTTGCTTCACATGTTCTTCGATAAAGCCGATGAACCGGCGAAAATAGGTATCGGCCATAGTGTAGCCGAATTGTGGTTCAGCCTTTTGTTCACACATCTCGACCTCGCCCATGGTGATCATCATGCAACGAAAAATACACCCTGCCATTTCAATCGAACGTGTTGTGTAGTCGAGGTTGTCGTAGATGTGAATGTTTTGCATGAAATTGGTCAGCATTGTCCATTCAGCATCATTGGTAACCGTACGAATAGGGTTACGAAAAATTGCTTCGAGCATCTCGGTGGGCATACCCACCGACACTTCGAGCGAAAAATTGTCGTTCACAATCAAAACCCAAGCATGAAAATCGGGACTGACGCTCACCGCATGCATGAAAAAAATGTGCGAAACAATCAAGCACGTGCGCTCTGTGAGCTTCATGCGCTGCATGTTCATCTCAATCACGGCTTCGCCAACGTTGCACAGCACTATAATGTCATACTTGGGTTCCGGCGGTTCGCCTTTGCACAAGTCATTGGCTGTGATTTCAAGAGTCACAAATCCTCTTGCTTCCAGTAAGTTCCGTTTTGCCTCTGTCATTTTTTCAATTCTTTGACGATAGTGATCACTGCACAAAATTAGTTAATATTTTGCCATAAGCGATAAAGTTTCTCATTTTTATCAAGGCAATGACATCTGTTTTACAGAAAATCGAAGAAATTTCGGCAACACCGGAGAATGAAAGCAAAAATTAAGTAAAGACATGCAAAAAAGAGAGAATATGCCGACAGGCACATTCTCTCTCAATAAATTATGTTGTCATTTCACATCAAAGGAAAATCACTTGATGACAACCTTCTTTGTTACGGTCTTTCCGCCGTTTTCCACTTTAAGCAGATAAACACCACCCAAACCGGACACAGCCAAACAGTCGACTTGATGTGCAGAGCGCACAACCACACCTGAGATAGAAATCAACTGAGCCATATCAACTGTTTTAGAGAAATTCAACATGCTTCCACTTTGGTAAACACGGAAATCTTCTTTAGAAGAAACAAGGTTTTCAACGCCCGAACTAATGTCGGTGTAAGAGAACATCGTGAACGGTGTCCAGAAATTAATACCAACTTTTGTCACGTCGATTTCCTGAGTAAATTTACTTCTGAATATAGCCGTGCGATTATAATTCGGGTCTCCTTCGCTATAGATGCTGCAAAGATGGAAAAGCGGCAATTGGCTTTCTTCCAAAGTAACATCATTCCACAAACGTTCATACCTTACAGCGATATTGCCACCCTTGTATTCATATTCAGTCTTGAAAGGAATTACCAAAGGAATATTCTTTTCGTTTTCTTTTCCACTAACAGTTATATCGCCTTCGTACACTGTTTTCCAATCACCGTCCAACATGTGAACATTGTAATTTTCATCGATATGGAAGTAGTTTTTGTCAGTGTTCATGATGCTGATTCTGACCGGAGTCGTATAGTTCACTCCTTCTTCTTTGGCATCGTAACGGAGTTGAATACCCGTCAATTTGACGTTGATCTTCTGCATTTCTCTGTCAAGATAAATCACCTGTATATTACTATACGAATCATTGAAGCTGAATGGTGGGAACCAGCTTGTCAAATTTTCTGTTTCTTTATTCAATAGTCCGTTAAATTTTTGTAGTTTGTGAAACTTTCGCCCTAAATCCAACAGGAATTGTGTCATAAAACAAACACGATAAGGCTTTGAAAAAGAATGAGTTAGATAACAAAATATAACATAATAAAATCGGCTATCTCGCTGATTTTCAGTAACTTTATAGATTGAAAAAGACAATAAAGTTCATGCTGATAACCAACTTGATTAGCCGATATATGAAGCTCTGCAAAGCAGCGTTTAATGCTGGAGGTGG
>JBGYAB010000052.1:0-19295 GCA_041815985.1 Sodaliphilus sp. | reverse complement strand
TTACAAATAGTAAGCATTATAAAAACGTTTGTTTTTATTAGACTATGACTTATATTTTAGATTTAATGTCAAAAAATGTAGTATTAAAGACGATTTCTCTTACACAGTTCGAGAGAAAAAAGTTTTACCGGACAGCAATAATAACATATAAAAAAGCAGGAGCTTGACAGACTTGTGGTGTGTGCAGCTCCTGCTTTTTATTTCGACAAAATGTGTATGCTCAAGTTTATTTTTTGAGTGCGGTAAGACTTTCTTCAAGCGTTTTAATCTTCAATTCGGCATCGGCTTTCTTCTTGCGTTCGCTGTTAACAACAGCTTCGGGTGCATGAGCCACAAATTTTTCGTTGCCCAATTTTCTTTCCACGCTCACAAGGAAGCCTTTGGTGTAGTCCAATTCGGCTTCGATTTTCTTGATTTCTTCTTCAACATCGATACTGTCGCCCAATGGCACGGCAAACTCTGTTGTGCCTACCATGAATGCCACAGCTGCCGGATCTTTGCTTTCGACCTCATCAATGGCTTCAAGATTGGCAATTTTGTTCACGATGCTTTTATAGGAATTGGTCCACTTGCCCACGATTTGCAATTTCAACGGGTTCTTGTTGGGAATGTTCTTGTTCAACCTCACTGTGCGCACACCCGAAATAATTTCTTTGGCTTCGGCCATGGTTTTGAGGACACTTTCGTTGAAAACGCCCACCGAGGGCATTTGTGCATACATGATGCTCTCACCGTCTTTTCGCTCGTTGATGTGTTGCCACAATTCTTCGGTGATGAATGGCATGAACGGATGCAACAGTAGCAACAAGGTGTCGAAGAAATCGAGCGTGGATTCGAGCGTTTTGCGGTCGATGGGTTGTTGGTAGGCAGGCTTGATGGTTTCGAGATACCATGCCGAGAACTCCTCCCAAAAGAGGCGATAAATGGCCATGAGTGCTTCGCTCAAGCGGAATTTCGAGAATAAGTCGTTGACTTCGGCCATGGTGCTGTTGAGCACGCTCTTAAACCATTCTACGGCCAGACGGCTGTGTTCCGGCTGTTCGATGTCGGCCACTTCCCAGCCTTTTACAAGGCGAAATGCATTCCATATCTTGTTGTTGAAGTTGCGCCCTTGTTCACACAACGCATCATCGTAGAGAATGTCGTTGCCGGCAGGAGCTGCAAGCATCAGTCCCATGCGCACGCCGTCGGCTCCAAAGCGGTCGATGAGTTCGAGCGGATCGGGACTGTTGCCCAACGATTTCGACATTTTGCGACCTTGCTTGTCGCGCACAATGCCTGTGAAATAGACATTGTTAAACGGTTTTTTGCCCATGAACTCATAGCCTGCCATGACCATGCGTGCTACCCAAAAGAAAATGATGTCGGGGCCGGTCACAAGGTCGCCGGTAGGGTAGTAGTATTTCATTTCTTTATTGTCGGGGTCAAGAATGCCGTTGAACAGCGAAATTGGCCACAGCCAGCTTGAGAACCATGTGTCGAGGCAATCCTCATCTTGGCGCAAGTCGTTCATCGTGAGGTTTGCATCTTTTTCTTGTGCGAGTTTCAAGGCTTCTTCGGCATTTTGGGCAACGACATAGCCACCTTGTGGCAAGAAGTAGGCGGGAATGCGATGTCCCCACCACAGTTGGCGACTGATGCACCAGTCTTTTGTGTCGGTCATCCAATGCTTATAGGTGTTGAAGAATTTGTTGGGGAAAAACTTGATGTCGCCGGTTTCAACAGCTTCAAGGGCTGGTTTGCACAAGTCTTCCATCTTCAAAAACCATTGCATGGAGAGTT
Organism: Sodaliphilus sp.; assembly: GCA_041815985.1. Taxonomy (GTDB): domain Bacteria; phylum Bacteroidota; class Bacteroidia; order Bacteroidales; family Muribaculaceae; genus Sodaliphilus. The sequence continues at coordinate 17,513 of JBGYAB010000052.1, read as the reverse complement.
TTGGCTCAATGGGCACATTGGTGCGTTCGCTGAAGCCCACTTTGTTGACGTATGGTTCAACTTTTTCGAGTAAACCGGCCTGAGCAAGGTCTTTTTCTATTTGTTCACGCACAGCAAAGCGATCCATGCCCACATACATGCCGGCGGCATCGCTCAGTGTGCCATTGTCGTTAAAGATGTCGATGCCGGGCAAATTGTATTTTTCGCCAAGCATGTGGTCGTTGATGTCGTGGGCAGGGGTTACTTTCAGGCAACCGGTGCCAAACTCGGTGTCCACATAATCGTCTTCGATGACCGGAATTTCACGACCAACCAAAGGCACGATCACGCGTTTGCCTTTTAAATGTTCATTTTTGGGATCATGAGGGTTGATGCACATGGCCGTGTCGCCCATGATGGTTTCGGGGCGGGTGGTGGCAACAATCGCATAGCCGTCTTCGCCGACAATCTTATAGCGCAAATAATATAGTTTGCTGTGTTCTTCCTTGTAAACGACCTCTTCGTCGCTCAAGGCTGTGAGAGCCTTAGGGTCCCAGTTGACCATGCGCACTCCACGATAGATGAGACCTTTTTTGTGAAGTTCGCAAAACACGTGTAACACGCTCTTGCTGCGTATCTCGTCCATGGTGAAGGCTGTGCGGCTCCAGTCGCAACTTGCACCTATTTTTTTGAGTTGCTCCAAAATGATGCCTCCATGCTCATGTGTCCAATCCCAAGCATGCTTGAGAAATTCTTCACGGTTCAGATCGGTTTTCTTGATGCCTTTTTGAGCCAAACGATTGACAACCTTGGCCTCGGTAGCGATCGAAGCGTGATCGGTTCCGGGAACCCACAATGCGTTTTTCCCTTCCATGCGTGCCCTGCGTATGAGAATGTCTTGAATGGTTTCATTCAACATGTGTCCCATGTGCAACACACCGGTTACGTTGGGCGGTGGAATAACGATTGTGTAGGGTTCACGTTCATCGGGAGTTGACTTGAACAAGTCATGTTCCAGCCAGTATTTATACCACTTGTCTTCAACCTCTTTGGGATCATATTTTGTCGCTAAAGTGCTCATATATTATAATAGGTGTTATTTTTGATTTTTCGAGTCTTTTTTCTTTATTCTTCTTTTGCATCGTCACTGCCACCGGCAAATGGCGGAGGAGTTTCATGCTCGCTTTCCGGTGTTGTTGTGGCCGAAGGCTCTTGTGTGGCAACTTCTTCCTTTTGCTCATGGCTTTGCTGTTTTTCGACGGCTTCTTGAGCGGCTCGGCGTTCTTGGGCGATTTTCATCAGTTCGTCGGCACGGTTTTTCCAAGGTCGTTTGCCAAAGATGGTCTCCACTTCCTTGCCGTTGATCACTTCCTTGTCCATGAGTGCGTCTACAATCTTGTGCAATCCTTCGCCGTGACTCTTGATGAGTTCTTTGGCTCGTTGATATTGTTCATTGACAATGGACGATATTTCCTCATCGATCAACTTGGCGCGTTCATCGCTGTAGGGACGATCGCCCATTTGACGTTGTGGATCGTAGTAGCTGATATTTGGCATTTTATCGCTCATGCCGTAGTAAACAACCATTGAGCGTGCAATGCGCGTGGCTTGTTGCATGTCGTTGAGTGCTCCGGTGCCAATGGTGCCCAAGAACAATTCCTCGGCGGCACGGCCTCCCATGAATGTGCATATTTTGTCCAAGAACTGTTGTTTGGTCATACCAAATCGTTCTACGCTGGAATGTAAATTCACACCAAGAGCTTGACCTCGTGGCACAATGCTGATTTTTACCAAAGGGTCACTAAACTCCACATGCCAGCTCACTGTTGCATGGCCGGCCTCGTGAACGGCAGTTTCATAGAGGTCTTGTCGGGTGAATAGCATCGACTTGTTTTCCAAACCCATGGTCACCTTGTCTATGGCTTCGGCGAAGTCGACCATTGCAATAGCATCGCGACTGTGTCGTGCGGCCATGATGGCGGCTTCGTTGCAAATGTTGGCAATCTCTGCGCCACTCATACCCGAGGTTTGCTGGGCAAGTTGACTGATATTCACATCTTCGGCCAATGGCTTTTTGCGCAAGTGCACCTTGAAGATGGCTTCACGGTCGAGCACTGTGGGCAGGTTTACGTGTACCTTACGGTCGAAACGCCCGGGACGCAATAGGGCCGGATCGAGCATGTCTTCACGGTTGGTGGCTGCCAGCACAATTACGCCGGTATCGCCCTCAAATCCGTCCATTTCGGTGAGCAATTGGTTCAATGTTTGGTCGTGTTCGCCGCTAAATCCCACATTGCTGCGTGCTCCGCCCACTGCATCAATTTCATCGATGAACAGCACACACGGGGCTTTTTCTTTGGCTTCGTTGAACACTTCGCGCACTCGGGCTGCTCCTTCGCCCACATATTTTTCCACAAAATCAGATCCTGAGCGAGAAATAAAAGGCACGTTGGCTTCGCCTGCCACTGCACGGGCAAGCATCGTTTTGCCGGTTCCCGGAGGCCCCACGAGCAGGGCACCGCGTGGCACTTTGCCACCGAGCTTATTATATTTCGAAGGATTTTTAAGGAAGTCTACGATTTCGGTAACTTCTTGTTTTGCCTCGTCCATTCCTGCTACATCATTGAAATGCACTGTGCCCACAACAGTTTTTTTGTTGTCAATGCCTTTGCGTGTGGCTTTAATGGCGTTGAGCAAGTCTTGTTGCGAAACCGTTTCTTTGTTTTCGCCCGAGGCTTTCAATGCGGCCTCGTTGCAGGTTTTGGAAATTTCGGCTCCACTAAAACCTGCCGCTTCTTTTGCCAGTGCATTGATGTCGACATCTTCGTCGGTCTTGATTTTGCCGATGTAGAGTTTGAAAATTTCAACACGGTCGCTTTCTCCCGGAAATCCCACATAGCATTTGCGGTCGAAGCGTCCCGGACGCAACAGGGCTTTGTCTACCGAATCCATGCGGTTGGTTGCGCCCATCACAATCACACCGTCGTTGGTGCCATAGCCGTCCATTTCAACCAACAATTGGTTGAGCGTGATTTCACGCTCGGAGTTACCCTTGTCTTTGCGATTTCCGATGGCATCTAACTCATCAATGAAGATGATGCACGGAGCTTTTTCCTTGGCGTTGCGGAAAAGTTCACGCACACGGCTCACGCCCGATCCCACATATTCGCCTTGAAACTCGGCTGCCGAGGTCGAGAAAAACGACACGTGGGCTTCACCGGCAACGGCTTTGGCCAGTAAAGTCTTGCCCGACCCCGAAGGACCTACAAGCAGCACACCTCGGGGGATTTTTCCTCCCAAACGAGTATATTTTTCGGGATTTTTGAGGAAGTCAATCACTTCCTTTACGGCACTTTTGGGCTTGGACATACCTGCAACATCTTCAAATGTTACAGTCTTGGTCATGCGCTCCGGCTTGTCGAGCGTGCGTGTCACACGATCGATAGCTTCGATAAAGTCGGGTTGCTGCACAGCTTTCTTTTTGTGCCGTGCGGCCAGCAAGGTAGCTTCGTTGCAAATGTTGGCAATGTCGGCGCCGCTCATGCCGGCTGTCATGCCGGCCAAGGCATCGAGGTCGACCGAGCCGTCTATCTTCACCTTGCGCAGGTGCACTTTGAAGATGTCAACACGGTCTTGGCGATTGGGAGTGCCTATGTAGACTTGGCGGTCGAAGCGTCCTGAGCGCAATATGGCCTTGTCGAGCACATCGGCACGATTGGTGGCGGCAAGCACGATGATACCCTCGTTGGAGCCGAAACCGTCCATCTCGGTGAGTAGTTGGTTGAGCGTGTTTTCACGTTCATCGTTGCTGCCGAAATCGCTTTTGCGACTACGGGCACGCCCAATGGCGTCGATTTCGTCGATGAAGATGATGCATGGAGCTTTTTCTTTGGCTTGGCGGAAGGTGTCGCGCACACGGCTGGCACCCACTCCCACAAACATTTCAACAAAGTCGCTACCGCTCATCGACATGAACGGCACGTTGGCTTCGCCTGCCACAGCTTTGGCAAGCAGAGTTTTACCGGTTCCCGGAGGCCCCACGAGCAGTACACCCTTGGGAATGGTACCGCCAAGTTCGGTATATTTGTCGGGATCTTTCAGGAAATCAACGATTTCCATCAGTTCTGTTTTTTCTTTGTGCAATCCTGCAACATCGGCAAAGGTTGCTTGGTCGTTGCCGTCTTTGTTTTTGTCTTGCAATTTTGCGCGTGAGCGTCCCACGTTGAACACATTGCCACCGCCTCCCCGAGAACCCATGGTTCGGAAAATGAAGAACCAAAATAAAATGAATAGCAACAGTGGCCCAAAGCTCCATAGCCAGCTTGTCCAATTGCCGTTGTGCTTGTACTTGACTTTGCCGTTAAACACTTTGTCGGCTTGCCATTTTTCGATTTTTTCCTCAAACTTGTCGCTTGACGGAATACTGGTGGTGATGGTGGGTTGCACGTCGCGTTGAGGAGTGTATTTGGCACCAAAAACCTTCTTTGCAAGATCGTTGGTCAAATAGGCTTCTGCCTCTTTGTTTTGACCGTCAATTTCAATTTTGGTCACGCCTTTGGTCTCTACGATTGCTTGAAACTCTGTCCAGTCAACTTCTTTCGTTTTGTTGTTCTCCGATGAGAATAAAAGAAAGAGAATTGCTCCGAAAATGAGTGCATACATCCAGTAGATACTGAATTTGAAGCGTGAAGCACTGTTTTTTTTCTTCTTACTATTTGAAAATCCTGCCATTAAAATCTGTTATTAAAATCACATTGAGTAAAATCCTTAACCCAGGTCGGGAATGTGCTCAACCTTGGCATCGGCCCACAGCTCTTCGAGGTTGTAACGCAAGCGGAACTCGGGTAGGAAAACGTGTACATAAATCATGCCATAGTCAATCACAATCCATTCGGAGTTTTGGTATCCGTCGTAATTGTAAGGACGCACGCCAGTTTTCTGTTCGACATATTCACGCACGCTGTCGGCAATGGCATCGACTTGCATGGTGCTGTTGCCGGTGCAGATGACGAAACCGCCGGTTACCGCTTGTTCGATGTTGCCCATGTCTACGGTAACGATTTCCTGCCCTTTTTTTTCTTGAATTGCTTCGACGATTGCTTTTACTAATGTTTCTTTTTCTGTCATATAATTTAAAATAACCTCAAATGCTGCAAATTAAAGTCTTGCCGTTGGGGCAAAAGGTGGGGCTTGTGGCAAAACAATGTAGCGTTGCCGGCTTTCTCTCTCCTTTTGTTTTCACTGTTCTCAATGCTTCATTTGCAAGAAACCTGAGTGATTAATGATTACTTCACAATTAAGCAACAAAGATACGGCAAAATGTGTGCTCCACGAAATTTCGCTCTAAAAATTAACCCAAATTAATGGACACAAAAAATGGGGCGCAAAAACGCACAAAAACAAATTGCAAACCCTTTGAACTTGATGTTTGCAATTGAAAGACGCATCTTCGTTATTGCTGCCTATTTGGCGATGATGAGGTCGATGCCAAGGTCTTCAATGGCCTGAATGTCTTTGGGACAAATGCCGGCATCGGTGATGATGAGATCGATTTCCTCAATGTTGCCAATCTTGGCGAAACCCCGTCGGCCAAATTTGCTGCTGTCGGCAAGCACAATGGTCTTTTGGGCGGCATGCATCATTTCGCGGTTGAGTTCGGCTTCGCGTAAGTCGGTGGTTGAAAAACCATAGTCAAAATCGATGCCATCTACGCCTAAAAACACTTTTGAAAACGAGCAACCACTCAAAATGTGCTTGCTGTATTGTCCCACAACCGATAGGCTGCTGTGGCGCAACATGCCTCCCAGCTGAATGATGTCGATGTTCTCGTTTTGCGTGAGGGTTTCAGACACTTGCAACGATGCCGAGACGACAGTAATGCGCTGTTTTGGGCTGATGTTGCGTGCAAGAGCGTGCACAGTTGTGCCCGATGCGATGCAAATGCTGTCTTCATCGTTGATGAGTTTGGCTCCTTCACGTCCGATGCAGTCTTTTTCTTGTGGCGACAGTTTCTCTTTTTCATTCACCGAGCGGTTGTTGGTAAATGGATTTAGCATGATTGCCTTGCCATGACTTCGATATAGCCTTTTTTCTTTTTCGAGTTCGGTTAAATCCTTTCGAATCGTAACTGACGACACATTCAGCATTTCGGCCAATTCGGTAACCTGCACACTGCCTTTTTTGAGCAAGGTGTTCAATATAGTCGTATGTCTTTTTTTCTTAATCATGGTTATGATGATTAAAATTCAGATAATTGTAATGTACATTCTGGTTTGTGATTCCTCAAAAATCAGCTTGTTTTTATTTACAAATATACAAATTACTGTCCACACTTTTGATATCTTTTTTTCAAAAAAAACAAATAAAAGCTTTGTTGGTTACAGAAAATGTAACTACTTTTGTAATGAAATAAAATTGAATTGCTTTCGTTTTGAAAAATAAAATATATTTTGTGTTTCAAAAAGATTTGAGCAATTTCAATTACACCTTAATAAAATAACATCGTTTTTTAGAAGTGATGAACGGTAGAGTGAAAAAGCATTATGATGTCATTGTCGTTGGAGGCGGTATCACCGGAGCAGGCGTAGCGCGAGATTGTGCCATGCGTGGTCTTGCAGTGTTGCTTGTTGAGCGGTTCGATATTGCCCACGGTGCCACAGGTCGCAATCATGGCTTGATGCACAGTGGCGCCAGGTATGCCGTCACCGATCAAGAGTCGGCCACCGAGTGCATTGGCGAGAACATGATTTTGCGTAATATTGCACGCCATTGCGTGGAAGAAACCGATGGCTTGTTCATCACTTTGCCCGAAGACGATTTGAACTATCAAAGCACATTTGTTGATGCATGCCACAAGGCCGGCATCATGGCAACCGTGATTGACCCTGCCGAAGCTCGATTGATCGAACCGGCGGTAAATCCCGCCCTCACCGGAGCTGTGCGTGTGCCCGATGCCTCGATCGACCCTTTTCGCCTGACGGCGGCCAATGTGGTTGATGCACGCATTCACGGAGCCGATATTTTGACCTATCATGAAGTAACAGAGCTTATTGTAAATCAAAATAGAGTTATTGGAGTGAGGTTGTGCGACCATCACACGGGCGAAATAAAAGAGGCGTTTGCCAATCTTGTTGTCAATGCCGCCGGCATTTGGGGTATGCTTGTTGCCAAGATGGCAGGTATTTCCATTAATATGTTTCCTGCAAAGGGTGCTTTGCTCATTTTTGGGCATCGAGTTAACAGCATGGTAATTAACCGTTGTCGCAAACCCGCCAATGCCGATATTTTGGTGCCCGATGATGCTGTGTGTGTGATTGGAACTACCAGTGACCGTGTGCCCATTGACGAATGTGACCACATGCAAGTGACCGAAACCGAAGTGAAAATGTTGCTCGAAGAGGGCGAAAAATTGGCACCGGCATTGGCATCGACACGCATTTTGCGAGCCTATGCAGGCGTTAGGCCTCTTGTCGCCAGCGACAACGACCCAAGTGGACGCAGCATTAGCCGTGGTATTGTGTGTCTTGATCACGAGGTGCGTGACGGAATGGCAGGGCTTATTACAATCACAGGTGGCAAGATGATGACCTATCGCTTGATGGCAGAAGTGGCTACCGACTTGGCCTGCAAAAAACTAAATGTCGACAAGCCGTGTGCAACAGCCACCACTCTTCTCCCGGGGTCGGAAGAGAAAAAAAAGACGATGAAAACCCATAGCTTTGCTCACAAGGCCGCCGAAGGTCGCCACGGAACGCTCATCGATGAAATTGCAACCGGCGACACGCTGAATGAAGCATTGGTGTGTGAATGCGAAGGGGTGAGTGTGGGTGAAGTGCGATATGCGACCGAGAAGTTGCATGTGCGCAATCTGCTCAACTTGCGTCGCCGCACCCGTGTGGGAATGGGCACTTGCCAAGGCGAACTTTGTTCATGCCGTGCCGCCAACGTGCTTTGTGCATTGCAAGGCGAAAACTCTGCACAGAGGTGCATCGACGACTTGGCAAATTTCATGAATGAGCGATGGAAAGGCATGAAACCCGTGGCTTGGGGCGATACTTTGAACGAAGCACAGCTCACGGCTGTCATCTATCAAGGACTTTGCGGCATCGACAAACTCATGCAAGGAAAGGAGGGCGTGCAATGAAATTTGATTCTGTCATCATGGGAGGAGGCTTGAGCGGTCTCACTTGTGGCATTGCTTTGCTCAAAGCCGGCATGAAGGTGGCCGTTGTGAGCTTTGGACAAAGTTCCATGCACTTTGGAACAGGAGCTTTCGATTTGCTTGGTTATGACAGTCGTGGAGTTGCCGTAACCAATCCTCTTGAAGCCGCTAAATTGCTTGCCCCCAAACATCCCTATCAAAAATTGGGTGTGGATAACATTGCTACTTTGGCACAAGCGGCAAGGCAAATGCTTGCCGATGCCGGAGTTAAAACCCATGGAGAAACATTAAGAAATCATTTCAGAATAACCCCTGTGGGAGCAGTGAAGCCCACATGGCTCACGATGGAAGGCTTTGCAATGCTTGATGAAGAACATGCTTTGCCGTGGAAAAAAGTAACGGTAGTCAATATCATGGGATTTCTTGATTTTCCGACAAAATTTCTTGTTGCAGGATTGCACAAACTTGGTGTAGATGCCGATGTGAAGGGTTTTTCTACACCGGCACTCGAAGTTGCTCGCAAGAGCCCGAGCGAAATGAGGGCGATAAATGTAGCTAAGGTGCTCACCAACATGGAAGAGGTTAAACAGGTTGCAACCCAAATCAACAAAACTGTCGGCAACGCTGATGCCGTGTTCATGCCTGCTGTGGTTGGTATGAACAACGACGAGAATGCCGGTTTGCTCAAAGAACAAGTGAAGGTGCCATTGTTCTTTGTGCCCACCTTGCCGCCATCGGTGCCGGGAATTAGGGCGCATGCCCGGCTCAAAGCAAATTTTCTGTCGCTCGGTGGCACATTCCTTGGCGGAGATCAAGTGTTGAAAGGTGGCATGGAAGGACAGCGTGTGACAAGTGTAGAAACCGCATTGCTCACCGATGAAAAGCTCATCGCCAAACATTATGTGCTGGCCACCGGTTCTTTTATGAGTCATGGTTTGGCGACCAACTACAAAGAGGTTTATGAACCTATTTTTCATCTTGACGTAGATGCAGTGCCCCAACGAGAACGATGGACCGGTACAAGTGTGTTTGATGCACAACCTTTCATGGAATTTGGAGTGATGACCGATGCCGATTTTAAAGTGATGAAAAATGGCAAGCCGGTTGACAATCTATTTGCCATAGGTTCCATTTTGAGTGGACACAATCGGGTGAAACTCGCCGACGGCGAGGGCGTGAGTATGCTGACAGCCCTTCATGTGGCTGATACAATTGCTAAAACGGAGAGACGAAGATGAAAGAGAAACAGCCGGTACAATTAAAAAGTTTGAGCATCAATAATCTTGAAAAATGTCTTAAATGCTCAATTTGCACGGTCTATTGCCCGGTTGCCGCTGTGGAACCCAAATATCCCGGTCCTAAACAGGCGGGTCCTGACTTTGAACGCTATCGTCTTAAAAACGAAGTGTTCTTCGATGAAAAAGTAATGAAGCTGTGCTTGAATTGCCGGCGTTGCGAGGTGGCTTGCCCCGAGGGAGTTCAAATTGGCGAAATTATTCAGGCCGCTCGTGTCAAGTATAATGACCAAAGGCCGAGTCTGCGTGATCTAACGCTGGCCAATACCGACTTTGTGGGCACTTTGGCCAATCGTTTTGCCCCCGTGGTCAATGCCACCCTTGGCATGAAAATTACCAAGGTTGTGATGGACACGGTGTTCAAAGTAGACAAGCATCGCACGTTCCCGGCCTACACCCCGTTGCGCTTTGAAACATGGTTTAAGCGTGAAGCCGTCACCAAGCAAGCGCAATATTCCCGACATGTGAGCTATTTTCATGGTTGCTATGTGAACTATAATTACCCTAAGTTGGGGCAAGACTTTGTGAAAATCATGAATGCCATTGGCTACGGTGTGCATTTACTCGAAAAAGAGAAATGTTGCGGAGTTGCCAAGATTGCCAATGGTCTCTACGGACAGGCTCGCAAACATGCCCACACAAACATTAAATCTATTAGAAAATCGGTGAAAGAAGAAGGACGCCCGGTTCTCACCACCAGTTCTACTTGCACATTCACCTTGCGAGATGAATATCCGCATCTGCTCGAAGTCGAGAACGGCGATGTGCGTGAAGAAATTTCATTGGCAACACGTTTCCTTTTTCGCTTGATCGACAGTGGCAAGGTAAAATTGGCCTTTCGCAACAATTTCAAGATGTGTGTGGCCTATCACAGTGCCTGCCACATGGAGCGCATGGGGTGGATTGTGTATAGCACCGAGTTGCTCAAAATGATTCCCGGAATTGATTTCATGATGCTCGATTCTTGCTGTTGCGGTATTGCCGGAACCTACGGCTTTAAGAAAGAAAATTACAAGAACTCGCAAAAAATGGGTGAGCCGCTGTTCAGGCAAATCAAGTCTTTGAACTTAGATTGCGTGACAACCGATTGTGAAACCTGCAAGTGGCAGATTGAAATGTCTACCGGTGTACCGGTAATTAACCCTATCAGCATCATTGCCGATGCGCTCGATATTGAGAAAACCATTGAACTGAACAAATAATTAAGAAAAAGATTGAATTATGTCGAAATTTTTAGCACCTCCTGCATTTAAACCTGCCGAAACAGGAATTGAAGCCGATGCCAAGTACAAGCGTTTGCGCTGGCAAGTGTTCATAGGCATTTTTATTGGCTATGCCGGCTTTTACATCGTGCGCAAGAACTTTTCCATGGCCATTCCGGCATTGGCTCCATTTGGCTTTGAGAAAGGGGAGCTTGGCATTGTGCTGTCGATGAACGCCATTGCCTATGGTTTCTCAAAATTCATCATGGCAAGCATCAGCGACCGTTCCAATGCACAACGTTTCTTGCCGTTGGGCTTGGTGTGTGCCGCTCTTTCAATGTTGTTCTTGATTGTGCCGGTGCAATGGCTGGGAGCAGAACACAAGGGAGCCGCTATTTTTCTCATGGCTGTGCTCAACTTTTTGGTAGGCTGGTTCAATGGCATGGGGTGGCCTCCTTGCGGTCGTGTGATGACACACTGGTTCTCGTTCAAGGAGCGTGGAACGTGGATGTCATTTTGGAATTGTGCCCACAACGTGGGAGGAGCTTTGGTTGGTCCCATGGCTGTGTATGGGGCCCTTTGGTTTGGCTCGTGGTTTTATTCCGCTCAATCAGATTATTATTTCTTGATAGGAACCTATGCCTTTCCGGCCGCAGTGGCCATGTTGATTGCCGTGCTGGCTTATAGCATGATTCGCGACACTCCGCAGTCTTGCGGTTTGCAATCGATCGAAGAATGGAGCGGACATGCATCGAAAAACTATAACAAGAACGATGAAAAAGCACTCTCGATAAAAGAGATTTTTACAACGGTACTCTCCAACAAGTTGCTTTGGTACATCGCTTTTGCCAATGCCTTCGTCTACATGGTGCGTTATGGTTGTCTCGACTGGGCACCAACAATCTTGACCGAGCAGGGCATCGACTTGAAGAATGCCGGCTGGGCTTATTTTGCCTATGAAATTGCCGCTATTCCCGGCACCATCATTTGTGGTTGGTTGAGCGACCGTGTGTTTCATGGTCGTCGCGCTTTGCCCACCATCATTTTCATGGTGCTTGTTGCTGTTGCCATTGTGGTGTATTGGCAATTTTTCAACAACTTCTATGTGGTAATAGGTTGCTTGATTGCCATTGGCTTTTTGATTTATGGCCCGGTAATGCTCATTGGCGTGCAGGCTCTTGACCTTGCACCCAAGAATGTAGCCGGAACGGCTGCCGGCCTGACGGGATTTATGGGCTATGTGTTGGGAACTGCTGTTTTGGCCAACATTGTTATCGGTTATGTTTCTGAAAATGCCGGTTGGAGCTGGACCTTTGTCTTGTTGCTTGCCGCTTGTGCGCTCTCTATCTTTTTCATGGCTTTGACCTATAAAGATGAACAATATCTTGTGACGTGGCGCGACAATGTTGCTCACGGCGCAAAGGATGAAAAGGAAGCGTAATAACGGCTTTTGTGCACTATGCCTTGTGAAAGAAACTGATGGGTGACGCACAGCTGAAAAACGGAATTTAAAAACAACGAACTAAAACTTCAATTTAAGTTATGTCAAAAGAAAGCGTTTATGCCTCATTGGGCAATAACAAGAAAGCATTTTTGAAGTGGCAATGGCGAATAATCTTCGTCACCATGATAGGCTATGCCCTGTTTTATTTTGTGCGCAAGAATTTTTCGATTGCAATGCCGGGACTTACTGCAGAGTATGGTATCAGCAACAAAACCTTTGGTTGGGTGATTTTTGCCGGTTCGCTCACCTATGGTTTCTCTCGCTTTATTCAAGGATATTTGGTTGATAAGATACGTGGTCGCATTGTCATGACTGTCGGGCTTTTGCTCTGTGCCCTTTCAAACTTTTGTTTTGGATTTGGTGCCAATTTGAGCGCAATGATTACCGGGCAGGACTCTACTCCCGATTTTGTGAGCATGCTGGTGCTCTTCATGGGTGTCACCATTATTCTCAATCAATATTTTCAAGGATTTGGTTATCCGCCTTGTGCTCGCATTCTTCCTCACTGGATACACCCGAGTGAACTTGCCACCAAAATGAGCATTTGGAATTGTTCGCACTCGGTGGGAGCAACGCTGGCTGTGGTTGTGTGCGGTTACATCATGGGTAGCTTGGGCACCGATTTGAGTGCAAACGCCGATGTGGTGGCACGCATTGCCGAGAACCTGACCAACAGTGGTGTGGGCAATGTCACCGAGAAGACTTTAATCTATGCACAGCACTATGGAGCATGGCAATGGTGTTTCTATGTGCCGGCGGTTTTGGCTTTTGCCGGGGCTTTCTTTGTGTTCTGGGGGGTGCGCGATGACCCCAAGGAAGTAAATTTGCCCGATCTTCCCGACACCGGGTTGGGCAAGCTCGAAGGCAACAAGAGTGCAAAGGCACGTCGCAAGTTTGAACTGGAAATGGTGTGGAAAAACCGTTGGGTTTGGACTTTTTGTATCGCCAACTTGTTTGTTTATGTTGTGCGTATGGGCATTCTTGATTGGGGGCCTAAGTTTTTGACCGAGAGTCGTGGATTGGACATCAACGATGCAGCTTGGACTGTTGCCGGATTTGAAATTGCCGGCATTGTGGGCACGTTGTTTGCCGGCTGGGCTACCGATCACATTTTCAAAGGCAAGGGACATCGCATGTGTGTGTGCTGCATGGCAGGAGCCGCACTATTCATGACCATCTTCCGCTTTTTGCCCGACACTGCAAGTCTTGGGCTTACGGCGGCAGTGCTTGTTGGGGCAGGTTTTTGCATCTATGGGCCACAAGCACTCATTGGCATTGAACTTGGTAATCAAGCCACCAAGGAAGCCAGTGCGCGAGCCAATGGCATTGCCGGCATTCTGGGCTATTTGGGATCGGGCATCAGTGGTATTCTTGTTGGCTACGTTGCCGATTGGTATGGTTGGACTCGTGTGTTTGAGGTAATCACGATCATTGCAGTGATTGGCATGTTTATTCTCATTTCCATGTGGAAGGCTCCTCGCGACGGTTATGCGCGTGCTGCTGCCATTCAATATGGCGATGAGAGCGACAACTCATTGTCTTGAAATGAAATAACATATTTGTTTTTTATTTAAAATAATATTTTTTGTGGTTTTATAGGTTTAGTGATGAGTAGAAGTGAAGGGGAAACTGTAATCTCCCTAAAACTCAAAGGAAACTGTTTCCCCTCACTTTGTTTATGCTATCAATCGTTATCAAAAAATTAGACAGATTGATTTTTAATCTCTACATTTGTAATTGAACGTTTTTTTTATTGTTCGTTCTTTTATGTTTTACCACTGCCTTTGGCATATTGAAAATAATATTGAAAAAATGAAATTTGACAAATACATGTCGCCACTGGGCGAGGAAAAATTGATGGAATGGTGTCGCAAAATCAGGCATGTGGCTCTTGACATGGACGGTACCATCTACATGGGATCTACTTTGTTCCCTTATACTCACAAGTTCCTTAATACGCTCTCCGATTGTGGTATAGGATATTCTTTCTTGACCAACAACCCCACCAAGAGTCACAAAGATTATTTGCTCAAGCTCGACAAACTGGGCATTAAGGCCGCCGATGAGCAAATGTACACTTCTTCGTTGGCGACAATCGACTACATCAAGAAGCATTACCCATCGGCCAAGAAGCTGTTTGCGCTTGGCACTGCCAGTATGCAGGAAGAGTTTAAAAAGGCAGGATTTGTGTTGTGTGAAGACGATCCGGCCGACCGCCCCGATGTCTTGGTGGTAGCTTTCGATACCACGTTGGTTTACAACCGCCTTTGTCGTGCCGCATGGTGGGCGTCTCAAAGCGAAATTCCCTACATTGCCACCAATCCCGATTGGGTGTGTCCCACCGACCAAGCAACCATTTTGGTGGACTGTGGCAGTTTGCAACGTTGCATTGAGGGAGCTACCGGACGCAAAGCCGATGTGGTGATTGGCAAACCCAATCCCGGCATGCTCTATTGCATTCGTGACAAATATGGACTGCAAAGCGACGAACTTGCCATGGTGGGTGACCGCATTTATACTGATGTTGCCACCGCACAAAATGCCGGCAGTTTGGGCGTGCTGGTGCTTAGTGGAGAAACTACACTCGAAACGGCTTTGACTCACAACCCCAATCCGCCTTTAACGGCACTGAACATCGAAGTCTTTGGTGAATTGCTGGTTAAAGCACGGAAATAATGAAACAAAATTGCTTTTTTAATGTTTTGTTATTTCGTTTCAAAAAATATTGTTTAATTTTGTGAAAGAAAATTCAAAAATAAATATTTTAAATTAAAATTTGAGGTATCAAATATTTATTATTAACAATTAATTTTTATCGTTATGAAAAAGATTTGCTCATTATTGTTTGCCGCAACATTTGCAATGCCAATGTTTGCCGCCGAAATGCAAGCTCCCGAGGCTACAGCCGAGGCCATGCCCGAGGCACTTCCCTTGGAAGCTCCTGTGACTTTTGCCGAACCGATTCCTGCCCCTGCTGAAAAGTGGGAAGCCAAGTTGCCCAAAATTTCGGGTTATCTGCAAACCGGCTGGAACTGGTCGAAAACCTCTCAAAGCAACTCGCACGCCAACTCAAGTTTCCAAGCCAAACGCCTTCGCCTGATTATGGACGGATATGTGGCTCACAACGTCGACTTTCGCTTGCAAATCGAAGCTTTCAACGGCATTGCAGGCTCTACCAATGGCAATGGACAAAAAAACATTCAAGTAATGGACGCTTTTGCCACATGGAAAATTATGCCGGAGTTCAGAATTCGTGCCGGTCAATTCTACACACCTCTTGGCTATGAGAACTACGACATTTCGCCAAAAACGCTGGAAACAGTAGATTTCTCAAACATCGTTTATCGCATGGCTTGCCGCAACCCCTATGAATATAACTTCGTAGACTATGGCCGTGATTTGGGTGTGATGCTCATGGGCGACCTCTTCGACAGTGGCAAGGGCTTCCGCTATTTGCACTACGATTTGGCTTTGACCAATGGTTCAATTCCTTGCAAGGACGATCGCAACAGCACCAAGGACTTCTATGCCAGTTTCACCGTTCGTCCCATCAAGAACTTCAATGTTAAAGCCACTGTAAACTATGGCAAATATTCAAGCCAGAATCTTGCCGGTGGTGCCGGTGTGGGCATGGGCAAGTATAATCCAATGACTCGCTTCGTTGCAGGTGCATGGTACAACGACCCCAACGGACTTGATCTGCGTGGCGAATGGGGTATGATGAAATCTACCGTCAACAATGCCGAGATTGTCAACGAACAATCGGCCTATGTGCTTGCGGCCTATCATGTTGGGCAATGGTTGCCCATGTTGCGCTGGGACATGTATCAAGACAAAGTGAGAGAAACCTCTACCAACAACTACAACCGCATTTTGGTGGGCCTCAACTACAACCTCTTCAAAAATGTAACCATCCAATTCAACTATCACCACTTCTTCTATGGTGAAACCGTTGAAAAAGCAATTGGTTACAGTGGCAACGACCAAATTCAACTCATGGGTCGCTTTGCATTCTAAAAATTTAAAGAAGAAAAATAACGTTTAAATTAAAAATACCGCATTATGAAAAAAATAATGATTCTCATGGCTGCCTGCCTGCTTGTCACTGCGGCACAAGCACAACATTTGGGCACTCAATACCGTCTCAAAAAAGTGGTTGAAGTGCCCGGACGTCAAGGTATCGCTGCCGACAAAGACTATTTCTATGTGTCCGACACTCGTGGCCTGTATAAATTTGACCGCAACTGGAACCTTGTGCAAAAACGTGTTAAAACAGAAAAAGACGGTTTGTTCCCTCATCCGGAGCTTGCCAATCACTTTGGCGACATCGATGTGTATGACGGAAAAATCTACACCGGTAACGAACATTTCAATTTGGGACGTGGCGAGAATATCTCAATTTCAATTTATGATGCCAAAACGTTGCAATGGATTGAGGATATTCCTTGGTCGCCCGAATCGGGACAAGTAGAAGTGTCGGGTGTGGCAGTTGACCGTGAACAAGGACTCGTTTGGCTTTCAGACTGGGTTGACAGTCGCTATGTCTATGCTTATAGCCTTGCAACAAAAAAATACTACACCAAGATGCAATGCCGCCCCGAGCCTTACTGGTGTCAAGGCATTTACATTGCCGATGGTAAAATGCTCTTTGCCGCCGACGATGGTGAGTCGACCTATCAAATTGCCGACAACATCTATGTTGCCGACATTGCAGGTGCTCCCTACTATGGCTTGAAGCAAGGCACAGAACCGGTGAAAGCTGATCCGTGGAACGTTAAGGTTGACGAACAAGGCAAGGTTGTGAAGCGCACAGGCCTCATTGCCGCTGGTGCGTTTGCCCGCCCGCTCACCTTGTTCCGTGAGATGAACGATTTCCGTCGTGCCGGTGAAATCGAGGGAATGACCATCGATCCCGTGACCGACGACCTCTTGGTGCTCAACAACCGCGGCACACAAATCATTTTGGGAATGTCGCAAGGTCCATTCACCGACGAAGGCTACACTAAAGAAATTCACGAAGTTTACATTTATGAAAAAGTGAAATAATTCATTTTATTCTTCGTTAATCAAACTTTTTTTTGCAAACAAGGTTTGAGCAACATTCGCTCAAGCCTTGTTTTTTTGTGCCATAAAGCTCAGCTAAAAAAGGCAGTATATCTCGGAAATCTCTTCTGCAGAGAAATCAAAATTGTTCATCTGTAATATTTATGTTTTTTTTGTTTGCATAAACAACAATACTCCGTTATTTTTTATGCTACGTCGGCAGCGAAACTAAATATCTCATTCACAATTTCTTTATTTAATGGCATGTTCGGGTTCCTCTCGAACACGTCAATAATTCGTTGGGCATAGTAGGCATTGACCATCTGCGC
>JBGYAB010000051.1:0-14243 GCA_041815985.1 Sodaliphilus sp. | reverse complement strand
CCTCCACCTTGTCTTGCACCGCCTGTTTCTCATCGGCCTGCGCCTGCTCTTGTGCTTGTTGCTGCTCTTGTGCACGCCTTTGTGGCACCTGCAAAACACTTTGTCAATACGCACTCTGCGCCTGCAACTCATTCTGTCGCTGAGCCAACTATAAAGCTTTGGCAAAGACATGAAACGAATTGCATTCTGTTACCTCGCTATTTTTGGCATTGCTTGTGTCTTCAATATTATCAAGTCTGTGGCAAAGGTTCTTTAGCCTGTTTTACAGCCCAATATATCTCATCTACATTAAATACTCTTTTAATTTTTCCTGTGGAGCTTATTTTTATTATATGCGGATGTCCCAAGTAACGAGGGCGCACAGAATAATCAACGTGAAAATATCTGTATCTGTTTCGTTCGGCAGAGGGACGTATAACATCGTAGCCGTGTTTTTCGGAATATTGTTTTGCTATGTCGTTGTAATCTTTCATCTTTTTCTCTCGCAAAATTAATTGTTTTTTGTGGAATTCTGTTACTCTGCTTGCTTTTAACCCCAATCGGTCTAATGACCGATTGGGGTTAAAATTTTTATTGTTAGTTGATCCTACGTTGTGCTTGATTGCGAAGATTGTGTGAATGTTGTGAGAAAGTTTGGTCGCGATTTTTAGTGTGAGTGTGCTTATTTTTTTTAACTTTGCAGTAATTTGTTTTATTATGCCCTTTTGGGCAAGATGATTAGAACGTTAATTTACTGGAAAATATTGTTTTCACATGGATAATCAAAACTCTACTGCAAAACGGTCGCGCACCAGTCGTCGCACCAGCATTTTCATCAGGTTGATGTGGTGGTGCATGGGTGGTTTTTTCGCTTTGTTGGTCATTTTGTTTGTGCTCATCTATAATGGTGTGATTGGTTACATGCCTCCGGTCGAGGCGTTGAAAAACCCTACCGACAGATTTGCCACAACCATCTACACGGCCGATGGCAAAGAGATGGGAAAATATTATCGCAGTCAGGGCAACCGCTCCTATGTTGACTATGACCAAATGTCGAAGTACTTGAAGCAGGCTTTGATAGCGACCGAGGACATACGCTTTGAAAGTCATTCGGGTATTGACGTGAAAGCTCTGAGTCGCTCTATTGTAAAGCGCGTGATTTTAGGGCAAACCAGTGCCGGTGGCGGTAGCACCATCACGCAACAATTGGCCAAGCAACTTTATACCCCCGAGAGCACCAACCTCTTTGAGCGTGCATTGCAAAAGCCCATTGAATGGGTGATTGCGGTGAAACTCGAGCGATATTACACCAAAGAGGAGATTGTGAAGATGTATTTCAATCAGTTCGACTTCTTGAACAATGCCGTGGGTATTAAGAGTGCTGCATTCGTCTATTTTGGCAAAGAACCCAAGGACTTGAATTTGCAGGAGGCCGCTACGCTGGTGGGCATGTGCAAAAATCCGTCTTATTACAACCCCTTTCGCTATCCCGACCGTGTGAAGTCGCGTCGCAATGTGGTGATTGACCAAATGTACAAGGCCGACATGCTCTCGGCCGATGCCAAAGATGCCCTCAAAAAAACAGAATTGGATTTGCACCCCAACAAGGTGGACACGCACGAGGGAGGCATTGCTCCTTACTTTCGTGAAGAGTTGCGCCGCATTATGATGGCCAATGAACCGGTACGTTCCAATTATTCCAACGAGAATGCCTATAATGCCGACAAGTATAATTGGGACAACAATCCGCTCTATGGCTGGTGCAAGAAAAATAAAAAAGCCGATGGATCGAACTACGACATCTACAACGACGGCTTGAAGATATACACCACCATTGATTCACGCATGCAACAACATGCCGAGGAGGCTGTGCACGATCACATGATTGTGGAGCAAAGGCGGTTTTTCCAAAACGAATGTCGAGGCAGTTACAAAGACCCCTATACCAAAGATCCCGGGGAGTGGAGAGCATCTAAGACCAGCCGCGATGCAGTGATCAAGCGTGCCATTCACAACACCGATCGCTATCGAGCCATGAAGGCCGAAGGCATGAACGAGAGTGAAATTATGAGTGCGTTTAACCAAGAGATGGAAATGAGCCTGTTCGACTATGAGCAAGGCGAGGTGCAACGACTCATGTCGCCACTTGACTCCATGCTGTACATGAAAACGTTTTTGCGATGCGGCATGATGTCGATGGATCCTCGCACCGGCAAGGTGAAAGCCTATGTGGGAGGACCGGATTTCAGACATTTCAAATATGACATGGTGGCGACCGGAACACGCCAAATCGGCTCTACCGTGAAGCCGTTTATCTACGCAATGGCTATGCAAAATGGGCTGACCCCTTGCAGCACCGACTTTGAGAACTCGCAACCTCACTATGGGGCATGGGCGCCGGGCGGAGGTGCGCACGGACTTGGATTGCACCCGCAATTGCGCGATGCGTTGGCCAAGTCGAGCAACTGGATTCCGCCTCGCATTCTCGAACGCTACACGCCACAGCAAATGGTTGATGCCATGCACAACGACTTCGGCATTACGAGCCGGCTTGAAGCCAACTTGGCATTGAGCCTTGGAGCTTGCGAAATCTCGCTCTATGAGATGGTATCGGCCTACACGGCTTTTGCCAACTATGGCAGCCGTGTGTTGCCGGTGATGGTGAGTCGCATTTGCGATAATCACGGCAACGTGATTGCCGAGTTTTATCCCAAGAAAAATCAAGCCATCAGCATGGAGTCGGGCTATCGCATGATCGATATGCTTGAAGCAGTGATCAAGCATGGCACCGCAACAAGTCGCATCGCTCCATTCAGGTTCAAAGGCGAAATGGGAGGAAAAACCGGTACAACCAATTTCAATGCCGATGCTTGGTTTATCGGTTTCACACCCGAACTGGTGACGGGCGTGTGGTTTGGCGGTGAAGATCGTTTCATTCACTTCCGTTCAACCGGCGAGGGACAAGGTGCCGCTGCCGCCATGCCCATCTTTGGCATGTTCATGCGCAAGGTTTTCAACGATTCGTCTCTGCCTTATAGTGAATCCGTTAAGTTTAATATTCCTCCGGATTTCCCCATGTGTGGCGAGCATGTCTATGACAACGAAGACTACCGCTATTATGGTGGCGGACGAGTGTCGCACTCGGACGATAATGGTGGCGAAAGAGAGCCACAGGCACGCGAACAAGATCAGGAAATCATAAATTCGTTGCTGGAATAACTTACCATTAATTAATTTTATAGATAAACCCAAAAAACAACAAAACTTATTTAAGACCAAAGGCTATGAAGAAAAATTTTTTGTGGCACAAATGCCGTCAGGTGTTTGTCTACGTGCTTTCGGTTGCATGTGTATTTTGTGCTTTGCCGGCATGGGCAGGCACCATTACGTTGAAAACAACCAAGAAAGCCAACCAAACGATTAAGCTCACCATTAAGGCGAGCGACAAAAATGTGACTTTGACCGGAGTGACCGGAAAGTGGAAAAGCGGAGCGGCGACCTACAAACTTACTGATGATGGAGGTATGGTGACCGTGAGTGGCAATATCACCGAGTTCAAGTGCTCGGGCAATCGTCTTATTTCTCTTGAACTTAAAGAATGTGATGTGCTCACTGACCTCACCTTTAGCAACAACGACATTGAGCAAATCGATCTCTCACAATGCACTGCTATCAAGCGTGTGACGTGTGCCAATGGCAAACTTAAAGCATTGAATGTCGGTGGCAGTAAAACGCTCATTTCGCTCTATTGCAACGAAAATCAGTTGGAAACGGTGGATATTTCCAATTGTCCGAAACTTTATGTTGCCTATTTTTTCGACAACAAGTTGAAGTCGCTCAATGTGAAGGGGTGCCCGACTTTGGGACATTTGAGTTGTTTTAACAACAACCTCACGCAGCTGGATATTTCAGACAATCTCGCTCTTGAAGAACTCTATTGCGGTAACAATCACTTGGAAACACTCGATGTGGCCAATCACAAGAAACTCGTGTCGTTGTATTGCTATGCCAACAATATTAAGGCTCTCGATGTGAAAGACCATGCCGAGCTCAAAGAACTTTATTGCTATCTTAATCGACTTGAAGAGCTTGACCTCACCGGAGTGGGGCAACTCATGAGCCTTGATTGTGGCGACAACTCCATTAAGGCTCTCGATGTTTCGAAATGTCCCAATTTAACTACACTCTCGTGCTTTAACAATGGATTGCACACGCTGGATATTTCGAAAAACAGATATCTCAACAATCTTTCATGTTTTGGCAACAATCTCACGCAACTCAATCTTGCCAATAACATGGCGTTGACAGGAGTGAGCTGTGGTGACAATCGTTTGCAAGAACTTGATGTTAAGGGGCACAAGCAGTTGACGGGCTTGAGTTGTGAAGGCAATATGCTGCACAAACTCGATGTCACGGGCTGTGACGCTCTGATGGTGCTCAATTGTTCTCGCAATGCGATAAAAGGTGGCAACATGGAGGCTTTGATTGCTTCGCTACCCGATCAGAGCAATAACCAATTGCAGAAAGGTGCTGACTTTATGGTCTATTGCGACACGGCAACCATTTCGCATCGCAACGTGTGCAGTGTGGGCAATGTGGCCGATGCGGCTGCACGAGGCTGGATTGCCAAGGAATATAAAATCAACGAACTACTACAAGGGGCTTGGGAAGTCTATACCGGCGTGATGACTCACAAGGTGACTGTAAAACCGTTGCAAGGAGGAACGGTGAATTTGCTATATGCCGATGGAGGCAAACTTGATGGGCTTGATGCTGTACCTCACGGAACAGAGGTAACCCTCGAAGTCGATAACGACCAAGGAAAGGAGATAGAACAAATTTTGTTGAATGGAAAGAATATTTTGCCCGAAATGAAATTTGTTGTCAATCAAGATGTTGAAATCGAAGTTGTTTGGCAAGTGTTGTCGGGATTGACGTCTCTCGATTTCGACAAAGAAACGACGATTAAGGCCATTTATGATTGCTGTGGACATCGGCGCAATGCTTTGGAGGCAGGTGTCAACATTGTTGTACTCGACAACGGCAAGGTGAACAAAGTAATAATGAAACGCTAAGCGACTGTTTGGCGAAATAAAAACGCATCATGGTTTCATGATGATGTCAGGAGGTTGCCCAACGCAAAGTGTGGGTAACCTCTTGATTTTTTTGTTAATAAAAATTAATTT
This sequence comes from Sodaliphilus sp., assembly GCA_041815985.1. GTDB lineage: Bacteria > Bacteroidota > Bacteroidia > Bacteroidales > Muribaculaceae > Sodaliphilus. Next base: position 9,078 of record JBGYAB010000051.1, on the reverse strand, counting down.
CTAAAAAATTAGAATGATAAAGTTTGTTTTTCTAAAAACTTAGAGTAAATTTGCAATGTTGAAATTCTAAAAATATAGAATAAAAGGAATGAAATCGGATAAAAAACAACTCACCAGAGGCGAGACCCAAGTTATGAACATCTTGTGGGGACTTCCTGACTGCAAGGGACATTCGGCCGACATCATGGAGGCACACCCCGAGCCCAAGCCTGCGTTGACCACGCTGTTGACTTTCCTCACGATATTGAAGAACAAAGGCTTCGTGAAAAGTTCCAAGCGCAAAGGTTCGCCCACTGTGTTTGTCGCCAAGGTGAGCAAAGAGGAATACACAAGCCAATTTCTCGACAATGTGAAAAATACGTTTTTCGGTGGTAGTTTCACTTCGTTGATCTCTTGCTTTGCCAAGCCCGAAAACTTGTCGCAAGAGGACATCAAGCAACTCAAAGATTTAGTAAACAAACTCTAATCTTTTTGCTCATGTTTTCGTTCATTATATATGATTTAAAAGTAGCGGCGTTGATAGCGGTGTTTTACATGTTCTATCGGTTGTTGCTTTGCAAGAAAAACTTTCACAGGCTCAATCGCATCGTGCTATTGGCAACAGCGCTGTTGTCATTCATCTTGCCACTGTGCGTGATCACCTTGCACAAAACGGTTGTTGTAGAGGACGCTCTCATGACCGTCAGTGTGAGTGCAGCGGCCGATGCTGTCACGATGCCGGCTGTGAAAGCCGCCAACTTTTGGCAAACACACACTTTTAGGGTGATGGTTACAGTCATTTTTATTGCCGGCATTGTGTTCAGGCTCTTGACCGTATGCCGGGCGGTGTTTAGGCTTAATCGCCACATTGGCAAGATGGACAAATATGCGCTTGCCGATGGCATTGTTATAGCCGTTTCACCACATCGTGTTGCGCCGTTCAGTTGGTTCAAAACCATTGTCATGTCTCGTGAGGATCATGAGCAAAATTCCAGAGCAGTATTGCTTCATGAACGTGCCCACATTGAGTTGAGACACTCGTGGGATGTGATGTTGGTTGAAGTTGTCACAGCTTTCCAGTGGTTCAATCCTGCTGTGTGGATGTTGCGTGCCGACTTGCGCGGCGTGCATGAGTATGAGGCCGACAAGGCTGTGCTCAACAATGGTGTGGACATTCGCAACTATGTAGATGTTCTCATCGAGAAAGCCCGGGCAAGTGGCGGGTATTCCCTTGCCAACGGCATTATGAACAGTACCCTTAAAAACCGAATAATTATGATGTGTTACAAAAACAAGAAGAATGACCGCGCTTGGCTTCGTGCACTCTATGTGCTTCCGGTGGCGGCGGTGGCTTTGGCTCTCAATGCCACAACGAGTGTGAAATATGTGAATGCAACTCAACCTCAAACTTCGATCGATGCAACTCCGGCACATGTTGTCAATGTGCCTTCGAGCATTCCGGTGCAGCAACCGGTTGAACGTGCTACTGCCAAAATGGTGCAAGAACCGACTGTTGCAACAGAAGATGCCGCTTCGGCAGAACCTGTTGCGCCCAATGCCTTCGAAGAACAAAGCTCTGTGTATCAGGTTACAGATAAAATGCCCGAATTTCCCGGAGGCGTCAGCGAAATGATGAAATACATTTCTTCCAACATTCGCTACCCCAAGGAGTTTGCCAATGTCAATTTAAAATCAAGAGTGATTGTGGCTTTTGTGGTGAAAGCCGATGGAACAATTGATAATGTGAAAATTAATAATACAAAAATTCAGCCGTTGACCGATAGTGCGACCGACATCAACGAGAAAGCAGCCGCCAAGGCGTTTGAGACCGAGGCAATGCGTGTGGTGAAATCCATGCCCAACTGGACTCCCGGCGAACAAGATGGCAAACGAGTGAGCGTTGCGTATACTTTGCCACTGCAATTTCACTCGGGCAAATAATTCCGTTTAACGGAATATTTATAGTAAACAATATGATCATGACAACTCCGACCGGAGTTGCCATGATTGTTGTTTCAGAAGCTGATTTTAGATTAAACCCCAATCGTCCATTAGAACCCGTACTGATTTTGTTTGAATGTTGAACAAATTGATTGTCTTTTTTTTGAAGACGTAGCGGACTGCGTCAAGAAAAAACGGCAACCAAGATGCCGGCAAGCAGACAAAAGCAGTCGGGAAGCAACGCAATGAACCGAAAATTGTAAACCTTAGCGGTCTAATGACCGATTTGGGTTAAAGAAGGGAACTTTATTCAAAACAGAGAAGGACAGAATGAAAGTCCCCTTTCTTTATTTCTCTTAGAATTAAGACAATCCGGTAACTTCACCGTTAATGTAGTCGATGCGCAATGCTTGGGGCGACTTGGGCAAGCCGGGCATGCGCATGATGGCACCGGCAATTACCACAATCATTTCTGCACCGGTGTTGATTACGATGTCACGCACTGCCATTTCATAGCCGTCGGTCGGACCGTATGCCTTTTCGTCGGTCGAGAAACTGTATTGAGTTTTGGCAATGCAAATGGGATATTTTTCTACGCCCAGTTCGCTGATGCGCTTGATCATCTTCTTTGCCGCAGGGCTGAAGCTCACATGGCCTGCTCCGTATGTGCCACAAGCAATGGCTTTAACCTTGTTTTCGATAGTGTCCTCGTCTTTGTAGGCAAATTTCAAGGGCTTTGATGGGTTCTTTTCGATGGTTTCTACCACAAGTTCTGCAAGCTCTTTTGCTCCCTTGCCACCTTCGGCAAATGCGTTGTTGATGGCAAAGCCAATGCCCAAATTCTTCTCGCAATGGTCACGCACGAGTGCGATTTCTTCTTCGGTGTCGGTATTGTATTGGTTGAATGCAATTACGATGGTCTGACCGAAGCTTTGCAGGTTGGCCACATGCTTGTCGAGGTTCCACAAGCCTGCTTTAAGACCCTCGATATTGGGTTTCTTGATGTCTTCAAGTGCAACACCGCCATGCATCTTCAATCCGTTGGCAGTAACAACAAGCACGGTGAGGTCGGGTTGTAAACCGGTTTTGCGACACTTGATGTCGTAGAATTTCTCTGCGCCCAAGTCGGCACCGAAGCCGGCCTCGGTAATCGCATAGTCGCTCAGAGTGAGGGCTGTTTCGGTGGCCATCACCGAGTTGCAACCATGGGCGATGTTGGCAAATGGGCCACAATGCACCAGAGCAGGTGTGCCTTCGGTGGTTTGCACCAAGTTGGGGTTGAAAGCGTCTTTCAGGAGCACGGTGATGGCACCGGCCACACCCATGTCCTTCACGGTGAATGGCTTGTCGTCTTGGGTGAAACCGAGCAAAATATTTTCAATGCGGCGACGCAAGTCGTCGATGTCGGTGGCCAAGCACATGATAGCCATGATTTCGCTGGCCGGAGTGATGTCGAAGCCCGATTCCGAGAGAGGACCGTTGGCGTTACCGCCCACGCCGCTCACGATTTGGCGCAGACCACGATCGTTGATGTCGAGCACGCGTTTCCACAATTTCTGTTTCAGAGAGAAGCCTTCTTTGGCATGCTGGTGAATATAGTTGTCGAGCAATGCCGAAATCATGTTGTGGGCAGTGGTAATGGCATGGAAGTCACCGGTAAAGTGCAGGTTGATTTTTTCCATGGGGAGCACTTGTGCATAACCGCCGCCGGCGGCTCCGCCCTTCATGCCAAAGCATGGGCCGAGTGATGGCTCGCGCAGGGCGACCATGGCTTTTTTGCCTATGTGGTTCATACCCAAAGCAAGGCCTACCGAAACGGTGGTTTTACCGATACCGGCCTTTGTGGGGCTGATGGCAGTGACGAGAATCAAATGATGTTTTTTCATTTGTTCTTTATCGATGAGTTTTACCGGCACTTTGGCCATGTAGTGGCCATAGTTTTCTACATCTTCATTCTTAATGCCGACTTCGGCGGCTACTTCGTTGATGTTGCGCAACTTCACGCTGTTGGCGATTTCAATGTCAGTTTTCATTTAATAAAAATTTGTTGATTGTTTATGAATTAGTGTTGATTTTATTTGTAATGTTGTTGTTACACGGGATCGACATCGTAGTAGAGGAGAGTCGATTTCATTCTGCCGTCGATCGCCACCATTTGCTCGTAAAGTTCTCGAAGAATCTTTTTTACTTTGTTCATCGATGCTTCATTTTCCATTTTAAGCACAATTTGGCGTATGTAGTAGTTTTGCACCCGGGCCACCATGGGAGCCTCGGGACCAAGCACACGGCTTTGGAACACTTGGCGCAACAGGTTGCTGTAGCGCACTGCCACTTCGCCAAGCACGTGATCGTCACGATGCTTGAGGTAGATGTTGATGACACGTGTGAATGGTGGATAGCCAAAACGCTCGCGTTCGTTCATTTCGTGATTGTAGAAACCGGTATAGTCATGCCGGGTCATGTAGTCGATGACCGGGTGTTCCGGATTACTGGTCTGCACAATCACTTTTCCTTGCTTGTGGGCGCGTCCGCACCGTCCGGCCACCTGTTCGAGCATGTCGAACGCACGCTCGCTGCTGCGAAAATCGGGAAAGTTGATCATGGTGTCGGCATTCAAGATGCCCACGATGCTCACACCATCGAAGTCAAGCCCTTTGGTCACCATTTGCGTGCCAACCAAAATGTTGGTCTTGTGACTTGAAAATTCTTCGATAATGCGATCGTAGCTGTTCTTGGCACGCGTGGTGTCGAGATCCATGCGCGTTATTTTTTCGTTGGGAAACACTTGGTCTATCTCGTCTTCAATGCGCTCTGTGCCGTAGCCCACGGTTTCTATGCCGGGCAGGCCGCAAGCCGGGCACAGCTCGGGCTGTGTCATGATGTAGCCGCAATAGTGACATGAGAGGGTGTGCACGTGCTTGTGATAGGTGAGCGACACGTCGCAGTTTTGGCATGTTGGCACCCAGCCGCACTCTTTGCATCGCACCATGGGAGCATAGCCGCGACGGTTTTGAAACAAGATTACCTGTTCTTGATCGTTGAGCGCATGTCGGCATTCTTTGATGAGCTCTTGCGAGAACATGCCGTTCATTTCGTGTTTTTTTCGAGCAGTTTTGGTGTCGATAATGCTCACCGTGGGCATTTTGATGCCTTTGTAGCGGTTCATCAGCTCCACAAGGCCATAGTCGCCTTCAAGGGCACGATGATAAACCTCGATCGACGGAGTTGCCGAGCCGAGCAATGTTTTTGCTCCATGCATTTGGGCGAGCACCATGGCGGCATTGCGTCCGTTGTAGCGTGGAGCCGGGTCTTGTTGTTTGTAGCTACTGTCATGCTCTTCATCTACGATGATGAGCCCAAGGTTGGAGTAGGGGAGGAATATGGCGGAGCGCACACCAATCACAACACACGGGTCGTTGCCGGCGAGCAATCGTTTCCAAATGTCTACTCGCTCGTTGTCGCTAAACTTGGAGTGGTAAATGAGCAGACGATCGCCAAACACGGCACGCAAGCGGTGGGTGAGTTGGGTGGTGAGGGCTATTTCGGGCACAAGATAGAGTGCTTGTTTGCCCTGTTTCAAGGCATCGCCGATGAGGTGAATGTATATCGATGTTTTACCGCTTGAAGTCACGCCGTGCAGCAATGCGATGTTTTTTTCGTTGAAGCAATGATGTATTTCACTGTAAGCTCGTTTTTGTTCGTCCGACAGAGTAGGAGGGTCGATGAGACTTTGAGCCAGATTGGCAAAGCGGTTGATTTCGCGTTTGTAAACCTCAAATATTCCTCTTTCTTTGGTTGCCGTGAGCACAGCTTGGGTCACGTCGGCACGTTGCAACAAGGCTGTTTTTGTCACCTCTTTCACGGGTTTGCTCTTTTGCAACCAGCCCGATAGGTCGAGATAAGCGAGCAACAGCTTTTCTTGTTTCTTGGCTCGACTCAGTTGATCGAAAAACTTGTGGAGCGAGGCGTCGTCGTTGCGCTCGATGTTGAGCCGCACGCATGCCTCGGTTTTGGGGCGATAATTGTCTATCACTTTTTCACTCACGTGAATGGCATCTATTTCGAGCATTTTGCTCACGATGCTCTCCACGTTTTTAAAGCCGGTAGAACGAGTGATGTCGTTGATTTGCACTCGGTTGCGCTGTGCAACAAAATCCATGATCACTTTTGCCCGATCGCTCAATTCGCCCGGCCTGCTTTCCTCATAGTCGGCATTCACGCTGATGAAAGTTTCACTTTCCACTTTCAGCCCGCTCGGTAATGCGGCTTTATACACATCGCCCATGGTGCACAAGTAATAGTTGGCTATCCAGTCCCAAAATTTGAGTTGCGGATGACGCAAGATGGGTTCGGCATCAAGCACTGTGAGCAAGTCTTTAACCTTGTAGCCTTGCGGTGCCGAGTTGTGGGTCATGACCACAATGGCGGTGTATATTTTTTTGCGCCCAAATGGCACGAGCACGCGACAACCCACCTTGATGCCGTCGGCAACAGTGTCGGGCAAGTGATAGGTGTAGGTGCCTTGAATGGGCAATGGCAATAAAACTTCGGCATACTGGTTCATGGTTCAAGTGCTTGTTTATGGTTGCGGCGTGGCGGTGATGAGGCACGTTGCTTTGTAATACGGATATTTTTCCGTATTTGTAGCATTATGGTTGGTTTTGGCGTAGCCTTCATAGATAATTGCCATTTATTTCTTGAAAAAGATATTTCTCTGGTTTGAAAAGCAAAATTAAGATTAATTTATGAAAAAAACAATACGTAGTTGTAAATTCATGAAGGAAGGAAACAGAATTGCCAAAAAGAGACGACAAAATTGGCTCTTTAATCCAAATCGGTCATTAGAGTCCGCACTGATTTTGTTCAACAAGCCGACAAAATCAGTCGGGAAGCACGCGATGAACCGATCATTGTAAACCTTAGCGGTCTAATGACCGATTTGGGTTTAATATCAAAAGAAAGAGGGCGTGTCATTACTTTGACACACCCTCCGTTTGGTGGCGGAGGCCAGACTCGAACTGACGACCTTTGGGTTATGAGCCCAACGAGCTACCACTGCTCCACTCCGCGATTTGCACTGCAAAGGTAGTGCTTTTTTCTCAATTGGCAAACCCTTTTTCGAGAAAATGTGTTTTAAAGCATAACTTTAACATACTTTAATGTGAGGTGACAAAAAACACTGAAACCGTTGTAGATTTCAGTGTTTTTTAAACCCAAATCGGTCATTAGAGTCCGCACTGATTTTGTTCAACAAGCCGACAAAAGCAGTCGGGAAGCAACGCGATGAACCGAAAATTGTAAACCTTAGCGGTCTAATGACCGATTTGGTTTTAATTATGTGTCTCTGTACAAATGCTGTGCCTACTTGGTGCAGCTCCGGCAAGGTGTCCAAGGCTTGAGTTGCTTGAAGAAATCGTTGCCCTTGTCGTCTACAAGAATAAATGCAGGGAAGTTTTCAACGGAGATTTTCCATATCGCTTCCATGCCCAGCTCGGGATATTCGATGCACTCGATGCTCTTGATGCTGTCTTGCGACAAAACGGCTGCCACGCCGCCAATGGTTCCTAAGTAGAAACCGCCATGCTTTTGGCAAGCATCGGTCACCATTTGGGTGCGGTTGCCCTTGGCAATCATCACCAGCGATGCGCCGTGGTCTTGAAATTCGTCGACGTAGGGATCCATGCGGTTGGCAGTGGTTGGACCCATCGAGCCGCAAGGATAGCCCTCGGGCGTTTTGGCCGGACCGGCATAGAGAATAGGGTAGTCCTTGAAGTATTGTGGCATGTCTTCGCCGGCATCGATGCGAGCTTTGAGCTTGGCATGTGCGATGTCGCGTGCCACAATGATGGTACCCTTTAAGTTCACTCGTGTACTCACGGGATACTTGGTGAGTTCTTGGCGCACATAGTCGATGCCCTTGTCGAGATCTATTTCAATGTTGCCGGCTTTCTCGCTCGGGTTGCGCAGTTCGGCAGGAATCAATTCGGCAGGATTGTTGTCCATTTGTTCCAGCCAAATGCCGTCTTTGTTGATTTTGGCTTTAATGTTGCGATCGGCCGAACAACTCACACCCATGCCTATGGGACAGCTTGCTCCATGGCGCGGCAGGCGTATGATGCGTATGTCGTGAGCCAGATATTTTCCGCCAAACTGTGCTCCCAGCCCTATTTTTTGTGCTTCAATCAACAGCTTGTTCTCCAAGTCGATGTCGCGAAATGCACGGCCGGTTTCATCGCCGGTTGTCGGCAGGTTGTCGTAATATTTTATTGAAGCCAACTTCACGGTGAGCAAATTTTTCTCGGCACTGGTGCCACCTATCACAAATGCAATGTGGTAGGGAGGGCAAGCCGCCGTGCCCAGGCTCTTCATCTTTTCAACAAGGAAGGGTAGCAAAGTGCCTTCGTTTTGAATGGTAGCCTTGGTCATGGGGTAAAAATAGGTCTTGTTGGCCGAACCACCGCCTTTGGCCACCATCACAAATCGATATTCGGCACCTTCGGTAGCCTCAATGTCAATTTGTGCAGGCAGGTTGCAACGCGTGTTCACCTCGTCATACATGTTGAGAGGTGCATTTTGCGAGTAGCGCAGGTTGTCCTGAGTGTAGGTGTTGTAAACGCCCAGCGACAGGGCTTCTTCGTCGCAAAAGCCGGTCCACACCTCTTGACCTTTTTCGCCGTGAATGATTGCTGTGCCGGTGTCTTGGCAAAATGGCAGCACGCCCTTGGCGGCGGTTTCGGCATTGCGCAGGAATTGCAGAGCCACATACTTGTCGTTTTCCGAAGCGTCGGGATCGGTCAAAATTTTTGCCACTTGTTCGTTGTGGGCACGACGCAACATGAACTCTGCATCATGAAAAGCCTGTTGGCTCAATAGAGTGAGGGCTTCGGGCGTGATTTTCAAAATTTCCTTTCCCTCAAATGTTGCAGTGCTCACACCTTCTTTCGAGAGCAGGCGATATTGCGTGTCGTCTTTCCCCTGTTGAAACATGGGGGCATACTTAAACTCAGGAGTATTTGCCATAATTAAGTAATGTGTTGTTGTTTTATTTATATGTCGTTATTAGTTGTTTCCACTTGTAGCCCACAAAATTACCTAATTTCATCGTTAAAACGAAATTTTTCTCCACATTTCAATGTACCAATAGTCCGTTAAATTTTT
>JBGYAB010000050.1:0-21208 GCA_041815985.1 Sodaliphilus sp. | reverse complement strand
GATGAACCTATGCTCGACCCTCACAGCGTACTGCTTCTTTGACAACAAGCCCGAGGCCCTGCCTGTGCATGTGGAAAAGACAAGGCAATTGGAACTGTTTGCATACTAATCTTATCCCGAACTCGCGCATGATTGGTCGGTTTCATGTACCGGCAAAAGCCGGCACATCAATAAATTCCTCCGTAATACAAAAGTAATACTTTTTTTCGTTTTCCAATGCCAACAATCAAAAGGCAGACCGAGAAAGTTTCTGCCCTGTTTTGATGTTATTAATGATTTTATTATTAATTTTGCCGAAGACTCACGCACTTTAATAGGAAACAGATGAAAGCAGACAGTTTAATAATCATCCCCACCTACAACGAGAAAGAAAACATCAGCAATATTATTCATGTTGTCACAGGACTTGAAGAGCATCAATTCGATGTGCTTGTGATTGACGACAACAGTCCCGACGGCACAGGAGCCATTGTTGATGCCTTGATTGAAGAACTGCCGGGCAGAGTCAACATTGTGAAACGTGCCGGGAAACTGGGGCTGGGCACAGCCTACATCGAAGGCTTCAAATGGGCCTTACAGCACGATTACGACTACATCATTGAAATGGATGCCGATTTCTCACACCGCCCCAAAGACTTAATTCCATTGCAAAGGGCATGCTCTCAAGAGGGTGCCGACGTTTCGGTAGGTTCGCGCTACATCAACGGCGTGAATGTGGTAAATTGGCCCATGGGACGCATTTTGATGAGCTATTTCGCTTCAATCTATGTGCGCATTGTCACCGGCATGAAGATACACGACACCACAGCAGGCTTTGTGTGCTACAAGCGTGAGGTGCTTGAGAACTTCGATTTCAATCAAATCGAGTTCAAGGGCTATGCTTTTCAAATCGAGATGAAGTTCACCGCCTATAAAATGGGCTATCGCATAAAAGAAGTACCCATCGTGTTTGTAAACCGTGTGTTGGGCACCAGCAAGATGAGCGGTGGCATATTTAGCGAAGCCATGTTTGGCGTGATTAAACTGAAATGGCAATCTTGGTTCAACAAACAGAAGTTTACACGTCACTCCAAGTGATCCCAACACGATAAAAAACAACAATCTCACCAATCGGGCAGGAATGACCTGATGAGTGAGATTGTTAATTATTCTACTACAAGTGTTATAGTATATATGCTGACGTTGCTTTATAATGGCCAAATTGTGAATGAAGGTGAAAACTTTCATGGCTACATCGTGATCGATGATGACACGATTTCAGAAATAGGCAAGAATGTACCGCTCCCCGAGTTGATTAAACATTGCGACAAATGTGTTGATGTGAAAGGAGCATTGATTGTGCCGGGTGTCATCGACGAACACGTACACTTTCGCGAGCCGGGTATGACACACAAAGGCACAATCGAGAGTGAAAGCCGAGCTGCCGTTGCCGGTGGTGTAACCTCGTTTATGGACATGCCCAACAACAACCCGTTCACCATCACAACGCAAACTCTTGAAGCAAAATTTGAGCGAGCAGCACAAGTATCGCCGATCAACTACAGTTTTTATATCGGAGCAACCAATGAAAATATCCAGCTGCTCAAACAAGTAGACTACACCAAGGTGTGTGGCGTGAAAGCCTTTTTAGGTTCATCGACCGGCGGTATGTTGCTGAGCGATCACAATGCCATCAAGCAATTGCTCACAGGCGTTGGCACGATAATTGCAATTCACAGCGAAGACGAAAGCATCATCAAAGCCAACACGAAGCAATATATGGCACAATTTGGCAATGATGTACCGCTATGCTATCATGAGCAAATGCGCAGTGCCGAAGCTTGCTACGTGAGCACCAAGCGCATTGCACAACTTGCCGATGAATGCGGAGCACGATTGCATGTGCTGCACGTGACCACAGCCGGAGAGCTGGCGTTGATTAATGGGCAAAACATCACCGGAGAAGCCACTGTGGCTCACCTCATGTTTTGCAACAAGGATTATGAGCGATTGGGAGCACGCATCAAGTGCAACCCTGCCATAAAAACAGAATATGACCGCGAAGCCATTCGTGAGGCGTTGCGCAACGGCACATTGAGCGTGATTGGTACCGATCACGCCCCTCACTTGCTCAGTGAAAAGCAAGGAGGTGCTTTGAAAGCGGCATCGGGAATGCCCATGGTGCAATTTTCGCTTATCGCCATGCTCGAAATGGCACGGCAAGGCATCTTTTCAACAGAAATGGTGATCGACCGCATGTGTCATGCTCCGGCAAGGCTCTATGGAGTGGAACGCCGAGGTTTTCTGCGAAAAGGGTATAAAGCCGACATCGCTGTTGTTGAAGCCATAGAAGCAGGGTGGACAATCGACGATAAAAAGGTGCTGTCGCCTTGCAGTTGGACACCGCTAAATGACACGGTGGTGCATCATCGGGTGAAAATGACCTTTGTAAACGGCCAAGTGGCATTTTGCAACGGACAGGTGAACGAGAATGTGCGAGGCGAACGGCTTACTTTTAAAGGTCGTTCTTAAAAAAAATGTTTTAGAAAAAATGTTCAATACAGAAAAAAGACAAGGGCTTAACGATGTCCAAGTCATTGAAAGTCGCTTGAAATACGGAGCCAATGTGCTCACTCCCCCTCCACGCAAGTCGCTGTTCAGGCAGTTTCTTGAAACATTCGATGACCCTCTCATCAAAATCTTGCTTGTGGCATTGTTGCTCTCGGTGGGAATTGCACTCTATGAGTATTTGGGCGTTGGGCGTGGCGTTGATGTTTTGCTGGAACCATTAGGCATTTTCATTGCCATCGTGCTGGCTACACTCATCGGTTTCTTGGTTGAAGTGAATGCCAACAAAAAGTTTGACCTCCTCAACAAAATGCACGACGACACCATGGTGAAGGTAATGCGCAATGGCAAAATTACTCAAATTCAGCGTCGCGACGTTGTGGTCGGCGACATCGTGATGCTCGATGCCGGTGAAAAAGTGCCTGCCGACGGAGAATTGCTCGACAGCGTGTCAATGAGTGTCGACGAAAGTTCGTTCACCGGCGAGCCACTTGCCCACAAGTCGCACAAAGAAGAAGACAAATACTCCAATGCAACCTATCCTTCTAATGTGGTGTTGCGTGGTTCAAGCGTGAGCGAAGGACACGGAACAATGTGTGTGACACGCATTGGCGACGCTACCGAATATGGGAAAATTTACACCGATTCACAAATCGAGCATGACCTCGAAACGCCACTCATGAAGCAGTTTGACCAACTGGGACGATGGATTGCTCGCACGAGCTACGTTGTGGGTATTGCTATTGTGATTGGGCGCATTATCCTCTATTTTATCGACGGAGGAGCCAGCAAGGATATTCTCACAGGCATCGAATACTTGATCGAAACCGTCATGATTGCCGTGACCTTAATTGTAGTATCGGTACCCGAAGGGCTACCCATGAGCGTGACACTCAGTTTGGTGTTGAGTATGCGACGCATGCTGGCAAGCCACAATTTGGTGCGAAAAATGCACGCTTGTGAGACAATGGGTGCAACAACCACCATTTGCACCGATAAAACCGGCACACTCACTCAAAACCAAATGCGCATTTATAAGGCTCATTTCTTGGGACTTGAAAACGGCGACACACTTACCGCCGACAGTGCCGGTGCAATGGTGACCCACAATATTGCTTGCAACTCAACAGCCTATCTCGACATAAACGACAACGGGCACTTGAAGGCAATAGGCAACCCCACCGAAGGAGCATTGCTCCTGTGGCTTAACGAAAAAGGGATTGACTACCTTGCATTGCGCAACAGTTGCACTGTAGAAGCTCAATTACCGTTTTCAACGCAAAACAAATACATGGCAACTGTGGTCAACAGCCCCGCCATGAGCCAACGACTGCTATTGGTGAAAGGTGCGTCCGAGATTTTAAGGAATCATTGCAAGGCGACACTTGGCGATGCAACATTCGACGATATTTCTGCCGAATTGCTCGCCTATCAAAACAAGGCGATGCGCACACTTGGCTTTGCCTACAAAATTCTTGAAGAGCACGAGTCATGCCCTATCGCCAATGGCAAACTTGCTTGTAACGACATGGTTTTCATGGGTGTTGTCGCCATTAACGATCCCATCAGAGCCGAAGTTCCGGCAGCAATTAAAAATTGCATCGATGCCGGCATCAGCGTGAAAATCGTGACCGGCGACACTCCGGGAACAGCACGAGAAATCGGGCGACAAGTGGGACTGTGGAGCAATGCCGACCAAGACGAAGCAATGATTTCGGGCGAAGAGTTTGCCGCACTCTCTGACAACGAAGCCTCCAAACGAGCCAAAGCGATCAAAATCATGTCGCGCGCACGCCCCAACGACAAGGCAAGGCTCGTGAACATGTTGCAAAAGCAAGGAGAAGTTGTGGCCGTTACCGGCGATGGCACCAACGATGCACCGGCGTTGAATGCCGCACAAGTGGGGCTTTCGATGGGCGACGGAACTTCGGTAGCCAAAGAAGCCAGCGACATCACTATCATGAACAATTCTTTTGAAAGTATAGGCAAAGCCGTGATGTGGGGGCGATCGCTCTACAAGAACATTCAGCGGTTCATTCTTTTCCAACTCACGGTGAATGTAACAGCTTGCCTGCTTGTGGGCATCTGCTCGTTTGTGAGCGAACAGCCGCCACTATCGGTCACTCAAATGTTGTGGGTGAACTTGATTATGGACACCTTTGCAGCCCTTGCGCTGGCCTCTTTGCCACCCAGCGAAGATGTTATGCGTGAAAAACCGCGCAAAAGCGATGCAAGCATCATCACCAAGAGCATGGGGCGGTTCATCTTTGGAGTAGCCATTGCGTTCACCTTGTTCATGCTCACATTCTTTTTCTATCTCATTCATTTCCACACCGGCGAGGGAGGGGCCACAATGCTCAACGCAAGAATTTCGCCCGATGAAGTTTCGCTCTATTTCAGTACATTCGTTTTCTTGCAGTTCTGGAATTTGTTTAATGCCAAGTCATTCGATAGCGGGCATTCGGCTTTCCGCAACATCAAAGGCAGCAAAATTTTCTTTACAGTCGTTGCAATAATCTTTGTGGGACAAATTCTCATTGTGGAATGTGGCGGCAAAATGTTCAACGTAGCCCCCATGTCTATTGAACAATGGCTGACAGTGATAGTCATCACCAGCCCGGTAATGCTCATAGGTGAAGCCTATCACTTCCTCTGCTCAAAAAAACAAATCAGGCAATGATTGTTTTTGATAGCCATTTCTTTAATAAAAAAACGATGAATTAATTTCGTTTTGCATGCTTTTGTGAGCAAGAAATGCTTCAATAAAAGCAAGATTTCGGCAATAACACAAAATAATTGCCGAAATCTTGTTTTCAACCCAATTCGGTCATTAGACCGCTAAGGTTTACAATGAGCGATTCATCGTGTGCTTCCCGACTTTTTGCGATCTTTTTTGAATGTTATTTAAAAAAAAAAAACGCAATTTCGTTTGCAAATAATAAAAAAACATTATATTTGCTGTCGTAATTAAGTCCTTGTTTTGCAAAAAGAACTTCAACAGACTTTTCGGCTTTGTAATTTCAAGTTTTCTTACAAAGAAAAAGTGTCAAAAAAACTTACTTTTACGAATTTCTGCACAGCAAGCCACTAATTAACAGGTTTATAAAAACATTCAGTTTTATAAAGTGCTATGTGTAATTTTATGAATGAACAGACAACTTTCAACAAACCATTCAATGATTTATCGACGCAAGAGGCGCGATAAAAAAATTGATACTATTAACAAAATCTTTAACAATTAAATTTTAATTATTATGAATCAGAAAAATGGAAAAGAGTTTGCTGAAAAAGCAAAAAAGACAAAACAAGACGGTTGCACAACCGAGCTTCATGCAACATTTGTAGAACATGTTGCACAAGAAGACGTTAACAATTCTATGGGCTACAACCCCGAGGTGGGCATCGAGTATGACAAAGCCATTGAGGCAGTGAAGGGAAGTTACACCGAAGAAGAACTTGCTCAATTGCTTGATGTAGACAAAGATGCTTTAAAAAGTATCATTGGAACCGACAATCGAGATTTGGAAACTGCAACGAGGTATCCTTTCAGTGCGATATGCAAATTGTTCATCAGAGCGAAAAATAATTCACTCTATGTGGGCACCGGTTTCATGATTAGTCCAAGAGTTGTGGTTACAGCAGGCCATTGCGTCTATTTGCACAATGCTGGTGGTTGGGCACAGTCAATTGAGGTCGTTCCACGCTTGCTTGGCAATAACAAGCCATTTGGCTCGGCATCTTCGAGCCACATGTGCTCTTGGAACAACTGGATCAAAAACAAAGACACTCGCTTTGACATAGGTGTCATTGTTCTTCCTGCTGAAAGCAAGCTTGGCAACAAAACAGGCTGGTGGGGGTTCGGTTGGCGCAATCCCAACTACTACAAAAATCTCCCCATTACCATCGCAGGTTATCCCGGCGACAAACCCAGAGGAGAGATGTGGCGCATGAGCGGTAACGACACCTCTTTGTTCCTCAACGACAAGAAGATGAAATACACTATCGACACCATGGGCGGGCAAAGTGGTTCACCCGTGTGGGAGAACATTAATTTTTCTTACTATGTGCTTGGAGTACACACTTCGGGCTACGGGTCTTTCAATGCAGCAACCCGGCTCGACGAGTCTTTCTTTAACTGGTTGTCATCATATAAAAAGAAAGATTTAGAGAACAAACTATGATTGAGGTAAAGTTGCTCAACAAGCACGGCAATCCCATTGAAGGGGCGTGCATAATGCTGCAAACGCTCCCTTATGCCGGAGAGATTGCCGAAATTGCCGCTCTCACCAATGCCTTGGGTGTTGTTTGTTTTGACTGTAAGTCGGTCAAGGGACAATATACATTCCGAATAACCTTGGAAAGTGGCACCTCAACTACTTTGACAGTTCAAAACACAACAGAAACCGATGTCGGCAAGTTGATTTTGCAACTACAAAATTGTTTTTAAACAGCCCTAAGGAGGGTGAAAGAAAACATTATCACCCTCCTGTTTTTTCTCCGTTCACCCTACATAAATTGACATGAAAAAGGAAATAACGCTACAAGTCAACGATACATTCGTATTAGAGTTAAACAGTCACACAGGAGGCGGCTATTCATGGTTACTTGTTTCCAACGATGCCGACATCACTAAGGTGCAATTCAAGGCTTGCGCGTCGCCGGAACTTGACATAAAACAAATTCCGGCCGGCAAGAGTTTTCCCGTGACTATTGAAATCAAGGCTCTATCAGCCGGAAAATCCATTGTCGTACTTGAAGAAAAAAGAGAATGGGAAAAGAATATGAAACCATTGAATATCTGCAAATTAAACATCACAGTAAAATAATAAAAAATTATGGCAGCAAACAAATCAACTCAAAAAGATAACGAATTTAAAATGCCCAAATTAGGTTGGGTTCCCGATATTCCCGATGCACGAGACTATGCCTACGAAGCTCCATTGAAGTTGAGAGACAAAATTCCATCAAAAGTTGACCTGCGAAAAACATGTCCTCCGGTATACAATCAAGGCTCTTTGGGCAGTTGCACAGCCAATGCGTTGCTTGCCGCCGTGGAATATGGGAAAAAAATCAAACGGCAAAAAACATTCAGATTGTCAAGACTTTTCTTATACTATAACGAACGTGTCATGATGGGTACCGTTTACTCCGACAGTGGTGCATATCTGCGCGACGGCATCAAGTCGTTGCACAATCAAGGTGTATGTCCTGAAAAAGAATGGACCTACAGTGCCAATTCGCGCCCAAACGGCAAATTCACTAAAAAACCGCCCAAGCGATGCTACGTTTCGGCTCTCGACAATCAAATCATTTCTTATTGGCGCATTTCGCCCAACATGCACGACATTCGTTCATGTCTTGCCGATGGCTACCCCTTTGTTTTCGGATTTGCAGTTTACACAAGTTTCAGCTCCGAAGAAGTACGCACAACCGGCATCATGCCCATGCCACAACCCGGCGAACGCCTGCTTGGCGGTCATGCCGTGATGGCAGTGGGCTATGACGACGAAAAACAAGTGCTCATCGTACGCAACTCTTGGGGAAAGACTTGGGGTGACAAAGGTTATTTTTACATGCCCTATGACTATATCAAAAAAACAGGCAATTGTGCCGACTTTTGGACTATCAGAGATGTAGAATAAAACAAGAAAGATTAATGGAATTAAGAAGCAAGTGACAGAGAGGACACTGTTTTTGAGGAACTTATTTCTTAATTCCATTTATTCACTGTTGTGCTTCAATTTGCACATTCGAGCAATTTGAAGTATTTTTGTATGTTTAAGTAAACTCTTCTATATACTTGAAACAAACTATGACAAAAAACTTTCGCAATGCAGCTTTTACAGCTGTCGTTCTTTTCTCGCTTTTCACAGTGCTTGTGGCAAACGGATCCACTCCTCCGGTCAAGCACTCAAAAGTGGGCGACAAAGCGATTGCCACCAACGGCGACATCACACTCACGGTGCATGCCATCAAGCAAAACTACGACCAACGACGAGTTGCAGTAAATCGCGACTCCGACATTTGGTCTCCCAAATCGGTTCATTTTCACCCAAACGGCAAAAAATACTATATCAATTCGCTCGAAGGTTGTCTCACCATTGTCTACAATGCGGTGACCAACAAAAAAATCAAAGTCATCAAGCACAGGTTCAATGCCGGCAACGCCGGGCTTTGGGCAAAACCGAGCGGTTTGTTTCCTTTCAAGCATTACAAAAAAGGTCAAAACACTTTTTGGGGTCGTCCGGTTGAGAGTACATTTTCGCACGGAGGCCGCTATCTGTGGATTCCTTATTACAGACGCAGCTACGACCTGAATGCACAAGATCCCAGCGCCATTGCAGCAATTGACACCAAAACCGATGAAATCATAAAGGTGCTGGAAACCGGGCCATTACCCAAGATGGTGGCGACCAGTCACAACGGCAAGCATCTGGCCGTAACACACTGGGGCGACAACACCGTGGGTATCATCGACATTGCAAGCAACAACCCCAACGAGTGGCACTATGTGAAGTGTGTTGCAATCGACAACAAATTAACGCTCAATTTCAGCTTGACCAAAAAGGTAGATCGCGATGCCAACAGCGGTTACATGTTGCGTGGCACCGTGTTCACCCCCGATGACCGCTACATGCTCATTGCCTGCATGGGTGGCGGAGGCGGTATCGCCGTCGTCGACATGAGCACAATAACCTACAAAGGCAGGTTGACCGGAGTGCACAATGCGCGACATCTCGTGGTTAAGAACAATTTCCTTTACGCCAGTTTGAATGCAGCCGGCATTGTGCAACGATTGCCATTGTCAAAGGTTGTGAATGTCATAGAGAGCATGAAAGGCAAAACTGCTCTCATCGATGGTTGGGAAAAATGCCAAGTAGGCAAAGGTGCACGCACGGTTTCACTCTCTCCAAGTGGCAATTACGCTTTTGTAGCTTGCAACTCGGCCAGTCAGCTGTGTGTGGTAGACACGCGCACCATGAAATTGGTGGCAAGTCTCACCATAGATTCCTACCCCGTCGGGCTCGACATTTCAAACGACGGACGCATGGCTGTTGTCACCTCGCAAGGGCGCAGTGGCAGTGGCGGTAATGCAGTAAATCTCGTGAAGGTTGATTATGCCGTTGCCGAACCCGTGGTGAGCGATACTCCACCGGCAACCGAACAAAAAAAAACGGAAAACTCAACAAACAACTTAACAAACAATTCAATAAAAAGCTTTATTAACATGCCAACAGAACAACTGATAACTATAGGTTTGGGTATTATTGCCGTTTTTCTCATCGTGGGATTTCTAATCATACACAATAGGCACTCCGACAAAAGAAAACAAAAAGCAAACGATTGACTGAATGGTGTCTTGCAGCACGGCCAACCAAACACAATAAACAAGAAAATGTTTCGTTCTTAATTGAGGGCATGATCATTTGTCGCGCCCATGATGAATAAAGGCATTGATAACACCTCGACAATGAAATATTTTTTTTATTTCTTGGCATTGACCACGTTCGTTGCGATGGGGCTGACAAGCTGCATTGAAGACGACTTTACTTCCGCCACAAGCAATTTGCTCACATTCTCGACCGACACAGTGCGGTTTGACACGGTAATCACCAAGCAAGGCACTGCCACCAAGCAATTTGTTATTTACAACAAAAGCAAAAAGCAACTCAACATTTCATCTATTAAAGTCGCCGGAACCACCGGCAAAGCCAAATTTTTCCTGAATGTAGACGGCGCCAAAGGCAAGCAGTTCAACAACATTGAAGTGCGTGGCGAAGATTCCATCTATGTATTTGTCGAAGGCTATATTGATGAACTATCAAGCCCCAACATCACCGAATTTAACGACAGAATTGACTTTGTGACCAATGGCGTAACCCAAAGCATTGTGCTAAACGCTTTTGGGCAAGATGTAAAGCGACTGCCGGCAACAGTCATCACTGCCGACACCCATTTCACCGCCGAGCAACCCTATCTGATTTATGATTCGCTCACTGTGAGCGAGGGTGTCACCCTCACCATCGACCCGGGTGCAACATTACTTTTCCACGACAAGGCTTGGATAAAATCTGCGGGAACAATCAAAGCCATCGGCACACAAGAACAACCCATTACATTGCGAGGCGACCGCCTTGATCATGTGGTGGGCAAAATCAGTTTCGACATCATGAGCGGACAATGGGGGGGAGTGCTGTTGAGCGGATATAACAATGAATTTCACTATGTAGACATGCGTAGCAATTCTTGGGGAATGCGCGTAATCAGCGACGATCCGTCAAAACTCTCATTACACCTGCTCAACTGCCTGTTGCACAACTCCTCAACCTACGGGATGCTTGCATTGAATGCATGGGTAGAAGCCGAAGGTACAGAATTTAGCGACGCTCCAAGCGCAGTAGTTTACTTTCAAGGAGGCAAAGTGCGTCTTGTGCAATGCACAATCGCCAACTACTACTTGTTTTCGGCCATTGAAGGTGCCAACATTGTGCTTTTCAACCAAGACAAAGCCAAGACTTTCCGCCCACTCGATTGCAAAATCATCAACTGCATTTCCTACGGCTTAGGGCTTGACATCAACGACATAGCCAAGGATTTAAACGAAACCAACATTTGGATACACAACACGCTGTTCAAGAGCGATGGCAACGACGATGCACACTTCTTTAACTGTGTGTGGAAGGGTGACCCTAAATTCTTGGTCAATCGCGACAAGTATGTGTTTGACTACCGATTGGACAACAAAAGCGATGCCATAGGCAAGGGCGATCGCAGCCTGTGTCCCGAAAGCGCACGCTACGACCGGTTTGGCAACGACCGTTTCACGCGCAATGCCATCGACTTGGGTGCATACGTGTGGGTGCCACAACCCGAAAATCCCGACACAAAATGAACTCGATTACTCTGAATAAATGCAAATTCTTTGCCTACCACGGAGTGGCAGAGCAAGAACATGTGATAGGCAACCACTTTGAAGTGACATTAAAGGTATATTGCGCAATGGATAAGGCCATGATTAACGACGACTTGACCGGTACCGTCAATTATGCCGAACTTTATCATTTGCTCGAAAGAGAAATGGCTAATCCTTCGAAACTGCTCGAACACGTGGCTTGGCGAGTTATAGAAGCCATCAAAAAACAATTTCCCACTATTTCGGGTGGCGAAATCACTATCAGCAAACTCACCCCGCCATTCAAGTGCGACCTCCACAGTGTGGACGTGCACATTGGCTTTTAGCTCTCTTCTCAAAAACGAAAAGGAAAAAAGACAAGAGAGGCTGTGCAGTTCATTTGACACAGCCTCTCTTATTTTTGCAATGTTATAGTATATTATACTGTGAATTTGCGGTTACTCGAAAGCATGTTTTGAGGATCAAGTGCATCGTCAAGCTCCTTTTGTGTCATCAAGCCCTCTTCAAGCACGATGTCATAGACCGAGCGGTTTTCTTCAAGAGCTTTTTTGGCAACTTTGGTGCTCTGCTTATAGCCAATGTAAGGATTTAATGCAGTAACAATGCCAATGCTGTTCTTCACCATGTCGTCGGTGTGTTCCTTGTTCACGGTAATGCCCTTGATACACTCTTCGGTGAGGGTATCGATAGCATTGCTCAACCAAGTTACACTCTCGATAATACATTCTGTGATAACCGGTTCCATAACGTTGAGCTGGAGTTGTCCGGCTTCGGCGGCAAATGTCACGGTCATGTCATTGCCAATAACCTTGAAGCACACTTGATTGGTAACTTCGGGGATAACCGGGTTCACCTTGCCAGGCATGATTGAGCTACCCGGAGCCTTAGGAGGCAGGTTGATTTCGTGCAAACCGCAACGAGGGCCGGAAGCCATCAAACGGAAGTCGTTGCACATCTTGCTCAACTTAACTGCCAAGCGTTTCAGCGCACCACTATAGCTCACATAGTCGCCGGTGTCGGGAGTAGCCTCAACCAAGTCGGCAGCAAGCGTGAATGGCTCGTTGGTGAGTTCGGCCAATTTTTCGGTGCAAAGTTCGGCAAAGCCCGGAACTGCATTCAAGCCCGTGCCAATAGCAGTACCGCCCATGTTGGTATCATACATCAACTTCACATTGTAGTTGAGGTTGGCGAGTTCTTCCTCCAAGTTGTTGGCAAATGCGTTAAACTCTTGTCCGCATGTCATGGGCACTGCGTCTTGCAACTGCGTGCGTCCCATCTTAATCACATTTTTGAACTCTTCGGCTTTCATGCGCAAAGCGGCAATCATGCGTGTAAGGCTGGCTTCCAGCTTCTTGTTCAGCAAGATAAACGTCAAGCGAATGGTGGTGGGATAAACATCGTTGGTCGATTGACCACAGTTCAAGTGATCGTTGGGCCAACAATATTGATACTCGCCCTTTTTGTGTCCCATGATTTCAAGGGCACGGTTGGCAATCACTTCATTGGCATTCATGTTAACGCTGGTGCCGGCGCCACCTTGCATCAAATCAACCGGGAAGTTGTCGTGCAGCTTGCCATCGAGAATTTCCTTGCAAGCTTGTGTCACGGCGTTAGAAATTTCGTCGTTAATCACGCCGAGCTTGTTGTTGGCTTGCATGGCAGCCATTTTCACGTATGCAATGGCATTAACAAATTCGGGCACGTCATACATATGAAGGGCCGAAATGTGATAATTGTTGATTGCGCGTTGAGTTTGAACGCCATAGTAAGCCTCAGCAGGCACTTTAAGTTCACCTAAAAGGTCACTTTCAACTCTAAATTTTTCTTCGCTCATGATAAATTTGTTTTATGATAATTTGTCAGTTTTCCAAAGCTGTTTACACTACAAAATTAGCTATTA
Organism: Sodaliphilus sp.; assembly: GCA_041815985.1. Lineage (GTDB taxonomy): Bacteria > Bacteroidota > Bacteroidia > Bacteroidales > Muribaculaceae > Sodaliphilus. The sequence continues at coordinate 7,847 of JBGYAB010000050.1, read as the reverse complement.
AAATTGAACATTCCAACTAAAAAGGAGAAAGTTTACTTCGCACGTTCCAGATTTATTGACTATTTTTGCAATCGCTAAATTGCAAGTTTCTATCATTTAAGCAAATCTCGATTTAGTTATAAGTCTGTTATCAAGAAAAAATGAAACGCTACATCATCGCCTTTCTACTCATTATTCTCGCCACCGGCATGGGGAGGTCTCAAACGGAGCTTAGGGAGCTTTCTCCCAAAGCCTACAAGGCTGTCGACACCATTTTCTCCGATACCGCTACTCGCGCCTATCGCTTCTTGAAAATCACCAACCTCGACAACGCTTTAAGCATCTACGACAGTAAGCGTCATTGGCTCTCTCCTCAATTTCGAGAATTCAAGGGCGATTGCGCAGTACATTTTTTGTGCGACAACACCACCACCAGCCTGTTTTTAATTCCACAGATTTGCCAAGGCAAAAACTGGCTTGTAACTTTGAGTGGTGACAAAATTGCCTTTCCCTGCTATGCCGGTTTGGGTGTCTTGTCCAATGGCATGCTCATGGCAAACTATGGGGCAGATCGTTTTTTTTCTACTCCGAGCAGCTATGGTTCGCTCTACGGCAAAGCCAAGGCTCTTTTTGAAATGCACGACAGCGTGGAAACATGGTGCAAGGTTGACACTATCAACATGCTTGAAAACGAGATTTATCTTGATGACATCGAAAACACAGAACAAGATTCGGCATTAAAGCAAGTGATTGCATCGAGCACCTTTGCAATAGCCGTGCCAAACGTCGATACACCACTTGGCAACAGCATTCGCAGTTGGGTCGTGAATGAATTGGGAGCCGTGTGCAACATTGAGCAAGAGCCTGCCGATCAAGATGTGATACAAAATGCCATGATCGACGAACTGTTTGAATACTTTCACGATCTGCTCACCCTCTCGGCCGAAGCTGTTGCAACCGATCTCATGAGCCATGTCACCATTTTTCAACGTGCACAAACTGCCAAGCATGTAACCTTCTTGAGCGAATGCGCTTGCACAAATACACACCTAAGCAACGGCACTTTTCGTTATGCAACATTCGACAAACTCACCGGCAAGCGATTGACAACAAACGACATATTCAAAGCCGATGCTCACGACGCAATAAACAAGTTGATACAAGAAAGTATCAGTCGCCAAATGAATGAAAAGGGAAAAAACAATTACGAAGCATTGACCTACACTCCTCATGCGACAGTCGCCTCACAACAAGAGCAGGTTCTTTGCGCCACCGATGTGGCATTGCTACCCAAGGGAGTTGTATTTTGTTATCAGCCACAAGAATTACCCGGTTTCTCTGAAACCTCATGTTTCGTTTTGCTACCTTACAGCAAAATCGAACAATACTTAAAAATTGCATCACCCTCCTTTACCAAACAATAATTCCACTCCCTTACTATTGACATTTGTGCGCTTTTGAGGAGAGATTTACCTGATGCCTGTGTAAATGCTACATACGCCCAGTGTGAGACGCTTTACTTTGCAATCGTGAAAGCCGGCATCGGTCATGATTGCAATCATGGCTTCGCCCTGTGGAACTGCCGCAATGCTCTCGGGCAAATAGCGATAGGCATTCTTGTCGCCACTTTTGAGAGAGCCGAAAAACGGAATCATGTGCATGGCATAGAGGTTATAGAAAAAACGAATGAACTTGTTGCGAGGAGTTGAAAGTTCAACGACACAAAGCACACCGCCGGGTTTCATCACTCGAAACATCTCTTTGTAGCCTTGCCCGATGTGCTCGAAGTTGCGCACACCAAAGGCAACGCTCACTGCATCGAAACTGCCATCTTCAAACCTCATGTTCAGGCAGTCGCCTTGTTCAAATGCAATTTTGCCGGTCAAGCCTTTTGCCTTCACTTTTTTTCGGGCAACGCCGAGCATGCCTTCGCTCAGGTCTATTCCCACGAGCGAGTGTGGCTTGATGTGATTGTAGAGTTGAATGGCAAAATCGCCCGTGCCCGTAGCCACGTCAAGTATGTTTTGAGGCTTGAATGTCGCAATTTTTTTTCGTGCCAGTTTGCGCCACCACTTGTCAATACCCAAGGTCATGGCACGATTCATGAAATCATAGGCAGGCGCAATAGCATCAAACATTTGCTTCACCTGCTCGGTTTTGCCCTCGCTTTGGGCGTATGGTTTAATCTTTTCTACTTTTTCCATCGGTGTCGTGTCGTGCCAACGAAAAAGGCAGAGGAGACGAATAGCTCTTGCACAACCTTCTCTCCTCCATTCCTGTTTTCATGTCGTTTCTTCTGTTTTTCTTAATCACAAAGATGCAAATGGGCTGTCCTCCTGCCTTTGCATGTGATGCAAAGACTGCAAGTTACTTGCAACCGGCAAGATAGTTGGCCACGTTTTTCTCGATGCGTGTTGCCAAGTCGGTGTCTTCTTGATCGTTGCGCACAAATTTTTCGCCAATTATGTCTTCATACAACTCAATGTAGCGTTGTGCCACGCTTTCGCAATATTCATCGGTCATTTCGGGCACTTGTTCGCCTTCTTGCCCCATGAAGTTGTGTTCAATGAGCCATTGGCGCACAAACTCTTTGCTCAATTGTTTTTGCGGCTCACCCTTTTCAAACTTTTCTTTGTAACCTTCGGCATAGAAATAGCGCGAAGAATCGGGGGTATGAATTTCGTCCATCAACATCACAGTGTCACCGCGTTTTCCGAACTCATATTTGGTGTCAACCAAAATCAACCCTTTTCCGGCAGCAATTTCACTGCCACGCTCAAACAGTGCACGCGTGTATTTCTCCATTGTTTCATATTCCTCGGCGGTTGCTAAACCTTGTGCCAAGATTTCGGCCTTAGAGATATTTTCGTCGTGTCCGGTTTCGGCCTTGGTGGTGGGGGTGATGATTGGTTGCTCAAACTTTTGGTTCTCACGCATGCCATCGGGCAGTTTCACGCCACACAATTCACGCTCGCCGTTTTTGTAGGCACGCCATGCGCTGCCGGTGAGATAACCACGGATAATCATTTCAATCGGAAAACCTTCGCATCGCAAGCCAACAGTTACCATGGGGTCGGGAGTAGCTAATTTCCAGTTTGGCACAATGTCGGCGGTTGCATCGAGAAATTTGGCGGCAATTTGGTTAAGCACCTGCCCTTTCGAGGGTATGCCTTTGGGTAGAATGACATCAAATGCCGAAATGCGGTCGGTGGCCACCATGACGAGAATTGCATCGTCGATGTTATACACGTCACGAACCTTGCCGTGATAAACGCTTTTTTGACCTTCAAAGTTGAAGTTGGTGTGAGTTAATGTGTTAGCCATTTTTTATTTTCATTTTTTTAGTTTGTAACAAGAGTTTATTGCGGTTTTAATCGGTGTCATGCGTCTTTCCGTCATCTTCCAACCCGGCTTTCATGAGGGCATCGTGTCGCTCATAGGCCTCAACAATGCGTTGCACAAGCTGATGACGCACAATATCTTTTTTCTCAAACTCAACCTTGCCAATGCCTTTCACGCTCTTCAATATTTTGAGAGCCTGTATCAGTCCCGAAGTCACCGAACGCGGCAAGTCAATTTGCGTTGTGTCGCCGGTGATAATCATCTTCGACCCCATGCCCAACCGAGTGAGGAACATTTTGATTTGGTGAGAGGTAGTGTTTTGAGCCTCATCGAGCACAATAACGGCATCATTGAGCGTGCGACCACGCATGAATGCCAGCGGTGCAATTTGAATGACATTGGTTTCCATGTATTCTTTGAGCTTCATACCGGGAATCATGTCTTCCAAAGCATCGTAGAGCGGTTGTAAGTAGGGGTCGATTTTATCTTTCATGTCGCCGGGCAGAAATCCCAGTTTTTCGCCGGCTTCAACGGCAGGACGCGAAAGAATGATTTTGCGCACTTCTCGATTTTTGAGCGCACGCACCGCCAGAGCTATTGCCAGATAGGTTTTGCCAGTTCCGGCAGGTCCGAGTGCAAAGGTCAGGTCGCTGTTGGCAAAAGTGTCCACCAGCAGTTGTTGATTGGGGGTGCGTGCTGCAATGGGCTTGCCATTCACTCCATACACAATGGCATCATTCACCTTGATTTCCTTAGGTTGAAGCCCCTTGATGGTGTCGATAATCACATCTTCGGTGAGTTTATTGTATTGAGCGCAAAAATCCTCCAACTTCTTGATTTTCATTTCAAAGTCGGCGGTTTCTTCTTCATCGCCTATCACAGTAATCACGTTGCCGCGAGCCACCATGCGCAGTTTGGGAAAGAGATTGCGAATAAGTTGAATATTGCTGTTATTCACCCCGTAAAAAACCACGGGGTCAACAGTGTCGATAATTACATGTCGTTCGATCATAGAAAGTTTTAAAACCTATTGCAAATTTACTGCAAGTCGAGCGCAATACAAAATAAAACACTCAGTTTTATTTTCATTGCCGAGACGCAGCGCAAATTCACCGAAAGATATTGAAATCCAAAGATTGATTTTTTATTTTTTATTTAATTTTTAGTGAGGAGGCGAGAGGATAATGTGGGGTTATTTTAGTATCTTTGCAAGTTTTAAAATGCAAGCGATGATAGAGACTGCCCTATATTTAATTCCCGTGCAATTGAGCGAGTGCGATTTGGCTCAAGTGTTGCCGGCACGCAACATTGCGCTGGTGAGTGAAATTAAACATTTCATCGTTGAAAATGTGCGTTCGGCACGACGTTTTTTAAAAAAATGCGACCGAAGCATCGATATAGACAGTCTCACTTTCTATGAACTGAACCGCCACACCAACTCTCGCGAAGTGAACACATTTCTTGCACCCTTAGAAGCCGGGAATGCCATGGGAGTGATTAGCGAAGCTGGTTGCCCTGCCATTGCCGACCCGGGAGCCGATGTGGTAGCAATCGCACAAAGCAAAGGATTGAAGGTGGTGCCATTGGTTGGGCCTTCCAGCATTTTAATGGGGCTCATGGGCAGCGGTTTCAACGGTCAGAGCTTCGCATTCCTTGGCTATCTGCCCATTGAAGACGGAGAACGTGCCCGCAAGTTCAAAGAAATGGAACAACGCATTTTCAAAGAAAATCAAACGCAAATTTTTATCGAAACCCCTTATCGCAACAATTCGCTTTTGGCCGACATGGTGAAAACGTTACCGGCAACTCTCAAGCTGTGTGTGGCAACCGACATCACCGGCACAAACGAAAAAATTGTTACACGAGGCATCAAGGACTGGGGCAGGCATAAAGCAAACTTGAACAAGGTGCCAACCATTTTCCTGTTGTACAAGTAAACAAAAACAGACACTCTACTGATTTAATGACAAACAACAACAATAGATACAGGTATTCTCAATCGTCGATCAACTTCGATGAAGACGATTTCGACACCATCGACCCTCGAGAGGAGATTTTGCAACAACCCAATTTTGAACATTCCGGCAATCAACCATTGCATTTTGCGAGCTTTGGCAGCGGTTCCAGTGGCAATTGCTCCTATTTGGGGAACGATCGTGAAGGCATTCTCATCGATGCCGGAGTAGACATGGAACATGTATTCCAAGACCTTGCCAAAAACGGCATCACTCCCAAAATGATAAAAGGCATCATTCTCACACACGACCATGCCGACCACATTCGATACGTCTACAAAATTGTGCGCCGGCACAAACACATACACATTTATTGCACCCCCAAGTTGATGAACGGCATGTTGCGTCATCACAACATTTCGCGTCGCGTAAAAGAATATCATGAAGCCATTTTCAAGGAAATTCCCTTTAAATTAGCCGGCATGAGCATCACAGCCTTTGAAACCTCGCACGATGCCACCGACAACATGGGTTTTTTTGTCGAAGCAGGCGAACACCGCTTTGTTGTGGGCACCGACATGGGCATCATCACAGAGCGCGCCAAACACTACATGAGCCAAGCACAAGTGCTCATGATTGAAAGCAACTACGACCGTGCAATGCTCGACGGCGGACGCTATCCCGAATATTTAAAGAACCGGGTGCGCAACGAAAAAGGGCATCTCGACAACAAGGTTGCCGCCCAATTTGTCGCCAGCATCTACAATCAAAATTTAAAATATGTGTTCTTGTGCCACTTGAGCAACGACAACAACACGCCCGAAATCGCCATCGGCGAAATGACCAATGCTTTGCAAGCTCTCGGAGCCACCGTGGGCGATGCCAGCTTCGATGTAGAGCAGCGCGATCGCGATGTGCAAGTCTACGCCCTGCCACGCTACGACACCAGCACTTGGTTTGTAATTTAACCCCAATCGGTGATTAAATACCGCATTGATTTTGAATGTTAAACAAATTAGGTTTAACCTCTCTACATATTTCCACGCTTCAACATGCCACCTTAATCTTTGCAATAAATAAAGAGGAGGCAAAAGAGAACATGCCGACGCGATTCCTCATTCTCTCTCAACTCCTCTTGCCGTTCAACTCATCAACGCCTCGCATTTCAAAATCACAATTTCCAACCAAAAACAAGATAATGAAAATAATTTTTCATATTTTCGACAATGAATTATTGCAGATTGACAAAATAATGTATATTTTTGTAACACCACACATGATAAAACAGTCAACAAATAGCGTATTTATTTTTAAAAATAATCATTTAAAATTGTGTTAAAATGAAAAAGTATTTAGCAGAAATGTTCGGCACAATGGTGCTCGTTCTCATGGGTTGCGGTGTTGCCGTGAGCCTTAATTGTTCGTCCGACTGTACAACTGTTGCCAATGCCGGGACGGTTATCGGCACCGCGATGGCCTTCGGTTTGGCAGTCATCGCCATGGCCTACACCATTGGTGGCATTAGCGGTTGCCACATCAATCCGGCAATCACGCTTGGTGTGTGGTTGAGCAAACGCATGAGTGGCAAAGATGCGCTCATGTACATGCTCTTTCAGGTGATAGGAGCCGTTATCGGTGCAGCAATCCTCTTCGGTCTTGTGGGAAATGTCGATGGCATGGAAGGCACCGGAGCCAATGATTTGCAAAATGGCGTGAGCATGGCCGGTGGCTTACTGGCCGAAATTTTCTTTACCATGGTGTTTGTGCTCGTTGTTTTGGGAGCAACCTCCAAAACCAATGGAGCCACCAACAATTTTGCCGGTTTGGCAATCGGGTTATCGCTCATTCTTGTTCATTTGGTGTGTATTCGCTACACCGGCACTTCGGTGAACCCTGCCCGTTCCATAGGTCCTGCTATTTTCCAAGGTGGCACGGCCTTAACCAATCTGTGGATTTTCGTTGCAGGGCCATTCATCGGTGCGATACTATCGGCTATCGTTTGGAAAATCATTGAGCCAAAAGAGGAGAAATAACATTCCTTTTTTATTATGGTTATCTAAAGATTCATTTGATTTTGAATAGATTTGCTTGGTTGGCAGTCGCTTTGCGAACGAGAAATCGAGCAAATCTATTCAAATCTTACAAAGCAGTATGCGTTACGCATAACATAGCTCTTCTCGATATTAAACCCCAATCGGTCATTAGACCGCTAAGGTTTACAATTATCAGTTCATTGCGTGCTTCTCGACTGCTTTTGCATGCTTGTTGGCATCTTGGTTGCCGTTTTTCTTGATGCAGTCCGTTACGCCTTCAAAAAAACGGCACTTGAATGGTAAATCAAACATCAAGTGCCGTATATCCGGTGATAACTATAAGAGAATTTTGTGTACGGTATTGCCGACACGGACAATATAAATGCCTCTTGATGGAATTTGGATAGAATGGGAGGAAGTTAGGCTTCCATGATCTATCATCTCCCCGGCTATGGAATAAACAGAATAGCGGACAGGGGATGAAAGGCTTTTTGCCACCTCAATGGCAATCATGCCCTCTCTTCCATATATTTTGTAT
>JBGYAB010000049.1:0-61037 GCA_041815985.1 Sodaliphilus sp. | reverse complement strand
CGCAACTTTTTTGGACGAAGGCCAAGATAGAGATTTTATCCTTTCGGAACAAAGGATAGAGATTTTTTTCTCTTCCTTTGTCCGATAAAATCATTTCTTTAATATTTCACTAATAGTTGCATTTGCTAATTGAATTTACGCTTGCATCAAATGTGCTGAAAAATGATTAATTTGTGTAATTTTACAGCAAAAATAAATTATTTTCTTTTTTTTTGCTGACATGGAAAAAAACTATTCTTATCCGGTTAAAGTCGCAATAGTTTTCGGAGTGATGTTTGCGATGCTTGCTCTCTCGCAGGCAACAACGCTTGTTTTGCAACGTTTGTTCGGCATGTCTGCCACAGCTATGGTTATTTTGGGTTCTGTTTTTCAGAATGTGTTAGGTTTTATTCTCACAGCCATTTTGTGTGCTCGCTTTTTCTCCAAACAACGTCTTTGGCATGCTTTGCGCTACGACAAAGCTCCATCTTGGTTTGCCTTGATCATGGCAATTGTTATTTATTTCACCTCTATACCACTCATGAATTTTTTGGTAGATTGGAACAGCCGGCTCATTTTGCCCGATTCGATGAAAGGGCTTGAACAAGTCATGCGAAGGCTCGAAGATGCGGCTCAAGCCATGACCACAGGATTGCTGCAAGGAAACTCATTCATGCAAATGACGGGTATGGTACTTGTGGTGGGAGTGCTCACTGCTATTGGAGAAGAAACAATTTTCCGTGGTTCGTTGTTGGGACTTTCGCTCGATCGCCCCATGAACCGACATGTTGCAATCATTGTCACTGCCATTGTTTTCAGTGCTTTTCATTTTCAATTTTTTGGTTTCTTTCCACGCATGTTGCTGGGAGTATGGCTTGGCTACCTCATGCTGTGGACACGTAGCATTTGGGTGCCGATTGTTGCTCATGCCTTCAACAATGGCATGGTTGTGGTGATGACTTGGCTTGAAGAGCAAGGGGCGGTAAATCTCGACAGTTTCAACACGCTTGGCGTTTCCAACCCGTTGGTGTTGGGGGGGAGCATTGTGCTCACTGCTGTCGGTGTCTTTTTACAGTACCGTCATGGTAGGGTAGAAGAGTGAAATGTTCTTACTGCTCGCTCTGTCTGCGATATTCCGTAGGCGTAACCCCCATGACGTTCTTGAACGCCCGCACGAAGTTGGGATAGGCATCGAAGCCACAGCGATCGGCCACCTCCGCCAAACTGATATTGGGTTCCCTGTTCAGCAGGTTGCGGGAACGCTTTATTTTGAGGCGTTGGAGATATGCCGTCGGCGGATGTCCGACAAGGGCGGTTATCTTCCGATGAAACTGCCGGGTGCTCATGCATACGGCAGAAGCGACGAATGCCACATCTACCTCCCTGTTCTTGTCGAGTTGCCTGTTGACAACGCTTGACACCTTTGCGAGGAAGCGCAGATCTGCTTCGTTTGTCTTGCCGTCGTCCTGTCCGATGTCTTCTTTGCGTTCGGGCATCATTTGGGCAAACTTTGCCTGCAGCAGGTGTCTGCCCTCCAAGAGTTTCTCCACCCTTGTGCGTAGCTCGTCGACGTTAAACGGCTTGGCGAGATAAGCGTCGGCCCCGGCTTCCAATCCCTTGATGCGCTCCTCTTCCGTAATCTTTGCCGTTACGACGATGATGGGAATGTGGTTGATAATCTCGTTGACGCGCACCTGCCGGCAAACTTCGAGCCCATCCATGCCGGGCATCATCAGGTCGGTGATGATGAGGTCGGGCACGAGTTCCTGTGCCTTTTCCAGTCCGTCGCGTCCGTTGTCGGCGTAACTGACGGCATAGCGGTCCATGAACTGCGAGCCGATGTAGGCGGCAATGTCGCGATTATCCTCGATGACGAGCAGGCGGTACATGCTGTCATCGCCCTCGCTGTCTTGTAGCCTTGTCTCTCTCTTGGGCAGCATGGGGACAACGGCCGTCGCCGTGCCGGTTATCTTTTGCTTAATCTCGTTGCGGATAGGCACGGAGAGATGGAAGGTTGTGCCTTTGCCCGGCACGCTTTCCACCGTGACGGTTCCGCCGATGGAGTCGATGATTTGCTTCACGAGTGCCAGCCCAACGCCCGTGCCGATGTTCTGCATCTCGCCTTTTGCCTGATAGAACGGCTCGAAGACATGGATCTGCGTTTCTCTGTCCATGCCTTTGCCCGTGTCCGTCAACTCGATGAGCAACCGGTCGCCCTCGCGCTGTGCCACCACGCTCACCTTGCCGTATTCGGGGGTGAACTTGAAGGCGTTGGAGAGCAGGTTGTTCATCACCTTGGCCATATAGTCGGGCACGAAGTCCATTTCTATTGCCTCGTTGGCCAAAAGCTGCAGGTCGATGTTGCGGCTGCGTGCATAGTCGCGAAAACTCTCAACGGTCATCGTGAGGTAGGCGATGATATTGCCGTTGCGCCAGTCGGCATTTCCCACGGCAGATTTGATTTTCGATATGTCCAGCAATTGGTTGATGAGCGTGAGCAGTTCCTCGCCCTGTCGCTCTATCGCCTGTGCTTTCTCCTTCGTGGTAGTCGTGCAACCCTCGTCCTTGGCGAGGTCGTGGCTCATTCCGAGTATCACGGTGAGGGGCGTGCGCAGCTCGTGGGTGATGTTGGTAAAGAAGTTTTCGCGCAAAGCCGAGAGCCGTTTCAGCGTCAGGTGGCTGCGGCGGCGTATGCGCAGGATATAGAGCAACAGGGCTATCAGTCCCGACAACGAGAGTGCCACCATGCCGAAGACGATGTAGCCCACCCACTTCGCCGTGCGTTCCCGCTCTATGCGGAGCCGTGCCTCACCCATTTCCTTTTCCTGTCGGTTGCGCTCGATGCTCAGGATCGCGTTCTGTATGCGGTTCATCTTCTCCATGTCCAGCACGCTGTCCAGCATGGCGGTGGCTTGTTCGTACGAAGCCAATGCCGAGCGGCAGTCGCCCGTCTGCTTGTAGTGCCGATAATATAAGGTGTGGATTTCCACCAGATGCTCCTTCGAGCCGATGCGTTCTGCCATCTGCCTTGCCCTGTCGAGGTATTCCGTTTCCTTGGCACCACTGCCCGTTACATGGCAGATGCCGGCAAGGGCGATGAGCGAGTTCAGGGCATGCCATTCGTCCTTCGAGGCTTGCATCATTCGGTAGGCCGTCTCGTATTCCATTTTCGCCTTGCCGTATTGCCCGGCCTTCTCGTAGAGCGAGCCGAAATTGGTGTGGCAGAGCGATATGCCGAGGTCGTTGCCGGCCTCTGTGTTGAGTGCCATCGACTTGCGGTAATACACCCATGCCGAGTCTGTCTGTCCCTGGTGCTCGAAGATGGCGCCGAGGTTGGCGTCGTTGATGGCTTGCCCCAGCGCGCTGTGCAATTCCTGCTCACCCTCCAATGCCATGCGCAGCACGCTGTCGGCGCGCTCGTAGTTGCCGAGTGCCATGTAGATGTTTCCCAGTCCGTTGAGCGACACCACACGGTTCTTCTTGGCGACGAACGAGGTGTCGGCACATTCCTCGCTCATTTTCCACGCGTTGTAATGATATTCCTGTGCCACATCGAGCACGCCCATGCGCCGGTAGTCGGTGCCGATGTTGTTCAGAGCCTGCACCCATTCTATGGTGTCGCCTACGGCCTCGGCCTGTCGCAGTCCCTCGCTGTGGGTGTGCAACGCCTCGTCAAACCGGCTCTCATTGCGCAACGCCTTGCCCCATTCCCTCAGGGCTGCGATGCTGCCCGGCCTGTCGCCCTCGCTTTCCAGCCGCTTTTGCAGCAGGGCGAGCGAGTCGGGCGTGTGCACGGTGCGCACGATGCTGTCGGCTGTCCGTCGGTCGTCGGCAGAGAAACCCACCGGCTTCTCTCCACACGAAACGAGCAGGAAAAAGACGGCGATAAATGCGCCTAAAACGCTTAAAATCAGATGGTGGCGCTCCCCCCATAAATATTAAACGGTTCATACAGAGGCTGTAAAAGAGGTTTGCGGTTATGTTTGTGATGTTGCATATATGCAATGGTTTAGGGTTGTTCATGATTAAGGTTCAATTTGTTACTCTCCGTTATCATGAAGCGACGCTTGCCACCAGTCATTCGGTTCTCATCTGTGGCAACCTGCAAATAAGAGAAAATCTCAGGGAAATTCTGCGTCTCGTCTATAATCACCCCTTGGAGATATTTGGCAAGAAACGCCTTGGGGGCAAGATGCACCTCAGCAAGCGTGGCGGCATCTTCAAGGTTGGCGTAGGGCAGGTTGGCAAACATCTTGTGGCACAGCGTGATCTTGCCCGACTGACGAGGACCGGTCAGAGTTATGACGGGCAAAAACTTGAAAAGCCTTTCTATTGACGATGCCATCGCCCTTTTTATCAAATGACTATTCACAATGCGGACAAATTTAAAGTTCTATTTCAGATGTGACAAAGTTACATAAAGCTTTTGTGGATACCAACGAAAACTTCATTTATCTTGCGCTTTGTCAGTTTCAACCCAAATCGGTCATTAGAGTCCGCTCTTATTTTTTTTGAAGACGTATCGGGCTGCATCAAGAAAAAAACGGCAACCAAGATGCCGGCAAGAGACAAAAGCAGTCGGGAAGCAACACGATGAACCGCTCATTGTAAACCTTAGCAGTCTAATGACCGATTGGGGTTCAAGGCTGAAATAGTCTCATTGACGGCAAATTTCCACTTTCCCAAGCCTTTTTCGCCATTTGTTAAAAAGACAAAAACTATCACCGGTAAACTTTTGGGTCGTAGCAAGTTGTGGCGTCGCGATGTCCGATAGTGATAGGTCGCTGAAATGCAGAATGTCCGATGGTGATAGTTTTTTGTCCGATAGGGACAGGTGGTTTCGCGTTGTTCGACCCTATCTTTGCAACAAGAATCTGAAAAAATCGAAAAAGATATGAAACAGCATGAAGACGACAAACTCACCTGGCGGCAGCGGCGCAACATGCAGTTCTCGGAAGACCGCTTCGATCTCCTCGACACCATACGCGACATGATCGACGACGAGCTCGACCACCGTGGCGTGAAACCCGGGGGTGATCCTCACCACGAAAATCTGCCACCCGAGCAGCACTCCCGAGAGCCGGCACGCCGCCCCACCCTCTGGCAACGCATCGTGAGCCTCTTCGCCGTCTGCCTGTAATAATTAAAGTTAAGGGCAAATAGGCAACAAACCTCAAAGTTAATAACCCTAACGTCCGGGCCTTCTGCAATGCGTTGCCCCAAAAGGGGATTTCAACAGGGAGGCACAGAAATTATGAAGAAACTAAAACTCAGTAACACCCTCGTGGCGATGGCAAGGAGCACACCGTCAGCATCAGTTGGAAGGGAAGGGCCATAAAGGCATAGTTGATTGTCTCAACATCGAATAAGGTGTAGCCCCGCAAGAGAGGATAATGATATATACAGTAAACAAATTTAATAACCTCTTAATATAAACAACAATGAAAAAGAAGAATCTTTTTGCGAGCATGGCAGGCAAGGCTCTTGCCCTCGCAGTGGCAGTGATGATGAGCGTAGCGTTTACCGCCTGCTCCGGCGACGACCCCGTAACATTCACCAATACCATCACCCTCGATGGTAAGATGCACAACGTGACAACCGCCGAACTCTCCTTCTTTAAAAATGGCTCGTATTGGCTTATGTTGCAGTTCTCAGACTACACGGCAGTCGTGGCAGGAGTGCCCGAATTCCACAATGGAAAGACTTTCGATATGGCCAAGAAGCCCGACGGATGCAGTGGTTTGAGCTGGTCGGTTGCAGTGATGAAAGCACAGAAATTCATCTTCTCCGGTGATGGAAGCGACAATCCTAATTTCGTGTTCTCTGCCGGAACACTGAAAACCAATGTCGACAAAGCAACCGGTGAAGCGGAAGTGACCCTCGTGGACGGACGCATCACGACGGAATCCGAGTACTTCGGCGACGGCAAGCCGCACACCATCAGCATCAGCTGGAAGGGCAAGGCGAAAAGTTAGATAATTAATTGTCCTGATAACCAGATTGTTTAACAATATGAACAGAATACTATCAAAACCGCTCATTCCGCCACTCAGCCACAGATGGGCAAGAGCAGGACTAACCCTCCTGCTCGCCACTACAGCCGTTGGCTTGCATGCGCAAGCCAACGAGTCTAAGGCTCCCCTTCCAGAGAGGGGGCAGGGGAAGGCTCATTGGAGCATCTACGCCGAGGGCGGACTGTCGTGGGCTACCGATGTGTGGTACCGGAACCTCGACGCCAAGCGCAGCTACAAACAGTCGCCTGCCGTGGGTGGCGGCGTGGATTTCACCATCCGTCCGTGGGTGCGTGTGGGAGCCGAATACCTCTGGTCGCGCTACCGCCGAGAGCAACGCCTCTCGCAGCTCGACACCAAAACGATGCCCGTGAAGGTATACGGCAACTACCTGATGAACTTCCACAACATGAAGCTCGGCGCAGGCTTCAACTTCATGGAGCTGTGGCCGTGTCGCCGGGCGCAGTGGCTCAATATCTAGATAGGTACGGGCGTGGGCTACACCATCGGGCGTGGCAACGAATACGGCATCTATTTCAGCAATACCAAGACGCAGGACGGCAAGACCACGCCTTTTGTAGATGGTGAGAGTGTGAGCAACGACGGTTCCGTCACCATTACGGGCAACGTGCGAACGACCAACCGGCACGAGAAGTTCAACACCTTCTACATTCCTGTCTCGCTCCACATCGAGGCCGGCGTGAGTCGCCGGTTCACCGTGGGGCTGAAAGGCGAGACGGACCGGCTCTTCAACCGCAAGAACATCGCCCCGAAGAATATCATCTTCGCCCTTGCCACCGTGCGCTACAACTTCGTGCCGAGCCGGACCCGTGTGCAGCGTGCCTACTACGAGGGCGAAATCGCCACGCTGAACGACCGTGTGAACGCCCTGCAACGCAAGGCTGCCGAAGCCAAGGCGCAAGCCGACCGTGAAGCCGTGGCACGTCGCGAGGCAGAAGAGCAGAATGCCGAGCTTCAACGTCGTCTCTCCGACTGCGAGACCACCAAGCCTGCCCCCGTGGCAGAAGTTCTGCCTCCGCACTTCGTGCAGTTCGCCCACAACAGCTCCTATATGAGCCGTGAGGAAGCCGAAAGTCTTCGTGTCTTTGCCCGAAGTGTACAGGGCAGGAAACTCTCTCTCGTGGCCGAAGCCAGCACGCCCGGTGCCGAAGGCTACAACCAGCGGCTCTCCGAGCGTCGCCTCACCCGCGTGGTGGAAGCACTCGTCAAGGAAGGCTTCGCCCCCGGCGATCTGCACCCAACGACCGCCATTGGCGAACGGCAGGGCAAACCGAGAGCCGAAGGTCGCAGGGTAACGATAACCGTAGAAAGATAAAACAATTTGCAAGATTTGAACAACAAAAAGTAAAAACCAACAATGCTCAGCCTCCATCAGGCATTTCCCTCCTTGGGAGGGGTCAGGGGAGGTCTTAACAATATGAAACGAATTAAATTTATCCTGCTCGCCATCACCATGCTGTTGACAACACCTGTGCTACTCACCTCGTGTCAGGAAGACGCACCCGAAATCAACTACACGATGAACGTGTCGGTCATCAACGACTTCACCAAGGTGGTGGAAGCCATCAACAACGGCTCGCTCAAGAACGAAGAAGCCATCAAGAAGCTCACCGAGGCCATCGACAAGATGAACACCGATCAGCAGACCAAGCTGCAAGCCATTATCGACGTGCTCAACTCCGTGAATGCCACCCTCGAGACCAAGCTCGCAGCCATCGAGGCGGCGATGAAAGCACAGACGCTCACCTTGGAGAGCAAGCTTGCCCTCTTGGAGACGGCAATCAAGAACCAGACCCTCAAACAGGAGGAAATGGCAGGCAAACTCATCACCGCCATTAACAACCTGCAAGGCAATATGGAGGCAAAGATAGAAGCCATTACCGATGCGATCAACAGTCTGAACACCACGCTTGAAAGCAAGCTCGCTCTCATCGAGGCGGCCATCAAGGCACTGCCCGACTACAGCTCGCAGCTCGCAGCCATCAAGACCGCCATCGACAACCTGCCCGACTACGGCGACAAGCTCGCCGCCATAGAAGCGGCTATCAAGGGAATGCCCGATTACAGCAACAAGTTCGATGCTGTGGTGGCAGCCCTGAACGCGATGAAGACAGAGATAGAATCGCTCGGTACGGCACAGGCAGACATCGCCACGAAGATAGGCGAAGTCATCACCGCCATTAACAACCTCATTGCCGAAGTAAAGAATGGCAACACTGGTGCAGCCGATGCTCTCGCACAGATCATCGCCAAACTCGCTGAGCTCAAGGGCAACATTGGCGGTGGAAGCTCTGGCGGTTCAGGAGGCGGTGGTGGCGAAACACCGGGTGGGGCAGTACCTCCTTCAACCACTTTCGACGGTATCACATTCGAGAACATCAAGAAGATGGAAACACAGATGTCCTCACTTATGCACCTGACTGGACCGGAGATGATAAACGAGAAAAAATTTCTTGTCTATAAGACCGCAGAAGGACACTACGGCAAAA
The DNA here is from genome assembly GCA_041815985.1 of Sodaliphilus sp. Lineage (GTDB taxonomy): Bacteria > Bacteroidota > Bacteroidia > Bacteroidales > Muribaculaceae > Sodaliphilus. Next base: position 52,537 of record JBGYAB010000049.1, on the reverse strand, counting down.
TGGAAGTAACTGACTTTGGTATTGATAGCAATAGCTGGCCATATATTCTTATCAATGCCGTCACCTACAATGACGACGGAAGTATTCTGATGCAAACGCTAATGAGACTGAATGTTCGGAACTGGCACGGTGTAGATTTTGAAACATTGAAAGTAGAATACGATGAAAACACCGCCTCCTACGGCAATCACATCGATTTCTATTACAAATATGGAGCTGACAGTGAAGTGGATTACCACATGGGCAACAAAGGCGCTATGGGTGCCATCTATCCACAAAAATAAATATCTCTCGAAATCTCCCTCCCGTCCCGAAAGCGGCGGGAGGGAGATAAACCTTAGTGGTCTAATGACCGATTTGGAATAATGCGACTCCGGTCTTCACCAGTGGCACGATGGTGCCGAAACGCCCGGCCAATGCCTCCGATGGCAAGCCTGCTCTATGTTGCTTGTTGTGTGACTAAGATAATTAATCTCCAAAGTCTTTACGGCGGAAAATGAAATTGCGTCCAAGATATTTTTCTCGCACCACCGGATTTTCGGCCAGTTCTTCGCTCGAACCTTGAAACAAAATTTTTCCTTCAAAAAGCAAGTAGGCGCGATCGGTGATGCTTAAAGTTTCAGGGGCGTTGTGATCGGTGATTAAGATGCCTATGTTTTTTGATTTCAGCCGATACACAATGCTTTGAATGTCTTCAACGGCAATGGGGTCAACGCCGGCAAACGGCTCGTCAAGCATGATAAAGCGCGGGTTAATGGCCAGACATCGGGCAATCTCGCAACGGCGGCGTTCTCCACCCGACAGCCTGTTGCCAAGATTTTTGCGCACCTTTTCCAAGTGAAATTCGGCAATGAGTTCTTCGAGCTTGTCTCGCTGATATTCGGGAGAGGTCTTGGTCATTTCGAGCACCAGTTTCAAGTTGTTTTCAACAGTGAGGTTGCGAAATACCGATGCTTCTTGTGGCAGATAGCCAATTCCCAGCTTCGCTCGTTTGTAGACGGGTAATTTGGTGATTTCCATATCATTCAGGAAAACACGCCCTTCGTTGGGTGTCACTAACCCGGTGGTCATGTAAAAGGTTGTGGTCTTTCCTGCTCCGTTGGGGCCAAGCAATCCCACAATTTCGCCTTGGCGAACGTTAATCGAAACATGGTTGGCTACTGTGCGTTGGCGATATTTTTTTACCAAATCTTCGGTGCGCAACACCAAGCAACCCTCTTCGCCGGCTTTGTGGAGTTCGGCAATCAGGTTTTTTAAAGGCTTTTTTTGATTTTTATCTTTGCCCTGCTGTCGTGCCTCCTCGCCGGCTTCTATTTCAGATGCTTGTACATCGGCTTCGGCAAGAATGTCCTCTTTGTTGCGTTCCACGAGCGAGAGTGGCAAGGTGTCGTTAATCGTTTTTATGCCCTCTTGCAGTGTCTGTTGAGACACTTTTGCTGTGTTATCTTGATGTGACCAAGGAAGTTTCATCTTTTTTGTGGAAAAATGGAGGTGAGTGTTGTTATAGACGACTCTTGATGTAGTCGACCATCATGTTAATGGCAACCTCATTGTGTCCACCTTCGGGCACGATGAGGTCGGCCGATTTTTTGGCCGGTTCGATGTGCAACTGGTGCATGGGTTTGAGCACTTTTTCATAGCGTTCGATGACCATTTTGGGAGTACGCCCACGTTCAATGCAGTCGCGACTGATGACGCGAATGAGACGATCGTCGGCATCGGCATCTACAAAAACTTTAATGTCCATCATGTTGCGCAATTTTGCGTCGCTAAACACGAGAATACCCTCGATGATAACCACCTCATGGGGCATCATGTGCACAGTTTCTTTCATGCGCGAGCAGGTGAGATAGTCATAGGTGGGCATTTCAATGGCTTTGCCTTCTTTGAGTTGCTTGAGGTGTTCCAAAAGCAGTGGCCAGTCGAAGGCCGCAGGTTCGTCAAAATTAATGTTTTGGCGTTCTTCAACAGGCACGTGGCTCGAGTCCTTGTAATAGGAATCTTGTGAAATGATGCCAACCTCGCCTTGGGGGAGACGTTCCATGATTTTGCGTACTACTGTGGTCTTGCCCGAGCCGGTTCCACCGGCAATGCCAATAATGAACATGATGCTGTTTTTTATGATTCAAAAACCTTTAAAACGATGCTCTTGACAGTTAAGCATCAAAATATCGTAGCAAAGATAACTCTTTTCTCCAAAACATACACTCATCGTCAATAAAAAGCATACTTTCTCTTTATCAATTTAACCCAAATCGGTCATTAGACCGCTAAGGTTACAGTTTTGGTTCATCACGTTGCTTCCAGACTGCTTTTGTCTGCTTGTTGAGCAAATTGGTTGCCGTTTTTGGGGGAATTCCTTGGCTATTGCTGAGGAAGTTTGGATTGGAGTTTGAGGATTTCGTCGCGATATTGTGCCGCTTCGATAAATCTCATGTCTTTGGCGGCTTTAATCATTTCTGTTTTGAGATGTTCGATGGCGTTTTCCAGATTGTGTGCGCTCATGTAGCTCACAATCGGATCGGCCGCAATGCCACTCGATGCATCGAATTCTGCTACGAATTGCTGTTGCAACGCTGTGCTATCGACTACGTTGTTCTCATATTTACGGGCATGTTTAATGCTTTTTTCGCTTTGCACCATGTCGGTGTCGACACCAATAATGGCATTGCGTGCTTTGACAATGGCTTGTGGGGTGATACCATGTTCTTCGTTGTACTTGAGTTGTAATGAGCGACGACGTTCTGTTTCGTCAATGGTTTGTTGCATCGACTCTGTGATGGTGTCGGCATACATGATGACTTCACCATTCAGGTTGCGAGCTGCACGGCCTGCCGTTTGAGTGAGGCTGCGGCGACTGCGCAAAAATCCCTCTTTGTCGGCATCGATAATGGCAACAAGTGAAACCTCGGGCAAATCAAGCCCTTCGCGCAACAAGTTCACGCCCACCAGCACATCGATGGCACCGGCACGCAAGTCGTCAAGAATTTGTATACGATCCATTGTTTCCACATCGCTGTGCATGTAGGCGCAGCGTATGTCGAGTCTTCCCAGATAATCGCTCAATTCTTCGGCCATGCGCTTGGTGAGCGTGGTTACAAGTGTGCGTTCGTGATGCTCGATGCGTAACTGTATTTCTTCAATGAGATCATCAATTTGTCCTTTCGATGGTCGAACAATGATTTTGGGATCGAGCAGGCCGGTGGGACGAATGATTTGTTCAACAATCACGCCTTCGCTCTTTTGCAACTCATAGTCGGCAGGTGTTGCACTCACATAGATGGTTTGCCCCGTGAGAGCTTCAAACTCTTCAAATCGCAATGGCCTGTTGTCAACAGCGGCTTCCAGCCTGAAACCATAGTTCACCAAGTTGATTTTGCGACTTCGGTCACCGCCGTACATGGCGCGTATTTGTGGCACTGTCACATGGCTCTCGTCAATGATGGTGAGAAAATCACTTGGAAAAAAATCGAGCAGGCAAAATGGACGGTCGCCGGCATTGCGCCCGTCGAAATAGCGTGAATAGTTTTCAATGCCCGAGCAGTAGCCCACTTCCTTAATCATTTCGATGTCATACTCCACACGCTCACGCAATCGTTTGGCTTCAATGGGGCGGTTCTCACGATAAAAAGCATCTACCTGATTGCCAAGGTCGAGCATGATGGTGTTGATTGCCGCCCCCAATGTCGATTTGTCGGTTACAAACGCATTGCCCGGGAAAATACTGAAACTTTGTTCATCGCGCACAGGCATTTGGCTCACATAGTCCAAAAATTGTATCCTCTCTATTTCGTTTCCCCAAAAAATTACACGCAATATAAATTCTTCGTTCGAGAGTGCGACGTCTACGGTGTCACCTTTCACCCTGAATGTGCCGGGCGAGAGTTGCAACTCGTTGCGAGAATACAGCGCATCGACGAGTTTGCGCAAAAATTCATCGCGTCCAATGTTTTGTCCCACTTGAATGGGAACAGTGTTTTCCTTGATGCTTTCGGGATTGCCCATGCCGTAGATACAACTCACCGACGACACGACAATAACATCTCGTCGTCCCGATTGCAAGGCGGCAATCGTGTTCAACCTCAATCGCTCAATCTCATCGTTAATGGCAAGATCTTTTTCTATATATTTATCGGTTGCCGGAATGTAAGCCTCCGGCTGATAATAGTCGTAGTAGCTCACATAGTAGTGAACTGAATTTTCGGGGAAAAACGACTTAAATTCACTGTATAGTTGTGCAGCCAGGGTTTTGTTGTGTGAGAGTACCAGTGTGGGCAAACCGGTGTTGGCAATGATGTTTGCCATGGTAAAGGTTTTGCCCGAGCCGGTCACACCCAATAGTGTTTGACAAGGAATACCGTCCTCTATGCCTTGCGTGAGTTCGGCAATGGCTTGTGGTTGATCGCCTGTGGGGCTATATTCTGAATGAAGTTTGAAATCCATAGTCTGCAATGTGAAAAGTGTCAGTTTACAAAGTTACTAAATTTCATGCTCTTTTAAATAAGAAAAGAAGATATTGCATTTTATCATTTTCCATTTTTGGAACTATTTTATAATTTTGTTGTATCGACTGTAAACGAAATTGATTTTTTTGCGATGTTAAAGAAGAAAAGGAAAAAAATACTCATGGTTGCTGTGTGCACAGTGCTGGTGTTGACTCTTGCCAACATTGTTGCATCACTCTATCTTTTAGATTTTGCACTCAGTCCGGAAAAACGAAGCAAGCAAGAGGCCATAGAGCTTTTTCGAGAAAAAAATCCGCAACTCAAGTTGTGGCTCGACAGTCTTGTTGCCACAGGTGCTTTGCGTGATACTTTTGTAGTGATCAATGGCGATAGGCAACATGCACATTTTGTAGTTGCCCCCAAACCTTCTGCTAAGGTAGCGATGCTCGTGCATGGCTATAAAAACAGCAGCGTGTCGATGTTGAACATAGGAAATGTTTATCTTAGTTTGGGCTACAATATTTTTCTGCCCGACCTCTATGCACACGGGCAAAGTGAAGGTGACCACATACAGATGGGGTGGAACGACCGAGTGCAGGTGATGGAATGGATGTCAATTGCCAACGAACGGTTTAAAGGCGATTTTGCACAATCGCAAATGGTGCTTCATGGTGTGTCGATGGGAGCTGCAACGGTGATGTCGGTTTCAGGTGAAAAATTGCCCGATTATGTGAAATGTTTGGTAGAAGATTGTGGCTACACCGGTGTGTACGATGAGTTTGCCCACGAGTTGAGCGATACGGCGTTGCTCAAAACGCCTTTTGCCATTCCGCAATGGCCGTTATTATCCATTGCCGGCATGCTGTGTAAAGTGAAGTATGGTTGGAATTTTGAACAAGCTTCCATGATCGAACAAGTGAAAAAATGTACATTGCCCATGCTTTTCATTCATGGCGACAGCGATGATTTTGTTCCAAGTAAAATGGTGTATCCGCTTTATGCCGCCAAACGGGGCAAAAAAGAACTTTATATCGCCCGCAATTCGGCACATGCCAAGTCAATACATGACCACCCAACCGAATATCGAGCCAGAGTAAAAGCATTTGTGTCGAAATATATATCATTACATTGAAGAGAAAAAGAAAGGAGATTGTGACAAATAATCGACACAATCTCCTTGCACTTTCTTAGTTATGAACAAATAGATTATCTTTTTTTCTTCTTTTTGTTTTTGCCTGTTGAACCTTTTTTGCCGGAACTTTTGTTCGTAGTCGAGCCATTGACATTGGTTTGTGGCTTTGCGGCATTATAGTATTGCATGGCAATGGGCATTTTTTTCTCCAAGTTGGCAATGCGCTTGCTGTCGCTTGGATGATCGCTGAAAAATTCACTCACGTTGCTTGTAGAGCCTGCCGACATCCTTTTCCAAAACGAAATGGCCTCTTGCGGATTGTAACCTGCCATGGCTGCAAAGATAAGGCCTATTTCATCGGCTTCGGTTTCGTTGTCACGGCTGTATTTTAAGTTGGCGAACGAAAAGCCTTGTTGAGCCGCGATTTGTGCCAAATTGCCCGTTGTGCTGCCCACGGTGCTACTGAGCACCGACCCTAAGATTTGAGTGCCATATTGTTGACGTATTTTTTTCGATATTTGTTCGGCAGAATGTTTTGCCACAGCGTGAGCGATTTCATGCCCGAGCACAATGGCAAGTGCATTCTCGTTTTGAGTGTAAGGGAGGATGCCTTCATAGACAACGATTTTTCCTCCGGGCATACAGAAGGCGTTCACTTGATCGTCTTTAACCAAATTAAATTCCCAGAGGAAATTGTTGATTTCACCGGCTGCACCGTTATTCCTCAAATAGTTTTCAACAGCAGTTGCCAGTTTTTGTCCCACACGTTTCACCATGGCAGTGTTGGCTGCATTGGTCGATAATGTGCTTTTTTTAAGAATGGATTTATACTGTTGAGTGCTCAAACTCAAAATCTCGGCATCGCTCACAAGCAAATTGTGCTTGCGACCGGTGATGGGTACTGTGGAAGTGGTGCCGCAGCTCGATAGCAACATGGCCATCACGCTCACCACTAAAAGAAATTTTTTCTTCATTTTAATTAAGTTTTCTTTGTCTTGTATGTGTGTTATGTTTCTGAATTGTCTGGTTGTTTTTCAGTGAGTGAGCACTCGCTCGGTGGGAGGCATGGTGTTGTTGCGCTCGTCAACAGCTTGCACAACGGTGCGTGCAAGTTCAATGAATGATTTGCCCGATACGGTGCTTTGCAGTGTCACCGGCACGCCATCGTCGCCACCTTTGCAAATGCCTGCCACCAATGGAACTTGCCCAAGCAACTTTACGTTGAGATTTTCTGCCAGATTTTTTCCGCCGTCTTTACCAAAAATGAAATATTTTTCATTGGGGTGGCTTGCCGGCGTGAACCACGACATGTTTTCAACAATGCCCAAAACCGGAACTTTTACTTGTTCGCCGAGAAACATGCTGATGCCTTTTCGGGCATCGGCAAGGGCAACCTCTTGCGGTGTGGTTACCACCAATGCCCCGGTGATGGCGAGGGTTTGAACAAGCGTGAGGTGAATGTCGCTCGTGCCGGGTGGCATGTCGATGATGAAGTAGTCCAGTTCGCCCCATGCAGCTTCGGTGATGAGTTGTTTGAGGGCATTGCTGGCCATGGCTCCACGCCACAGCACTGCTTTTTCTTTGTCGACCACAAAGCCTATGGATAAAATCTTAACTCCATATTTTTCAACTGGCAAAATCATGTTTTTGCCATTAACTTCTTGCATGTAGAGTTGTTCGTCTTCAATACCGAACATCTTGGGGATAGAAGGACCGAAAATATCGGCATCGAGCAATCCCACTTTGTAGCCGAGTTGTGCCAGCGACACGGCAAGATTGCTCGCCACGGTCGACTTGCCCACGCCACCTTTGCCCGACGATACGCCAATGATGTTCTTTACTCCAGCTAAGGGCGTTTCTGCTTCTTTTTTCTCGGGAGTGGCTTGCTTTGTTTTTACCAGAATGTTGCCTTTGATATCCACTTCGTTACCCACATGGGTGATGATGGCGGCTTCAGAGGCTCGTACGATCGACTTGATGAATGGGTCGGTGGGTTTGTCGAAAACGAGTGAAAATGTTACCTTATTTCCATCTATGCGCATGTCGTCTTCTACCATGCCCATAGACACAATGTCTTTGCCCGTACCGGGATAGCGCACGGTACTCAGTGCATCGATGATGAGTTGAGGGTATAATGTCATTTCAGTTATCAGTTGTTTGTTATGCTTTTTATTTGTTGTTGCCCGATGTTTCTAAAAAACAATCGAGCTTCGTTTACTTGTTGTCTTTGACTTGCGCTTTAAGTTCTTGCTCTGTGTGCCCGCGGTGGTAACTGCGATAGGTGTCGTGTTCAATCTCAATATCGGGTTCTGCGAGCTTTCCTTCTTGCGGAAGATGGAATTTGAGGTATTTGATGGTTAAGCCACGTTCGAGCCATTGTTGCTCGTAGTGGGTCTTTATCTCTAAGATGTCGTCATTCATTCCACAGTGATACAAATCGTCGGTATCTGCCTCAATAGGTAATTGATTGAGCAGTACCATCGCTTTGGTGTAGGTGTAGAGGAATGGACTGTCGGTTTTGAGATGTATCAAGCCACCGTCTTTCAAAATTTTTCGGTAATTCTCCAAAAAAAGTGTCGAGGTGAGTCGCTTGTTCACTTTTTTCATTTGAGGATCGGGAAAAGTAATCCAGATTTCAGAGATTTCGCCCGGATCAAACATGCGGTCAATAATCTCAATGCTGGTGCGCAAGAACGCCACATTGGTCATTCCTTGTTCTTCGACTGCTTTGGCTCCTGTCCACATGCGTGCACCCTTGATGTCAACCCCGATGTAGTTTTTTTCGGGGAAACGCCGACCTAAGCCCACGGCATATTCTCCTTTGCCACACCCCAGTTCCAGCACAATGGCATTGCTGTTGTGAAAATAGTCGCTGTTCCACTTCCCCCTCATGGGGCATTTGCCGTTCTCGTTTGTGTAAAAAGGAAACTGGAAGACGCATTTAAACGTTTCCATGTCGGCAAATTTTTTGAGTTTTCCCTTGCCCATTATTTAATGATTATTTTAAAGCTACGTCCTTCGATGCGCACGATGTAAATTCCGTGCTCAATTGCGTCATATTCATTGTGCCCGGCTTCAACAAGCAAATCTTGAGTCATTCCGTTGAGTGTAATCAATTGAGCCGTTGTGGCATTTTGACTCTCGATGACAAGAATGCCGTTGTGAGCATAGGCATTTGCCGTCTTGGCTTCCATGTCGTTAATGCCGGTGGTATTGTTCACATGTGCTTGTGCCTGATTGGCATAGTAGGTTTCTCCGGTGGCTGTTGCAAGCACAATATTGTCAATTGTGAGCATTGCTTCGCTTGCAAGCGACTTGTCGGCCGTGACGGTAATTCTCAAAATAGAGCCATCGTGCCCTTTAAATTTCGTATTGCTCATGTTGTAGCCCACCACGCATGCTGTTCCGTTTGCTTGCGTTTCGCACAAGAATGTGTGTTTGTCTGAGCGGCTTGTGCTTGTGAACTTGCTTGCTGTCAATGTTAAACCTTCGGGCAGATGTAGATCGAATTGCAGGCCTGAATATTGTTTTGAGTTATTGAGATTGATATCGATGGTGCGGTTCTCACCCGGTTTTATCGAAATGTCGTCAATGCTCATGATGTCATCGCTGTTTACTTCTCCTGTTTTTTGAGAAGTCGTTGCTTGCCTTGTTAAGATCATGTTGATGAGTGCGGTTACATCGCTCACGTTGATGTTATCGTTTTTGTCGAGGTCTGCCGCATCGGGATTGAAAACGGCAACTTCGGTGCCAAGGATTTTGTTGATGAGGGTTGTGGCATCACCCACGTTAATCTTTGCATCGTTGTTCACATCGCCAAGCAGGAATGAAAGCATTGTTTTAAATTCTTTCCACTGTGCTGCATTTTTGTAGGCTTTGGTGTGAATGTTGAGTTTTACTTGCGACTGGTCAACTCCTGCCCACACATTTTCTCCTAAAATTGGCACCTTAACCGGTTTGGCTTCGAGATTTTGCAATCCTGTCATGCCTGCCATCGCCTGTGTGCCAATGTAGTACACAGTTGCCGGAATGGTGAGGTCTTTGATTTGATGCAGATTGTACAAGGCATAGTCGCCAATCGATTTCAGCCCTTCGGTCATTAGGTTATTATTATCTATGTTTGTGCCAGCCAGTGCATAGTTGCTTATGGCTTTTACTCGGCTCGGAATAATCATTTTTTTTAGGTTGGTGGCATAGAGAAATGCTCCATCGCCAAGTTCTTTGAGGCCTGGAGGCAAATTAACGGTGCTTACCGGAGTGCCTGCAAATGCAAATGCACCTATGCGTTTCAGCCGAATGGCATCGGAAAAGTTGGCATTCTCAATGCCGGAGTTGGCAAACGCTTCATCGTCAATGAGTGTAATATTTTTTTTATCAACCCAATCGATGCCTTTGATTGCTGTACATTCGCCGAAAGCTCCTTTGCCAATCGACACAACACCCTTGCCAAGGCGAATTTTTGCCAAAGATGAACAGCCGAGAAATGCATCGTTACCAATGGAGCCACCATCAAGTTTCACATTGGTTAAGGCTGTGCATCGAGCAAAAGCACCGTTGCCAATTTTAACATAATGACCGATGTTGATTTGTTCAATAGGAGTGGAAGTAAAGGCATAGGGAGCAATAGAGTCTATGCTTGAATTGAATTTAACCGATTTAATGCCTGTCCCGGCAAAGGCGGCATAGCCAATGGTCTTTATCGATTTCGGTAAAGTGAGAGTAACGATGGGTTTGCCAAAACATGCAGTTTGCGGTATGGTGTTGGCTTCATAGCTGAATTGTGTGCCAAAAAGAGGGACTTCGAGATTTTCGTATGCCAAAATCGACACTTCACTCATGTCGAGAACTGAGAGGTTGTCCATTTTGTCGGCAATAAATTTGAAGTCGCGTGCATCCATGGTTCCTTTAATAATCAGAGAGGTTGCTTGTGTGTCGCTCACTTTTTGCGACAAATTTCCTGCTACGTTATTCACCTCTTCTACCCGAGTCTTTATCTCTGTGGCTTGCAGTGATAACGTGATTATCGATGCCGTTATTAAGAAAATGAATTTACGCATATATTTGTTCCTATGAATGAATTACAAAATTAGTGATAATAATCTTGACTTCATAGAATAAACGGTTAAAAGCAGGATTTAGTATGAAGTTGAAGGCGTTAAAAGGGGACATATACTCCAATCTCCTTTCTTCCTCGAAAAGAAGAAAGGAGATTGGATATGTTTTGAAGACGTGATGTTATCGAATTGCGATTTTAAAGCTCTTGCCGTTGAGGTGCACGATGTAGAAACCTTCGGCGAAGTCTTGATATTCGTTGTGTCCGGCTTCGACATAGAGTTCAGACGTCATGCCGTTCATGGCTACCATTTGGGCGGCTGTTGCAACTTCCGATTCAATGACAAGAATACCGTTGTGGGCATATACTTTTACCTTGTTGTTTGCGATGTTGTCAACGCCCGTTGTGTTGCTCACAGTGGTGCTGGATGAAATGCCGTCGCAGGCTTTGAGATCGGGAGTGACAAACACAACTTCGCTAATGTTGATGGTGCTGATTGCCGGCAAGTGAGTATCGGCTTTAATTGTCAAGCTGATGATTGCACCTTCATTGCCGTTAATTTCAACATTGTTGTTTGAGTATGCCATGAATCGGGTTGTTTTGCCTGCGTTTTGCACTCGTGTGAGGAAGCTGTGTTGCGCTGTGCGATTGCTTGATTTTATGCTACCGTCCACGATGCTGAGGCCTTGTGGTAGTGCAATGTCGAATTGGGTGGCGATGTAAGTTTGCGCATTATTCATTTGCACTTCGATAGTGTGAGTTTCACCGGGTTTAATATTAAAGTTGTCAATCGAAATGTGATCGTTGGTCATTGCTTGTTGAGCATTTTTTCTCTTGGCATTGTCGGTTCTTGTTAAGATGAGGTCAATAAGTCCCGTTACGTCGTTAACGTTCAGCTCGTTATCACCATTGATATCGGCGTTGTGAAAGTTAAACGGAGTGGGATTGTTGCCAAGAAGTTTGTTGATGAGTATGCTTACGTCGGTCACGTCGATTTTGTTGTCCTCGTTCACATCGCCAAGCATGGTTGGAAGCACGATGTGAAATTCTTTCCAACCTTCGGTTTCGGCATAGTGTTGAGCAACGGTTTTTTCGGCAATGTCAAGGAGTACGGCAGGTTGATTGATGCCTGCCCACACGTTGTTGCCCAATGTTGGAACAGTGGTGGGTTGTGCAGTAATGCTTTGCAACCCGATCATGCCGGCCATTGCATAATTGCCAAGATGGCTCACGGTGCTTGGAATGAGAAAATGTTGCGCTTGGCTGACATTATAGAAAGCATAATCGCCAATGTTTGTTATGCCGTTTTCAAGAATTTTGTCAACAGCTAATGCTTGACTGCCGGCAAACGTGTAATCGCTTATTTCTCCCACAGCCGGTGGTACATGGGCACTTGCGAGGCTGCTGTTGTAGAAAAAGGCTCCTTGCCCTATTGATTTCACTTGGCTTGGAAGCACCACTTGTTGCACGTTGCTTGTAGCTATTGCCCAGTTGCCAATGCTTGTGAGTTTGCCGAGTGCCGAAAGATCGAGTTTGGAAATGCTACTTTTGATAAAAGCCTCGTTGCCAATGGCTTTAATGTTTGAACCTGTTGCAAATTTTATTTCTTTTAAGGCTGTACAACCGCCAAATGCGCTTGCACCCACTTCTTTAACTTCTGCTCCAAGTGTTACATCGTTCAATTTGTCATCGGCAAGGAATGTTGCTGTGGCAATTGATGCCGATGCAATGTTGGCTCGTGTTAAATTGGCACAACGTGCATACACTCCTACACCAAGGGTTTTAACATTGTCCGGCAGGTCAACGGCAGTTAGGCCTGAGGAGCTGAATGCGTAGGAAGCAATCGACTCTACCGTTGCAGGAATGGTGATGTTTTTGAGTTGCCTGCAACCGGCAAAAGCCGCCAATCCAATTGATTTTAAGTTTGCCGGTAAAGTCACACTTTGTAGTGATTTTCCAAAAAAGCAGGTTGCCGGTATGCTGTTGGCCTCGTATGTCTGAACAGATTCAAACACCGGTTGTTTAACATTTTCGTAGGCTGCGATTGTAACCTCTCCCATGTCCAACGTGGAGAGTTGCGACAGCTTGTCGGCCATGAACTTGAAATCACGGGCGTCTATTGTGCCGGTTATTTTAAGCGAAGTAATGTTGTGGTTTGTTATGTGGCTCGAAAGGGCGCCGGCTTGCGTTTCAACTTGTTCTGCCCAAGATGTTGCAGTGGCCGTTGCCATTGCCATGAATAAAATGATTGTGCGCATAATCTTCATAATTTAGCTACAAAAATACGATAAAATATTGTAATGGCATAGATTAACGGCTAAAAAGAATTGAAAAGATGTTTTGGATGACTTTTTTGATGAATTAAGAGGGCTGTATTTAACCCAAATCGGTCGTTAGACCGCTAAGGTTTACAATTATCAGTTTATTGCGTGCTTCCCGACTGCTTTTGTCTGCTTGTTGGCATCTTGGTTGCCGTTTTTTCTTGACGCAGCCCGCTACGTCTTCAAAAAAAGACAACCAATTTGTTCAATATTCAAACAAAATCAATGTGGCCTCTAATGATCGATTTGGGGTTAAGAAAGGGGAGAGGCACTAAACATCAAAGGATTTCTTGTCTGCATGAAAACTTTGAGAACAACAAACGCTTCTTTGAATTGTAACAAAATAAGCGACTCCCCTCATGAGGAAGTCGCTTTATTTTGTTGTCATCACCATCCATTGAAGAGGTGATGAAAGCGTTTAGTTCTGCTCGCTTTCTTTGGCGGCAATCACGTTCACGAAGATGTGGCCTGCGCGGTGTTGAAATTCTACAGTACCGTCAACAAGTGCGTAGAGCGTGTGATCTTTGCCCATACCCACATTCACACCGGGGCGGTTCACGGTGCCGCGTTGGCGACGAATAATGTTGCCTGCTTTAGCAAATTCACCACCAAAAAGTTTAACGCCAAGTCGTTTGCTGTGTGACTCGCGGCCGTTCTTAGTACTACTTTGACCTTTTTTATGTGCCATAATTCTGTTAAAATTTTAGGGGTTAAGCAATTACTTCTTTAATCACGAGTTCGGTGAACTGCTGGCGATGACCATTCAAGCGACGGTAGCCTTTGCGACGTTTTTTCTTGAATACGATAATGTGTTCGCCTTTCAAGAAAGGAACTTTAACCTCGCACACTACTTTTGCACCCTCAACAAGAGGAGCACCTACTGTAACTGTGCCGTCAGCGTCAATAAGAAGAACTTTTTCAAATTCTACTGTGTCGCCTTCTTTTTTCTCATCACCGAGATAGTGAACATACAATTTTTTGCCGGCTTCGGCCTTGAATTGTTGTCCTTGAATGTCTACAATTGCGTACATTTAAATAATTGTATTACAAGTTAAACCGTACGGCGGCAATCCTCGCAAGAGGTTTGCTCTTAATCGAGCCTTTCGGAAATTCGACTGCAAAGGTATGAAAAATCAAACAAATAGCCAAACGTTTTTTTGTTAATTATTTCACCTTTAATTCTATATGATACTTTTAATTACTCTTTTTGTAATTGTCTATGACAATGAGATCGTTGATGTTGGTGCCTCCATATTCGGTACCGTTTTCATAGGTACCAAAATATTTGTATAGACCTGGGGTGATTTTTTTTCCGTTGTTGTCTTTGAGATCCCAAACGACAGGGAAGGACGATGTTTTTTTCAACCAAACGAGGTGTCCGGTTGCATCGGTCACTTTGATTGTCATTTCAGGATTAGTGGCTAAATCACTCTCCATGTTGAATGTTGCCTTTTCGATTGCCGGAATTTCTTCGACAGCCAGTGATGCTTTGCTTGCCAGTCCAACGACGAATGAAATGGTGCGTGTTGCTTTGTTGCCGGCCACATCATAGACAGAAAATGTGAGTGTGTGACGGCCGGTTGACAAACCTGTCATCGGGAAAGTTACGTTGAGGGTTTTTCCATTGTCGCATGCAACTGCATAGTTCTTTACATTGGTGTAACTTGCTGCCCCATCATCGAGGGTCAAAGTCATGGTGCCACCTACCGATGCCGATTGAGTGTTGATCGACCGGTTGTCGGTTGCTCTGATGTGTAGCGTGGAGTTTGCGGCAATAACGGTTCCTTCGGCAAATGATGTTTCATCGTTGAAGAACATGGAGGTGATTGCAGGAGCTTGCGTGTCGTTGACGGCGTATGTTGCATTATAAGGCATGATGTTTACACCGGCAAAACCACCGTTTACCATGTCTTCACTGTTGTCCATGTGGGCATAGAGGCTCAAAAGACCGGTTTTGCCTTCGGCTTCAACATTGCGTGGAATGGTGATTGAACCTTTGAACACTCCGTTTTCAACTCGCCCGGTGATTTGTGCGATTTGATTGCGAGGGTGGTAGAGGTCGCGTGGGGTGTCTTTGCCTTCAACCAATGGAGTAACGGTTTTAAAGAATGTTTTTTCGTCAAAGAGTGTTATTGTAGCATCTCCGTTGAACTGTGTGTTCACCGTTTGCTGTTCAGCATTGTTCACTTGTGCCTCGATGTTGAGAGTTTGAAGCGGATAAATGTCGATTGTTGTTGCCTCGCCCACAGCCACATCGTTCACCTTGGTGACTTTAAACAGCGGTTTGGGGTAGTTGGCTTTCATGGCCGGGTCGCCTATTAGCGAAAATTGCATTTTGTTGGGTTCGGAACGTGTGCCAAACCATTGCTTTGCTTTCATGTAGGCATCGCCCAACCGCGACATTTTGCCGGTCGCCTTGTAGGTGAACAGATTGTTTATAAAAGCTTTGTTCAAGGCATCGTTGCCACCGGCAAGTGCGGTGCGAGCCGAGGCAAGCACGGCAATGGCACCACCGTCTTTCTTGTGGAACATGATTTCACCTATGCCTTGGCGGTCGCCGTCGATGCAGGCGACATCGCAAGCCGCTATTGTCATGATGGGGAAGTGTTCATAGGTGGTTGATTGCGCATCGTTCATGGTCCACATGTTGGATTTCAGCGAAAAGCTGATTGGACCTGCATGACCTACGTAGGAGGAGAAAAATTGTCCTCGGGTCAGAGCCTCGATAAGGCGACCTTTGGCACCGCTTGCCGTTTTGCTGTCGGTTGCAATGCCTGGTTCACTGGCGTTGCTCGCCATGGGGAACATGGGAACGTATGCCTTGTCAACATTCATGCCTGTGGAAAGGTCGTTTTCAATGAGATTGCCAATGCCTTCGGCTTGAAACATGTGCAGGCCTTCGTTCCAATTGTCGCCCAAAATCAAGGTGTTGTTGCGCCACACGCCATAGTCGGGAGATTCTACATATTTTATCAACTTGTCTACGTCGCTTTTGGCTTCGGCGAGATTGCTCGACGGAATGCGGCCGATGCCAATTCTGAGCATCGATGCTGCGATGTCGCGGCCCGAGTTATCGTCAAGCATTCCAAAGAAGTCATCGCTCACGAACGACAACGACTCATCGTTGCTGCAATCGCTTTCGTAGCAAATCACGCGATTGGCTTTGTTGGAGGTCAAGCCGCGATTGTCGAATGAACAGCAACCCAGAGTGAGAAAATATTTGAATTTGTTTTGATCTCGGTCATAGAACATCTTGTTCATGAGCCTGATTGCCATTGCGTCAGGTGTGCCGCTGGAAAACTCGTTGAACACTTGTTCTTGGTCTATCACATGAACGGTGAAGCCGTCGCGGTTGCGGTGCATGTTGGCAATACGTTCTGCCTGTTGGGCAAATGTGCTGTTGGTCAAAATCACCATGTCGGGGGTGCTCAATCCATGAATGTTTTGATTGCTTACATTTTCATATCCCGAGATCTTAAGTAAAGATTTGCCGGGATCGAAAGCCACATATTGCGACCACTTGGAGGCGAGCTTTGGTGATATTGATTTCACGATTTTACCCTCGGCGTTGGTATAGTCGTTGGGTTCACATTGCACGGGCACGGCATCGTTGTCAATGTTCCATATCACTGTGTTTGCATCTATGCCGGGAAATTCAATTCTGTCGGCTTCGGTCACATTGTTGAAACCCATGCGCAATTGTCCGTTGAGAGCATGTTGCATGGAGTTGTTGTGCGAGTAGGTGATGATGAGATAGTCCAGTTTGCTCCAGTTCACTTTGCCGTTTACGGCTTGCGCATTCATCTCTACCAACCCATTCTCATTGTGGACGGTGGGAGTGATTCCTGCAACCGGCGATGCCGAGTTGTAGTGAATGAACGTGCTTGCCGGAGCATAGATTTTTGAATTAATCAGTGGCGTGAACTTAATTTCATCAACGGCTCCTCCGTGGTGCATCGATGCATTGATGTAGGCAGGAGCGGTGGAGTTTGCCGCAATTGCAGGATTGACGTAGATGGGAGTGTTCTCAACCAAGCCCGGCAATTCATAGGCAATTTTGATGCCGGTGCTTGCAATGGCTTCTCCCAAGAAATCTTTGCCCGAAAATGTTGCCGAGGCAAGTTCCTGCTCGTGGTAGAAATAGTCGAGACTGGTGGGGCGGGCGATTGTGCCGTTGCCGTCCCATTTCTTTTTTGCCACCGGCAGGTCGTTGCCTTGTTCTTCGGTCAGGAAATAATAGCCATTTTGTGAATAGCTGTTGATTTCACGCTCGAAGTGCGGAGTGTCTGACTGCACGCCGTGTAATGTGAACTTAACCGGCCCTTTGGCATAAAAGCACATTTTGTCGCCATAGCGTGCGACCGGCACTTGCACGAGGTCGTCGGGGGCTGTGCCGTCAAGCTCTTCGCTAATCATGTTGCCACCAGAGCCATATATTTTCACGGCCGAAGGATTGGAGAAACCCATCGCACTCAATTCTTGTGCGGTGATTTGATGTACACCGCTCGTGCTGATTTTAATTTTCACCCACTTGCCGTTTGCCAGTTTCGATTGAGTTGCATAGTGCGATGGGGCAAAAGCCAGGGCGTTTGGCATCAATGCTGTTATTGCAAGTACCAAACCAAGGATTTTATTTATACTTCTTTTATGCATAGTCGATAATCTTTTTGAAGGAGCTTGTCGAACAATCATTTTTTTTGATATTCAGCTTGTTTCTTGTGCTTTATTTAATTCTTATCCTTAATGATTCTTTATTGTCGATAGTTGCTGTCAAAGTTTCGCCTATTGTGAGTGTGTGTGGGGGCATGTTGCTTTCGACAACAAGAATATCACCCATTTTCAATGTAAAAAAATTGCTCACTTGTTCAATAAGTTCATCAAAGCCATAGCGCATGTCGGTGGTGGAATAGCGGCCTGTTTCTTGTCCGTCAATCAACATGCTCACGGTCGCTGCCGGAAACTCCTCAATTTTTTCAGCCGAAAAGAAATTTCCCAGCATAATGGCACCGTCAAAGGCATTCGTACGTGCATCGCCGTCAATCATGCCTTTGCAATTGCAGGCTTCAACTGCCACACAGGCGGCCACGCTGTCGAAATAGCGACTGCTGAAGCGTTTTGCGATGTTGCGCCCAAGTCGGTTGATGTGCAACGCAATCGAGAGACGAGCTACAAATTGTTCGGCGAAGTCCGGCAAAAAAAAGGGTTTGTTGCTCAATAGCAACGACGAATCGGCCATCAAGTGTGTTTCAGGTTGATGTTGTTGCCGGTTGTTGCGGCTGTTCCCTTTTATTGCTATGATTTTCACTACAATCGAAACTTGTTCAAATATTGTATTGCGTAGAGCGTTATTTAAATCTCATCTCGTCTATGCGATTATACATGAGGGCAAGGTGCGCATAGATTGAGGTGTTTTGAATTACAATGCTTGCCGGAGCTTTAATTCGATAAGGGGTGAAATTCCATATCGCTTTCAGTCCGCTGGAAATAATCATGTCGGCCGCTTCTTGCGCGTGCTCCACAGGCACAGCCATTACGGCGATGTTCACTCCATATTCTTTTTGGCGTTTTGCCAATTCGCTGATGTCATACACGGGCACTCCGCCTATACTCTTGCCCGTGAGGTCTTTATCGATGTCAAAGCCGGCAACGATGTTAAGCCCGTATTGTGCAAGACCTCTGTCTTGCACCAAAGCAGCCCCAAGACTGCCCACGCCCACCATGAAAGCGGTGTGTTTGCGCTTGAAGCCGAGAAAATCCACAAGCTCATGAACGAGGGTGCGCACTTCATAGCCAATTCTGGTTTTGCCTTTGATGTTGAGAAACGACAAATCCTTAGCTATTTGAGAAGCGTCAACACCTATTTCCTTGGCGATTTGTGTCGAGGAAACAAATTCTATGTGTCGGCGGTCAAGAAGCTGGACATAGGCTAAATACCAAGGAAGTCTTCTCAATGTGGGTTCGGGAAGAATAACCTTTGGAATGTTTCTGAGTTCGCTCATTGTCTAAATCGTGTGAATAATTAGCTTCTTTCTAACAAATTGCAAAAATAATAAAATTTATCAAACTCCCAAAATCATTCTCCATAACATTCTCGTTTGTAGTTTCAACTTTCATCAACATTTGGTTTAAGAACAATTAATGTGTTCTTCAAGGTCATGTTTCTAAACTGTTCTTTTTTAGAAAAAAGGCATCGGCGAGAGGTGATGTCGCTGATGCCTTTGTTGTTATAGATTGTTTTTATGATTTTCCAAGATAATCAATTTGTTGATGTTGGTGCCTCCCCATTGGCCTGCGGTTTCGTAGGTTCCAAAGAATTTGTACATGCCGGGAGGCAGTTTGTGACCGTTATTATCGATTAAATTCCATGTTACAGGAAAATTACTCGTTTTTTTGCTCCACAGCAGTTGTCCGCCTGCTGTTGTAACCTTGATGGTCATGTCGATGTCGTTGTCAAATTCTTTTTCAATGTTGAAAGAAATTTGATCTATAACCGGGTTCTCCTCGGCAAACAGTTGTACGTTGCCCGTTTGGGTAACTGAAAATGCAATGGTCTTGCTGGCAGTATTGCCGGCAACATCTTGAACGGTATAGGTTAGTGTATGGTTACCGGGTGCCATGTTGGTCATGGGATAAGCCACATTCATCTCTTTTCCGTTGTTTTCAAGAATTGCACAAGCGTTAATGTCGTTGTAACTTTGTTGCCCACCGTCTAATTGCAAAGTCATGCCGGTACCAATCGAAACCGACTGGACGTTCAGCGAGTTGTCGTCTGTCACATTTATATATAATGTGGAGTTGGATTGAATTACTGTGTTTTCGGCCGCATCGGCTTGTTCGTTGAAATAGATGCTGTTGATTGTTGGAGCGGTCACGTCTGAAATGGCGAGCGTGTTGTTGTATGGCTTAATGATGAGCTTGGAGTAGTTCCCGTTCACCATCTCATCGCTGTTGTCGCGATGGGCATACAAACTGAGCAGGCCATAGTTGCCATTGGCCGTGAAATTAAGGGGAAGAATGGCCGAGGTTTTGAACGTGCCGTTCACCACACGCCCTTTTACTTGTGTCAACAGGTTGCGTGCGCGATTAATCGGGCGATTAACCGTTTGGACGTGAACTGTTGAGGTAACTGTGCCAAAGTAAATCTCTTTGTCGTAAATCGACAGATAGGCATCGCCGTTGAACGATGTGTTCACCGTCAGGCCGTCGGGCAACATGACGTGAGCAACGATTTCAATGGGCTGCATCTGGCATATTTCGCTGTCGTTGTTAATGGTAGTTTTGTTAATCGATGAAAGCTTAAAAAGCGGTTTGGGATAATTGATTTGCATGGCAGGGTCGCCAAGGAGCAAAAATTGCATTTTATTGTAGTTGGTACTCTTGCCGAACGACTGCTTGGCCTCTTTGTAGGCATCTCCAAGTCTTGTGTATGGATTGGATGACTTGAACAAGGCTTTCACAAAAGCTCTGTTCAAGATGTCGTTGCCGGTGGCAAATGCCGCTCTCGACGAGGCCAACAGTGCAATAGCTCCACCGTTTTTTTTGTGAAACATTTTTTCGGCTATGCCTTCTGTGTCTGAGTCATACCGAGCCACATCGCAACAAGCGGTCGACACGATGGGCAAGTGTTCGTAGTTGACATTATTCACATCATTGATGGTCCACATGTGCGATGTTTTGGTAAGCGATACCGGCCCTGCATGCCCTACGTAGGTGCAGAAATATTGCCCTCTGTTCAAGGCTTCTTTCAAATGTCGTTTGGCATCAAATGCAGTTTTTGCTTCTTGCTCGACTCCCGGCTCTTCTAAATCTGATGCCTTTTGGAAAAATTCAACGTATGATTTGTCTTGTACAAACCCCAGCTCCAATTCGTTGTCGAGCATGAGACCAATGCCCTCGGCCTGAAACATGTGCAATCCGTGGTCTTTTGTGTCGGCAGTGAGCAATGCTTGGTTGCGCCACACTCCATAGTCGGGATTGTTCACATAGTTTATCAGTTTGTCTACATCGCTTTTGGCCTCTGCAATGTTTCTTGACGGAATGCGTCCCACTCCCAGTTGCAACATACATGCGGTGATGTCAACTCCCGAGTTGTCTTCGAGATAGCCAAAGAAGTCGTCAGTCACAAACGAGAAAGTCTCGTCGTTGCTGTTATTACTTTGGTAGGTGATTACACGGTTAGGCCTGTTGGCGGTGATGCCGCGGTTGTCGTAGGAACCTGTGCCGAACATGAGCAGATACTTGAATTTGTTGCGATTGCGATCATAGAACATCTTGTTCATCAGGCGCACTGCCATTGCGTCTTGTGTGCCGCTCGAAAATTCATTGAATATCTGTTCTTGGTCGATTACGTGCACAACAAAGTTGTCGTTGGTGCGGTGCAACTTGGCAATGCGTTCAGCCTGTCGCATGAGTTTTGAGTTGGTCACGATCACCATGTCGGGTGTTTCGAGTGCATGAAGGTTTTGTGTGGAAACTGTTTCAAAACCTGTTATTTTGAGCAAAGTTGAACCGGGGTCAAAAGCAATAAACTGGCTCCACGGTTTTTCTATCCCGGGAGTAAAGGCTTTTACCGGTTCTCCCTCTTGGTTTGTTGTTGAGGCACAATCATATCGCACCGGGCTTGCTTCATTGTCGATGTTCCACACCACCAAGTTGCGGGCAGTGTCATTCAATTCAATTTTGTCGGTAGGGTGCAAAGATTTGAAACCCATGCGAAATTGTCCGTTTGTGGCATTTTTGCTTGTGTTTTTGCGTTGGTAGGTCAATATCGCATAGTCGAGCCTGACCCATCGCAAACCTTCGTTTGAACTCATGTAGATGCGCAATTTCCCCTTTTCGTTTACTTGCTTGGGGGTTGTCGCGGCATAGGGTGAGGCAACGTTATATTTTACGATGTCGGTCGATGGTGGATTAATGGCGTTTATGCTGGTGGGGAAGTTGATTGCTGTTGTGGTTCCGTTCACAATCAGTTCTCCGGCAATATTCAATCTTTTGTTGCACAAAGCCCCCACACTTGTGGTTACAACAATGGGAGAGCTGTTTTCAACAAGGCCGTTGAGCGTGTAATTGAGTGTAATGCCATTGTCGCCAAACGGTTCGCCAAGCAGGTCTTTTCCCGAGTGTGCACCCGAGAATAATTCTTGTTCGTGATAAAAGTAGTCGTAGCTCGAAGTTTGTGTGGTGCTTCCTTTCAGCGATGCTTCCACGATTTTGATGGTTTCTTCGCTTTCTTCACTTTCGGTCAGGAAATAGTAACCGTGCTCCGAATAAGGGTTTATAGTGCGGTAATATCGTGGCGAAGAGCCTGTTGTGAGCATGTTAAACGCCACAGGTCCTTTGCCGTAGAAACATATTTTGTCGCCATAGCGTGCCACGGGCACTTTCACGAGGTCGTCGGGGGCTGTGCCGTCGAGTCGCTCATCGATCATGTGGCCTCCCGAACCATAAACTCTCACATTGGCAGGATTTGAAAAACCCATTTGGGCGAGTTCGGCGGTGGTGAGTTCATGCACGCCGTTGGTTGCAATTTCAATTTTCACCCATTTGCCGCTTGCAAGTTTTGAATTGGTCGCATAGCGCGAAGCATTGAATGCCACAACATGTGCTGTGAAACACATGCCAAGCATTGCTATGCCGGCAAGAGTTGCTAATCTGTTGTTGTGCATGGTAAAAAAATGTGTCAGTCGGTTTTTGTTGTTTTTATATTATAAATTTTTAGAAAGAGGTGTCATTGGGCATCGGTCACTGCAATTTTCTTGGATTTTGTAACTTCCTGCACGCCATTGGTTGAGATGGTGGCACGGTACACATATATTCCTCGTGCAACTCGTTTGCCCCTATTGTCGGTCAAGTTCCAAGTGATGGGGAACGAAGTGAACATGTCGCTGCGTCCGCTTTGTGTTTTGCTCCACACTTCATTACCCAGCAGGTTGAACACTTGAAGAGTTACCGAAATGGTTGCCTCCGGTCGGTTGTGCTTCACGTAGAAGTTAGCCTGTTCCGATGCAGGGTTGGCATCGGTGTACACATCGTGTATTTCGGGTTTCAGGCCGTTCATTACGTTGAATGTGATGCTTTTCTCCGAGGAGTTGTTGAACACGTCCCATACTTTCAGTTTCAAGGTGTGGTTGCCGTTGCTCAGGTTGCTCAACATGTAGTTTATGGAGCCACCGTTGCTGCTTTCGGCCGCATTGGGTGAGAAGTACGACGATACATCGCTATAAGTAGTGGTTTCGTCGAGAGTGAGCGTCATGGCGTGGCCAATGCCGCTACTCGAAAGGTTGATGCCCGATTCGTCTTCAAACGTTGCAAGCACAAGGGGCGACTCATTCACATTGTCACCGTCTTTGAAAGTCTCGGAGTTCAGCCCGAAGTAGGTGATTTTAGGCCCTATGGTGTCGGCAACCACACTGTCGTCGTAGCCATAGATATAGAAGTTGTCATTGGCTCCCATGGCTTCACGACTGCCACCGTTCAGAGCCTGACCGTTGGCTGTGACACTGTTGTCGAAGGCATAGAGATTGATGAGCGACGGGCTGTAGTTTTCGAGCGTGGAAACATCGGTGGGAATAGTGATTTTGAAGCTAAATTCTCCGTTTTTCACTTGATCGATTTTAACAGCCAATTTGTTGGGACGATCCAAGAAAGCATATTCTTCGCCCCCTTCGCCATATCCGTGCGATACCACCGACTGCTCGCTGTCGTAGAGTGTTGCGATGATCGAACCGTTGAAATCGACTTTCTTGCCTTCATAATCGGTGATTTTTCCTGCAAATGTCAATGTTTGGCGTGCTTGAAACGTGGGTTTGTTCTCGGCTGTGACGGTTTGCCCGTTGATGCTTGTGATTTCGGCTTTGTAGGAGGGAAATGCCGGCATCATGGCAGGGTCGCCAAAGAGCATGTAGCGTGCATTATTGTCTACCACCTTGCTCGAACTGCTGTTGCGATAGCTGTTTTTGCCCAATCGCAACACGTCGCCCAGTCGCATGGGCATGCCTTTGTTGTCGCGCTTGAACAAGAACTTGGCCACATGATGATGAAGTTCGCCGTTCTCGCTAATCCATGCCAGGCGTGCAGGACTTATCACTGCAATCATGCCTCCTTGCGGATTAAGGAACAAGTTTTCTCCACCCGATGTTGCCATGGCATCGTAGCGGCAAAACTCGCAGGTGGCGGCATAGAGAATGGGATAGCGTTTGTAAAAGAATTTCTGTGCAATGTCGGTTTGCGAGAGCAGACCTTCGCTGGTCCAGTTGTTGGGACTTGCGTGACCTGTGTAGTTGAACCATATCACACCCTCGTCAAGGAGCTTGAACATCTTGTTGCGTGCTTCGGGATAGAAACGGCCTGTGCCTTGGCTTTCTGCCGTGAAAGCATCGAGATACACTTTATTGTATATAAAGTCATTGCCTCCGTTAGCTTTTGAAACCTTGATGTTTTTTTCGGCCTGTATCATGTGTATGGCCGAATTTTCGTCGTCGGCCACATCGATCACATTGTTTTTCCATGCCCCATTGTTGGCAGTGGTCACATACTTGATGAGTTTGTCGGTGGCAATGCGTGCTTCGTTCACGCCTTTTACCGGGAAACGGCCAACAGCAATGTCTATGTCGTAGGCCTCATAGGTGGCGGTAGCGTTATCTTGGAGTACTCCGAAGATGTCGTCCGAGGTGTAGGAAGTGTTTTCGCTGTGGCTGGTCTCTGATTGCCAAGTGAGCAACATGGGGTAATTGACGGCCGCTTGCACGGTGCTCGACAAGCGACGGTTGTCGTAGGTGCCATTGCCAAAGAGCAACAGATAGCCCAGTTTGTGACCTGTGGGGTCGGTGCCACGGTCGTAAAACAACTTGGCCATCATGCGATAGGCCATAGCGTCGGGCGTGCCGCTGGAAAATTCGTTGAACACCTTGTCTTGGTCAACAACCAACACGCGCATGGAGTCAACCGTTAAGTGCATGTCGGCTATTCGCCGGGCTTGCTCCAAGTAGGCTGTGGGAGCAATGATAATCATGTCGGGAGTTGCTTCGCCATGAATGTTTTGATTTTCGACCGTGCGTTCTTTGGTGGGCGATGGGAATTTCCCTTTTTCATTGAATGCCACATACTCGTGATCGCCGTTCTTGTTTGGGCTGAATTTGATGATATTACTTTCGAGAGTTGTGTTCATTGCCACCGGGCTGTGGCCGGTGGTCACGTCCCACACGTGTGTTTCGGCACTGCCGCCACTCACTTCGCACACCGTTCCGCTTGCTTCGTCATTTTGTCCCCACTCTATGTGATTGTCGTTCAATGCCAACTTGCGCCGGTAGTTTACAGTGATGCGGTCGAGACGTGCAAGATACAGACTGCCCAGCGGTGTGTACTTGATGCCCCAATTCAGCTCGTTGGTGCCTTGCAAGTCAATTTTTTTTGCAGTGGGGCTGCCGGTCATGTAGTGAATGTGGGCAATGTCATCGACCATTGGAATAGTCTCGTTGCCGTCGACGCTGTTGCCGTTGCAAGTGAAGTTCAAGCGACTGCCGGCATTGGCGGTTTTTGCGGCAAAAGTGGTGAGCACAACCACTTCGCTGCTTTCAATACGGTCGATAAGATTGAATTTGAACGACTGTTCGGTGGAGAAACGAAAGTCTTCGCCTAGCAGGTTGCGTCCTGTTTCGCCGGGATTGACCAGCTCTTCTTCATGAAAGATGCGCTCGGTGAAGCTGTTGATGCGCTTGTTGCCGCTCACAACGGTTGTTGCTTTGGGCAATTCCATGTCGGAGTATCGTTCGTCGTCGGTCACAAAGTAATAGCCTGCTGTGGCATAGGGGTGTTGCACTTGTGCAAATTTTATGTCGCCTTTTTGCACTGCCCATGTTGTGGGGCCTTGGGCATAGAAAAGAATGCGGTTGCCGGTGCGCAATATCGGAATTTGAGGCAGGTCGTCGGGTATGTCGTTTTTCATTTGCTCCGGCAAGGGTGCACCGCCAAAGCCAAACACATGCACCTTGCTCAGGTCGCCCAATCCCCATTTCTTGGCATCGGCGGCCGTGATGGCATGAATGCCCGTTCGGCTCACTTTTATTTTTACCCATTTGCCCTGTGCCAATTTCGATGTGGCCGCACGGCTTTCGGGTTCAAAGGCATGAGCAACTGTGGGCTTAACGGCAATAAACAAGACTGTCGCCAACACCAGAGCTGTTGTTATGTTGAATCGAAAGTTTAAACTTTTCATGTATTTCTTGCGATATTTTCTTAATTATGATTTGATTGAAATCTGCTACTTGTTAAACGCAAATTTCTGCTATTTATTGCTGTTTAGAAAATATTCCTGCTCCTCGTGTATTTCAACCCAAATCGGTCATCAAGTCGCTAAGATTTGCATATTTTCCGGCTCATCGTGTTGCTTCTCGCCTGTTATATGTCTCCTTGTTGGCATCTTGATTGTTGAGGTGAAAATGGAGATGTTTATTGAATGTTAAAATATGTAAACGTATTTTGCTAAATCAACCATTTGTTATATCTTAGTATTGAAAACTATTCCAAAAGGCTACAACATAGCGGAATCTAATCCACTATCCCCCGAACGTACCTTTATTTATGACATTTGTTAACAACTCCAATAGGATGGGGGTGAAAAAAAGTTAAATACAATAAAAAAGATTAATTTGATTTTGTGCCTGATGGGAACCTTGTTCCTGTCAATGGCAATGGTTGCATGTGGCAATGATGAACCGAACAACGGCGGAAATGAAAAACAACCCACAGAACAGGACATTCGCCGGTATGCATTAGGAGCCTGGCAAATGAGGCATCAAAAGGGCTATGTTGATAACGGTGAGTACAAAGACAATGATTACAACGGCCAGCAGATTCTCATCACCGAAACCAATGTTGTCGGTTACAGTTATCGAGACGGGAATTGGGTGAAGGAAATGTCGGGTGAATATACTTTGTCGGGCAATAAACTTAAGTGTCGCCTCTATGGCGAGCATGGCACCCAAGAACTGACAATCACGGTCGTGGAGTGCACAGCCACCAAAATTGTTCTTTCTGCCAATTTCAGCGGAAAGGGAGATTTAACAATGACGTACAGAAAAATCCCTGCCATCGATCTTGAGTCACACCCCAACGATATCGCCGGTGAAACTGTCGAAGGGCCCGGAACCAGTTCTGTAATTGAGGCCAAGGTAAGGCAGTATCTTCTTAACAATACATGGATATTACAAAAAAAGGAAGTTTGGTATGAAAAAGGTAAACAAGCCGAGGAGGTGAAAAAACAAAAACTGGCGTTTGAGACCGATCAGGCTACTCTTTACAGATATGATGAACAACAACAAGAATGGATGAGGGGAGAAACCTTCAAATTTACCATTTCAGGCAATGAAATCTTTGTTAGAGAAATTGGAAAAGTTACCGTCATGAATATTTCGGAGAACTCTGTTACTCTGCGCGAGTATGAACACGACAAAGGCCAATACTGTTCTGACCTCACCTATAAAAGAGAAGTATAAAGATTGAATGTAATGCCATGGAATTATAAGAAAATGCACATCGAATGCGATTAGTCATATCGTTGCTTTTCAATCAACAGCCCCACATAGACTTTCCTCCATGTGGGGCTGTTTTGTCCTTTTTCTTTCATTACGATAGGAGATGGGAAATTGTGCGATGCTCCCGAAATGTAAACCTTAGTGCTCTAATGACCGATTTGTGTTAAAATGTTTCGTTCAAAATTTTAATGTGGCAATTATGAGGTGAGGGTGAAGAATTATTGTTAAATTTGCAGTTTGAAATAAAAAAATCATTTGGCAGTGGAAACAAAATACATTTTTGTGACCGGCGGTGTGGTTTCTTCACTCGGAAAAGGAATCATTTCATCGTCGATAGCCCGTCTTCTCCTTTCGCGCGGCTTCAATGTAACAATTCAAAAGTTTGACCCCTACATCAACATCGATCCCGGCACGCTCAACCCCTATGAGCATGGCGAATGTTATGTTACCGTTGACGGCCATGAGGCCGACCTTGACTTGGGGCACTATGAACGATTTACCAACATCAAGACCACCCGTGCCAACAACATCACCACCGGGCGTGTTTATCAAAGTGTGATCGACAAAGAACGCCGTGGCGATTATCTTGGAAAAACTGTTCAAATTATTCCGCACATTACCGACGAAATCAAGCGCAATGTGAAGTTGCTGGGCAACACCGGTAACTACGATTTTGTGATCACCGAGATTGGCGGCACGGTGGGCGACATCGAAGCCACGCCTTTTCTCGAAGCCGTGCGACAACTCAAGTGGGAGCTTGGACGCAAGTGCATGTGTGTGCACTTGACCTATGTGCCCTACATCAGTGCGGCCAAAGAGTTGAAAACAAAACCCACACAACACTCGGTGAAGATGTTGCAACAAGCCGGCATACAACCCGATATTTTGGTGTTGCGCACCGAGAAAGAGATTCCGGTGTCGATGCGTCGCAAGGTGGCACTGTTTTGCAACGTTGCTCCCGAAGCTGTAACCCAAAGCATCGACTGCCCCACCATATATGAAGTGCCGCTGATGATGCATGAACAAAAACTCGACAACATCATTCTCGAAAAAACCGGTACGCCTTATAGCGGAGAACCCGACTTAACCAAGTGGAACACGTTCCTCGATCACATGCACGCCGCCAAGGAGACGGTAAAAATTGGCATCGTGGGCAAGTATGTGGAATTGCAAGATGCCTATAAGTCGATCGACGAGTCGTTGTTGCAGGCTTGCACCTACAACGATCATAAGCTCGACCTCACCTACATCAGTTCCGAGAAACTCAATGATGCCAATGTGGAACAGCAACTTTGCTCGCTCGATGGCGTGATTATTGCTCCCGGTTTTGGTCAACGAGGCACCGAGGGCAAGTATGTTGCACTCAAGTGGTGCCGTGAGCACGATGTGCCCACGTTTGGCATTTGTTTGGGCATGCAGAGCATGGTCATTGAGTATGCCCGTAACGTCATCAACATGCCCGAAGCCAACAGCGTGGAAATGGATCCCAAAACTCCCTACAACGTCATCGACCTGATGGAGGAGCAAAAGAGCATCACCAACATGGGTGGAACCATGCGTTTAGGGGCATACGCCTGCCATTTGAAGAAAGGCTCTAAGGTTGCCGAAGCCTATGGCAAACTCGACATTGAAGAACGTCACCGCCACCGCTTTGAATTTAATGACGACTTTCGAGAGCAGTTTGAGAAAGCCGGCATGATGTGTGTGGGTGAAAATCCCGACACGCACCTTGTCGAGGTGATTGAACTTCCCGGCAAGCGATGGTTCATTGGCACGCAATATCACCCCGAGTACAGCAGTACGGTGCTCAATCCGCATCCGCTGTTCATGGATTTCATTCGTGCAGCCATTGCATTTAAAAACGAAAAGTGATAACAACAATAATAATAACACATTAGATTTTTCTCCTCGAAAAAAAACGAGGAATTGAACACACAGTATGGACAAAAATACGATAATCGGAATGTTGCTCATGTGTGCTGTCATCTTTGGCTTCATGTACATCAACAAGCCGTCAGAAGAAGAATTGGCACGACAGCAGCAAGAAGCCGCCCAAAAAGAGAAAGCCGAACAGCAAAAGCAGGCGGAGAATGCCGTTACCGTTAGAGATTCGCTCGATGCCGACCAGTTGACTTTGCTCATGCAAAATTTTGAGAGCTATGGTGGCGATTCGGCCAAATTGATGACCAATGATGTTAAACTCACCAAAGCCAACGGCGCGGTGACCGGTACCATTAAAGTGGGCGACAAGTTGATTAATTATGGCGATGTAGTCGACCACAAAATTACCGATATTGCCCTCAACAACAAGGCTGTGGCGGCTCTTGAAATGCTCAATCAAATGTATTTGAAAAATGGGCACTTGGTCAACAAAATGGGAGGTGCCAACAGCATTTTCAAACTCAAAAACGATTCTCTCGAACTTGAAATATCGTCGAAGGGCGGCATGATTTCGCGTGCCACTTTAACGGCCTATCCTTCGGCACACTTGACCAAACTGGTCGAGGTGATTTCGCCCAAAGACAATGTAATGAACTTCACGCTCGACATGCGCGATGGGCAAACCTATGAAACCAAGGACTTGAATTTTACTCCCACTCAGGTAAACGACTCGACTGTGCTCATGTCGCTCGACTTTGGCAACGGCTCCTCTTTTGGTTTTCGCTACACGTTGGCTCGTGGTGGCAACTTCTTTGTGCGCATGGAAATTGTGCAAAAGAACATGAACAAACTCATTGGTGGCAACATCACGGCTTTGCCATTCTCGTGGAAGCAAAAAATGAGTCGCCACGAAGAGGGTACCATGTTTGAAGAGCGCAACAGCACCATATACTATAAGTTCACCGGCGATGGCGATGTGGATTACTTGAACGAATCGTCTGAGCAAGAAGAGCGTTCGGAAGACCGCGTGAAGTGGTTCTCGACCCACAACCAGTTTTTTTCGGCAGTGCTCATTGCCGACAAGGAGTTTGACGGTGCCCACATGAAGAGTGTGCCGTTTTCCAAAGACTCTCCCGACTATCAGCACTATTTGAAAGATTTGTCCATTCATTCTTCGGTGGGCTACAATTCTTCTGCCCAAGTGCCGGCCTCGTTCTTCATGTATCTTGGCCCCAACCGCTACACCTTGCTTGACAATTACAAGAGCATGGTCAAAGCCTATGGAAAGGCTGCAAGCGGTATCACTGCCGACAATGAAGACCTCAACCTCAAGCGTCTTGTTCCACTGGGCTGGACTTTGTTCCGCTGGATCAATGTCTATCTTGTTATTCCGGTGTTCAACTGGCTGAGTTCGTTTATTGGAAACTATGGCATCATCATCTTCATCTTAACCCTACTCATTAAGTTGGTGTTGTCGCCATTCATGTTCAAGAGCTACAAGTCGCAGGCCAAGATGAAGATTTTAGCCCCCGACATCAAGGCATTGGAGGCCAAATATCCCGGTCAGGACAATGCTATCAAACGCCAACAAAAAACGATGGAGCTTTATCGCATGGCAGGAGCAAACCCACTTGGCGGTTGCTTGCCTATGCTGTTGCAAATGCCGGTCTACATTGCCGTGTTTGCTTTCTTTCCCACTTGCATTGACTTGCGTGGACAGTCATTCCTTTGGGCACACGATTTGTCGGCTCCCGATGCCGTTTTCTCGTGGACAACTCACATTCCGGTCATTTCTGCCTATTTTGGCAACCATGTGAGCCTCTTCTGCTTGCTCATGACCGTAACCAACATTGCCTACACCTACATTACCATGCAGTCGCAACAGTCGAGCAGCTCCATGCCGGGCATGAAATGGATGATGTACATCATGCCACTCTTCTTCTTGGTGTTCTTCAACAACTATGCTTCGGGCTTGAGCTACTACTACTTTATTTCGTTGCTGTTCACCATTTTGCTCACCTATGGCACACGCCTGCTGGTTAAGGAAGACAAGGTGAGAGCCGAAATGGCTGCCAATGCACTGAAACCAAAGAAAAAGAGCGGTTTCATGGCTCGACTTGAAGAGGCACAACGCCAGCAACAAGAAACCCTGCGCAAGCAGCAAAAACGCAACAACGGCAAGCGTCGCTAATTGAGTGTGTGTAAAGTCACACGCTCAAAATATAATGAAGGCGGAATTGTGCACATGGCACACTTTCGCCTTCATCTTGTATGTTCGAAAAATGCGCAAAATAATGAGAAAAAGTGAAAAATGCGCTTGTTAATATAAGATTTTCACTATCTTTATCGTTTATTAATGTGACAAAACAGGAATTTTTGAACGAAATGTTGCCATTCTACTGAGTTGAAACATCAGTTTTGGTTCGTTTCTCTCTTGTGGCTTTCTCTCTCCGGCTGCTTCAAAAGAGTGGTAATGATGAAATTCCCGAACAAAATGTTATGACGCAACGCAGGCGACACAAAAAACGGCATTTTTCGCTCATCAAGTGGTTCTACGTCATGGGAAGTGCAGGCATGATGGTTTTGGCCGGCATACTCTGTTTCGGACTTTGGCACCACAACCGGGCATGGGCACAGATTGACCGCGAGCATTATCCCATTCTTGGCATTGATGTGTCGGCCTACAATGGCAACATCGATTTTGACAAGGTGGTTGACGATGGCGTTAGTTTTGTTTACATCAAGTCGAGCGAAGGGGCAACATTTCGCGACAAGAAATTCAGCCACAACCGTTCGGCGGCCGATGAAGCAGGCCTCAAAGTGGGAGCTTATCACTTCTTTCGCAAGAAAGTAGACGGCACAAAACAGGCCGAGAATTTTATTGCGGCTGTCAAAGGGCATGAACTCCACATGCCACTTGTGATCGATGTTGAAGACTGGGGTAACGATCGCAAGGTGGACGATGCCACGGTGATCAAGAACTTGAAGCCTATGATAAGGCGACTCGAAACCGCAGGCTATGCAGTAATGCTCTACACCAACGGCGACGGCTACAAGCGATGGTTTAAACCACACTTAAACAAACATCGATTGTGGTTGTGCTCTTTCAAAAATCCTGAATCGTTGCACGGGCGCGACCACGACATGCAACAGTTTAGCCACTGGGGCACAGTCAATGGCATTGACGGAGAAGTAGACTTGAACGTGTTCAACGGCAGTCGCAAGCAGTGGGAACAATGGCTTGAACAATTTTAGTCAAAGCCTTTAACCGCAAATTTGGAAAATGATTAAAAACGGATAATATGAAAAAGTTTCTCTACTCTTTATTATTTGCACTGTTGCTCACAGTATCGGTGACAATGCCTTTGCAGGCTCGTGATTTAACATGGAGCAAGTATAACCTGAATTTTGCCATTCCCGAGGGAGGAGCACTCGTGATGAACATGCCTACTTTTTTTGAATATGGCTGGGAAGACATGCACCTCACCATTCAACTTTATTCGCAAGACAAAGATAACAAAGACAAGAATGTGTACACAAGCACCCTCATGCGCAAGGCCGAAGGATTTAGCATGTATGACTTGAAAAAAAGCAAAATAAGGGTTAAAAACTTCAAGAGTTATTGTGTTGAAGGCATCATGCCCGATGGTACGAGAGCATTGCTCGTTAACTTGGTGTCGAAAAAAAGCGACTTGGTTGTGCAAATTGTGGTGAATTACCTTTATGGCAACCGTGAGGTGGTCGACGACATGATTAAGAGCTTTGCCGAGAACAAGCAACAACAGCCCAATCATGAAGTGAAAAAGCAAAAGATTAAAAAGCCCGATGAGCAAGCCAGAGAGCAGATACGCAAAGAAACGGAGTTGGAAAAGAAACGGCGTCAGCAACGTGAATATGATGAAATGCGACGCAAGGGAGAAATTCACGATGTGTAACTATCGTGGCGCACAGCGATGAGTGTGCGTTTTGAGAAACGAAAATCCACACATACAAGAAAACAAAATGCTGTGAAGGTGAGTCAAGGGGCTTACTCTCACAGCATTTTATTGTTGCTTGATGCATATTGGGAGAGAATAGTTGTTCGAATGTCCAATAATAATGGTCAAAATCGCCAAATTTAACCCAATGTGCCTTAATTTGTTTTATCTTTGTAAGAAATTTATGTGAAACAAAATAATTCCGGAGGGAATATAAAGACGGCGATTAAGAGCAATGAGCTACTGAAACATGAGTCGGGAAAGTTTTTCAATCTGTTGACTTCATGAATTTTAGATTTTGACATTAAAAATGTGTGGCGTTATTGTCTTTGCTGCCGGCAAACCTCAATTCATTCTATGCGTAAGATTTTGCTATATATTATCGCATTGTCGTCGGTGCTGCCGACCATGGCGCAAAGCACCATTTCGCTCGACTCGTGTCGCCGCATGGCTTTGCGCAACAACAAGGAGATTTTGGCAGGAAACATCAATATTGAAAAAGCCGGCTATCAGCGCAAAGAAGCCGCCGCGGCCTATTTGCCAAGCATTGACTTTGAGGGTGGTTACATCTACAATCAGCACAAAATCGCCTTGAAAAAAGAAGATCAGTATTTGCCCGTAAAAACTTTTAATCCTGCTACGGGCAGCTACGATTTCAACCTCGTGACCGATCCTGCAACCGGCTTGCCGGCTGTGATTAATGGGGCAGTGGTACCTTCTACGGTGGCATTGTTGCCCAAGAGTGCGCTCACGGTCGATGTGCACAATGTTTTTGCCGCCGCAGTGACCATGACCCAACCCATCTATATGGGAGGTAAAATCAAGGCAATGAATGCTATCACAAAGTATGCCGAGCAACTGGCCGTGCAGATGAACAGCACCAAGATGGAAGAAGTGGTTTACAGCGTCGATGAAGCCTACTGGCAGGTAGTTTCTTTGAAAGCCAAAAAAAAGCTGGTTGAGAGTTATCTCAAGTTGGTGAATAATCTCGATAGAGATGTGCAAAAGATGTTGGAACAAGGTGTAGTCACCAAAGCCAACAAGCTCACTGTTGATGTGAAAGTGAACGAATGCAACGTGAATTTGACCAAAGTGGAAAATGGATTGGCTTTGTCGCGCATGTTGCTCAATCAACTATGTGGCCAACCCATCGACAGGAGCTACACGCTTGAAGATGAAGACAAGGAAGAACTCAATGGCACTCTTCGCCCTTCTTCGTTTTGCATCGACTCGGTATATGCTCGACGACATGAAGTGAAGTCGCTTGAATTGGCTGCGAAAATCTATGATGAGAAAGCCAAAGTCACGCGCAGCGAAATGTTGCCTTCGGTTGCTGCCTTTGCCGCCTATCATGCAATGAATCCCAATTCCTATAACGGATTTGAAAACAAGTTTGGATTGGGTTTCTCGGTGGGTGCCATTGTCAAGGTACCTATTTGGCATTGGGGCGGACTTGGCAGTAAGTATAAGGCCGCTCTTGCCGATGCCCGCATCAAGCAGGTTGAACTCGACAATGTGAAAGATAAAATTTCGTTGCAGGTCAATCAGGCCGCATTTCGCTATCAAGAGGCGTGGAAATCCTATGAAAAGACGAAAGCCAACTTGGTAGAGGCCAACGAAAACCTGCGTTGTGCCAATTTGGGGTTTAAGGAAGGCATGACCAACCTCGACGAAGTGCTTGCGGCACAAGCTGCATGGTTTCAAGCCTACAGCAGTAACATCGATGCACAAATCGATATTCAGCTATGCGATGTGTATCTGTCGAAAGTGTTGGGCACAATGCCACTGCTTTATTAATTGATTTTATGATGTTAATCGAAACATAACAAAACGACATAATGGAAAAAAAAGACGAAAATGAGGTACCGGTAATAGTTGCCGGCGAAGAAAAACCTGTTTCAAAAAACACGTCGAAGCGACCCGAGGTCAAAGACCAACGTACCATTGTGCGCAAGCGCGACAAGGCCTTGTTGGCAGCATTGGGAGTGTTTGCCTTTGTGCTGGCAATTGTTGCCTTGCTGGGCATCTTGCTCATTCATCCGCCCAAAGAGAATATTCAGGGGCAGGTCGATTGCGAAACCGTGCGAGTGTCGGGCAAGCTGCCCGGGCGCATCGTCAAGTTTTATGTGCACGAGGGCGACTATGTGCACAAGGGCGACACACTGGTGAGCATCAGTAGCAAGTTTGTTGATGCCTCGCTCAACAAGGCTCGCAGCATGCAACGTGTGGCCGAGGCTACCAGCCAAAAGGTGGATAAGGGAGTGAGAAATGAAATTCAAGAGGCGGCAGGTAGTGTTGTCGATCAAGCCGAAGCCGCACAAGCCATTGCGCAGAAAACATTCGACAGGCTCGACAATCTCTATAAAGAGGGTGTTGTCACTGCTCAAAAACGCGATGAAGCCAAAGCCGCCCTCGAAGTTGCCACAGCGGCCGTGAAAACTGCCGAGGCCAATCATCGGTTGACAACTTCGGGTGCTCAACAAGAAGATAAAAGTGTGGCACATAATATGGTAGAAGTGGCACGAGGCTCGGTCGAGGCGGTAGAGTCGTTACTCGAAGATCAAGTGCTCATTGCCCCATGCGACGGCGAAGTGAGCGAAATATATCCTCACGAAGGTGAGCTTGTTTCGCTGGGCACTCCCATTATGTCTATCTCCAAGCTCGACGACTTGTGGGCATCGTTCAATGTGCGTGAAGAAAAACTCAGCAGCTTGCCCATGGACACCACGGTTGTTGTCACCATTCCGGCTCTCAAAAACAAGGAAGCCAAAATGAAGGTATTCTACATTCACGACATGGGATCTTATGCCGTGTGGAATGCCACCAAAGCCTATGGGCAGTATGACAGCAAAACCTTTGAGGTGAAATGCAGGCCATTGCAGGCGATCGAAGGCTTGCGACCGGGCATGTCGGTGTTGCTCAAGGAGTGAGTTATTTTTTACTTAAAAAAATGGAAACCGGGTTATTAGCATATATAAAGGAGTCGCTCAAGCGAGGTGCCGTTTCGCTGGTGCGTCGTCAAGTGTTCTTTTTCATGATGGTGGTTGTGCCGCTGTTGTGCACCTGGTTTTTCCTCGACTTGATGAACAAAGGAGGCGTGGAGCGCGTGCCGGTTGGAATTGTCGATTTAGACAACTCGGCGATGTCACGTGCTTTGATTCGCAATTTAGGAGCGTTGCAAACGGTTGATGTTCAATACCATTTTCGCAATTTTCAAGAGGCCAAAGATGCTGTGCAAACGGGCAAGGTGATGGGCTTTTTCTTGATGCCGGCCGACTTGTCGCAAAAGGCATTGAGCGGACAGCAACCCACATTGAGCTACTACATCAATTATGCCTACTACTCCCCGGCTTCGATGCAGTTTAAGGGCTTCAAAACAACGACAGTCTTGGCCAACGGAGCCATTGCCACCACTGCAATGCGCACGGTGGGTTTGCGTTCTGAGCGCATTTCGGCATCGTTGCAACCTGTGGTTACCCATGTGCATGGGGTGAACAACCCTTGGACCAACTATAGTTTCTATTTGAACGCCACATTTATTCCCTGCTTGCTGGCTCTGTTCATCTTGCTGGTAACAGCATTCAGCATTGGCACAGAATTGAAGTATGGCACGTGTCGCCAATGGTTGCACAGTGCAGGCGATTCGCTCACAGTGGCCATCACCGGGAAAATATTTCCGCAGACGTTAATTTTTGTGGCGGTGGGGTGGTTCATTCAGTTCTTGATGTATCGCGTTTACGGTTTCCCGTTGAATTGTAATCCGTGGAACATGCTCATTGCCATGGTCATGTTTGTGCTTGCCAATCAAGGCTGGGCATTGATGGCGATGTGTATCACTCCTAACTTTCGCTATGGTTCCACGTTGTGCACGCTCTTTGGAATGCTTTCATTTTCATTTTGTGGTTTCTCTTTACCGCAAGAGGCTCTCTACTCTTGGGTGAATGCCATTGGGTGGATTGTGCCGGTGAAATATTATTTTCTCATCAGTGTCGATCAAGCATTGAATGGCATTTCGGTTTATTTTAGCCGTTACTACTATGCGGCTTTCATCGGTTTCATGCTGTTGCCGTGGCTGTTGCGCCATCGGCTCAAGCAAGAGTGCATGCATCCGGTTTATGTGCCATAGATGAAAAAATAAATGAGATTGAGGTGAGATGAAGTTTTTGCAGAAAATATTGCAGTGGTTTATTCAGGTGTTCAACGTCTGGAAAAGAGAGTTGCATCTCTCTTTCCGTGATGAGGCTGTCATCATTTTCTTCTTGGTGCTTTGTGCCGTCTATCCGGTTTTGTATTCTCTCATCTACAATACCGAGGTGGCACACGACATTAAAGTTGTGGTTGTTGACGACTCGCGCAGTCAGTTGTCGCGACAGTTTGCACGCGAACTCGATGCCACAGCCGAGGTTGCCGTGATGGACTATGTGTCGAATATGCAAGATGCCCGCCAACTGATGAATGAGCATGAGGTCTATGGAATCGTTTATTTTCCCAAAGATTTCTCTTCCAACATAGTTGCAGGGTTACAAGGTCATGTGTCGCTCTATTGCGATATGAGCGTGTTCATTCGCTACAAGCAGATGCTCTCGGCACTCACCAATGTGCAATTAGACATTTGTAGCAAAATGCAGTCGAAGTTGATAGCTTTGCTCACCTATCAAGAAGGCCCGGTCATTCGAAGTGAAGAGGTGCCGTTGGGCAACACCGCCGCCGGCATTGCCTCGGCAGTATTGCCATGTGTTTTGATCTTGGTGTTGCAGCAAAGCATGATGATGGGCATTTGTGTGTTGCGAGGCGGTGGTCGTGAACGCCGGTTGAAGAATAAAGGAATTGATCCGCTCGACATTGGAGCCGGCGTGGGAGCAACGATTATAGGAAAAACGTTGTGTCATTGGGTCATTTATATTGTGCCCACAATCTATGTATTGCACTTTGTGCCCATGTTTTTCGATTTCCCTCAAAATGGCGATCCGCTTGATTTGGCAGTGTTTGTGCTTCCTTTCTTGTTGGCAACCTCTTTCTTGGGGCAAACGTTGCAAGTCTTTTGCAACGACCGCGAAGCATCGTTTTTGGTCATTGCCTTCACTTCGGTCGTTTTTGTGTTTTTGGCAGGCATTTCTTGGCCTCGCTACATGATGTCGCCGTTGTGGGTTGCCATTGGTAATGCCGTTCCTTCGACTTGGGCAGCCAATGGCTACATTGCAATGCACACCAACGGAGCTTCACTTGGTCAAGTGGCAAGCAATTACAAAATGCTATGGGTGTTGTGCGGTGTCTACTTCGTTTCGGCCTATTTGGTGGAGCGTTTCATTTGCCGTCCTCGCTATCGTCGCATGCAAGGCTATGCCGAGATCGACCCCAATGCCCTCATCAAAGAAGAATGTCGTCGCAATGCCGTGGACTATCGCAATTGGTAACCGCCTTTGCATAGTGATGAAAAAACAGTTTGCCCAATCTTTTTGTGGAATAGAAATTATTACATTATCTTTGCATTGATGCTGACAATGACGTCGGCTTCCTGGCTATGGGTTTTGATTTAGCCTGATTGTGAAACTAAATTTACCGCATTTTGGATCCTGACCCTCTTTCGTGTATCTTAAATTTATTGTGTGTAACCGCCAATGTGGCACAACCGGCAATCTATGTCAATGTGCCCGAAACGGGCAGTATCATTGCCATTATCATTGCAGTTTTCGGACTACTTTTTTCGGCTTATAATTCCGGAGCTGAAATCGCTTTTTTTTCGTTAACAAAAGATGATGTTGAAGGAATTGAAAATAATGCTCGTCGCGAGCGCATACGCTTGCTCTTGACCAAGCCCGAGCGATTGCTTGCTACCATTTTGATAGGCAATAATTTAGTCAACATCATGATTGCTGTGCTGTTGAACTTTGCCATGAATCAAATTTTTGAATTTAACAGTTCGGTTGCAAACTTTGTGGTGCAGACGGTTATTCTCACATTTCTCATTTTGCTCTTTGGAGAGGTCATTCCCAAGCTCTATGCCAGCAATCACAACGTGAAGTTTGCCGAGTATGTATCTTCGGGGCTTGTGGTGTTGATGAAGTTATTCGGTCCAATTGCCAAAATTATGGTGAAGGGCACTTTCATCGTGCGCAAAGCCGTTTCAAAAAAGACCGATACGCTTTCTGTCGAAGACCTTTCGAGAGCTCTTGAAGCGAGCGATGTGCAATCAAGCGATGAAAAGGATTTGCTCAAAGGCATTCTCACTTTTGGCGACAAATCGGTGACCGAAATCATGATACCGCGTGTCGATATCGTCGATTTGGACTATGAAATGACGTTTGACGACGTGGTGAAGCAGGTTGTCGAAAAGGGATATTCCAGAATGCCTGTTTATGAAGACACTCCCGACAACATCAAGGGAATGCTCTATGCCAAGGATTTACTGGCCTACATTGGCAAGCGCGACAACAGTTTTCGATGGCAATCGCTCCTGCGTCCTGCCTATTTTGTGCCCGAAACACGCCAAATCAATGATTTGCTGGAAGATTTTCGCACCAAGAAAATGCACATGGCAATTGTTGTTGATGAGTTTGGCTGTATTCAAGGAATTGTCACCCTCGAAGATGTGCTCGAAGAAATTGTTGGCGAAATTGATGATGAATACGATACCGAAGAGAAATATTACACTCAAATTGATGAAAACACCTTCGTTTTCGATGCTAAAACCACACTCGACGACTTTTGTGAGGTCACAGGTTGCGAAAAAGAGGATTTTAGCGATTTTCTCGAAGATGCCGAAACCGTTGCCGGCTTGTTGCTCAATGCCAAGGGCGATTTTTTGAAAGAGAAAGAGCCCATTAAGGTTGCCCGTTGCAATTTCACGGTTTTGAAGGTGAAAAAGTATCGTATTGAAAAAGTGCGTGTCTTTGTTAATACCAAGGACGATGACTCTAAAAAGTGATAAGAAATATAGATTAAGCGGTTGTGTCGTTGAATAATTTAATGAGAATAAACGGTTATGGCTTACGCAAGTTCTACAACGTTTCTTGATGGTACGGTAATGCATGGGTGGCTTCTCGAAGAAACCGCCGATGAATTGCTCGCCATGTGCGCTCGCGAGGGATTGTCGCTCGACTGCAACGCCCGAGCCGAAAGCCGCCGCCGCGAACTGCTGGCAGAACGCTTGCTCATGAAACGAATTTTCGGCAAACGCACCGACTTGTTGCACAATGCCGACATGATGCCGATGCTCGATACCGACGACACAAAGTTGACAGTAGCTCACACTCGCGGCTATCTTTATGTGGCATTAAATTGCACCCATGCCATAGGCATCGATGTGGAGCGTTATGACAGGCGAGTGCTAAATGTGCGTGATGGCTTTTTGAATGCAGCCGAGAAGGCTTGGCTCGCTCCTTCCGATCAAGTTGGGCACCTCGTTGCTTGGACGGCCAAGGAAGCGATTTTCAAGACCATTGCTGTGCGAAACAAGGTACACAACTATCGTGAAAACATTGTGTTGAAACCCTTTCAAACACCACAACTTCAATCGCAATTGGTGCATGAGGGCACCTTTGGAGAGCAGGTGTTTTATTTAGAGACGAAACTCAATCGAGAACATCTTTTCACGTTTGCCTGTAATAAAATAAATGTTTAAAACATAAAAATAATAACTATGAATTTTAAGGAAATTTTTATTTCACTCTCGGTTGCGGCTCTTGCCACAACAGGTATTGATGCTCTGGCATGCACCAACTTGCTGGTTGGAAAAAAAGCATCGGCCGATGGCAGTACATTAATCACCTATGCTGCCGATGCACACGTGCTCTACGGCGATTTGCAATATTTGCCTGCCGCCGATCACAAGCCGGGCGATCAACGTGCCATCTATGATTGGGACGAAGGTCATTTTCACGGAAACATTCCCGAGGTGCCACACACCTATGCAGTTATCGGTAACATGAACGAGCATCAGCTCACGATTGCTGAATCTACCTATGGTGGTCGTGAAGAACTTATCGACAAGAGTGGCAATGCAATCATGGACTACGGGAGCCTCATTTATGTCACGCTCCAGCGTGCCAAGACTGCCCGTGAGGCCTTGAAGGTGATGACCGACTTGGTAGAAAAATATGGCTATAACAGCAGTGGCGAGTCGTTTTCTATTGGCGACCCTAACGAAATTTGGGTGCTCGAACTCATTGGCAAGGGTGGCAAGGAAAAAGGTGCAGTGTGGGTGGCACAACGCATTCCCGACGATTGCATTTCGGGACATGCCAACCAAAGCCGCATCTACAAATTTCCTTTGAAAGACAAGGAAAATTGCATTTATAGCAAAGATGTGATTTCGTTTGCTCGCAAAATGGGCTACTTCAGCGGAAAGGATGCCGATTTTGAGTTTTCAACGGCCTATGCTCCTGCCGATTTCGGCTCGTTACGTGGTTGCGATGCACGTGTGTGGAGCTATTTCAACCGTTTTAAAAGTGGAATGGATGCTTATTTGCCATACATCAATGGCAAGAAAGATGCCGCAAAAATGCCGCTTTATGTAAAACCCGATCGCAAAATTTCGACTCGTGAGTTGCAAAACATGATGCGCGACCATTTCGAGGGCACCCCTTTCGATATGACCAAAGATCCCGGAGCGACCAATTGGTATGGCGTTCCCTACCGTTGGCGTCCCATGACCTATAAGGTCGATAGCGTGACCTACACGCACGAGCGGGCCATTGCCACGCAACAAACCGGATGGGTGTTTGTGGCTCAAATGCGTTCTTGGTTGCCCAATCCTGTGGGCGGTTGCTTGTGGTTTGGTGCCGACGATGCCAACACAACTGTTTTTGTGCCCATGTATTGCTCCATTACGCAAGTGCCCGAAGCTTTTCGACGTGGCAAGGCCGACCTCTACAACTTCAATTTTGAAACTGCATTTTGGGTGAACAACCTCATTGCCAATCAGGCTTATAATCGCTATAGCTACATGATTTCAGACATTCGCAAGGTGCAAGATGCGCTTGAAGATGACTTTGAGAATGCGCAACCAGTTGTCGATGCCAAGGCACAGAATTTGCTCAACAACAACCGAACGCAGGCTATTGAATATCTCACCAATTACAGTGACTCGGCCACCAAAAACTACATGACAAAATACCAAGACTTGGCAAAATATCTCTTCGTGAAATATCTTGACGGTAACATCAAAAAGGAGAAAGACGGCAAGTTTGAACGCAATGCGGCAGGTGTGCCGGTTCAGCCTGAATTTGGCGGTTACACCCAAGGATACTACGAAACCGTTGCCAAAGGTGGTGGCGACCGACTTAAAGTAAAAGAAATCGAGAAATAAAGAACAAGAGAAATTGATTAAACCCAAATTGAACATTAAGACCGATTTGGGTTTAAGATTTCTTGTCAATTAAACTTTTGCTCCAAGTTGTGGTCTAAATGTGAAAGATGAACTCGAATGAAATTTTTAAGATTTTCTAAACACAATTTTTTAATGATGCTTGCTGTGTTTTTGATGACATCATCATTGACATAAGCGCGCACCTATACGACCGAAACATTGAATTTTCAAGTCGTTTATCACTGGGGCTTAATCTGGAAACATGCGGCCAACGCTCAACTCTCGATCAAGCAGACCAACTCAGGCTATTTCTCGCAACTTGTGGGAAAAACTCGCTCTTGGGCCGATAAAATATATCCGGTGCGTGATACCTTGAAGTGCTACATGGACAACTCGTTTAGACCCGTCAAGTACGAAAAAATTACGCACGAAAAAGACTATCATGCCTATGAGGTCGTGAACTTCTATTCCGAGAATGGCTTGTCTAAGGCAAAGTGCACCCGCTATCGCAAAAACAAGCCGGCACAGCATGTCAACCTCTCGTCGGTGAGTCAGGCCTACGACATGGTGAGTGTGTTCTATATGTTGCGAAATCTCGATTTCGCTCATCTTTCAAAAGACAAGATCTACACCACAGTTGTGTTTTCGGGAAAAACCAAGGAAAGGGTGTCAATCAGGTATATAGGCACACAAAACATTAAGTTGCGTGATAAGTCGGTTCATAACGCCTATCATGTGAAATTCAATTTCACGCAAGATGGACGCACCAAATCGAGCGACGATCTCGATGCCTGGCTTTCGACCGATGCGGCACGCACGCCGCTCATGATTGTGGGGAAACTGCCTGTGGGCGAAGTGAGATGTTATCTTGGAGGCAAATACACCGACTGATGTCGGTTGCAAAATCGTGTGGCAAGATAAAGCGAGAAAAAGGGCAAAAGGATAAAAATCTTAATTGACAATTTTAAGTTATTCCAAAAATAATTACATAAAAAAACAGAAATTTATAACTATGATTATTCAAGTAAAAAGAGCGGAGCAATTTCGCATGGAAAGCACTTATGTGCCCAATGGAACAAAGACGTTGACCGATGTAAGTACTCCTCACGGAGGTATTGGCGAATATCCCACGCCGGTTGAACTCATGGCCGAAGCTCTTGCCGCTTGCGGTCTCACCACGGCGTGCATGTATGCAACAAGAAACGGCATTAACACCGAGGGGTTTTCGGCCGAAGTCGAAGACATCAAGTTTACCAACGAACACGATAGTGTGAA
Organism: Sodaliphilus sp.; assembly: GCA_041815985.1. Classification (GTDB taxonomy): domain Bacteria; phylum Bacteroidota; class Bacteroidia; order Bacteroidales; family Muribaculaceae; genus Sodaliphilus. The sequence continues at coordinate 8,615 of JBGYAB010000049.1, read as the reverse complement.
CGAAATCACTATTCGCTATCACTTTGGCAAAGACATTGAAGCCTCGTTGCGCAAACGCTTGGAATCGTTCACTTTGCATGGTTGCACTGTTGGCAACACATTAAAAGCAGATAAAAATTTCTTTTTTGAATATGATGTTTAACCCAAAGCGGTCATTAGACCGCTAAGGTTTACATTTTTCGGTTCATTGCATGCTTCCCGACTGCTTTTGTCTGCTTGTTGACATCTTGGTTGCCGTTTTTTCTTGACGTAGCCCGCTACGTCTTCAAAAAAAGACAACCAATTTGTTCAACATTCAAACAAAATCAGTGTGGCCTCTAATGACCGATTTGGGTTTAAGAAAAAGTGTGAGTGTTAAGCAATAATGCTTACTGTTTTATATCACTTTTTTCCTATCGGAATATCGTATCCCATTAAGCGGAACGCCACTTTAAAAGGCGTTGCGCTTTTTTTAGGCTTTGCTCCTGAGTAGTAATAGAAAAGCCGTTGCACGTCCCATGACTTGATGGCCACCAGCTCGCTCTCGCCTGCATTCAGCGACACGGGAATCGTTACAGTACGTTCATGCAACATTTTGCCCGAGAGAGTAGAGTAGCGCATGAGGAGAGTAACATGTGAAATGGGGTGATGGGTGTTGTTGGTTACAAAGAACGATTCTTTATTGTCGCTTGCACGTTTGCTATATCCTCTCAAAGAAATTGCATGAGAGTCAAGACCGTTATAGGTTGCGTCGGCAGAATCGGCTGGTAACATTTCAACTTTGGCCTTGGGGTTGCGCAAAGTGCGCTGTGTGGTTCGGGTGCGAGCCTCCATAAAGGTTGTGCAAGCCGCGATGAGCATGATGATGACAGCAATTGTTGTTCTCATAGATACCTAATTTCATTAAATACACTTCCATTGCCGTTGGCCGGAAAGGTTTTCTTGAAGCCCACCGGTAGTTTTTCTTCCTCTTTTTCGGGTGTGACTGAAATACGTCCGAAAATTGATGGCAAGAATCGGGCAATGTTCACTCGGGTTTTCACCTTCCAGCGTGGCGGATCGAAAGTAAACGAAGTGCCATCGCCATTCAGTGTGGCTACACATTCCATGGGCGTTTTCAATGTCAGCTTGCTACGCTCGCTATATAGCCACAGTCTGTATTTGTTGTCCACGGCACTGCCGGCAATAAAGCCTATCACCGTGCCGGGAAGCAATTCAAGGTCGTTGCTTGCCAGCAAAATGATGCGATAGCCTATGTTTTGCTCGCCATTCCATTTTTCAATGGCAAGTGTCATTTCTTCGTTGGGGTAGTACCATATTCCTTCCAGCGGTTGCATGTCGCTTTCGGCAAAGCGTGCTTTCATTTGCACCTCGTCAATGCCGGGGAGTACCACCGATTGAGGCGGAATGGCTTGACAATCGTGAGAGAAGAAAATTGCAAGCAACAGTAGTAAAGTGGAACAAAACAGGGTCTTTTTCATGTTGTAAAAATAGCCGTATTAAATCAATTGGTGGCAAATCGGTAGGTAAGCCCAAAACTCAAAATTTCCTTAAATTGCCAGTGTTTCCAATCTGTGTCGTAGGGACGTGACTTGTCGTAGCGCAAATGAGTGTAGATTTGCGTGCTCAAATGGCGAGTGATAGAAAAGTCGAGGGTGTTTTCCCAATCGCCTTGCACATACTCGTAGTTGGTGAACGCATAGAGCCGGGTAGACCATGCAATGTTGGGGCGTATTTTCCACACGAATTTGCATTCCAAGTTGCTACCGAAGTTGTGCTTGGTGTGACGGCCGTCTTTTATGCCAAAGGTAGAGGGTTTGAGTCGCTCGATGTCGCGACACTCTTTCAAGTTGTAGGATAATGGGGCGATTGAGAGCGAGAGTACCTTGATTTCGTTTTCATCTTTGTAATTATAGGTCATACCAAGACCAATGTTTAGTTCGCCCGGCGAAAGAAACGATGCTGTCATGGTGCGAGTGTTTGACTTGTAACTGTTGAACAACTGTGTTTTGAATTGCAACGTTGCCGAATAGTACCAGTTTTTGATGGCTTTATAGCCAAATTTTGAGTTGAATTGAAAATTATCTTCGTTGATGGCATAGTTGCGCAACGAGTCGTTGTGAGCGGTCATCACCCCTATTTTATATCGCAAGGTGTTTTCAAATAGATAGTTGGGGTGCAACTTTTGATTTAAATTAATGTCCCATTGCAAGTCGCCCAGCACATTAATGTTGTTTTCACCGCCCTGATACCAGTTGTGGCTGATGTAGGCTTGTGTGAAATGCAACGAAGTTTTCACGGTGTGCAACCAGTTGCGAGTTTTTATTTCCCGACGGTCGAGCATCGGATCAATTGCTGTTGGTTCCACTTCGGCGGTTTCGATTTCCAGTTTGTTTTTGTTGGGATCGGCCACCACTACATGTTCCTTGGGCGGTTCAGGCAGAGTGCTCACGTTGTAGGGCACTAATTGTGGGTGCTTCACCATCACGTCGTATCGGGTGTTCTTGTTGCGTCTTCGTTGTTCAAGAGCTCGATTGAGCCAGTCGTCGTTCATGTTGAGTTTCGTGTCGCCGGTGATGTCATGATGGTGCTGCATGATGTCGCCAGTGTCGCAATTTTGTTGCTTGTCGAACACAAGTGGCATGAAAAGGTTGCTCGGCATTAACTTGATGTTGTCGTAGTTGAGTGTCGTGCTGTCGGCCGGCTTGGGTTTTGGCACGAGTGGCAATAATTTGGCATTGTGTGGCGTGAGCCTCCGGTTTTGCCCATGTGAGTTCATGCTACTCAGCACGAAAAGTGCAGCCAATGTGGAGTATAAAATAAAGTGTTTCATAATCTTGTTTGCAAAGATATGAAAAAACGCTAAATTACAGAAGTCTGTGTTTAGGCTCTTTTTTTAAGATTAAACCAAAATGGCCGGTAAGTTTTAAAATGAGACGAAAATAAGAAAAAGTTGTGATATTTGCATGGATTGATGTAATTTTGCTGAAACTTATTGAAAATAGCGAAAAACAATTGTAAAATGGAAAATTTTGATTGGGCAAAAGATATTGATTGTGCCGTTACCGTTTGCGACAACGAAGGAAAGATTATTTACATGAACGACCGTTCCATCGAGGTGAATTGCAAGGATGGCAAGTCGATGGTAGGACAAAACCTCATGCCATGTCACAGCGACCGTTCGCGTGACATCATTAATAAAATGATTACTCAAAATGTAGACAATGTTTACACCATTACTAAAAAAGGCAGGAAAAAACTCATTTTTCAAACTCCTTGGCGTGTAGATGGCAGAGTGTGCGGAGTGGTGGAATTATCAATGTTCCTCCCCGATGACATGCCACACTACAATCGCGACTTGTAGCCCCTATCCTCACTCTATACTATCGGTGTGGCTTCACGGGCTGTTATTTCACACCTTCGACAGTGTAACCTGCTTGCCTGAGCAAATTGATGAGGCCGTTGTCGGTTGGCAAGTGCCCGGCACCCACAGCAACGAGTATGCTACCCTTGCGCATGGCCGGAATGAGCATGTTCACCCATGTGTGGTTGCGATCGAAAATCAGGCGTTTCATTTCTTGTTCATTGCCACCCATCTGCGGATCGCTCATGATGTCAACGATCTTGGAGATGTCTTGCGCCAAATAGGCGTTGGTGAGTTCGGCCATCTTTTGTTCTACCACATCATCGGCTTTGCACATTTCGATCAAGGCAGTTACTTGTTCGGCCATGGGAGCACCAAATATCAGTTTTACTTGAAATTCCGGAGTTTCCAAGCTGTTCGTTTTTTTGTTGAGGGTGGCGATGCGTTTTTCAATTGCAGCATCGAGCAAGTTGGTGGCATCGATCTTTTGCAACGTTTTCATGGCTTGAGCAGCAGTAAGTTGAGTGCCGATGGCAGCCGGCTTCAATTGGGCAAACATGTCGAAGCTCACTCCAAGTGCACCAAAATATTTGTTGAACACTTGTTCAATCAATTTATAGTCGTCGGGCGAAACGAGCTTTTTGAGGGTGCTGTCGGGTGTCGCTGCCATGCTTTGTTGCATCTTGGCGAGAGTTTGAGGATTTTTGAGACTGTCGCTCACGATTTCAACATACACCTCATCGACACTTTCAATAACTTTGTTCAAGCCGTTTACTTGGTTGATGAAGTCACCCGATATCAGATGATAGGTACCAAACAAATAAGAGGGATGTACAAGGCTGTTGCCCGTTACTTTATACAAAAGTTGTGCATTGCTTGCTATTGCCACATGGAGCAAAAAGAGCAAAAATAAGTATCCTTTTTTCATCATTTTAGGAGTTTGTTTCTACAAATTTAGTCAAAAAAGGCCTTATTTCATCACAAATAATGAGAAATACACCGAAAAATACCTAAAATTAGCGATTGCCACGTTAGCAAATGCACTATATCTTTGCAATGTCGAATTAAGGAAAACAGTTCGACGGCTATAAAAAGAAAATTCTAAAAAAGTGAATTAGTTATTAGTTGACAAAAATTTTTACGTAGCCACTTCTAGTAGTAAACTAAAAATTCCGCCACTTTCGCGATGTGAATCGAGGGTTTGGCGGTGTTTTTCCTTTTTACCTTGCAACACTCGGTGTTTCGACTGCAAAAATAATCAATATTTTACTTCCCACAAAAATAAAGCATTGCCGGGCATCGATTGTCCTGCTGTGCGACGATCTTTGCGTTCAATGATTTTGCAAAACTCCTCCACTGTAATTTTGTGAGTCCCCACATCAATGAGCGTGCCCACAATGGCGCGCACCATGTTGCGCAAAAAACGGTCGGCAGTGATGGTAAACACCCAGCGATTGTGCTCTATTTTTTTCCATTTGGCGAGTGTGATGTTGCAGTTGTTGGTTTTTACATCGGTGTGCAGTTTGCTGAATGAAGTAAAGTCGGTGTAGCTCAACAATCGCTCTGCCGCCACGTTCATTGTGTCGAAGTCGAGTTCGCCTCGACATTGCCAGCTGAACTCGTTCAAGAAAGGAGATTTGCCGGTGTGTACGAAATATTTATAGGTGCGACTTGTGGCGTCAAACCGTGCATGAGCATCGTCGGCCACACGAAATATTTTGTAGATGGCAATGTCGCGCCCCACAATGCCGTTTAAGTTGCGCACGAGCATGTTTGGGTCGTCGATGAGCGATACAGTGTCGAAGTGAGCATACATTGTTGCGGCATTCACTCCGGTGTCGGTGCGTCCGGCTCCTGTCACGGCAGTGGGGTGGCGCAACACCATTGAAAGAGCCTTTTCAAGAGTTTCCTGCACCGAGTTGTCGTGTGGCTGAATTTGCCAGCCATGAAACCTCGCCCCATTATATGCAAGCTTAATGAAATACCGCATGTTGTTAAGTAATTTTTCTTGTGACTTTACCCCCTATTCTTATTTATTTCTCAAGATAGGTGTAGCCATAAAGGCCGGAGCGGTAGTTGCGCACAAACTCGTTGCCCTCTTCACTTGTGATTTTTCCCAATCGAATAGATTCGGTTACCCATGCTTCGACGTTGCGCACAAGTTCCTTGGGACTGAATTGCACATAGTCGAGAACCTCGGCCACTGTTTCGCCGTCGATAACTTGCGCAATCTCATATTTGTCTTTAAACACATTGATGTGTACGACGTTGGTGTCGCCAAACAAGTTGTGCATGTCGCCCAAAATTTCTTGATAGGCACCCACGAGAAACACGCCCAAATAGTAGTGCTGACCTGCAATGAGATCGTGAACAGGCAAAGCATGACTGATACCGGTGGGCGAAGTGAAGTTGGCAATCTTGCCATCGCTGTCGCAAGTGATGTCTTGCATGGTGGCCATGTGCTCGGGTTGTTCGTTCAGACGGTCGATGGGCAATACCGGAAACACTTGGTCTATGGCCCAACTGTCGGGCAACGACTGAAACAGAGAAAAGTTGCAAAAGTATTTCTCGGGGAGCAATTTTGCCACGCTACGCAATTCCTCTGGAGCATGGCGAATTTCGCTCGTGATGTTGTTCACCTCGCGCGCAATAGACCAAAAAAGTTTCTCCACCATGGCACGTGTGCGCAAGTCAATCAGCCCCAAGCTGAAGCGGTCGAGTGCCTCTTCGCGTATTTGTAGCGCATCGTGCCAGTCTTCGAGCAAACGGGCTTTATTAATTTTGTCCCAAATTTCATAGAGGTCTTTCACGAGTTCATTATCATTGTCGCTAATGGCATCAACATCGTCGTTCCACTGTGGCAACCCGGCTTTTTCGAGCACTTCAACAATGAGCACCGAATGATGGGCAGTGAGGCTGCGTCCGCTCTCATTAATGATGTTGGGGTGCTTGATGCCATGCTTGCGACAAGTGTCTACAAAGGTGTAGACAGCATCGTTCACATATTCTTGAATGGAGTAATTCATTGAGTATCCCGATGCGCTGTTGCGTGTGCCGTCATAATCCACGCCAAGACCGCCACCAATATCCACAAAATCAATGTTAAAGCCCATGAAGCTCAATTGAGCATAGAATTGCGAAGCCTCTCGCAATGCATTTTTGATGCGACGTATTTTGGTGATTTGACTACCCAAGTGAAAATGTATGAGTTTCAGGCAGTCGACCATCTTCATTTCTTTCATGATGTCGAGCGCCGAGAATAGTTCGCTGGTGTTCAATCCAAACTTGCTGCGATCGCCACCGCTTTCCTCCCATTTGCCACTGCCGCTACTCGACAGTTTAATGCGAATGCCGATGTTGGGGCGTATGTTTAGCCGGTTGGCAATTTTGGCAATGAGTTGCAATTCGTTGAGTTTTTCCACGACAAGAAATATGCGTCTCCCCATCTTTTGGGCAAGCAAAGCCAGTTCGATGTAGCCGGCATCTTTGTAGCCGTTGCAAATGATGAGCGAATTGTCACCACCGTCGCCCATGTTGACCGACAGCACGGCATGAAGCTCGGGTTTGGAGCCGGCTTCAAGCCCAATTCTGAACTTCTTGCCATGTCCCACAATTTCTTCCACAACCTGCCGCATTTGGTTTACCTTGATGGGATAGATTACAAAGTTTTCACCCTCGTAGTCATATTCCTTGGCCGCTTTTTTGAAGCAACTCGAAATTTTCTCAATTCGGTTGTCGAGAATGTCGGGAAAACGCAATAAAATGGGTGCAGTGATGTTGCGCGAGCGCATGGTGTCCATCACCTCAACCAGATCAACGCCCACGCAACTTTGCTTGGGAGTTACTGTCACATGTCCTTTTTCGTTGATTGAAAAATAATTCAATCCCCAGCCTTTAATGCTGTAAAGCTCGGCGCTGTCGTCGATGCGCCATTTGTTGATGCTTGCCGTAGTCGTAGAAGTTTAGTAGATGAAACATAATGCGGGCTTTCTTGCCCGTTGCAAAGATAAGTATTTTTTTTCATGCTTCGTGGTTGCATGAAGAAAGAAAATGAGGCTTGCACATGCTTTGTGCAAGCCTCATTGTAGCTTAAATCTGTTTTAAAGATTATTTTACAATCTTAGAGATTGAAGTAGTTCCGTCGGTGTATTGAGTCTTAACAATGTTAATGCCTTCAAAAGGAACATTGCTTTGAACACCGGCTACGTTGATGTAAGTTACATTGGCCACTTCCTTAGCGGTAGTCACGCTGTTAACGCCACTGTTTGCAACCTTGATCGTGAAAACGGTTTCCGGTCCGTCACCGTCGTTTTTGCCTTGTTCGCTTGCCACACCTGTTGAGTAGTGAACTTTGTTGATTTTTACTTTGAACTCACCATCTTTTGTTCCTTGAACTTTTAAGTAGATAACCTCATCATCGCCGGTGGCAATTGTAGTGTTTTGCAAGTTTGCCATAACGATGCGCAACGATTGTGCTCCGTTGGGTTGTCCTTCGGCAAGGGTGTGTGATTTTGCACGTCCATTGTAGTTGAGCAGTGCAAACATGTCTTTATTTGCTTTATCATCATGTTGTTTAACCAGTGTCAGGCCTTCGTCGAGCGTAAAGTCTGCTTGAAGAGCCGCGTAGCCTGTTTGATTGGCTAATTTAACAGGAATAACAACAGTTTCACCAGTCTTAGCAATCGTAGCATTTTCTGCGTAGATCTTGTCTGTAGCAGCAGTGTTCGCTACAGCGTTTAAGCTAACGAATGCCAAAGCTGCAATGAGTAATGATTTAATCTTCATAATCATTTTAATTTTAAAATGTTAATAATTTTATTAGTTGATTTAATTGTTTCTATGTTTTTAAATCTGTTCGTTTTTTTGCAAGCTGATAGTTTTGCCTTTCATCTTACAATTGACAAAGATAAAGATAAGTTTTGTAATAAAACAAAGAAAAGTTTTCTTTTTTGTTTATTCTTTTGTTTTTTTTACCAATAGTCCGTTAAATTTTTGTGGTTTGCGAAGCTTTCGCCTCAAATCCAACAGAAATTGGTGCAGAAAATAAATCTGACAGGTATCTGAAAAAGAATGGATTAGATAACGAAATATAACATAATAAAATCGGCTATCTCGCTGTTTTTCAGTAACTTTATAGGTTGAAAGACAAAATAAAGTTTATGCTGATAACCAACTTGATTAGCCGATATATGAAGCTCTGCAAAGCAGCGTTTAATGCTGGAGGTGGAGCAAAGTTAAACAAGAGTATTCAAACAAACGTCATGGAAATGCT
>JBGYAB010000048.1:0-19199 GCA_041815985.1 Sodaliphilus sp. | reverse complement strand
GTCGCCGGGCAAGTCATCAATTTCGGGGTCGGTAAAAGGCATTGTGGGCAATTCATCGCTGCACACGCACTTAAAGTGGCGTATGCCCTCGCGTCGCAAGTGCTTGCGCATGACTTTGGCCAGGGGATCGTTTTGAGTCTTGCTGATGTCGAGCACCTTGAATGCCGTGGGGTCAAATTTATTGGCAGCCCCCATGCTGCAAATGATGGGCACATTCAGTCTTTTGCATTGACGCACGAGCTCCATTTTGGCACTCACCGTGTCGATGCAGTCTGCCACATAGTCGTATTGGCTCAAATCCACTTCATGGGCATTGCTCACGAGGTAGAATAGTTTGTGAGTGCGCACGATGCAATGCGGATTGATGTCGAGAATGCGTGCTTTGGCCACGTCTACCTTATATTGGCCAAGAGTGCTGATTGTGGCCAAAATTTGCCTGTTTACATTGGTCATGCACACGCGATCGTTGTCAAACAGATCGAGTGCTCCCACACCGCTACGCGCGAGCACCTCTACCACATGACCACCCACGCCGCCCACGCCAAACACCGCCACGCGACAGCTTGCAAGCGTGTCGAGAGCCGGTTTTCCGAAAAGTAATTGCGTGCGTGAGAACTGATGTTGCATGTCTGTGTCAATCTTGTTGTTGTTTATTAAAGAAAAAGGGGTGATGCACCTGCTTTCATGTGAGGTGTTGCATGTCGTAGCGAATGATGCCGGTGAAAGTGCGCCCCGAGTTGATGCCCAAACGCCGTGCCGAGAAATAGGCATGAGGGTTGCATCGCGAGCATTCGCCATTCCAACAAATGTTTTGAGTGTCGAGCCCGGCCTCGGCGAGCACTTGGGCATTGGCTTGTTGCAAGTTGATGTGGGCTTTGCCCGTGTCGGCATTGCGAGTGATCATGGCATTGAGGTTGAAGTGTTGTGCGGCAAACTCTTCGACCACCTCATTTCCCACTTCAAAACACTGCCGGCAGATGCTTGCTCCCATTGTGGCCACAATGCGTGAGGGACGTGCTCCCAACATTTGCATGGCGGTTACCGTGTTGAGTGCAATGCGATTCGCGGTACCTCTCCACCCGGCATGTGCCACCGCAACAATATCGGCCTCTCGGTCGCAAAGCACAATGTTCACGCAGTCGGCAGTGTTCACACCGATGCACACACCGCTTAGGGGGGTGACAAGGGCATCAACGTTTTGCAACCTGTTCGTCATTTGGTCGTAGGGCAACGCCATCAATTGGTCATCGACAACAGCCACATTGACAGAGTGTGTTTGCCGAGGCATTATCAGCTTGTCGAGCGTGATGTGCAACCTGTTGCACAGTGCAAGCCTGCTTTTGACCACATGTGCGAGATCGTCGCCCGTGTAGTCACACAAGTTGATTTCGCCATAGGGCTGAGTGCTGTTGTGCATCTCTCCGCGCAAAACATTAAAGGCATCGATGCCGTGCTGTGGCGATGCAAACAAAAGTTTGTTAATGCTTAGGCTTAACATCGTCTTCATCGCTCACTACTTGGAAGTTGTCGTTTTCATCTTTGAAATCGTCTTCCCAATATTCATCGTTCCACTTGCGCATTTCTTGTTCTTGGGCTGTGCTCATGCGTCCGCCACCGGTTTCTTTAAATTCTGGTTCGGTTTCTTTTTTCGCTTCAAAGATGAAGTCATCTTCCTCCTTCACCCTGTGGTTGGTTGCAAGGTTTTGCCGGCCGGTTGTTTCGGGAATGCGGTTGCGCTCGTCGTTGATGGTGAGCCATAGCATGTCTTTGAGTTCGTGAAGTCCTTTTTGAGCAACCGATGAAATGAACACTGTGGGCACCCCGGAGGGGATTTCGGCACGCATTTGCTCAATAAGTTCATCGTCGAGCATGTCTGTTTTGGTAATTGCCAAAACTCGTGGTTTTTCCACTAAGTCGGGGTTGAAAGTTTCAAGTTCCTGACACAAAATTTCATATTCTTTTTTAATGTCGTCGGCATCGGCAGGAATCATGAACAGCAACACAGCATTGCGCTCGATGTGTCGCAAGAAGCGCAAGCCGAGCCCTTTGCCCTCACTGGCACCTTCGATGATGCCGGGAATGTCGGCCATGACAAACGACTGGTGATCGCGATAGGTCACGATGCCCAGATTGGGCTCCAGTGTGGTGAACGGATAGTTGGCAATTTTGGGCTTGGCGGCAGAGATAACCGATAGCAAGGTCGATTTTCCGGCATTGGGAAATCCCACAAGCCCAACGTCGGCCAGCAACTTCAATTCCAAAATCACTGTTTTTTCGATGCCGGGTTGCCCGGGTTGAGCGTAGCGAGGAGTTTGACGGGTGGCACTCTTGAAGTGCTGATTGCCCCAACCGCCTTTACCGCCTTTGAGCAAATTCACAATTTGTCCGTCTTCGGTCACGTCGCACAAAAATTCGCCGGTTTCGCTGTCGTAGACGACTGTTCCGCATGGCACTTCGATGATGCGATCTTCGCCGTTCTTGCCGGTGCACTGATTTTCGGCACCGGGTGCGCCGTTGGTGGCGAAAATATGGCGTGTGTATTTCAAGTGAATCAATGTCCACAAGTTTTTGTTGCCTTTCAAGAAAATGTGCCCTCCGCGGCCTCCGTCGCCTCCGTCAGGGCCTCCCTTAGGCATATATTTTGCGCGGTGAAGATGAGCCGATCCGTTGCCGCCTCTTCCGCTGCGACAAAATATTTTTACATAGTCGATGAAATTTGATTCTGCCATACGTGTGTAGATGTCGTTACTTCTTTAATGATGAGTTTCCAAACAGAAATCTGTTTTACCGATGCAAAGTTAGTGATTTCATTTTGGAAATCGGGTTTCTTTGGGTATTTTTGCACAATCTATAATATTTCAAACAACGATGAAGAAAATTTTGATTGCCTTAGCGGTTCTATTGACATTTTTTGTTGCAAATGCCGGAACCCGAGAGGATTTTGCGACTCACCCCAAGTGGAGTGCCAACAACTATGCGGCTTATCCCGAAGATAACCTGCCACGGCTCACTCCGGCTCCTGACGGCTACGTTCCTTTTTACATGAATCACTATGGCCGGCATGGCAGTCGCTGGCTCATCAACGCCGAGTACTATGATGTGTGCGTGCGTGCGCTTCAAAAGGGAGCCGATGCCGGCAAACTCACCGACCGAGGAATGCAGGTGCTTGCCATCGTGAAAGAGGTGCAGGCGGCATCTTACAAGCGGTTGGGCGAATTGAGCGATTTGGGTGCCGAGCAGCACAGCCACATCGCATGGCGCATGTATCATAATTTCCCGGAGATTTTCGACGCAAAAAATGTGCCGATAGATGCCAAATCGACTATTGTGATACGTTGTATACTCTCGATGCAGAACGAAGCAGACCAACTCAAAGCCCTCAATCCCACAGCTCGTGTTACTACCGATGCCAGCGAGCATGACATGTATTTTATGAATTATAAAGACAGCATTGCCACTAAGTTGCGTCGTGCCGCCATTGCCAAGTATTCCGATGGGCTCAAAGCCAAGTATCTGCACCCCGAGCACATGTTGGGCGTGCTTTATAGCGATCGGGCGTGGGCAAGTCAAAACATCGATGGTGCAGAACTGTTGCAAAACATGTTTGACGTGGCGGGCAACATGCAGAGCCACCATGCCTTTGAACACTATGACCTCTACGACTTGTTCAGTATCGACGACCTTGTGAACACTTGGGCATTCAACAATGCGCGTTGGTATCTCTATTCGGGCAACACACCTCTCACGCAAAATCGTGTACCCTACATGGAGGCTAACTTGTTGCGCAATTTCTTGCAAACTGCCGGTGAGGCTGTGGCAAAGGGTGAACCCTCGGCAAACTTGCGCTTTGGGCACGAAAGCGTGGTGTTGCCGCTGGTGTGTCTCATGGGCATCAATGGATATGACCACTCAACCACCGATGTGTTTTCTCTTGTCGACACATGGCAAAGCTATAAGGTCTTTCCCATGGCCTGCAATGTGCAATGGATTTTCTACAAGAACAAGAGTGGCAATGTGCTCATGAAGTGCCTGCTCAACGAGCACGAGGCGCATCTGCCCCAAGCCATTAAACCGGTGCAATTCCCCTATTACAATTGGAAAGACGTGCAGGCTTACTATGAGAACAAACTCAGTAACGTTCCACAGGTTGTTTTTCCTGAATGATTTTAATAACGATATTTATTGCCCACTATGAAACGAACAATAGTTGTCCTCCTTTTGACTGCCTTTTGTACTACAACATCGGCGGCTCAAACTCCGCAAGAAGACATTGAGAAAAACAACAAGTTGAGCGCAAGCAACCATGTGGCCTATGGTCAAGTGGTAGACACAACCGTGCAACTCTCCCTGCCACCGGCCGGCTACGAACCGTTCTACATCGATCACTATGGACGCCATGGCAGTCGCTGGTCTACAAGCAAGCGCACCTACGAAAGCCCTGTGAAAATTCTTGAAGTTGCCGAACGCAACGGCAAACTCACCGATCGAGGTCGCTCATTGCTTGCACAATTGAAGTTGGTGAAAGCCGCATCGGTCAAGCGTGAAGGCGAGTTGAGCGACTATGGAGCCAAGCAGCATCAAGGCATTGCGGCACGCATGTACAAAAACTTTCCGCAAGTGTTTGCGGGCGATGCCGAAATCGATGCCAAGTCCACAGTCATTATTCGTTGCATTTTATCGATGTTGAACGAGACGAGCACATTCAAGGCTCTCAATCCAAGCATTAAAATCAAGTCCGATGCTTCGATGTACGACATGCCCTACATGGGCTGGGGACATGGTGAAGACACACTTGCAGTGCCCTTGCGTGACAAAATGTATAAGTTGAGCCGTGAAAACGACAAGTTTGTCAATCCCAAGCGTTTTTTGTCTTTGCTCATCAGCGACAAGAAGTTTGCATGCGACAGCATCGATGGCGTGAAACTCATGAAAGATGTGTTTACTGTTGCCGGCAGTTTGCAAAATCATCATGCTTTCGACAAAATAGACTTGTTCGACCTCTTCACCTCCGAAGAGATGTTCACTTTGTGGCGCATCAACAACATCTACTGGTACATCAACTGGGCAAATGCCAAGGAAAATGGCAATCGAATGCCGTTTATTGAAAAAGCCTTGCTCAAAGACATGATTGAGAGTGCCGACAGAGCCATTGCACAAGGCCGGCGAGGGGCATCGTTGCGTTTTGGGCATGAAACATGCCTGTTGCCACTTGCTTGCCTGCTCGAGATTGACAACGTAAACTATGTTTCCAACGATTTGAGCACACTGCACGAGCACTGGCAAAACTACAAGATTTTTCCCATGGGCTGTAACATTCAAATGGTGTTCTACAAGAAAATAAATGGCGGTAATGCCGATGACGTGCTGGTGAAAGTTCTTTTCAACGAGCATGAGGCCAAATTGCCGTTTGAAACCGAGCGGTTCCCCTATTATCGCTGGAATGCAATCAAAGGCTACTATCTTCAAAAGGCTTCGACTGCAATCGATTGGGCAAAATAGCAATTGCAGGCAGAAATAACACTGAGATAACCGGAAATGTAAACCTTTGTGGTTTGATAACCGATTTGGTTTCAATATTGTGGCGTGTGTTTGTTTCGGGTTCACTAATCATAAAATTCATTATGATTATTTAAGTGGAAATCACCATTTGTGAGTATTGCATGAATAAGCGGTTATTTTGTACCTTTGCGAAAAATGTTAAAAATCAGGAGGAATTGAATTATGAATAAAGAGCAAATTCTGTGGGCCGACGATGAAATCGACTTGTTGAAGCCCCACATCTTGTTCCTGCAAAATAAAGGCTATGAAGTAACCACCGTTACCAATGGTCGCGATGCGCTTGATGCCATTCAATCGCAAAATTTCCACTTAATCATTCTCGATGAAAACATGCCCGGCATCAGCGGTCTTGAAGCATTGCAGCAAATCAAGATTGCACAGCCCAACGTGCCTGTTATCATGATAACCAAGAGCGAAGAAGAAAACATCATGAATCAGGCCATAGGCAGCGAAATCGCCGACTATCTCATCAAGCCTGTCAATCCCATGCAAATTCTGCTTTCAATCAAGAAAAACTTGCACAGCGACGTGCTTGTGGCTCAAAAAGCCACAAGCGACTATCAGCAGGAATTCATGAAAATAAGCCGGATGATTAATTCCACTCAAACCATCGAAGATTGGTATGAACTCTATTCCACGCTTGTGCGTTGGGAACTCACACTGTCATCGGCCGAAACCAACATGGACGAATTGTTGCGCATGCAGAAACAGGAAGCCAATAGCGCATTTGCAAAGTTTGTGAAGCGCAACTACGAACGCTGGGTCACCACCGACGACCACCCATTGATGAGCAACCACATCTTCAAAACCAAAATTTTTCCGTTGCTTGACAAGGGCGAAAAAGTGTGCTTTGTGGTGATAGACAACTTTCGACTCGACCAATGGAAGGTGGTCAACGCCATTTTGAGCGACTACTTTAATGTTGAGGAAGAAACACTTTATACCTCTATTTTGCCCACGGCCACACAGTATGCCCGCAATGCCATTTTTTCGGGCTTGATGCCTATTGAAATCGAACGTATGTTCCCCGATTTGTGGGTAGACGAGGATGAAGAGGAGGGTAAAAACTTGAACGAAGAACCTCTCATTCAAACCATCATCGACCGCTATCGCCGACATTACAAGTTCTCTTACAACAAAATAAACGATGCCGCCAGAGGCGAACGTGTGATTCAACGCTTCTCGCAACTCGACGGCAACGACTTGAATGTGTTTGTTTTCAACTTTGTAGACATGCTTTCGCATGCACGCACCGAGAGCAAGATGATAAGAGAACTGGCCAATACCGACGAGGCCTATCGCTCACTCACCGAGTCGTGGTTCAAAAACTCTTATGTGATAGAGATTTTTAAGCTCATCGCCGAAAAAGGGTGGAAGGTGGTGCTCACCACCGACCATGGTACAACTCGGGTGGAAAATCCCATTAAGGTGATAGGCGACAAGAACACCAACACCAACTTGCGTTACAAGGTGGGTAAGAACTTGAGCTACAATCCCAAGCAAGTTTATGAAATCAAGCAACCCAAGCGTTACGGCCTGCCTTTGCTCAACGTGTCATCGGCCTATATTTTTGCGACCAACCGCGATTTCTTTGCCTATCCCAACAACTATAACTACTATGTGCAATATTTTCGCGACACGTTTCAGCATGGTGGCATTTCGATGGAAGAAATGCTTGTGCCATTGGTGACTTTAACCAAGAAATAGTTTTTTATATGTTGATTGATAATACAAGATGAAGGTGAAAAAGAATGTATTGAATCGTGCCTTGATTGTTGTTGCGTTGCTAACCATGTCGGTTGCATTGAATGCGCAAGATAAAGGCGGTCAAAAAGTAGAAAAGAAGAAAATTTATCCTTCTTTTATCTCGGCACAAGAAGTGCCCAACGGAGTTGAATATCTGCCTTTGCCTCCCGACACGGCAAGCATGAACTACATCAACGACTTGGTGCAGTATAATTGGGGGAAAAGCATGCGTGGCACCGAGCGTGGCAAGCAGGCCGTTAAAGATGTTGCCATGGAAGGAGAGGCTTTGTTGCAGAATTTCTCCGAGGCGATGGGAATGGAAATGTCGTCTCAAAAAACACCAACCATCTACTATGTAATCGAACGTGTTGTCACCGCGGCTTACGATGCCACGGCAGGAGCCAAAAAACACTTCATGCGCAAGCGACCATTTGTGCAATACAATGAGCCTACGCTTATTCCCGAAGAAGAGGCAAGCCACGTTCGTTCAGGCTCCTATCCGTCGAGCCATTCTTCGGCCGGCTGGGCTGTGGCACTTGTGCTGGCCGAGCTTAACCCGGCACACCAAGAAAAAATATTGAAACGAGGCTACGACTATGGACAAAGCCGAGTGATTGCCGGCTACCACTATCAGAGCGATGTGGACATTGCACGCCTTGCCGCCTCGGCCGCTGTTGCTCGATTACATGCCGACGATAAATTTCAAAAGGCGATGCAAGCTGCCCGAAAAGAAGTGAAATTAAACCCCAATCGGTCGTCAGGGCGTTAAGATTTACATTTTCGGTTCATCGTGTTGCTTCCCGCCATTTTGAGAGATAAAATCGAGAGCACATACGTTTGGCTGAAATGCTGTTTTTTTTGAGAAGATTGGTTACTGTTTGTCCAAAATCTCAATCAATTCTCGTATGCCCTCTGTTGCTTTCTTGGCAATGACGTGAACGTGTTTGGGCACTTGCGCCGGGCATGGGTCGATGTAATACACTTGTGCCGTGTGTGGTGCATACTGGAGCAATGCCGCCGCCGGATATACTACAAGCGAGGTGCCTATAACCACAAAGATGTCGGCTTTACGTACCATTTCGCATGCAGGCTCGAAATTGGGAACCGATTCGCCAAAAAACACGATGTGCGGACGCACATGGTCGCCATAGGAGTCAACCGTGTCGACGGTTGTTGTCAGTCCTTTGTCGCTCAACTCTTTACAAGGCAGAGTGTAAACTCGGTCGGGGTGTTGCATGGAACGCACCTTCATGAGTTCGCCATGCAAGTGCAGTACATGCGACGAGCCGGCACGCTCGTGCAAGTCGTCTACGTTTTGGGTGATTACTTGCACATGAAATTTTTTTTCCAATTCCACCAGTCCGAAGTGAGCGGCATTGGGTTGCACATTGGCGGTCAACTTCTTGCGGAGGTTGTTGTAAAATTGGTGAATGAGTACAGGATTTTTTGCAAATCCCTCGTCGCTCGCCACTTCCATCACAGGATAGTTGTCCCACAAGCCTCCTGCATCGCGATAGGTGGCCATTCCACTCTCGGCACTGATGCCGGCTCCTGTCGAAATAACAATCTTTTTCATAATATGTTTTTTAAGTTTTCTACAAAATTACGAAATTATCCAAAAACAGTAAAATTGTAAAAAAAATGTAACTTTGCAAAAGTTTTTTAATAGTACGATAATACACAATTCAACCAACAGATTAATTTATTTTTAATATGAAAAAAGTTCATTATCTTATTGCAACATTGTTGCTTGCCGTGATAGCACCATGTGCGACGGCACAAAGTGGGAAAGAACCTGTGCCCATCGATGAAGCACACTTTCCCGATTCTATTTTCCGCCAAGCGGTGCTTGACCAGTTCGACATCAACAAAAATGACACGCTCGATTGGACCGAACGTGAAAATCAACAAAAAATTCACCTTTGCAACAAGGGCATTGAAGACCTTACAGGCATTGAGTACTTTGGACACATGCTAAAAAGGCTTGAAATCTATGGCAACAAAATCAAGACCATCGACCTGAGCTTTATCGAATACCCCGACATTTTCTTCTACTTCGACTGCTCGGAAAATCCATTGACCACGCTCGACTTGAGCCGTTTCACACATCTCAACTACTTGAACTGCAATAGAACCAACATCACCTCGATCAAGTTCCCCGAAGAGCCTCATTACCTCACCATCATGAACTGCATTGAGTCAAAACTCAAAACTCTTGACTTGAATACTGCAAAATATGTGAAAGCGCTTGTGTTGCGAGACAATGAGATGACTTCGATCAACTTGCCCGACAGTGCATTGCTCTATGACTTGAATGTCAGCGGCAACCGATTGGTTAACGTAGACTTAAAGCGCAATAAAACTCTCTCGCAAAATGGATTCGAGAATGAATACAACGGACGTCACCTTACAGTGCAACGTGCCGGCTGGACCGATGAAGAAGACCAATCCATTTACTACATCCGCCTCGATAAGGTTGCCGATGAACCCAATGTACTAACTCTTGAAGAAATGCTTGCTGATGCTGATTTTAAGCTCGATCAAGTAACCGATTGGATATCTGGCGGTAAGGTAAAAGATGTCACTGATGATCCCCGTTTTAAGGGGAAAGTGCTTGTTGTGAGTGCCAATTATGACCAAGGAGCAGCACCTGATCCCGAAAGAGGAAAATCACGAACTCTCTATAATGTGCGTTATCACTATAACAATCACCTTTTCAATTACGACACAACATTGGCGGCCGCGAACCAGTCGATATTCTACTTGTTTTGGGATCCAAAAGAAGCCAAAGACCCCATAGTGACCGGTGTGACCGATATAGCAGGCCTCAAAAATATTGCAAGTATAACCTACTACAACCTTGCCGGCACACAGCTCACCACCCCTCAAAAGGGTATAAATATTGTGATCACTCGCTATGGCGATGGCTCAACCACGACTACGAAGAAAATTTTCTAAATCGATAATAGAAAAAGCTGTTCTATAATTATAAATCCTTGTCAATTTGGCAAGGATTTATAATTTAGGTGTGACTTTTAAACTTTTTTATTCAATTTATAGCGAGCAGAACTATAAATAACTTTAACTTTGCAAAATAATTAAAGATTATTGAAATAGCACTATGGATAAATTTAGTTATGCTCTTGGATTGAGCATGGGACAGAACTTCAAGGGCAGTGGCATTGCAAGCATCAATGTTGATGATTTTGCCGATGCAGTGCGTGCGGTGTATGAAAACACCGAGAAAAAACTGAACTTCGATGAAGCCAAGCAAATTGTTACTGACTATTTCACCGAACTTGAAAAATCGGCAAGCGATGTGAATGCAAAGATCGGTAAGGAATTTCTTGAAAATAACGCCAAACAAGAGGGCGTGAAGATAACGGCAAGCGGTTTGCAATACTTGGTTGTGAAAGAAGGGCAAGGCGCAAAACCCGGCCCCAACGATGTGGTTAAAGTGCACTACACCGGCCGATTGGTCGACGGGACTGTGTTCGACAGCTCGGTTGAACGCGGAGAACCGGCAGAGTTTGCCGTGGGGCAGGTTATCCCGGGTTGGGTCGAAGGACTGCAAATGATGAATGAAGGAGCGGCATGGCGTTTGTTCATTCCCAGCGAACTGGCCTATGGCTCTCGTGGCACAGGCCCCATTGGCCCAAATTCTGCACTCATCTTCGATGTGCAGCTCATCAGCATTCAAAAGTAAAGAATAAAAGAAAGTTTATATACAACACTTAAAAAACACAGAAAAGAATGATGAAGAAAATTCTGTTTATCCTTGCAGTAACGGCTTGCATGATACCATTTGCCGGCTGCAACAAGAGTGGTGGTAACGGCACCACCAAAACCGAAGACTCATTGAGCGTAGTATTGGGTCAAATGATGAGCCAGCAAAACAAAATGCAACAAGAGCAAATGCAGGCTCAACTGAACCTGAATATCGACAGTGAAGAATATTTGAAAGGCTATGAAAGAGCACTCATGGGCGATACCACCGCTACCAACATGAGCTACAACCAAGGTTATAGCGATGCGGCTACCATGCTCATTCAGCTCAAGGCCGTTGAAGACAATGAGGGCATTCGCATTAACCGCGCAATGTTCTTCAAGGAATTTAAGAAACTCTTTAGTTCCAAAGAACCGTTTGACCAAATGAAGGGCATGGCCATGCAGCAAAAGTTCCAAGCTTTGTTGGAGCAGGCCGGCAAAGAAGCTCAAAAAAAGATTGCCACCGATGGCGAAAAATTCTTGAAAGAAGAATTGGCCAAGGGTGACTACAAGCAAACCAAATCGGGCATTGCCTACAAGGTGGTGAAAGAAGGTAAAGGTGCCAAGTTTAAAATGGGCGATAATGTGATGGTGAAATATGAGGGCACGCATGTGAACGGCCGAGTGTTCGACGGCAACCTCAAAGAGAAAGAACCCACCTTGTTCCCCATCGACGAAACTCAACTCATCAAAGGCTTTGTGGAAGTAATGCAAATGATGAGTCCCGGTTCAAAAATGCATGTGATTATCCCGGCCAAAATGGCATACGGAGAAAAAGGCAATGGAAAAATCAAACCCAATGAAACGCTTGTGTTCGACATCGAAACCATTCGACTCGCCACTGCCGAAGACGAAAAGAAAATTCAAGAACAACAACCGCAATTGGCCTATTAATTTTTTGTGCTTGAAAGTATAAAGGTTTAAAAAGTCTCTTCCTTTCCGTGGAACAAAAACGTATGCGGTTGGGAAGAGCCTTTGCGTAAAACAAGAATTAAAGCATAACATAAAGGAAAAAACGCAATAAAATCATGTTGAAAAAAAAGTTTTTCGCAATTATTATTGCCACACTGACGCTTGCTGTGTCGGGTTGTGGTGGCAACAACAAAGTGTCGGCCGATGAAGCTGCCAATGCACAAGCAGGGAGTGAAGCTCTCATGACCTATGAGAAAGAAGGGGCAGAATACATTGCTACTCAACTCAAGGCCGATTCAACCCTCAAGAAAACAGCTTCGGGATTGGTGTATAAAATCATTGAACCCGGTAGCGGTGCAAATTTTACGACAAGCGACAAAATTGATGTCATTTACACGGGCATGCACATCAATGGCGAGCAATTCGACTCAAGCAACGGAACTCCTGTGACGTTCAGCCCCGAGCAGGTAGTGCCGGGCTTCAAAGAAATGCTCCTGCTCATGAAACCGGGAGCTAAAGCGCGGTGCATCATTCCCGGCAATCTTGCCTATGGAGAGCAGGGAAATCAAGGCATTGGACCAAACGAAACACTCATCTTCGAGCTTGAAACCGTAGGAGTTCAAGAATGAAATTATAAACGTTTGTTCTTTAACTCTTGAATTGATGTAAGAAAATTTATAAATCAAAACACAATGAAAAAGATAATATTGTTATTCGGATTAATGGCAATGAGTTGTGGCATGACCATGCAAGCCATTACCGAAGCCGAGATTAAAGCACAGGAAGACTCGTTGAGCATGGCTATGGGGCGAATTTATGGCGCAAGCCTGGCAAAAATGTATTCTGCCAACCCACAAGCCAACAAAGCAGAGTTTGAAAAGGCTTTCGACTTGATGATGGGAGCCGACACTGCAAACACCAGCTATATGGACGGGCTTTCACTTGGCATTTCGTTCTACGAACAAATGCGCAAAATGAAATTCCAACAGGGCATCACCCTCAACAGGCAGGCTTTTGCCAATGCTCTGAAAAGTGCAATGAGTGCCCCTGCTCCTGCCGATTCCGACATGATGCAATTGAACACCGACATTCAAAATCGCATTCGTGACATCGAAGAGGGTATGGCACAAAAAATGATAGTTCCCAACAAACTGGCAGGCGAAGAATTTATCGCCAAAAAGATGAAAGAAGATGCCGGTTACAAGAAAACGGCGTCGGGATTGGTTTACAAGATGCTGAATGAAGGAAAAGGCTCGACATTCTCGGCCGATGACAATATTCTGCTCACCTATCGAGGCTCAAACGTGGCAGGTAGCGTGTTTGACGAGAGTCAAGACACTGTGTCGTTCAGCCCATCGAGCGTGGTTGCAGGTTTCAGAGAAGCTCTGTTGATGATGAAACCGGGTAGCAAACTCATTGCCATCATGCCCGCCAGTTTGGCCTATGGCGACAAAGGAGCAGGCAAAAATCCGCGCACAGGCAAATATGCTGTTCAGCCGGGCGAAACGTTGATTTTTGAAATCAGCACTTTCGGAGTGAAAAAAATTGCCACTCCTGCCTCTCCTGCTGCTGCAAAAAAGAGAGTGAGAGCCAAAGATCGCAATTACAAAGGCAATGGAAAATTGCCACCCAAAGGTATGAAGAAATAAATTGAAAAAAAGATTTACAAAACAAACCTTTAAGCAGGTTTATCAAGGAGGACAGCCCCAAAAAGGTAGTCCTCCTTTTTGGTCGTCAAACAAAGTGTTAATTAAGTTTAACCTTTTCCGGTCTTCGAGAATTCTTTTGCTATATTTGCAAATCAATACTTTAATAAGGAAAGATATGAAGAAAGTTTTATTTTATTCTTTGATATTGCTAACAGGTTTGGCAGTATCTTCTTGTGACAAAATTGCAAAATCATTTATGGGAGCCACGACTGGAGAAAAAGTTGATTACAAACTTCTTTCTCAGCCACAAGAGCTGGAAAAATGGTATAATACCATTGCAGAACAATTGGGAGAAAGTGCTTCTGTAACAGATGAAATTTCATTAAGGATAGATAAGGAAGAAGGAGACAAAGCCAACCTTATGGTGTCTACTGTTTGCCAATCAAAAACAGATAAACATAATGTTGTAGAAACGTTGTATTCTTCTGATAGAGGTTGGCAATCTCCTGTAACAAAGAAAATAGAAGTGATAATAGGAAATGCAGAAGATTTTAATTTGGAAGACGAATTGTTTGACCTCAAAGAAATTCCTTATGCCAATTTGCAAAAGATCGTAGACGATGCCTTGCAAAAGAATAAAGATGAAACGAAGTATGAGTATCAGTTCGTTAAATTGATTGTAATTAAAAAGAATACTGTAGAAGTTGACATTACAGGCAAGTTGAAATCTAACGGAGTAGAAAAAGAAAAATATTATAAAACAGATTTTTCCGGCAAAGAAAAATAAATAGTTTATATAAAAATTTAAGAAGAGACTGTATCCGTAATTAAGGTTTACGGTGCAGTCTCTTCTTTCCAGCCTATGTGTTGCTACTATGCGATACTTAATTCAAATGCGATCCGCAGTGCAATAAATCTGAAATTGTTCAATCTCTATACAACGAAAAGAGCCATATCTAATTTCGTTGTCGAGTAATGATATGGCTCTTTAAGATATGACAGTTACAAACTGAACTAAACTTTTCAGAATGGTCATTTGTTGTCCCGTTAAAGTGGACTAATTGTTCTTTGAAATCGCTGAAATAAAGTCTATTACGGGTCGTTTTAAGTGCACGACGATTTGATTTTGAATTTTACTGCCTTTTAATAGGATTGCCAAATGAACAAAGACAAATACGTATTCGCACAACTGATAGAGTTTCTGAACAACAACAAGTTCCGTCGCCTTGTCGACAAGTATGACGCGAACCGTTATGTCAAGCATCTCACCTGCCGGAACCAGCTTCTGTCATTGATGTTCGACTCAGTAATCGTGAGAGCCTGCGAGACCTGATAGTGGCTCTTGAAGCTCATATAGTCCAAGTGCTTCCATTTCGGCTTAGGCCGGAATCCTATTGCTGAAACGGCACTGGCGACCGCTAATCAGAACCGCGACTATCGCATCTTTTGAAGAGTTTACCTCAATTTAGGATTTCTTATCCCGAACTGAGGTAAGAATTGATTTATCTTTTAATTCCCGAAAAAAATATCATGGTTTTTCGTAACTTTGCGCATTGAATTGTAAAAAACAACTTCGGGATAATGGAAGAAAAAAAGTTTAAACGCACGCTTGTAACGGCTGCTTTGCCTTATGCCAACGGGCCTGTGCACATTGGACACTTGGCAGGAGTGTATGTGCCTGCCGATATTTACACTCGTTATTTGCGCTTGAAAGGCGAAGATGTGCTGTTTGTTGGTGGTAGCGACGAGCATGGTGTGCCTATCACCATTAAGGCAAAGAAAGAAGGCGTTACTCCACAAGACATTGTGGATCGTTATCATCATATAATCAAGGAGTCGATGAAGGGGTTGGGCATTTCTTTTGATGTTTATTCTCGCACCACCTCTGAGATGCACAAACGCACTGCCAGTGATTTTTTTAAGAAACTCTATGAAAAAGGAGAGTTTATTGAAAAGACAGGCCAACAACTCTACGATGAACAGGCGCGACAGTTTTTGGCCGACCGTTATGTGACCGGCACTTGCCCTCATTGTGGTTTTGACCATGCCTATGGCGATCAATGTGAATCGTGTGGCACCAGTTTGAATGCTACCGACCTCATTGGCCCTAAAAGTGCTATTACCGGTAATGTGCCGGTGCTCAAAGAAACCAAGCATTGGTATATGCCACTCGACAAGTGGGAACCGGCTTTGCGCAAATGGATTCTTGAAGAGCACAAGGAATGGAGACCGAATGTATATGGCCAATGCAAAAGTTGGCTTGACGACCATTTGCAGCCGCGAGCAGTGACTCGTGACCTTGATTGGGGCATTCCGGTGCCCATTGACGGTGTTGAAGGCAAAGTTCTATATGTGTGGTTTGATGCTCCCATTGGTTATATCAGCAACACAAAGGAACTG
The DNA here is from genome assembly GCA_041815985.1 of Sodaliphilus sp. GTDB lineage: Bacteria > Bacteroidota > Bacteroidia > Bacteroidales > Muribaculaceae > Sodaliphilus. The sequence goes on along the minus strand of JBGYAB010000048.1, from coordinate 3,165 downwards.
TTGCCCGATGGTTGGGAAAAATATTGGAAGGAAAAAGATTCACGCATCGTTCACTTCATTGGCAAGGACAACATTGTGTTTCACTGTCTCATATTCCCTGCCATGCTCATGGCCGACGGTAGCTATCAACTTCCCGAAAATGTGCCATCTAATGAGTTCTTGAATCTTGAAGGCGACAAAATATCGACCAGTCGCAATTGGGCTATTTGGGCGAATGAGTATCTTGAAGATTTTCCCGGAAAGCAAGATGTGTTGCGCTATGTGCTCACTGCCAATGCCCCTGAAACCAAGGATAACGATTTTACATGGAAAGACTTCCAGCAACGCAATAACAGTGAACTTGTGGCCATCTATGGCAACTTCATTAATCGTGCATTGGTGTTGACCAATAAATATTTTGACGGAGTGATTCCTGAAGCTCACGATCTCACCGACTACGACAAGCAGACGCTTGAAGAGTTTAAAGGTGTAAAAGGAATTTTGGAAGATAACATTGAACATTTCCACTTTCGTGAAGCTCAAAAAGATGCAATGAACTTGGCACGCATAGGCAATAAATATTTGGCCGATACCGAACCTTGGAAACTGGCCAAGACCGACATGGCACGTGTGGAGACCATCATGAACATTGCTTTGCAAATATGCGCCAACCTTTCTATTGCTTTTGAACCGTTCTTGCCGTTTAGCAGTGAAAAACTGCGTGGAATGCTCAACATGGAAAAAATTGAATGGGAAAAACTGGGACATATCGATATTCTCAAGGCAGGAAACAAGGTTGAGAAGCCGGTGTTGCTTTTTGAAAAAATTGAAGATGATGTGATTGATGCTCAGTTGTTGAGGCTTGAACGCATCAAACAAGAAAATATTATCAATAATTTCACGCCACGAGCCATTGCCACTCCTTCAACCATCGACGATTTTGGCAAACTTGATATTCGTGTGGGTACTGTGCTCGAATGCAGCAAGGTGAAGAAGGCCGATAAACTATTGCAATTTAAGGTTGATGACGGACTTGGCGGACGCACCATTGTGAGTGGCATTGCTAAGTTTTATGAACCTGAAGACTTGGTGGGCAAGCAAGTGTGCTTCATTGCCAATTTCCCTCCACGCAATTTTAAGGGCATTGAGAGCCAAGGCATGATTTTGAGTGCCGAAGATGCTGATGGACGTTTGATTGTGATTGGGCCTACCGGCCCCGTCAAGCCGGGTGTGCAGGTGAAATAAAAAAGCTAAGAAGGAGGTTTGGAACCTCTTCATCGACGAGAATAGTTCAGTTGGTAGAACGTCGATCTCCAAAGCCGTAGGTCGTGAGTTCGTCTCTTACTTCTCGTGCATAGGGAGATTTTCATGCAGTTCTTGATGAAAGTCTCTCTATTTTGATTTTTCAGAGTTTAAAATTCAATTATCATTTGTAAATGAAGGAAACTGCGGCACACAAAATAACTCTTTATGTGAGTGATATGGACGGAACTTTGCTCGGGAATGATTCTTTGATTTCGCCGACATCGGTTGATTTGCTCAACAGCGTGATTGCCCAAGGGGCATTATTCACTGTGGCGACAGCTCGTACGCCGGCAACAGTGGTTCCTCTGATGAGTAAAATCAACACCGTTTTGCCTTTTATTTGCCTTAATGGTGCTGCTTTGTGGGACAATAGCATTCATGATTTCTGCAAAGTGAATGTGCTTCGAGAGGAACTTGTGCAGACTATTGCCGATGTCTATGAACGTCATGGCTTGTGTCCGTTTATCTATCGCCGGCATGGCAATGTCATCTATGCCCACCATTGGGGAGAAATGTCGCCACAAGAGAAACTGTTTGTTGAGGAACGACAAGGACTTGAGCTGAAAAAGTTCTTTTTGAATGAACGCGATTATCGGCATAGCGATGATGAAGCATTGCTCATATTTTCGATGCAAGATTATGAGAAACTGCGTTTCGTTTACGAAGAGATTAAGGATTGTATCGACTGTTCACCGGTGTTCTATCACGATATTTTTGACAATAAATCAGGAATACTTGAGGTATATGCTTCGGGAGTGAGCAAGGCGCATGCAGTGAGTGACTTGATGCAAGAAACCAAAGCTTCGCGACTTGTGACTTTTGGTGATAATCTTAACGATATACCCATGATGAAAGTGGCCGATTGGGGTGTGGCTGTGGAAAATGCTTTTGATGAGGTTAAAGTTGCAGCTTGTGAGGTAATTGAGCCAAACTATGCCGATGCTGTGCCACATTACATTCTTTCGCATTTTCAAAAAGTGTTATAAATACTCTTTCTGTAAAAGCGTGAATAGCATAGCCGTTCGTCATTTTTTTTACATTTATCTGTTTTTTGTAAAAATTTTTCAGCCTATTTTCCAGCTGTCGATGCACCGCTTTTCGAGTGAGAAGTTCACGCCAATCTTGAAGAGCTTGCGCTCATCGGCCTCAAACGGCTTGGCATAGCCTTTTTCATCAATTTGGTTGAGTGCCTGTTCGGCCGTGCCGTCCAGTTTAAACTCGATAATGTAGACATAGTCGGCGGTTTCTATGGTCATGTCCATACGCCCGTTGCCGGTTGTTCGCTCCACCCGGGTGTAAAAGCCCATCATCTTGGCCACGAGGTAGAAGGCGTTTTGGAAATACAGCTCCGAGTTGCCCACGATCTTGTAGTCGGTGTCGCTGAACATCGCTTCCATGCGCTTCATGAACTGCTCGGCACGTCCTGCCTCCACGTCCTCCACAAATCGCCCGATAAAGAACACCGCTTCCGATCTTCTTGTGTTGGTGTAGAATGGCAACAGGTAGTTGAGGAAGCCCTCTTCCACCTCCTTGTTGGGAAATCCCAGTCGGTAGATTCCAAACCGCTCGTTATAGCCCCTGATGGTGAGGTATCCGCTCTGATAGATGACCGGAATGGGATTGTCGTTCACCGAGTCGATGCTGTTGAGGAAATCTCCGGTCACCTGCTCCTCGGTGAGGTCGGGCAGGGCGTAACCGTCGCGTTTGAGCAGCTCCACCAAGTAGGTAGGCGTACCGGTCTCGAACCAGTAGCTGCCGAATTTCTGCTTGCTGAACGTGTTGAGCAGGCTGAACGGATTGTAAATGCCGATGCCGTCTTCCACGAATCGGTAACCGTCGTACCGCTCTTTGAGCTTTTGGCAGGTTTGTTCACAGGTCATG
>JBGYAB010000047.1:0-2573 GCA_041815985.1 Sodaliphilus sp. | reverse complement strand
TGCTGATTATACTCTTTGGGGCTGCGAGCCCCAGCCGTAAGGCAAACCCTCGGTGTTTTTCATGCTCTTAATTCAATGAAAAACAAATAGGAATTTTGCACTTCGATTTTGAATCTTCACAATCGGCCATTAAAGCCCGTACTGATTTTGTTTGAATGTTGAACAAATTGGTTGTCTTTTTTTGAAGACGTAGCGGGCTGCGTCAAGAAAAAACGGCAACCAAGATGCCCGCAAGCCGACAAAAGCAGTCGTGAAGCAACGCGCTGAACCGAAAATAATAAACCTTAGCAGTCTAAATGACCGATTGAGGTTAAAGTGCAATCAAAGTTCAAAGTACAATAAAAGCTCTTTTCTCTGCAACAGCTTGGTTCGCCCGTCTTTCAGACAAAAAAAACCGGCTCCCATGAGAGAACCGGCCATTTACACTTTTATTTTACTCTGATTTGTTATGCTGTTGCTGTGCCAATCTCTTATTTGTCGCTGTTTTTTGCTTTTTCAAGCTGTTTTTTCAAAGCATCTACAACAAGGTCGACAGCTTCTTCAAAAGTGTCGGCAACTTTGCTTGCAAAGAGATCATCGTGCTGAGGCACAATGAGTTTTACGGCAGCTTCCTTGTTCATTGCGGTTTCCGGCTTAACGACTTTGAGATTAACCTCTACGAGAGAAATTTCTTCATGATGCTTAATAAGTTTGTCAATTTTCTTGTTGATGAACTGTTCAAGTTTCTCTGTTGCATCAAAGTGGATGGATTTGATTTTAACTTCCATGTTACCCTCCTTTTTTTAAAGCCCTTGGGTGGGCAAGTTTGTAATTATTTTTCAGTTCACTAAATGATATATGTGTATACACTTGCGTTGCGGCAAGCGATTCATGTCCGAGCAATTCCTTCACGCTGTTGAGTTGCGCCCCTTCGTTGAGCATGACACTCGCAAAGGTGTGCCTCAACACATGCGGACTCTTTTTTCCGGTTGCTCCGGCACTTGCCAAAGTGCTGTGCACAACCCGATAGACGAGTGTTGGATACAAGGGGTTGGCTTTGGTTGTAACAAAGAATGTTTCGCACCCTCGCGCCACCTGCGTGTCGCGCACCTTGCGGTAGTGTTCAACGGCATCACGCAACTTGTCGCCAAACGGAATGATGCGCTCTTTGTTGCGCTTGCCATGCACTTTGAGGCAACATTTAGCGGTATCAACATTGCTGTCGAGCAAACCAATAAGTTCGGCGCGACGCATACCGGTTTCATACAACATCATCAGCATGAGCCTATTGCGCACCGCTTCAAAATCTTCTTCATCGGCAGTTTCGGCCAAGAGCACGTCCATTGTCGTTTCACGCACGAAGTGAGGCAATTGCTTGGGTACCTTCGTCAGTTCAAGTTCCAAAGCCGGATTAAATTCTACCTTGCCACGCTTCATCAAGAACTTGTAAAATGCTCTTACCGCTTGAATTTTGCGTCGCACAGTGCTCGCTCCATCACCTTGCCTCGACAGTTCAACAATCCATGCTCTCACATCGCCCGTGGTCACCGAAGCCACTTGCAATTGCTCCTTGTCACATGTGAGAAAAGCAACAAATTGTTCCAAATCTTTCGCATAGGCCTTGACTGTCAACGGCGAGAGATTGAGTTCATTGCTGATGTGTTGCAAAAATCTGTCGATAATCATAGCTCACGAGATGCAGGGATTAGTCCTTCACTCGGTTACGAATTTATAAATTATTATTGAAAAAAACAAACTTATACATAAAAAAATGACAACGCAATGTTCGCATATCATTTTCATCCCACATCAAACGCGCTTGTACACGACAACACTCTCTCAAAATTTTCTAAAAAAACAGCATCAAACTCACAATGTGAGAATGATGCCATTTTATTGATTCTTAGCAAAAACCCGAGAATTAATCTTCAAGAGTGTGCAGATGCTGAACGTAAATCGCTTTCATCCTTTTCTTGCGATTAATGACAGATGGTTTGTCGAACTGCTGACGAGCACGGAGTTCTTTAACCACACCGGTTTTTTCATATTTTCTTTTAAATTTTTTGAGGGCGCGTTCAATGTTTTCGCCTTCTTTAACTGGAACTACGATCATAATTCTTTAAATTTAGTTATTTGTTATTTTTATTTTTCGTTATTGATTGCGACACCATAGCAAAGGAAACGCGTTCACTTTGCATGAACTAAGGAGCAGCCAAAGGCAACTATTGTCACATAAAAAATTATTGATTTCCCATTATCACTTGCCACACAATTTCATCAATACAACTATCGACGATGTACACCACAGGCAGAAATGGGGAACTGCCTATCATCATGGGTTATATGTATCTTACTCTATATCCGATGGTTATTAAAAAGAAACAAACCTCCTTTCAATTTTCGCTTGCAAAGGTAATAAAATATTTCTGAAAAAAAAATAGCACCACGCCAATCTGTAGTTTCAACTATTGAATGCAACTTTTTGTTTCAAATTTAAGAAAAAGATTTCTTTTGGGGAATAGAAATTGAGTTTGCATCTCGGTCTTTCGTTTATTCTGTACTGTATCTGTTTGATTATATTGTTACTAAATTCA
>JBGYAB010000046.1:0-14162 GCA_041815985.1 Sodaliphilus sp. | reverse complement strand
CGAGATAGCCGATTTTTATGTGTTATATTTTGTTATCTAACTCATTCTTTTTCAAAGCCTTATCGTGTTTGTTTTATGACACAATTCCTGTTGGATTTGGGGCGAAAGCTTCACAAACTACAAAAATTTAACGGACTATTGTTTTGAAGAATGAAAAAGAAATTAAAACCATCTGAAATTGTTTTTCGGGTGGTTTTTTCGTCTTTTTCGTTGGTGAAAAAGGCTGTTTGTGAATGGGAAAGGAAATATTTTTGCTTTATTAACAACTTTTTAGAGAAAGTTCCATTTATATTTCAACAAGGTGCATTATCTTTGTAACGTAATCAAGAACGGGAGTATTTGAAACTCTCTTGCTTGAATAATAGAACTAACAACAAAAATTATATACTTGAATTTTGGTTATGATAGAAGTGTGCTTTTGTGAAAAAGCGCACTTTTATTTTATACCCTATCGAAAAAATGTTTACCTTTACCCAATCAAGGAAATATTAAAAAATTATTCTGTTATGATAGTTCAACGTTTCTTAATTGTGATTGTGATGTTGTTTGCCGGCAACGTTTGCACTTTTGCTGCAAGTAAGACAAATTTAGACAAAGGTATAAAAGCCTATAATGATGAGCAATATGATGCGGCATTGGCCTTTTTCAGCAAGGTCTTGAAATCAGACCCGACTAATGGCTATGCATGGGCATTTGTCGCCTCGATAGAGCAATTCAACAAAAACAATGAGGTTGCATTCGAAGCCGCACAAAATGCCTTGAAGCATCTGCCGTCGTCCGACAAAGTTTTTTTGGCATGGACGCATAGCGAAACCGCGCGTATCTGTGCGGCTATGGGCGATACTGCCACCGCAATTGCCGAACTTGACTTGAGCATCGATTTGCAACCAAAATCGCCCGATTACTATGAATATCGCGCTAAGCTCTATCAACAATCGGAGCGTTTGGTCGAAGCCGAGAATGATTACAATGTCATGATGAGCCTTGAACCGGAAGGCATTGTCGGGCTTATCGGCCTTGGTTGTGTGCAAGGTTCGGCCGGAAAGCATGAGCAGGCTTACGACACTTTCACCAAGGCTGTCGATAAGGCACCCGATGATTACATGAGCTACAGCTATCGCTCGACTGAACTTTTCAACCTAAAACGTTATGCCGAGGGCATGGACGATGTGATAAAAGCACTTTCGTTGAAAGAAAACGAAGAACATGCTCTGTGGGTTCTCCCCTACATTGCACAGCAAGATCGAGCAATGGTGATTTCAAAACTTGAAGCACAAGTTGAAGCAGACCCCGACAGAGCCGCCTATTGGAACTCAATCATCGAGAAAGTGAAATAAGCCGATTTGGGTTAAATGATTGACAGATGTTCGTGCTCCCAATTAGGAATTGTGGCGAGAGCGACGGCATGGAACTGATAAAGACCGTTGCCGGGACGAACCACGCATCGGGCTTTGAGCAGAGTAGGGGTGTTGCCGGCTTTGCCGGAGAAGAGCTTGAGTGTGTCGCCACAATCAATGGCGGCAGGAGTGTGTGAATTGCCTCTGGTCCACATGCAATGCTGGTTGGCGGCTTCGTGGCTGTCGGGTTGTAAAAAAGAAGTAACGCTTTGTTGCCAACCGTTCAATTGCCACTCAATCGGGCGTACGCATTGTTGTGGAATTGTTGCCGTGACCACTCCCTCTTTGTCGATGCTCAATGCTACTTGTGTTTTTACATCGACAACCGGAAGCCATTGCACCGGAGCTGTTTCGAGCAAATGGGCATACCATTGATTGATGTGGATTGTGAGCAAGGCATCGATGTCGATACCGTCTTTTCGCTCAATCACGCAATCGAGACGTGTGGGTTCAAAGTGCATGATGGTTTTCCAAAGGTTGAGCATGTGCTGCTCATCGAGTTTTAGAAATTGACTGCTGTTTTCCATGTTCAATTTTTTGTTGCAAAAGTACGTCAAATGTCATATTTTGTGCCATGTTGAAAAGTAAAATAGCCCATTGGGCCTACTCAAAAAATGCACCCTTAAATTAAATTAATAGTAGAGTTGGGTTTATATTAATTTTTTTATTCTACATTTGTATTGTATTTTTCAAAAGGTAAATTTTCGGTATTTTTAACAGTCGGTTATGAAACGGTTTGGCATTGTCATATTGTCGTTGATTTTAGCAGGAGGCTCTTTGACTCATGCTAATCCTATGCCCGATAATGACCCGACCGAAAGTAACCTTTCGCCCATGCGCAAGGTGTATTACGGCTATCGCATTGTTACGCTAACCTCGGGTGAACAGCAAATATGGATTGACATGCGTCCTGTGGTTGTTTATCCCAATGAACGTTTTCGCAATAGCAAAGAAGAGCAGTTTTACTGGAAAACGGTTCGTGACGTGAAACGCACTCTACCCTATGCCAAGCTCATCAACCGCACGTTGCAGGAAACCTATGAGTATCTTGAAACTTTTGACACCAAAAAGGAGAAAGACGCTTATTTAAAGACGTTTGAAAAGCAACTCTATGCTCAATACAAGCCTGTGATGAAGAAATTGACTAAAAATCAAGGGAAAATGATGATTAAGTTGATTGACCGTGAAACCAATTTAAACTCCTATGAAATTGTAAAGGCGTTTTTAGGTTCATTCAGAGCCGGTTTTTGGCAAACGTTTGGCCGATTTTTCGGGGTTAATCTCAAAACGAAATACAATCCTCAAAAAGATAAAAACGATGCAATGATTGAGCGCATTTGCGTGAGAGTAGAACAAGGACAGATTTAGTACTGTGTGATAGATAGTGTCTCTCATTTTTCGCTCTTTTTGCATAACGTAGCCGTACAAGAAATCCCTGACCAACGACGATTGTTGAGCAGGGATTTTTTTAGTTTACCCCCAATCGGTCTAATGACCGATTGGGGGTAAACGAGAACTTAGGAAAATTATTTTTTCTTCAAAGTTTCGGTCATCTTAATTTCTTCTTTTTCTTTAAGAGTTGTGATTTTGCCCGACTTCTCAATAGTGATGTTGAGGTTGTCGTTGTTGGCATCATAGATGATTGTGGTCAGGAACTCGGGTACATTGTGGGCACGTCCGCCGGTCATCTTGTAGATGCCGTTTTCGCCGGTGATTGGAGTTTGGGTGTTGAAGTTAGCCATGATTGAGTCGAACTCGGCGGCGGCAAGAGCTTTTACCCTGTTTTTGAACACTTCGTTGTCAAAAAGTTTGGCATCAAGAGCGTTTTTGCCTTCGTTGCTCTTGATGAGTTCGGCAAACGAAGTGGCTTCGGTTTCAGGAGCTGCGCTTGTTTCGGCACTTGCTTCTGTGCTCATCTCTGTGCTTGCCTCGGTTGATGCAGAGTTTTCTGCTTCATTTGTTTTGTTGCCTGTACATGACATGAAGCCCATGCTGAGCATGAACATCGTTGCTGCTGCAAATACTAATTTCTTCATTGTTTTATTAATTTTAGAAGTTATTGAAAGTATTGTATGAAAATATGTCGACAAAGGTATAGATTAAAAAACGATAAACGTGTAGAAAATTGTGAAAATAGTTCTATGGTTAAGTTAAAAAGTATTTTCGTTTTTTTCTGTGATGATTGAGAAAAGTTAAGGTTTATAAAGAGAATGACGTGCCGATTCGATTTGGAACGATGCGAGGAAAATATATTAGGAAGAAACTTGGGAGTAAGAAATGGAAGTGAGGTTGATTTGCAGTATTCGTCCATTGCCGGCACGCAAGTCTACGTCCAAATCACAGATAGCAAGATTTTCTCGTATATGGACAGGTTGATAAAGAGATATTGACAAAGAAACAAGAAAGAGAAAGCCGATTAAATTGATAATATCAATGAGTATGAAAAGACAATAATTGATATTGTACATTGTAATGCAAAATACTCATTTATAGGTATTGCGAATATACTTTCACATATATATCTTTGTATTATGTTATATTAATGTTATTTTTTTATACTATTCATAAACTTAAACTCAATGAATGATGAAATCAAAACTTTACCCAATATTATTGTTGCTGATATTCACAATGACAGCCAAAGCACAAGAGTATCATGTGGAAATACCGGGAACGTTGCAGGAGGTTATTGGTGCCGGTGCCGAAGAATTGACCCATATCAGGGTGACAGGGACGCTCAATGACAGAGACATTGCATTCCTCCATCACCTGTGCTGGCCCGGTGTTCACAAGCCTGCAGACATGGCAAACGAGAGTTATCTGAAGATTATACAGGAGAAGGGAGATGATCTCAGGACTAACCTGAGACATTTGGATATGGAGGACGCCTGCATGGTGAACGACGCTCTGCCCGACGAGGCTTTTTCCGGAAGTTACATCAGAGACTATAAACTACCCAAAACACTCAAGAAAATTGGCAAGAATGCCTTTTATCTTAACGTGCTTCTCAAGGAGTTGATTATACCCGAAAGTGTGGAAGAAATAGGTAATGATTTGCTTTTTTACAGCACAAAGGTGGAAAAGGTGCAGCTTCCTGACAATCTTGAAGTTCTCAATGAGAGGTTATTTGCGAATTGCATGGAACTCAAAGAGGTGAATATCCCTTCCAAAGTCAGAGAAATATATAGCAGCGTTTTTTATGGCTGTCTCAAAGCTCCTGCCTCGATAGCCGTTTTACCCGAGACTGTTGAGATTTTGGATGGCTCTATATATTACGGAGTACCAAGTATAGAGAGTGTAGTTGTTCCTCCAAAAGTGAGGATTATGAAAGAAGCTTATTGGGCAGTACCCAATCTCAAGAAAGCAACAATCTTAACAGATAAATTAGACAGAATAGGAGAACATTGTTTTTATTGGTGTGAAAATTTAGAAGATATAAATATTCCCGATGGAGTTACACGAATTGAGAATAGTGCTTTCTTCTGGAACCTTAGGCTTCGTAAAATAAAAATCCCTTCCTCTGTCACATATATTGCAGAGAATGCCTTTGACAGCGCACCTTTGGATTCCATTGACATACCGGCCGATGTGACCTTTATTGGCAGGAATGCGTTTTGGAACAATCGCAATCTGAAAAAAGTTTATTCGCGTCCCATTACTCCTCCGGGAACAGGGGAAGCAAGGATTATTTCGCCATATTTGCCATTCGAAGATTGTAATGAAGAGTTGGTAACTCTCTATGTTCCGAAAGGCTCTGCCGATGCCTACTGTGCATCCGAGGTCTTCGCAGAGTTCAAGGAAATTGTTGAGTTGGAAGCATGGCAGTGGCCCTCTTCAATCGACACGCCAACCATGCCGACTGATGCATACCGAGTGTACGGAAAGGATGGCACGCTGCATATCGAGGCAAACGGCAACGTGAACCATGAGCCTGTATCAGTCAATGTGTATGGCATCAGCGGAACTCTTGTTTGGAAAGGGCAGGTGACCAATCAAGCAACAATCTCCCTACCCAATGGATTCTATGTTGTACAGATAGGAAAAACCGTCTGCAAAATATCACTATAACAATCCTCTCAAAAGAGAAGTCTCTCTTTTCTCAATCTACTTGATTACTCCTTTGTAGTTCTCTTGGAGTAACCGGTTGATGTCGGAGAGGCGGTAGAGGATTTTCCCTGCGATTTGGGATAAATGGCGTCCCGGTTTTCAATATATTATCTCGTAAACAAGTTCTGTATAGCAGGACTTGTCCAAAATGATTGCTTTCAGAGAATAATCTATGCCTTTGTGATCTTGATGCTCTTAGGAGAAAGGAAGTTGTTTATCTGTGCTCTTAGTTCGGCTTCGCATTGCTCAATCGTCTTGCCTGCCGTGTCAATGATTATTCTTTCTTTTTGCCATTCGTGGTATTCTCGGTTTTCAATGTCGCTCCAAGTCGGCAGTATCATATTTTCCACCTCTGCGCTTCTTCGTTTTGCACGTTTTTGATGTTCTACCTTATCCGAGCAAACGACTTCGATATTCATAAAACGGCAGTTATGCTTGATAGCAACGTCTTCCCATTCCTTTCTTGTCAGTTCGATAGGATTGCAGCAATCAGCCACGATATTTTTGTTCAATCGCAGATTGTCGCCGGCAAGGCGGTATGCCAACCGATAGCCTTCGCCCTCGACGTTGATACGGCACAGATCTTTCAATCCTTGCTCAATAGTGTCTATACGCAGATAAATTGCTCCAAAATCTTTTGCAACGATTTTTGCGAGTGTGGATTTTCCGACTGCCGGCAGTCCCGAGAATATAAAAAGAATGGCTTTGTTCATTGTAATTTTTATTTCAAGAACTTTGTTGCAAGTTTATAGGTAAAATCGTTGTTGCCAACATTCGAATTTGACAGGTTTCGTGTTCAAGCAACGTGAGGGCAAGGTCAAAGCATTGCTCCTTTGAGCGTGTGGAAAATATTTCGTCAGCCCCATCAAGGATATGTTGAAATCCGTGTTCGATTTGCAGTATCTTGTTCAGTATGTTATCAACCTCCATTTTCTGTCTCGAAAGTTACATATTATGGCATTCTTGTATCAATAACGCAAATGTTCTCGATTTATTACTCGGCATCTTTTGGAGGTTTTCTCGTTAACGATAATTCTCTCCTGCTTTTCTTCAAAAGGCGTACATTGCGTTGCAGGCCGGCAAGTTTTGTGCGTTTCACCGGACTGTGACGAAACGTTTTGTTGAATTGCTCGCGGTCCATCGTTAAGATTTCCTCGGCCGTCAGGTTCAGAAATTCGTCAGAGGGTTGAAACTCTGTGATTGTTGTGGGTTTGGCACCTCGGTTATGCGGACAGCACAGCTGGCATTCATCGCAACCATAGACGTGTTGTCCAATAGCCTTGTTGGCCCATTCGGGAAGTTGTTCGGAATGGTTTTCAATGGTTTGGCACGAAAGGCATCGGCGGGCATCAAGTGTGCCGCCACTAAGTGCTCCACCGGGGCAGTGTCGCTCGCATGCCCGGCAAGAACCGCATGTGAGTGTGCAAGGCTCATCGGCAGGTAAATCAAGCGTGGTGATGATTTCGCTGAGAAAAAAATAAGATCCTTTGTTGGGAATGATGAGCAAGGTGTTGAGGCCAATGAAGCCTATGCCGGCCATGCGTGCCCAGTATCGTTCCATCACTGGTGCACTGTCAACGCATACTCGACTTTCCTCACCGGTTTCTTCTTTGATGAATTTTGCAATTTCACGTGCTTTGTCGCGAACGATTTCGTGGTAATCTTTCCCATAGGCATAGCGGGCAAATTGTGGAGCATTGGCAGGCAATAGCTGACTTGGCAAATAGTTCATCGCAAGGCTGATAACCGTTTTTGCTCCGGCGAATAGCAGTTGCGGATTAAACCTGAGTTCGGGATAATTCCCGGCCCATTGCATGCAGTCGTTTTTGCCGTCGGCAAGCCATTTGACGAATGTTTCCTTGGCGGACTCGTCGACAGGTGCTGCTTTGGCGAATCCGCAGGCATCAAATCCCTGCTGTTTGGCTAAATCTTTGATGCGTTGGGCAATATCGCTACATGGGGAGTTTTTCAAAATGATAGCCTTGCTCTTTGAGCCATTCAATGGCTCGTGGCAGTGCATATTTCATGTTTTTCTCGGCTTTGAGCGAGTCATGAAACACGATGATTGAGCCGTTGCGGGCAAATCGTTTCACATTTTCAAAAACCTGCTCGCCGTTGAGTTTCTTGCTGTAATCGTGGCTCACCAAGTCATACATGATGATCGCGAACCGATTGCGCAACACTTTTGATTGTCCCCAGCGGAGCAATCCGTGAGGAGGCCTGAAAAGCGTGGAATGAATGAGCTCGTTGGCAGTGAACACGTTGTGCAGATAGGCTTTTGTGCTCACATGAGCACCTTGCAGGTGGTTCATGGTGTGATTTCCCACACTGTGGCCACGGTTCAGAATGTATTGAAACAGATCGGGATTGCGTTGCACGTTTTCACCTACACAAAAAAAAGTAGCTTTGATACCATAGCGATCCAGTAAATCGAGTACCCAAGGGGTGACTTCGGGAATGGGACCATCGTCGAAGGTGAGGTATACGGTGTGAGGACGATAGTGGATGCGCCACACCGTTTCGGGAAACAGCATGCGATACCACAAAGGCGGCCGTTCTATGAACTTGTCGAAAAAACGCATTTCTTTGATTGAGTGTGAGCGGTGTTGCATGCTCACAGGATTGATTGTTTTCATAAAAAGAAGACGAGCGGAATTTGTCTGTGTGTTTCCACTCGCCTTCATATCATAGCCGGCTCATTAATTTTGCTCCATGTCTCCATCTTTGCCGGTTCCTCCCGGCAAGCCAAATGACTGCAAAATTTGTTCACCTTCGTCGTTGCTTTCGTCTTGTGGCGTGTCTTTGCCATTGCTGTTCACGGCTTCTTGTTGCGATGCCTGCATCATTTGTTCATAGGCAGGGTCGTTTTGCATCTTAAAGGCTTGTATGTAGCGAGTAACTTCTTGCGTATTCACCCCTTTTGCCTGAATTTTTTTCAACATTGCCTGAGCGGCATTGGCATCGATTTTCTCATAAGTAACCATGGTTTGAGCAAGGATTGGCAAGGCGTTTCCTTCATTGCCACCAATGTTCATGCCTTCGGGCAGAGATTGGGCGAAAAGAAGCATTTGGGCATTGTATTGAATGTCTTGTTCGGTCAATTCCAATGCACGCTTGCGCAGATCGTCTCGTTTCAAATTCAAGCTCAACTGTTGATAGATTTTTGCAACTTCTACACTCAACCCCGACTCGTAGAGACAAGTCTTTTCGGGCAATTTTGTTTCCATGAGTTGAACGACTTCAAGAGCCTTTTTCAGGCGATCGGCCTTGTAGGCTTCCGGAGCCATGCCCATGAATTGTGCCATGCCGTTGGTTTCGGCCGCTTGGGCGGCATTGGCTTCGGCAATGAGGTCGACACACAGGCGTATGAGTTGCAGGCGTGTTGTAGACACCATGCGACGTATGGTTTCGTCGAGATAGAGACTTCCCGGAGCTGCGGTGTCAAGTCCTCCCCATTTAAATTTCTTAGTCACATTTTCATACATCACGTCGGTGTTGGACGAAATTCCGTTAGAGATTTCTTGCTCTTCGGCATTGGAATTTTTCCAATTCACAGGGGTCATTTGATAGGCCATGCCGGTGTTGTGCATGTAGGGGGCATAGTAGGCATAGAGGTTGTCGGCAATTGTGCAGGCAAAGTAGACGGGACGTTTCCAGCCTTGTATAATGCTTGAATTGATGATGTCGAGAATCATCATGTCGCTTGCTGTCATTCTCGAATCAGGACGCAAGTCAATGTCGATGCCTTCTGTCGCTTGATCGGCTTCTTCTTTCTTGATGACCTTGTTGGCGATGGCGGCTTGAGTGTTGCCGGGAATAAACAGCTTGTGATAAGGCATGTAGCCCTCACGAGGTTCGCCGGAGTTGTTGTTGATGAGACACCGGTCGCTGTATAATGCTTCAAGAGCCTTGGAAACGGGCATTTTTATGTCGTTGTCGCCACCAATGGTGTTCACTTGGCGGTTGTCGTAGGCATATGTCATGTTGTTGGCCTGCATGGGCAATGGAGCCGATTTGTAGGCTGCTCGTTGCATTTGGGCGATGTACCAGTCGGTTGCAAGGTAGCTCAGGTTCACCACACGCACGTCGGTGCGAAAGTCCTCTACTTCTTGCAGATACCACAATGGGAATGTGTCGTTATCGCCATTGGTGAAAATGATGCCATTTGGAGCCACACTCGACAAGTAGTTCATGCCGAAATCACGTGCGGCATATCGGCCGGAACGATCGTGATCGTCCCATGTTTGGCTCACCATTTGCAGAGGAACAAGCAAGCCAATGAGGGCTGCGATGGCTGCCATGAGCATGGCAGGAGTGCTTTGCATTGCTTGTGTGTCGATAGCAATGGCCTCTTTTTCGTTTTTGGCTTTTTGGCCTTTTTTCATCAGCCACACGGCAATACGCCACAGGCCGGCCACACCCATACCAATCCAAATGGCAAAGGCATAGAATGAGCCTGCGTAGGCATAATCGCGCTCGCGAGGTTGCATTGGTGGTTGGTTAAGGTAAAGCACGATGGCAATGCCGGTCATGAAGAACAAGAAGAACACCACCCAAAATTGCTCAATTCCCTTTTGTCCGGCAAAAGCTTGCCAGAACAAGCCGATAAGACCGAGAATGAGAGGCAGGCAGTAGAACACGTTGTGCCCCTTGTTGCCGGTTGTGAGAGCTTCGGGCAGCAATTCTTGATTGCCAAGGCGTGAGTTGTCGATGGCCGAGAAGCCGGTGATCCAGTTCCCATGAATGACATCTCCGTTTTGGCTCATGCTCATGCTTTGAATATCGTTTTGACGACCTGCAAAGTTCCACAGGAAGTAACGGAAGTACATGTGATCGAGTTGATAACCAAAGAATACGGCCATGTTGTCGGAGAACGACGGACGTGGCACGGTTTGTTGCCGGTAGGCCATGTTGGGGTTGCCGTCTTCATCAACTACATAGCTCACGGTTTGCGGCATCATTGGGTTTTCGGTCACATTGAGATAGCTGTCGTAGTAGGCCGTGTGAGCTTGCGACCAAGCACGTGGAAACACGGTGCACAGCTCCGAGGGATAGACATATTCGGAGTTGTTGCCAATCTTGTAGTAACGATCGGGATCGTTGGGATTGGACTTGACTTGGCGGGCATAGATGGCATTGCCAATTTTCTTAACCGGTTGCTGATCGATGATCTGCTTGGTTTCGCTGCCGTTTTCGGTTTGAGTCTTCACAGTGGCTTGTCCTAATTTTACCAAAGGACTTTGACACGTGTAGAGAGGTCCGTAGAGCAATGGAGTTTTGCCATATTGGTCACGGCTCAGGTAGCTCGAAAGCGCATACATGTTGTTGGGTGAGTTTTCGTCAAGAGGCGTGTTTGCGCTTGAACGTATGATGATGATGGAGTAGCATGAAAAACCAACGAAAATCATGAACACACTCATGATAATATTGCCAAAGATGCGCACCGGAACTCGCTTCATGTACTTGAACAGATATATGCCCAAGCCAACAAGCAAGAGTGCCGGAATGAGCAGATTGTTGCCCATGAAAGCCATGCCCGAAATCATGATGCTCAAGAAGAATGACAAGCGCATGCGAGCATCGCTTTTGCCCTTGTACAGCTCAAAGATGCACCAGCTGAAAATGCCAAGTGTGAGCAGTGCATAGAACACAACGCCGGAGTTGAACGGCATGCCCAAGACATTCACGAAAAAGAGGTCGAAGTAACCGCCAAGTTCAACAAACCCAGGCTCCAATCCCCATAGAATGAGAACAATGATTGCAAACGAGATGAGCAAAGCCAGCAAAGAACCCTTTACGTTGGAGTTCTTGAATTTGCGATAGTAGAAAATGAGTGCAAGAGCCGGTATGCACAGCAAGTTGAGCAGGTGAACGCCCAGCGAGAAACCAAAAACGTAGGCTATGAGAATGAGCCAACGGTCGCTTTGGGGGGCGTCGGCACGATCTTCCCACTTGAGCATGAGCCACACAACAAGAGCTGTGCAGAAGCTGGAAAAGGCATAAACCTCGGCTTCGACGGCCGAAAACCAGAAGGTATCGCTCCAAGTGTAGGCCAATGCTCCACAGATGCCACTACCCATAATCACAAGATACTGAGCCGGAGAGATATTTGTGGCTTGCTCGTCACGCACCACCAACTTTTTTACCAAGTGGGTAATGGTCCAGAACAAGAGCAAAATGGTGGCGGCACTCAATATGGCCGACATGGCATTGACGCACTTGGCCACAGCCATCACGTCGCCACCGGCAAAATTGGCGGCAAAGCGTCCGGCCAAAATAAAGATGGGGTTGCCTGGCGGATGCCCCACCTCACTCTTGAATGCTTGAGCGATAAACTCGGGACAGTCCCAAAAACTCGCTGTGGGTTCGATTGTGGCCATGTAGGTGAAAGTGGCCACTAAAAAGATGAGCCACCCCAGCGTGTTGTTGATAATGTTGTACTTCTTCATCGTTTCACGAGATGATTTTATGTTATTATTTTTTTTTTCAATATTTTATTGCACTTGCCCGGCAGACGTAAGTGCCCAATATTCACAATTTGCAAAGATAATTATAAATTTGATTTTTTGCTACTAAAATTGTGCGGTTACCGGG
Organism: Sodaliphilus sp.; assembly: GCA_041815985.1. Taxonomy (GTDB): domain Bacteria; phylum Bacteroidota; class Bacteroidia; order Bacteroidales; family Muribaculaceae; genus Sodaliphilus. Next base: position 2,064 of record JBGYAB010000046.1, on the reverse strand, counting down.
GCAACCTCATTAAAATTTTCACAAAATTTAGAAATATTCCATGCCGTTTAATTCCGTTCAACGGGTAAACAAACTTTTTGGCATGTTTCTTCGAGCGAGAAAAATTTCATGTATGTGTATTTTTGAATATTTATTTTATGGGATTTTGACGTGAATGTTTAGCTTTATTTTCATTTGTTTTGCAAGATTAGAGATTAAACCTTTTTAAGGATTTGTAGTCTTTAATAATACTTGGAACAAAGTGTTTTTGCTTTTTACAGGTATTTGATTTAACTTTGTGTTTATATTTTTTTTAGACCAAACTATGAAATTTTTTCGACCCTATATAATAGCTTTTGTGCTTGGCATGACTGTGTTTTGTGCCGGGAAATCTCAAGGGCAAACGTTGCGTGATGCCGACTATCACAACATTGGGCGTATTTCTCCCAATGGGATTGTGCGCGACAATGATTCTCGCTCGATAGGTTTTTTCGACAGTGATGGCACTGTGCGCAACAAGGATAACCGCACGGTGGGCAAGGTGAAAGGTTTACAAATCTACAACGTTGAAGGAGAGCGTATAGGCTACATCAACACCGATGGCACTGTGCGCGATGGCGAGAGCCGAATTTTGGGTAAAATTGATAAAAGTGGTAAAGTAACCGATACCGGTGGTTTGGTAATGGGTTATGCTCAGAATGTTAATTATCAATGGATTGCCTGCTACTTCTTCTTTAACTTTTTTAAATAGGCCGGTTGTGGCAATCGGTGATGCCGATGAAATATCGTAATGTCCGGCAAGTAACACGATGAGCCGGAAAAATGTAGAACTTAGCAGTCTCTAATAACCGATTTGGTTTAATTCTAACTAAAATGTTTTGAACGGTAAAAAAGAAGAAAAAAGAGAGGGAGCGATGTCCCGCTTTTTGTCGGCTACAAAATTATTGTTTAGCTCTTTCTTCAAGCTGCGAAAAAAAACTTTTAAAACACATCTTTGCACATAAAAAAGAGACTGCCTGTGCGTAATTAACAGTAGTATCTTTTTTATGATGCAAAAATCTTTTCTTACTTTGAAAGTTTTCATCTAATGGTACATAATAAATCGTTGTCGTAGGAGAATAGATGCCCATAGTGATAAATTCGATAAATCCGTCAACGAAAGTAGTACATTTCTTCACTTTATAGTTTTTGCGTTCTCCAATATACTTGGAGTCTTCAATTTTGGTTTTCCCTTCATCGATAAACCCAACGATGAAGTGATGATTCTTTACAGAGTTTACCTTTACAACAGGGTCGTCAGCTTTCACTGTACCCACACAAGTTGTTGCACTATAGCAAGAAGATAATGTAACCGCCACAAGACCTGAAATTATCAGGTTTGTGATTTTCCTTGTTTTCATATTTTTCCATTTTGCCTATCCAGTCCCACTCGGCTTTAAGTTGGTTTGATATGTAGAAGCGTAGAACTGACAATCCTTTCCATCCTCTGCCAGAATTTTTGAACAACAAAACGAAAGAGGTGTAGCAACAATCGCCAATGCGTGTGAGCCACTATATAGCTCCTCCTTTCGTATTTGAAATTTCTCCGATTCGGGTCAAACAGATGTAAGCATAACACTCCTTCTTTTTGTCACAAGTATTGTGCATCCCGGGGGAAACACAATGTAAATATACGGAAAAAATTGAAAGAGATATGGCAAAAAATCAACTTTTTTCAAAACACAAAAAGATAAAAAAGAGCAAACTGTTCTTACTTTTGATTGATTGCATATGCAAGGGCGAAAATGTAACTTTCCAATACTGAAAGCAGATGGAAAGCAACACGATGACCAAAACTATAGCCTTTGCGGTTTAATGACCGATTTGGGGGAGTAAAGTATTGCAAGAATTTTGAAAAATGACAATGAGGGTGTATCGTCAATGACACACCCTCTTTTGCATAATATACGCGAGTTCGGGATAAGATTAGTATGCAAACAGTTCCAATTGCCTTGTCTTTTCCACATGCACAGGCAGGGCCTCGGGCTTGTTGTCAAAGAAGCAGTACGCTGTGAGGGCCGAGCATAGGTTCATCATAAAATTGTG
>JBGYAB010000045.1:0-61286 GCA_041815985.1 Sodaliphilus sp. | reverse complement strand
CCGGCTTCATGAGCCACCAATTAATCGGTCTTTGTCCATGCCTATATCAAAGTTATAAATTATCGAATTATTAACCAACGTACAAATGTACGACATTCAAACAAAATCAGTGCGACCTCTAATGACCGATTTGGGTTAAACGAGGAAAATTGAGCAGACTTTTGTTTTTGGGGGCAGTTGCGCGACAAGATGGAGGGATAAAAGAAAAGACCTGCTCTCACGAGTGGGTCTTTTGAATTTTATGAATAGAATCTGTATAGAAAAGTGCAATAATTCAATTATTGCTGTCCTAATTGTTTTGCACTGCAAATATCAGAAAAAAAAATGAATGAGCAAAATAAAAAGGAGACAATTTCTGATTATTTCCTGTTTTTAAGTGTTTAGAAACACTTTTGTAGTAAAAATGGCTTGTTTTTAAAGAATGTTCACGAACTCGAGACGGATTGTGTTGCTTGAACTTCCGTTTTTTTCATTTCATGTCTTTTTGTATTCACTATTTGTTGCATGATATTTTTTTAACAGACATTATTTTTTTTATTACCTTTGTTTCGATGAAACAAGTTAAAGTTGTCTTATTGGTCATTATTGCCACCTTGTGGTGTGCGCAAATGACTCGTGCCGGCGACTCGGTGAGAGTGAGCTTGATAACGATGTATCCCGGTAGCAGCCTCTATGAACTATATGGGCACACCGAGTTGCGCATTGTCGATGGGCAAGATGACTTCTATTTCAATTATGGTTTGTTTGATTTCAATGCTCCCAATTTTGTTTTTCGGTTTGTGGCAGGAGAAACCGACTACTTGTGTGGTGCAATTCCTGCAAAGTATGCATTGAAAGGCTATGAAGATCGCAAGGTGGTTGAGCAAGTGCTCAATCTCACCCCGAAGCAAGTCGTGCTGATGTGCAATTTGCTCAAAGAAAACGCTTTGCCGCAAAATGCAACCTACCGTTATCGCTTTTTGAGCGACAATTGTGCCACACGTCCTCGCGACATTGTTGAAGAAGTGCTTGCCGGCAACCTGCGCTATGTGCAGCCAAAAGGCAGTTCGCCAGAAACCGCCCGTGACATCATGTCACGTTATTGTCGCAACTATCCGTGGGAGCAATTCGGCATCGACTTGGCTTTGGGAGCCGATGCCGATACTGTGATGAGCGATAGGGCAAAGATGTTTGTTCCTCTTATTTTGATGCACACCTTGTCTCATGCCCAAGTAAACAGAGATGGCTCGTGGGTTCCATTGGTACAATCTGTTGTTATTTTGAATGAGGGCAGTGACGATGGTGCCATTTTGCCACCCACCTCTTGGTATGCCACCCCCATGGCCATGGCATTGTTGCTGCTTCTTTTCACCGGCGTCATCACCGTTTTGGATATAAAGCGCGGCATGGTATCGCGTTGGTGCGACACCATGCTCTATTTCGTTTATGCCATTGCAGGCTGTGTTATTTTTTTCTTGATATTTATTTCTGTTCATGAGTCTACTTCACCAAATTTTAATGCCTTTTGGTTGCATCCGTTCTACTTGTTGCCTGCTGTGCTTGTTTGGTGCAAGAGGGAGACTAAATGGCTGAAATGGTTTCATGTCGCAAGTTTGGGCGAAATGACCGTTTTTTTGCTTGTGGCACCATTTTTGCCACAGCACTTCAATGCAGCATTCTATGTGCTCATGTTCATACCCATGCTGCGCTCTTTAAACTACATATTCATTGCTCGCAAGTGCTCCGCAACAATCAAATAAACCGACTGCTCGCTTCGATAGTGGCATCGATGGTCGTTCTCACGGCTGTCGCCAATGTTGAGGTGCGCCTGCCCGAACATGAAATCGAGGAACTTAACAGTCAGCTTCGTTATGATTGCAATGCACTCATGAACGATAGGGCAGGGCAAGATGCCCTTGGGCGGTTGTTGCGTTATGGTCAACTCAATGGCATCAAGCACACGAAGTTGCAAGCCAAGCATGTTGTGCCTCACAGATTGACGCCGATCTTTGTCTTGGCCAACGCTTGTCCGCCCGAGTTTTACATTCCATCGTTGCGACACAGTAAACTTTTCATAAGCATTACCATCGACATGGCGTTGCTGGCACCTGCCCTTGCAAGCCGGCTCCACATTAGAGCGCCATCTTCCTGAAAAATCCCTTTGACTTTCACAAAAGTTGCGACAGGCAACTGCCTTGTAGCAATACAATAACTTTGTGTAAACATCTATTTTACAAAACATTTTTATTAACTTTGCGACTTTAAACGGGTGTGCTGTGCCATCAACTTGTGCCGGCTCGCTCCATAGGATAGCAAAAACTTGACATATACACATATATTATTATGGGATTTAATGGATTTTTAAAATCATTGTTTGGCAACAAGAGTGACCGTGACTTGAAGAAGTTGCGTCCTATTCTTAATGATATTAACGACATCGCACCTACAGTGGAGCAAATGTCGAACGATGAGTTGCGCCAACGTTCTGCCGAAATTCGTCAGGAAATTCGTGACTATGTACAACCGCAACGCGACGAAATCGCCGGCATTAAAGCAGAGGTTGAAACCATTGAGTTTGAACAGCGTCAACCGCTGTGGGACAAAGTGGACAAGCTTGAAAAAGAGGTGCTTGACCGCATTGAAGAAAAACTCAATCAGGTTTTGCCCGAGGTGTTTGCCATCGTGAGAGACACTGCTCGTCGTTTCTCTAACAACGAAACCATTGAAGTCACTGCCAACGATTTCGACCGTCAACTGGCAGCCGAGGGCAAAGACTTTCTTGAAATCGATGGCGATAAGGCCATATATAAAAACCATTGGCTTGCCGGTGGCAACGAAGTTACTTGGAACATGGTGCACTACGATGTGCAGCTCATTGGTGGCATGGTGTTACATCAAGGCAAAATTGCCGAAATGGCCACAGGCGAGGGTAAAACGCTCGTGGCTACCCTCCCCGTGTTCTTGAATGCTCTTGCCGGTCGTGGAGTTCACATGGTCACGGTCAATGACTATTTGGCCAAGCGTGACTCTGAATGGATGGGACCCCTCTATGAGTTTCATGGAATGAGTGTCGCCTGTATCGACAAAACCAGCCCCAACTCCCCCGAACGCCGTGCCGCCTATAATTGCGACATCACGTTTGGCACCAACTCCGAGTTTGGTTTCGACTATTTGCGCGACAACATGGCCATGCGTCCTGAAGACATGGTGCAACGTCCTCACCACTTCGCTATTGTCGACGAGGTGGACTCGGTGCTCATCGATGATGCTCGCACACCACTCATCATCTCAGGTCCTGTGCCAAGAGGTGAAGACCAAATGTTTGACGAATACAAACCAAACGTAGAACGAGTGTACGAAGCACAACGTCGCCTTGTGACACAACTACTGGCCGAGGCCAAGAAAAAAATGGCCGACCCCGACTCGAAGATTGCCGAAGAAGGCACATTGCTACTCTATCGAGCCTACAAAGGTTTGCCCAAATATAAACCGTTAATCAAGTTCCTTTCCGAAGAAGGTGTGAAGACAATGATGTTGAAAGTTGAGGCGAAATACATGCAAGACAACAGCCGCGAGATGCACATTGTTACCGACCCTCTGTTTTTTGTGATTGAGGAACAGAATAACACCGTTGAACTCACCGACAAAGGTATCGATGTGCTCACACAGGGCACCGAAGATCCCAAGTTCTTTGTGCTCCCCGACATTGCCGCCGAACTCTCGGAAGTGACCAATATGGCACTCTCTGATGAAGAAAAAATGATAAAACGCGACGAACTGCTCAACAACTACTCGCTCAAAGCCGAGCGTGTGCACACCGTGACTCAGTTGCTCAAGGCCTACACCTTGTTTAATCGTGACGAAGAGTACATTGTGGACAATGAAAACAAGGTGAAGATTGTCGATGAGCAAACCGGTCGTGTGATGGAAGGTCGCCGTTACAGCGACGGATTACATCAGGCCATCGAAGCTAAAGAAGGCGTGAAAGTAGAAGCGGCTACCCAAACTTTTGCAACCATCACGTTGCAAAATTACTTCCGCATGTATCACAAGTTGGCCGGTATGACCGGTACGGCTGTGACCGAGGCAGGTGAGTTTTGGGAAATCTATAAACTCGACGTTGTCACAATTCCTACCAATAAGCCTGTTTTGCGCAACGATATGCCCGATCGAGTGTATAAGACAGAAAAAGAAAAATTTGCGGCAGTTATCGAAGAAATTGTGAAGATGCGTGAATCCGGCCGTCCTTGCTTGGTGGGAACAACTTCGGTCGAAGTATCAGAACGCTTGAGCCGTCAATTGAAACTGGGACACATTCCACACCAGTTGTTGAATGCAAAACCGGAGCGCACACAAATGGAATCGGAAATCGTGGCGCAGGCAGGCCGTTCGATCGACGGACTTGGTGTAGTAACCATCGCAACCAACATGGCAGGTCGTGGTACCGACATCAAGCTCACTCCCGAGGTCAAAGCCGCCGGAGGCTTGGCAATCATCGGCACCGAACGGCATGAAAGTCGACGTGTAGATCGCCAGTTGCGTGGCCGTGCCGGACGTCAGGGCGACCCGGGCAGTTCGGTGTTCTTCGTGTCTTTTGAAGATAAGGTGATGCGCCTCTTTGCCAGTGAAAAGGTTGTGAGATTGCTCGACCGTCTTGGGTTGCACGAAGGAGAATCCATTGAATCGCCAATGGTGACTCGTGCTATCGAGAATGCCCAAAAACGTGTAGAAGAAAACAACTTTGGTATTCGCAAGCATACGCTCGAATACGATGACGTGATGAACGCTCAGCGCAAAGTGATATACACTCGTCGTCACCATGCCCTCATGGGAGAACGCATTGGTATTGACATTGTGAACACCATCTATGAGGCTGCCGAAGATGCTGTCAGGAAGTTTGGACGCGACGACTATGACGAGTTCAAGATGCATGTGTTCAAAACATTTGCCATTGAACAGCCGGTCGATGAAACAGAATATCGTGCTGCCGATGAGCAAGAGCTTATCGAAAAACTCTATGATGCAGCCCTCGCAGGCTTCCGACGCAAAACCGAGCGATTGCAAGAGGTGGCCTACCCGGTTATCAGCAGCATTGTTGACGAACAAATGAGGCAAGGCGCATCGGAACCTATGGGACAAATTCGTGTTCCCATTGGCGATGGAAAACGCCTGTTTGGCATCGTTGTTGACATCAAAGAAGCCTATGAAACTCAATGTAAATCGCTTGCAAAGGCTTGGCAAAAAGCTGTGTTGTTGCTCACCATCGATGAAAGTTGGAAATCCAACTTGCGCGATCTCGACCAATTGCGCCAGTCGGTGCAAAATGCAAGTTATGAGCAAAAAGACCCGTTGGTTATCTACAAAATCGAGTCGTTCAAACTGTTCCAAACCATGTTGGGCGACATGAACAACAAGTCGGTTTCTACCCTCATGCGTGGTGCAATTCCCGAATCGGCCGCTCAACCCGATAATGTTCAGCGTGAAAGTGATGACCGTGAACAAGAACGGCGACGTCACGGACACTTCAACGAAAACCGTGGCGAAGACGCTTTGGAAAAAGCACGTCGCGACAATGCCGCCGCTTCGGCAGGAGCTTCGCCACAAGCCGGTCGTCATGTAACGGCACCCGTGCGCGTTGCGGCTAAGGTGGGGCGCAACGACCTGTGCCCCTGTGGCAGTGGCAAGAAATATAAAAACTGTCATGGGCAAGGATTGGTATAGCAGTCATGAAGAAAGAACAATCAATACAAAAAATAAAGAGGGTGCACAGCCCTCTTTGTTTTTGAAGATAATAAGTTTTTAATCCAAATCGGTCATTAGAGTCCGCCCTAATTTTGTTGGCATGTTGAGCAGATTGGCTGTTGTTGAAGACGTAGTGGGCTACGTCAAGAAAAAACGGCAACCAAGATACCTACAAGTGGACGAAAGCTGCACGATGAACCGAAACTGTAACCCTCAACGGTTTAATAACCGATAGGGGTTAAATCGAAACCTCGCCACAAATGGAGTTGTTCATGTATTTCGTTACATTTTCGGCAGACAGCCCTAAACCAAACAGATACATGAGCTTGGTGATTGCCGCCTCAAAGGTAATGTCGCGTCCGCTCACCACTCCGCTGTGACTCAATACGCTGCCTGTTTCATAGAGGGTGTCGTTCACGCCACCGTTCACGCATTGTGTGACATTCACGATAACTACACCTCGGTTAACGGCCTTTTCAATGAGTTGAGTGAACCATGGCTCGCTTGGACTGTTGCCGGCACCGTAGGTGCGCAACACAATGCCCTTGATGTTGGGTGTGTTGAGCAAATAATCGAGAGTGTTTTGGGTGATGCCCGGGTGCAAAGTCACCGCCATTACATTGGGGTCGAGATTGTCGTGCACAATGAGCGGTCGTTTCGAAGGCAGGCGGTAGAGATTTTTTTCGTGAAAAGAAATGCCTAACCCTATTCTTGCCAATTCAGGATAATTGTTGCTCATGAAGGCGTTGAAATTGTCGGCACTCATTTTGGTGCTGCGATTGCCACGCCACAAGTAGTTTTCAAAGAGAATAGCCACTTCTTGCACCATCGGCTTGCCGTCTTTGGTGGTTGCCGCGGCCACTTGTAGGGCGGTAATCAAGTTTTCTTCGCCATCGGTGCGCACCTCTCCGATGGGAAGTTGCGAACCTGTGATAATCACGGGTTTGCTCAGGTTTTCAAGCATGAAGCTCAATGCCGAAGCCGAATAAGCCATCGTGTCGGTGCCATGCAAAACCACAAAGCCGTCATATTTGTCGTAGTTGTCTTCTATGGCATGTGCAATATCGCTCCAGTGCTTGGGGCTCATGTTGCTGCTGTCGATAGGAGGGTCAAACTGCAAGTTGTCGATGTCGTAGTCGAGCATTTTTACTTTGGGTACATTATCGATGAGATGAGTGAAGTCGAATGGTTGCAACGTGTGCTTCTCGGGATTTTCAATCATTCCGATAGTTCCTCCGGTGTAAATAATCAGGATTTTTGGCTTATTGGTTTGCATAAAAGGTGGTTTTAACAAAATATTTTTTTGTTTGCACAAAGGTAATAATAAAATTGCGATTCCTTGAAATGGCTTGTCATTAAAATTGATTAAACAAGATGTGTTTTAACGGGCGTTACTTTCGCAAAGAAAACGATTTTTGCACTTTTGGTTGCAATTGATTGGGCGTGTGATAAAAGATTTGTATTTGCCATCAAGTTGCATTATCTTTGTGAGTTAATAGATAAAAATCTTTGGCGTTCAATGGAAGGGTATAAGAGCATCTACAAGCGTGCGGCTGAGGACGGGATACCGCTTGGCATCTATCTCACGGCGATGGCTTTGGCTGTCATCTATGTCGACATGTTGCCACAATTGGCAGTCTTGTGGCTGACCATGGCATTCGGATTGCCGTTTTTCACCTATGCCATGTTGCGCCGATGCTATGTGGCCGAATATGGATTCACCCGGTTTTCGGCGTTATGGATGTTGGGCGTGTTGGCTTTCATTTATGCTTCGCTTATCACGGCATTGATTTCCTATGGTGTGCTCTCTTTTTTCAGACCGGGTTATTTCTATGATTTGGCGTTGATGTGGATCAACATCAACGAAAAAACTCCCAATCCCGAAGTTGCCGATGCGGTAGAGGTGATGCGTCGCATTGTAGATGGCAACATGTTGCCTCGCACCATCGAGCTGGTGATGTGTGCATTTTGGAGCATGTCGTTCATTGGGTCGATGCTCAGTGCACCGATGGCATTTGTGGTAAGGCGAGTGCCGTTGAAAGGCAACGTGACCGGCCGATGATTTTTATTGAATAAAACAGATTTTCAGAATGATAGAAAAACAAAGATATGGACATTTCAGTAGTAGTGCCTTTGTATAACGAAGCCGAATCTTTGCCGGAGTTGGCAGAGTGGATTGAGCGTGTAATGAAAGAAAACGATTACACCTACGAGGTGCTGATGATTGACGATGGCAGTACCGACGATTCATGGGATGTCATTAAGCGACTGCATGAACAGAACAAAAACATCAAGGGAGTGAGCTTTCGTCGCAATCATGGCAAATCGCCGGCGTTGAACACCGGCTTTGAAAGGGTGAAAGGCAAGGTGGTGATTACGATGGATGCCGACTTGCAAGACAGTCCCGACGAAATTCCCGGCTTGTACAAAATGATTACCGAAGAGGGCTATGACTTGGTGAGTGGATGGAAAAAGAAGCGTTTCGATCCCAAGTCAAAAACCATTCCCACCAAGCTCTTCAACGCTACCGCACGCAAGGTGAGCGGCATTGGCAATCTGCATGACTTCAATTGCGGCCTCAAAGCCTATCGACGCGAAGTGGTGAAGCACATCGAAATTTATGGCGACATGCACCGATACATTCCCTATTTGGCCAAGAATGCCGGTTTTAGCAAGATTGGTGAGCGTGTCGTGCATCATCAACCGCGCAAGTATGGCACAACCAAGTTTGGGCTTGACCGCTTTGTGAATGGTTATCTCGACCTGCTCACGCTTTGGTTCCAAAACAAGTTTGGCATCAAGCCCATGCACTTTTTCGGCTTGATTGGCTCGTTGTTGTTTGTGCTGGGCTTTGTGGCTGTGTTGATTATCTGCATCATGAAACTTTGTCTCAAAGGTTTTTGGGTCACCAACTCGGTTTATTTCTATTTGTCGCTTGCATGTATGGTTTTAGGTACTCAATTTTTCATGACAGGTTTTTTGGGCGAACTCTTTATTCGCCACAGTGCCGACCGTAACAAGTATGAAATTGCAGAAGAAATCAAGAATGAAGAGTAGATGGTGGTGTATTGAGTTGGTGCTCGCGATGTTCGTTGTGGCAAGTATTGCCTCCTGCACGAGCGATGGCTGTTTGGGCAACGGTAGTAGCATTCCGTTGGCGGCGTTCTACACGTCGGGCACAACAACAAGTGCAACCGTTAGTAATCTCACGGTGCGTGGCGTTGGTGTTCCGGGCGACAGTTGTATTGTTGAAAAGGCGACTGTGAAACAAGTGTATTTGCCATTACGGGTGACGACCGGCACCACACAATTTGTGTTTGATTACAACAATTCAGAGGCTTGGCTCAACGACACCGTTACCATCAATTACTGTGCAGTGCCCACCTTTGTGTCGAAGGAATGTGGAGCGATGTACTGTTTCGATATCGACAGTTACAGCACAACGACCCACCGCATCGACTCTGTTGCGCTGCCTTACAGCACTATTGATAATGCCGATAGGGTGTCGATGAAAATTTATTTGTCTCAATGAAAAAGTTTGTTGTTGCATTGGCATTGGTTGCATTTTTTGCAAGAAGTGCGTTCGCCCAAAGCGAGCAACGTCGCATCACGCCGGTAAAGCCTGCCACCAACACCGTTTTGCGTCCCGAAAAAGGAACAAAAGAAGAAGTCATCAGGCGTTATCTTGCCGGCGACACCGTTTCGGCCAAAGCCGAAGAACGCAAAGATTCCTTGCGACGCATCTATCCGCATTACCCTGCAATCACCGATGTTACTGTAGGCATCAACTTTCTTGAGCCGGTGTTGATGGCTTTTGGGCAAAAACATGCCGGTGTCGATGTGAGTGTAACGCTCAACATGTGGAACCGTGTGCAACCCGTGATTGAACTGGGAATGGGCTATGCCAAAGACACGCCCGAAGACATGAATTACACCTACAAAAGCCCTCTTTCTCCATTTGCACGGCTGGGAGTAAACTATAATTTTCTGTTCAAGAGTGAACCCAAGTATAATGCTTTGGTGGGCGTTCGCATCGGCTGTGCTACATTCAAGTACGACATTACCGATGCTACTCATTGGGGAGGATACTGGGGTGAAAAAAAAGAATTCAGTATTATGGGTGAGAAATCCAACGCTCTTTGGGGCGAATTTCTCGCCGGCGTGCGAGTGGGACTTTGGAAAAATCTCTCAATGGGTTGGCAAGTGAAATATCACGGTATTTTCAGCTACAAGAAAACACCCAATTCAAGCCCTTGGTTCATTCCCGGCTATGGTGCGCGAAATCGTCATTGGGCATTCTCATTCAGTTTTTACTACACCATTCCGCTTTCGAAAGGCAAATGGCCGCAAACCGACAAAGATGAACCGAAAAACTGATTTTTTCTTTCTTTTTTGTGTTGATTTTCGAGAGGTTTATGACTATCTTTGTCATCAATGAACATTAACATTTAAAGACCGATGAAGGATTTTGCGGCAATAGATTTTGAGACAGCCAATTTTGAGCGTAGCAGTGTGTGCAGCGTGGGTGTGGTGATTGTGCGCAATGGTGAAATTGCAGAGTCTTTTTATTCGCTCATTCGTCCCGAGCCCGATTATTATACCCAAAGATGCACGCAAGTGCATGGCCTCACATGGACCGATACCTGCAATGCACCATCGTTCGACCAAGTGTGGAGGCAGATTGAACCACTCATAGCCCGTTTGCCATTGGTGGCACACAATAGCCGTTTCGACGAAGGATGCTTGAAGGCCGTCTTTCGCACCTATCAAATGGATTATCCCGACTATCAGTTTTTTGACACGCTTTCGGCCGCTCGCAAGGTGTTTCCCAATTTGTGTAACCATCAGTTGCACACCGTTTCGGCAGAGTGTGGCTACGAGCTTGCCCATCATCACAATGCGTTGGCCGATGCCGAAGCCTGTGCATGGATAGCCAGAGAAATTTTGTAGTAATTCTTTGCCGTTCATGCTTTTTTGCATCGAAAATACGACTTGCCGAAAAATAGTGCAATGTTTTGTGGAATTGTGAAGTATTTTTTATAAATTTGTGTGATAATGCTTTCCTTGCTTGCTCGGGAATGTATTGCAAGCAGGGAGGTGAGTGACTACGGAATTTATGATATATGGATTTTCGCACAACAATACACATAGCCGACAATCAAGGCATCATGCATCACAGCGATGCCATGATGATGATTGGCTCTTGCTTCAGCGACAACATAGGCGGCAAGTTGCTTGGCGCAATGATGAATGTTGATGTGAACCCGTTCGGCACTATCTACAACCCTTTTAGCATCGCCGCGAGTGTGGAGCGCATCATCAGTGCAGAACCTCAACGAGGAATCGACTTGTTTTCGGCAAGCGGAGTGTGGAACAGCTACAATTTTCATTCTCGTTTCTCGTTGCCCGACAAAGATGCCGCATTGCAACTCATGAACGGTCGCATTGCATCGGCTCACGAGCATTTAAAGGCATGCCAAACGCTCATTGTCACCCTTGGCACAGCCATCGTCTATCGCTTGAAGGAGACCGGAGTTGTGGTAGCCAATTGCCACAAAGTGCCGCAGCACAACTTTTCGCGCAAGATGGCAACCGTCGATGAGCTCACCGAGGTGCTGGCCGGCATGGTCGAGCAGTTGCACGATTTCAACGACAACCTCCGCATTATTTTCACCGTCAGCCCCATTCGTCACATTGCCGACGGACTTGAAATGAATGCACTCAGCAAGGCTTCGTTGCGAGTGGCTGTAGCCAATGTCAATCGTGTGTATGAAACGTTCACGGACTATTTTCCGGCCTATGAAATCATGACCGACGATTTGCGTGACTATCGTTTCTATGCCGCCGACATGGTGCACCCGAGCGAAGTGGCCGTTGAGTACATTTGGCGTGCTTTTCAGGCTACTTATTTCGACGATGCCTCCAATCAAGCCATTGCACGTTGTGAACGTGTGTCCAAGCGACTCAGGCACCGCCCCATGAGTGCCGGTCGCGAAGTGGTGGAACGTTTTAATGCCGACACGCGCATGGTGTTGAAAAACTTGGTGAGGGAATACCCTTATCTTGAACATAACAAGGAAATTAACAAAATACTGGCAGAACAATGAAGTACACAATTGCAGAAATTGCTGACATTCTCAACATTGGCGAGAAACAGCTCAACAACCGAGAAGCGGTTGTGAGTCAACTGTTGACCGACTCACGCTCGCTCAACTATCCGCAAGAAACATTGTTTTTTGCTTTGAAAACCAAGAATAACGACGGCCACAACTACATACCTCTGCTTCATGGACAAGGCGTGCGCAACTTTGTGGTTGAGCACATCGGCGAGGCCATGCGTGCCATGCACGATGCCAATTTCCTTGTCGTTCCCAACACGCTCGAGGCATTGCAAGCTATTGCCACCAGCCACCGCCGTCGTTTCAATATTCCGGTGATAGGCATTACCGGCAGCCGTGGCAAGACCACCGTCAAGGAGTGGCTCAATCAGCTCTTGAACGACGATTTCAAGATTGTACGTTCGCCACGCAGCTATAATTCGCAAATCGGTGTTCCGCTTTCATTGTGGGATATCGACGATGTTACTCAGTTGGCAATCATCGAGGCCGGCATTTCCACCACCGGCGAGATGGCCAATTTGCAAACCATGATACGTCCCACCATTGGCGTGATCACCAATATTGGTAATGAACACAACGACGGTTTTGCCTCGATGGCCGAGAAAGCGCAAGAAAAAGCCAAGATTTTAACCAATTGCGAGTGCATCGTTTATTGTGCCGACGACCCGCTGGTCACTGCCACCATCAAGCCGTTGCTCGATATAGATGTGGCACAGGAAATCAATTGGTCCAAAACTTCGCCCGAGTGCACGTTGCATGTGAAGAATATTTTGAAGGGCGACAAAGCCACGGTTGTGGAATATGGCTACAAGGATAAAGTGTGCAAGGCTACGGTGCCTTTCACCGGCGATCGCGATGTTGAGAATGTGATCACCTGCATTGCCGTACTGCTGTTTTTGAACATCGAACCCGATGTCATTGCCCGGCGTGTGCAACAACTCACTCCCGTAGGAACGCGCATCAATGTGATTGAGGGCATCAACAACTGCACCATCATTGCCGATGGCTACACGAGCGATTACAATTCGCTCACCCCGGCTCTTGATTTCATGTTCAGGCGCAGCAATCAGCAAAAGAATAACACTGTTATTTTGAGCGACCTCATGCCCGAGGCGTTCAGCGACGATGAATTGTACATCAGAGTGAGCGAGTTGCTCAGTGCCAAGCACATCAGGCGTTTCATTGGCATTGGACCTTACATGTGCACATTCGGAAAATATTTCAAAGGTATTAATGCTTTGTTTTTCAATAGTGTAACCGAATTTGCCGATAAAATGTCGCAAGGCGATTTTGAAGATGAAACAGTGCTCGTTAAAGGCTCTCCCGATTTCGATTTCAGCCCCATTCTCGATATGCTTGAAGCCAAGCAACACCAAACCGTTGAAGAAATCGATTTGAGCGCATTGGCACATAATTTCAAGTTCTTCAAGTCGTTTATCAAGCCTGCAACAAAGACAATCGCCATGGTCAAGGCTTCGGGCTATGGCACCGGTTCCTACGAGGTGGCCAAGACTTTGCAGGATTGCGGTGCCGACTACTTGGCTGTTGCCGTTCAAGACGAAGGTGTTGATTTGCGCAAAGCCGGCATCACCATGCCCATTGTTGTTCTCAATCCCAGTGTAGTCAACTACAAGTCAATGTTCAATCATCACTTGGAGCCTGAAGTATACAGCATCGAAGAATGCAAAGAACTCATCAAAGAAGGAGCTAAATATGGCGCTCACGATTTTCCGGTGCACATTAAGCTCGATACCGGCATGCACCGCTTGGGCTTCGTCAAGGAGCAGTTGCCCGAACTCATCGACCTGTTGCGCAAGCAAGATGTGATAAAGCCTGCCAGCGTGTTCTCGCACTTGTGTGTTGCCGACGACCCTGCACAAGACGACTACACCCGGTTGCAATTCAACAGCTTTGACGAATGTGCCGAGCAAATTCAGAGAGCATTCAATCACCACATTTTGCGACATATTCTCAACTCAACAGGAATTGTGCGCTTCTCGCAACATCAGTGCGACATGGTGCGCATTGGCATTGGTTTATATGGCTTGCGAACCATGTACGATGGCACGCAAGACGCACTTAAACCGGTTGCATCGCTTCACTCTGTGATTATTTCGTTAAAGCAATGGCCGGCCGGCACCACCATTGGCTATGGTCGGCATGGTGTGCTCACGCGCCCTTCGACCATTGCCACCGTGACCATTGGCTATGCCGATGGCTTCGACCGCTGTTTTGGCAATGGCCGGGTGAAGTTGTGGGTGAATGGCACTTTGTGCCCAACCGTTGGCAACGTGTGCATGGACGCTGTGATGCTCGATGTCACCGATGCCCAATGCCGGGTGGGCGATCTGGTGGAAATCTTTGGCGAGCATGTGCCCATTGAGCAGCTGGGCGAAGCACGCAACACCATTCATTACGAAATCCTCACGAGTGTGTCGCCTCGGGTAAAGCGGGTTTACTATCGTGAATAAATTTGATTTTTCAAAAATGAAATTGAACAACATTATCATATTATCTCTTTTGGCTGTTACAAGCGTCTTTGCAACAAGAGCCGATGTTTTTTGTGCAGGAGGATTATGCTACAACACCCTCAACGGCAGTGAAGCAGAGGTAATTCGATTGCCACATGAGCAAAATGTGACGACCCCCTACAAGGGTGTTTATGTTATTCCCGAGCGTGTTTTCTTTGAAGGACGCAACTACAAAGTGACTGCGATTGCCGATAGTGCTTTCTTTCGTTCACAAGTTGTTGAGGTTCAAATTCCCAACACAGTTACTTCGATTGGAACAGGAGCGTTTGCCGAGGCAAGCAGCCTCACCGACATCACTTTGCCCTTGAATTTAAAGACTGTGAGCGAGGCTGTGCTTGCAGGCACGTCGATTGCGGCAATTGTTATTCCCGATGGCGTGAAAACATTGGGCGACAGAGCTTTCGAGGCATGCACTCAATTGCACACGGTGTTGTTGCCTTCGTCCGTCAAGCTCATCGAAGACCGGGCTTTTGCCCATTGCTACAATCTTTATGAGATTTATTGTGCGGCACCCGTTCCACCTCGGGTAGTGGGCGAAGACAATGCACTTGTGTTGAAAAACGTTGATGTTGTTGTGCCCGACGATGATGCTGTGATGACCTATGCCGATAGCGATGCTTGGTGCAATCAAGAAAACTTCAACCTGTTCCCCAATGAAGATGTTTCGGTAACAATGAGTGGAGAAACCGAGGTGCACAACGGCAACTACATGCGTGTGAAGTTGGGAGGCAATTTGGCCTATAAAATTTATGACGGCGATGAACTCGTAGCTCTCACAGCCGCCACTCGCTACTATATGCCGGTTCGCAATCATGCCGTGCCCACTACAATTGTGCCCACCACGCTCATGGGTGCCGATGCAACACCGGTTGATGTGGTGAACGATGCGGTGACTGCGACCGGCGTTGAGCAAGAAACAATCGAAACTGCTCCCACTGTCTATGCCCATGATGGTGTGCTTTACATCTCGGGCGACAATTACGGAAAATGGACGTATGTCTACGACATGTACGGCAGGCTCTACTATCAACGCCCCTCGATAGCCGGCGAAGTCATCGAGTTGCCTCGCAATCGGGTGTACATTGTCATTGTTGGCAATCATGTAAAAAAAGTATTTCTATGATAAACCCGATCGACGAGCAATACATGCGCATGGCACTCAAAGAGGCCGAAGAAGCCTTGCACCGCGACGAGGTGCCCATTGGAGCCGTGATTGTGTCGGGAGGGCGCATTATTGCTCGCGGTCATAATCTCACCGAAACGCTCACCGATGTCACTGCCCATGCCGAGATGCAGGCCATTACCTCGGCAACCAATTTCTTGGGAGGAAAATATTTGGTCGATTGCACGCTCTATGTGACCGTGGAACCGTGTCTCATGTGTGCCGGTGCACTTGGTTGGAGTCAAATTTCGCGAGTGGTTTATGGTTGTGACGATCCCAAGCGCGGCTACCACACCTATTGCAACAAGCCGTTTCACAAGAAAACCATAGTAGAAGGTGGCGTTCTCGCACAAGAGTGTGCCACACTCATGCAAGATTTTTTTAAAACAAAACGATAATTGAATGATGAGAAAGAAGTTGTTCTATGTTTTGCTCTTGGGAGTTGTGCTGATAGGCGGAACTTCGGTTATGCAAACCAACGAGACTGTTGCCACTCCAAAGGTTTACCGCTCACAGACCGACACGGTGAAGGTGATGAGCAAAAAAATGAAACGTGGCATTAAAAACGTTGTGGTTGTGCCACAACAATACCATGCAGGGGCACAAAGCGAGAAATATCCGGTGCTCTATTTGTTGCATGGAGCTTGGGGCAGTTACCGTGATTGGCCTGCGAAAGCTGCACTTGAGCAGATTGCCTCTCAATATGGCATGATTATCGTTTGTCCCGACGGACAAGACAGCTGGTATTTCGATTCGCCTATCGACCCGACCATGCAGTTTGAAACCTACGTGAGCCGTGAATTGGTTGCTTATGTCGATGAGCATTATCGCACATTCCGCAGCAAGTATATGCGTGCCATCACCGGATTGAGCATGGGTGGGCATGGAGCACTTTGGTTGGCTTTCAGGCATGCCGATGTGTTTAATTCATGTGGCTCGATGAGTGGCGGAGTTGACATTACGCACTTTCCCGGCAAGTGGAAAATTGCCAATCAACTGGGCAACTACAACAGCAACAAGCTGGTGTGGGCCAATCATGCTGTGATTAACCTGATACCGACCTTGAAACCAGGGCAAAACATTATTTTCGACGATGGAACCGACGATATTTTCTATCGGGAAAATTGTGCGTTGCATCAGGCGATGCTTCGCTACAAAATTCCTCACGATTTCACAGTTCGTCCCGGAAAACATTCGTGGGACTATTGGGTCAACTCGCTCGACTACCATGTCGTATTTTTTAGTAAAGCATTCAAGAGCGGTTATAAACTCATGACCAAATCTCGCAATCGCTAATCGGGAGTAAAATGCTCACAATGTTTTGAGCATTTATACCTTTTCGGAGATAAATAAAGCAATAATTTCCAAAGAAACTCCGTATTAATGTGCAAAGGACATTTGACACACAACTTGCTTTGTTTTAAATTCGTCGAACTCACGTTAAACAGGTGTATTTTATTTTTAAAATGTGTTAACAAACCAAAAACAAGCTTGCTCAAATCTCTATTGTTGTTTACATTTGCAAAAAAATAAACAAGAGTAGGTTACGTTTTACTGCAACTTTTGAATAGAGAAAAGTAAAATGCCTTGTACTTCACTATTTTTAGGTTTATTAATATCAAAAAAATATGGATAGTACTAATCTGTACGTCTGATTTTTGAGAATAGAAACGGCCATGTCTTGTTGCGAGATTATTAATGAAAATATTAACAATTTAATTCAGACATGAGATGAGAAAAATCAAATCATTATTATTGCTGTTTGTGTGTGCTATGAGCACCCTTGTCGTGAAGGGTCAGGACAAGGTGATGAGAGCTGCAGAGTACAAGCAGTTTAAGTATGAATGGAGTGATGCACAAGGAGTGAAGCACGAAGCCGACATCACCCAAAAGGCAACTGACCCTAATCAAATTTATGAACTCCTGCGCAAGGTGTATTGCGACGGGCAAATTCCCGGTCCTCTCCATTCGGCATACAAAGGCTTGAATGAACCCGAAGACCCCGTATATTATGGAAAGATAGAAGGGGGGTGGAATATCAATGCCGGCGATGTTACCAAACCGGCAACCAACAACCAAGGCTACACCATTTTGCTGGTGGAAGTGAACGACAGGCTCAAGCATGAAGCAAATTCAAAACGCCTTACTCGTTCTTATTTCGACACAAAAGACCAACTCATCACCTACATCAAGAATAACATCAAGTCGGTGGAACTCATGACCGATGGCATGCGCATTGGCACCGGTGTGAAGGCCGGCACTGTGTTCACCATCGATGGCACCTACAACCGCTTTTTCTTCCTCTCCAAAGGGCAGGCTCGTAAAAAAGGCAGTCGAGTTGAGGAGAGATATGGCAAGCATGGTGGCGAACAAGTTCCTTTTATGCAGATGTTTGAGCAATTCAGCCCCACCAGTGGCGCAGAAGGTTCTGAAATATCAGACTACTATCAAAAGATGATAGCCGGCAATCCCTATCCGGTGTTGCACGACTGTGCTTCGGTGATCGAGAATGAACACTTTTTCAGCATGTCGGGCAACCATGGCACCGAAGCCAAGGCTATGACAGGGCTCAATTTCTTTATTCCCGACTATCGCTTGATGAAGGGCACTAAAGGAGGTCGAGATGTGCGTGATTTTAACAAAGAGAGTAGTTGGGGCAGGCCGTATGAATGGTATGCTAAGTATGCAAAATATAATGTTGATTATTTGCCGCAAACCATGCTCTACACTGTTGAACTGAAAGCCAAGGCCGAAAAAACCGACACGAAAGTGCCGGAAACTTCAACTGATGCACACTACTACAAGGTGACGCTCGACTGGGAATCTTCGCTCGACAGAACGGCCGGGAAAAAAGTGCCGCAAACGTTCACGATCTATCGCGTTGAAACTTTGGACGGAGAGAAAAAATATGTGCGTGTGACCACCGTCGAAAACCCCACAACGGCAAACACCACCTTCTTCGACAAAATTCCACAAGACGTAAGCTCCTATCAGCTTACCTACATTATTGCGGCACAACCGTGTGCCGAAGATGATCAAAGCTACCACTACAAGTTCCACGAAACTAAATCCAACGAGGCTTCGGTGATTATTCCCGGAACCGATCCCAAAGTGTTCCTTGAACTGTACATCAAAGGGCGCAACTACAGTACCTACGATGCCGAACGAGAGGTGAACAAGTATAAAAACTTTATTGATGCCAAAGAAACTCCGGACCATCAAATGCGAGTTTACAACATTCCCGATGGTAAAACTTTGGACTTGAAAGTTTATCGTTTTGCAAATGTAGGGCAAGGTGATATGATTCCTATTCCAAGAGCTGACGAGGAAATTGCCACGATAAGACTCTCAAAAGAGCTTAACTCATGGAGACGAACTTACACTGTTAACTATGAGGTGAGCTACAAGGGTACTACCCCTACCGAGGTTGAAACCCGCGGTACACTGGGTAGAGATTATTCCGGCGATGCGGTAATTAAGTTCGACAACTTGCACGTTTGCGATGTTTTTGAAGTTTCTACAAAAGACAACAAGCATGCCAATAATTATCAATATCGCGTTTACGCACTCGATAAAAGCGATAATGTTAATGACCCTGAAAATGCCCACAGCGATGCGGTGGAAATTCCTGTGTACAAAACGGTTTACACACTCACAGGACCTTATACCAAAGAACAGGTCAATGGAGACGTCAATCGCAACCTGAAAGCCAATGTGGCCAATGCCGATGTCGATTTGAACATTAAGAAAGACAAGGCGATCTATAGATATGATCTTGTGCGTGGCAAAGGCTCGCATATCTCCAATGAAGACATCAAAAATCCGATTTCCAGAATGCAACAGACCGAAGACGGTAACTATCAGGCTTTGCTCTTCCCCGGCTGGACACCGGGTGAAACCTACACCTTTGAAGATTGGCAATCGGACAGAAATGTAATCATGCTCGATAAGGATTATATTCAGGGTAGCAACTTGAAATATGTTCCTGTCATCTGTACTTTTAATAGCGATGGCACTCAACAAGGTTACAACACCTATGGTGCAGATCAGACTTTTGTTTCGCTGGGTTCTGTTGACTTTGTACCTCATCGTGAAATGGCCGGCTATGAATGGAACGAAGGAGGCGTGAAATATGCCTACTACACGATAAACTTGGTGGCAACCGGAAAAGTGAATAGCCAATATTCGCTCTATAAATATCGTGCATGGCGATTGTGCGATGATGTCAAAGAAAAATTGGAAAGTCGCAAATTCCGCGAAAGAACAGACTATTTGTTTGACGAAATCAACACGTATGAAGAAAAGGTAAATCTCGGAGAAAAGAAGCAAGTTATTGCAGGAGAAGATCCCAACAAGCATAATGACAAAGTTGGTACCTTTGGCGCACGCAAGGCTTCGGCCGGCAATCCGTTGAAAGTGAGAGTGATTGTACGCTTGTATTACCAAAAGAATATAAGCCATTCCAGTGCTTCGGCTCCTGCTCTGAACCGTTATTATGCCAACAATTACGCTGATGAGCATAGTTTCTATGTTGTAGAAAAGGAAATGGACATCGTGTTTGATGGTACGGTAACTGCAATTAACGATGTGCAAGTAAGTAACCCAATTTCTAAGGTGTTGTATTACAATGCACTTGGCAAAGTGAGCGAAACTCCGTTTGAAGGAATGAATATCGTTGTCACCACCTATGCCGATGGCACAGTGGAAACAACAAAGCAAATCAAGTAATGAACTAATTTCCCTAACAATATGTTCGAGGGCACTGAAAATCGATATTTCAGTGCCCTCGCTTTTGCTAAATGTTAAGTACTAAGTGTTAAGAAATAAGTGATAATGGAGTTGATTTTAGCCTGTAAACAATCGTCCCTCTCACTCCTCTTCACTTCTTTTCAATGCTCAAAATATCTCCGGCAAAATCAGTATCCGAACGAAAGCGCAGTATAAAACCTGCCCGAATCGTTGTTCATGCTTAATGTGATGTAGCCTTGACCGTCGCCACCCACCCATGTCACTTGCGGATACCTGCCGCGAGTGTAGCTCACCGGGTGCCCGTAGGTGTTGCACAAGCTGTGGTAGAGTTGATTATAGCGGTAGTGGTCGAACCGTGAAGAATAGTAGCTGAATTGTGCATAATTCAATCCGTCGTATGAGTCGTAGCGGAGCATGGCATCCGGCCAAGTGTAACCAAACACGTCGACGTTGCGCAAATAAACGATGTCGTTGTAATAGCCATCGATTTGATAGCCGTTGTAGTACAGATAGTCAAGAGATACATCAAGCAGAGTGCCGAAATACAAGCCGATAATGCCATCGATGACAGGAGCACTTGCATAGGGACGGTAGTCGTGTGGGATTGATGGACGATAATACCACAAGTTGTGACGCCAAGGGCGCACGGGAGGTCTCACAGGAGTGCGCCACCCACGGCGATAGTGATCGAAAAACGGGTCATGTCCGCCACGAGGACGAAAACGATTGTTGTAGCGATATTGGCGATAATTGCCTCTGTTTCTGTCACGATTGTAACCATAGTCTCTGCCATATCGGTTGTCTCCTCTGCCACGATTGAAGTCCCCGTGGTTGCCATATCGGTTATCCCCTCTGCCACGGTTGAAGTCTCCGTGGTTGCCATGTCGGTTATCCCCTCTGCCATGGTTGAAGTCTCCACCGGTTCTGCCCGGCCGGTGGAAAGCATTGTCATGCTCTCGTCGTGCTGTTGCTTGGTCGTTGGTGGCGTTGGGTTTGGTTGAATTGGCACGAACGCCACCGCGACCACCCGAAACATCTATCGAACCGCGATTGTTCTCACCTTGTCTCGATGGTTGTGCCATTGCCGGTGTGCTCATGCAAAGCGAACAGGCAACTATTGTTGCGCACACAGTAAAAAATGTTGAGCTTTTCATAACGCATTGATGTTTTATTGACAAATGCAAGAGCCTTGTTTTTATCTTTGCATGTGCCGGAGTTGATGATTTTGTTTCTTTGACATCAAGAAAGCTGCAAAGTTTAATGAAAAGAGTATTAAATTGAATTAACACATTTTTTGTCGACAAAGCTATTTGATACTTCCGGCGTCGAGCATTACTGTGAAAATTGCGGAGCATACTCGTTGCCGTAGCGGTCGAGAATGCACACGGCATAGCGATAGCCTTTGCGTTTGTCGGCAGGAAGAACAAAGCTTGCATCATCGGTTTTATCCTCCGGATTGTAAACGATGCCAAGCAAGTGTTTTGCATCGGCTTTGAAGTTGGCTTCTTGTGTGCCTGGAGGTAGCATGTAGACTGTGTAGCGCACTTTGTAGACGGGTTGCCACGACAAAACTCCGTTGCGCAATGTCACCTCACCCACTTTGAGGTTACGGTTTACTCTTTTGTTTCTCCATGGCTGAATGGGAGGGAGGGCAGGGCAGGTGAAAACGGTGCGTTTCAAGTAGTGACACAATTGCTCTTCAAGCCCTTGTTTGCGATAAAGGTTGCCGGCAGAGTAGAAAAAAATGCCTGCCATGCCTTCTTGACAGTTATTGCGAGCTATTTGCACCTGATTGGCCCATTCGACAAATTCGCTTGTCGAAGAGAGCTTGTCGATACCTGCCGAAATGAATGCCTGCCTGCCAAAGTGGGTTGCTGTTTTGCACCACCACGGAGCCAGTAGACCATAGTCGGCCTTGGGGTTGCCTGTCTTCCAGTAGATTTGTGGCGAAACGTAGTCGACGACTTGCGCTTGGAGCCACGCAACAGGGTCGCTGAATATTTTTTCGTATTGCCAATCGTTGCCCGAAGGACATGGACTGATGCCGTATTTTTGGGCTAACCAAGATTGTGTGCACGCTATACCTGCCGGGGAAATGCCAAATCTCACCCAGGGTTTCGACTGCCGAAGCATGGTGTAGACGGCTTTCACCATTTTCATGACATTGTTGCGTCGCCAATTGCCAATGCTTTCAAGGCTTCCACTCATGCTGTATTCCTTGTAGTCGCCGGCAAGGGCGGTGGAAACAATGCCGTCGGGGTAAAAATAATCGTCGAAGAGAACGCCGTCGATGTCGTAGTGGGTTACAATCTCTTTACACACGTTCACAATGCGATTGACAGTCCATTGTTGGGCAGGATCGAGTACATAGAACTTGCCCGAACGCAACAGGTGTCCGCCACCTATTACCTCTGCATCTTGGGCAGAACTCCATGTGCGTCCTATGCAAAACCGATAGGGGTTGATCCATGCATGGCATTCCATGCCGCGCTTGTGACATTCGCTCACCACAAACTGCAACGGATCGTAACCCGGGTGCTTGCCACGAGTGCCGGTGAGATAGCTCGACCAAGGCTCATAGCTTGACTTGTACATGGCATCGCTCATGGAACGCACTTGAAAATTGACGGCGTTGAAATTGTTGTTTTTCAAAGAATCGAGCATTCGTGTCATGGCGGCTTTTTGGCTGCTTGCGCTTGCACGAGGATTAGGCCAATCGATGCCCCACACGGTTGCTATCCATGCCGAGCGCAATTCTCGCTTGGGGCTGGTGTATTTGTTTTTTTGAGCTATGCCGGGAATGTACAGGCAAAGCAACAGAATGCAGATTGTGATTTTTTTTATCATAATAAATGAAAACAAAATGTCTCCTTCGTTGGAAGATTTAACTCAAATCGGTCGTTAGTCCGATTGGGGTTAAATGCCGAATAAGGCTTTTGTGTTGCAATCGGTGGCGGCCGAGACCTCTTCGGCCGAAAGGCCTAAATACTTGGCAATGCTGTCGCAAATGAATGGGATATTGGCACTCTCGTTTCGCTTGCCCCGATGCGGTACCGGAGCTAAATAGGGGCTGTCGGTTTCCAACAGAATGCGGTTAAGCCCAATAATCGGCAATATGGCCGGAACATCGCTTTTCTTGAATGTGACAATGCCGTTCACGCCAAAGTAGAAGTCGCCACGCTTGCGCACAGCCTCCACATCGTTTGCATTGCCGGTGAAACTGTGGAACACGCCATTGGGCAAAGGCTCACCAAAGTTGTCCATCACGTTCAAACATTCGTCAAGCCCATTGCGACAATGAATGATGAAGGGAATGTCGACCTCTTTGCACCAGTGCAGTTGTGTGTTGAGAGCCTCCATTTGTTCTTCCCGATAGGTTTTATCCCAATAGAGGTCGATGCCCACTTCGCCCACAGCGACAAAATTGTCGTTTTGCAGGAGAGCGTGCATTGCATCAAGCTCTTGCCGAAAGTTTTTGCCTATTTCTTCGGGGTGAATGCCTATTGTGATTGACACATAATCGGGCCATTGCTGTTGCATGGCTTTGAGGCGCGGCACACTGTTCATGTTTTCATTGGGCAATATCACATGGGTCACGCCTGCATCTTTGGCACGTTGCAGCATGGCCTGACGGTCTTCGTCAAAATCTTCGCAATAGAGATGCGTGTGGCTGTCGATCATTATTTTTTGCGTCCCATCAGGGCATTGATGAAGTTTACAAAAGCTTGTTTGGAGGCAGCGGGCATGTCGATTTTGTCGAGTCGTGCCAGTGCCTTGTCGTTGTAGAGCTTAATGGCCTCGTTGGCAAGCTCATGCACGCCCAGCCGTTCGTAGATGGCTCTCATAGCCGGGACTTTCTCGTTCTTGATGGCAAATTCATCGTTAATCCAGCGACGCAACTCGTTGGCATCGTCTTCTTGCGCGAGATTTACGGCGTGAATGAGCAGGAATGTTTTTTTGTTGTTCATGATGTCACCACCAATCTCTTTGCCAAAGGTTGCCACATCGCCCCACACGTCGAGCATGTCGTCTTGGAGTTGGAAAGCCAATCCCAGATTTTCACCTACGGCATACAGTTCGTTGGCCGAGTGAGCCGGTGCCCCGGCGATGATAGCACCGAGCTTGCAGGCACAACCCAGCAACACCGATGTTTTCAGGCGTATCATTTCGATGTATTGGGCTGAGGTGACATTGTTGAGGTGTTCAAAGTCCATGTCATATTGTTGCCCTTCGTAGATTTCAATGGCGGTTTTGTTGAACAATTCCAGCACGGTCGGCAACAGAGTGGCATCGACACGTGAAATGTATTGTGTGGCCAAGGTGAGCATGGTGTCGCCACTCAAAATGGCTGTATTCCGGTTCCAACGGCGATGCACGGTGGGTTTGCTCCGGCGCACGTCGGCATCGTCCATCACGTCGTCGTGAAGCAAGGTAAAGTTGTGAAACAATTCAAGTCCCACGGCGACATCCAATGCCTTGTGTACATTGCCACCCATCGCTTCGCATGCCATGAGCACAAGCACAGGACGGAGCCTCTTGCCACCCGGTGACATGGTGTAGTCTATGGGGGCATAAAGGTTGCCGGGAGCTTGCGGATAGGGAATGGTGGCAATGTGTTCATTCACCATGTTGAGGTATTCGTTGAAAGTGTGCATAGCAATGTAAATTGTTTTTCTTTGATTATTAATGAGTTGATTGTTAATGAGTTGAATTGAAACTGTTGTTAAACTCTGCCATTTGTGCTTGGTCGTAGATGCTTTTTAGGGCTTCGATTTGCTGTTTGATGAGTTCGGGCTTTTTGTTGTTGATTTTGTCTTGTTTCAAGGCTTCGCCCAATGCCGCCGGACTTGAAGAAGCTGCGTACACTTGCATTTGTTGTTCAATGGGCATGTTGTTTACAAGAGCTTGAATGTCGTTGTTCCATTGCTTGATCACATGGCTTTGGTTTAGCGAACCGGCCAATGCATAAAATAGTTGTACCCGTGAGTGTGCACTTGCTTGATCGAGCGTGCCATCGAGCAAACCAACGACAATGGGCTTGGCGGTGGCTTCGCACAGCTCTTGTGCCGACATAGCGAGGATTTGTGCCGCCATGGTCAGTGTGTCGCGCTGTTGTGCGGCAACAGCTTCCACAAAGCCTTGCTTGTAGTCTGCGATGTTGCCTCCTGCACTATCAATGCCTGCACGGTAGGCTTGCACAGCTTGCGCAATGTGAGCCGAATCGTTGTTTTGCCACAGTGCAGTAAATTGCTCGGCTGCATGCTGTGATGCTTGCTCTGCTTTGTTGTTGACGCATGAGAGTGAAACTGCCCAAATGGC
This sequence comes from Sodaliphilus sp., assembly GCA_041815985.1. Classification (GTDB taxonomy): domain Bacteria; phylum Bacteroidota; class Bacteroidia; order Bacteroidales; family Muribaculaceae; genus Sodaliphilus. The sequence continues at coordinate 35,685 of JBGYAB010000045.1, read as the reverse complement.
CGCTGTGGCGGCAAGCAGAATGAAATTTTTGGTAATCATTGTTTTGTATTATTTGAAGATGGCTTTTGCCAATTCAGGATCTTTTTGATTGAGTGTTTCTCTGAACGAGCGATCGAAGTCGCCGGCGGCGATGGTATCGTCCATGATGATGTATTCGCTGCGTGTGGCTTCGGCTGCCAGCAGGCTGCTCTGTATGGCAAATGTGTCGGTGTGGTCAACCGCAATGAGTGCTTCGGCGGCTTGCACGGCACGTTTCTTGGCTTCGGCACTGTAAGGCGATGTTTTTTTGCCACATGAAAAAGTCGTTGCCGTTATCAGTGCAAGGCATATCAGAGATAACAAATTCTTCATATTATGTTTTTTATGTGTTTGATGTTACGACCTCTTTGAGGTTTTGCAAAGTTACGGCAATTTGCTTTCGTTTCAAAATGAGTTTTCGGGAAAACGGTAACGTCCTTTGTGTTGTGTGGCGTTGCCATATTGTATGGCATGGGTGGGGCAACGGTGCAGGCAACTCAGGCACATGGTGCAATTGCCGTGCCACGATGGCTCTTGGGCATGGTTGAACGAAATGTTGTGCAATGGACAATTTTTGATGCAAGCTCCGCAATGGGTGCAAAGGTTGCTCTTCACAACAAATTTTTTGTCGTTGACGGCCACATGAAGAAACAGTGGCCTTATGATGCGCGATTTGAACCAAGCAAATTTGCCGGGAACAACATCGATGATTGTTTCATGACGAGCGATGTGCCGGGCGATGAATTCTATTCTTGCCGGGGCTTCGCTCAACTTGCGCATGCGCACAGCGTCGCTGTCTACATCAAAGCCCGGCAGATTAATGTAGTTGTTGGGCATTTGCACCGAAAACGCCGCCTTCAAGTCAATACCCTTATCGGTGAGGGCTTTCTTAAAGATGTTTGCGCTAAGTCCCACATCGTCGCCACAAGTCGTGACCATGAAACAGTAGGTGTTTGGGTTTGCTTTGTGCAGGTTGAGTTTTGCCAATAGGTTGAGTATCACCGGAGCAGGCCCCCAAGAATAGGTTGGAAACACGAAGCCCAACCGCTCGCCGTGTCGCAACGTGCAGTCGAAAGCTTCATGTTGCAACACTTCGCCTGCCTCTGCAAGTTGCTCATTCAGCAGTTTGCTCAATTTTTGAGCCACAAATTTGCTGTTTCCGGTTCCACTAAAGTAGTAAAGCATCTGTAAGATGGTTTGTTGACCTGTGCATTTGTTGAAATAGCAAAATTACACGTTTATCTTCACAAATCAAAATCGGCAGGCATGGCTCTCCTTCTTTGGGGCAAAGTGTGTCAACTTTGGCCAAAGCTTCGTGTTTTTTATCCCCAATCGGGCATTAGAGGCCAAACGGTCAATCCTCATCTTCGAGCACAAACACTTCGTTAACGGTTTTTCCAAAGATGCGTGCTATTTTCAATGCCAATACGGTCGATGGAATGAATTTGCCATTTTCAATGGCATGAATTGTTTGGCGGCTCACACCTGTTTTTTCAGCCAGCTGCTGTTGTGTGAGTTGTGCAATGGCACGTTCTACTCTCATGTTATTTTTCATTCTCGATCCTCCTTTTTGCTTTGTGTAGTTCATACTTCAGTTTTCCCACGTAGAGTAGCAAAATGATCATGAACTCAAATTCCCAGAACATAAGATATGACATTCCATAGATGAGCAGTGTGGCGGCAATGAAAATAATTACATTCACGAGGAATGCCCAAGTCATCGACTTGCTGCGCAAACTTGCGGTGAACTCGTCTTCGTCTTTTTCGGCCGAAAAGGCAATGAACAGCATCGACACGGCCAACCCAATCTCGCAGATTTCGTCTTCCCAACCATCGTTATAGGTAATAAAACCATAACTGTCGTTGCCGAAAATAGTTTCTGACGGAATGAGTGTGAAAACTTTGCAAGGCCATAGACCGTTAAGAAAATCGAAAGAAATGACTGCAACGGTCAAAATGACAAAAACAACCAACATTGCCCAACCAATCTTTTGGAACACAGGCGGAAACAAATAGTTACTTTTCATTGTTACGGTAATTTTAAATGAATAATATCGCAAATGTAAAGTAAAATTTACTTTTAGACAAATAAACTTGATAAAAAGTAGCTAAAAAATGACATTTATCCCCAATCGGGCATTAGAGGTTGCACTGATTTTGTTTGAATGTTGAACAAATTGGTTGTCTTTTTTTTCTTGACGTAGCGGGCTGCGTCAAGAAAAAAACGGCAACCAAGATGCCGGCAAGCAGACAAAAGCAGTCGGGAAGCACGCGAGGAACCGATCATTGTAAACCTTAGCGATCTACTGACCGATTTGGGTTTATGTTCGGTTGTGAGATATGTGGTGTGGTTTGTTATAGAAAGGGCAACAAGGCCAAAGCGCACAAATTATCGCGCTTTGGCCTTGGTGTGAGGTGTGTTAAACTTGGGCTTACTGCTCAATATTTCTCGTCTTGATCGGTTTCTTTCATTTCTGTCTTTGTGATTTTCACATGATCGATCGAGTGCCAAGCATAGAAAATGTAGGCTAAAACGAAAGGAACAAGAACAGATACCCAGCTCATTACTTTGAGGGTGAACAGGCTCGAAGAACTGTTGCGAATGCTCAAACTGCTGTTGGGGTCGATGAGCGAAGGATAGTAGGCGGTGTTGTTGTAGCCCAGAGTGAAAAACAAGGCGAGAACAACCACAACCACACCCAAGCCTGCAAACCAAATGCCTCCGTGGAATTTTTTCACCAGTAGTGTTTTGACAATGCCAAAGAGCACTGCCACAACACCCAAAACAAGCAATAGCAAGTTCCACCACATGGCAATAAAATTGTTCAGATATTTGTAGTCTGCCCAGTAGGCATTGCCACTGTCGTCGGTTTGCACGCCTTTGGCGGTGAGGATAAGCCCTGCCGTGATGAGAAATAGCACTACAAAAATGGGGGCATTCACCCACAAGCGATGACGTTGATTGGCGCGCAGGTCTTCATCGTCGATGTTGTTGATGAAATAGAGCGAGGCCAACGTGCGAGCAAGAAAAAATACCATAAAGCCAAATATCAGGTTCTTCCAACACGCAATGGCTTCTAAGCCGTGCCTCGAACCCCAAGTTGAGATTGAAGAATTGGCGACATCAAGAATTTTGCTCTTGGTTACGGTAAACTCGTTGCCAAAAAACATGCCACCCACGGCCACACCCAGCAATACCGGCCCAACGAGACCATTAATGAACAGCAGGGTGTCGAAAAATTTTGTGCCATAAACATTGCCCGACTTGGTGCGGTATTCATAGCTCACTGCTTGAATGACAAAGCTGAATAAAATGAACATCCAAAGCCAGTAGGCTCCTCCGAAGCTGGTAGAGTAGAATAATGGAAATGAAGCGAAAAATGCTCCGCCAAAGGTGACCAATGTTGTGAAAGTAAACTCCCATTTGCGTCCCAGTGAATTAATCATCATGGTGCGGTGTTCATCGTCTTTCACACTCATGAGCATCGATTGCCCTCCTTGTACAAAGAGTAACAACACAAGCAATGCACCCAATATCGAAATGATGAGCCACCAGTAATTTTGCAGAATATAGTAAGTCATGATTATATGCGATTAAACGGTGTCGAGATTAGTTTTTGATTTTTTAGAAATTTGCTTCATCAAAATGCTGATGTCGGCAATGAGCAAAGCGGTGAACACAACGGCAAAAATCCAGAAGGTGGTTTGCACATATCCCACGCTCAAGTCGCTGATGGCAACTTTGTTGGGCATCAGGTCTTGAATGGTCCAAGGCTGACGGCCAACTTCGGCCACAATCCAGCCACTGGCTGAGCACAAGTAGGTGAGTGGCACGGTGACGATGGCAAGAATATACCACCACTTGGCCCAACGGGCTTTTTCGAGGATATTGCGTTTATAGGCAAAAAGCAATGCCAGCAACATGAACAGCAACAAGTAGCCACCCACTGCAACCATGAAGTGGAAAGTGTAGAACGTGAGGGCAATGTTGGGAACAGCCTCTTGAGGTGAGTTGAGATAGCCATAGCCAAAGTAACGGAAGTTCTCCTTCAACGTTTGGTCGATGCTGTCGAGTGTCATTTTGTTGTTGCTGCGCTTGGCGGCGGCAAAGCCTTTCACGGCTTCTTGTGCTTTCTTGCCACGCAAAATGCGTTCATTGTAGGAAACTGTTGATTGAATTTTACCGTTTTCGTCTTTCGTTACACCATTGATGATGTCGTTAACACCGGGTACAAACGCTTGTGGATTGTGGGTTGCGAGAAGTGAAAGCCCATAGGGGATTGAAATGTCGAACAAATAGGGGTCTTCGTTGTTGTCAACGGTTTTGGACGGGTTCAAGATGCCAAATGCAACAATCGATTGGGCATTGTCGCCTTGATAAAGCCCTTCCATGGCAGCCAATTTCATGGGTTGTGTTTTGGCAACGGTCACAGCCGAGGTGTCGCCGGTAATTGTTGTCATGACAATGCCAATCACGCCCACCCAGGCAGCCACTTTGAGGCTGCGCATGCTGTGCTCGACATTGCGTTTCTTGAGCATCATCCATCCACTCACACCCACCACAAAGGCGGCTCCAAGCACCCACGAGCTGAGCACGGTGTGGAAAAACTTGCTCATGGCCATGGCCGAGAATGCCACATCGGCAAAGCTGGTCATTTCGTTGCGCATGGTTTCGGGATTGAACGTGCAACCCACGGGATTTTGCATCCAAGCGTTGGCCACCAAAATCCACAGAGCCGAGAGGCTCGCACCAATGGCTGTGAGCCAAGTAGAAGCCAAGTGAAATTTGGGGCTTACACGGTTCCAACCAAAGAACATCACGGCAATGAATGTCGATTCCATGAAGAAAGCCAAAATGCCCTCTACGGCAAGCGGTGCTCCAAAAATGTCGCCCACAAACCAGCTGTAATTCGACCAATTGGTTCCAAATTCAAACTCTAAAATAATGCCGGTGGCCACTCCAATGGCGAAGTTCACGCCAAAAAGGGTCATCCAAAACTTGGTTGTAGCCAGCCATTTCTCGTCTTTGGTGCGGTAGTATATGGTCTCCATGATTGCCACTATCACGCCAAGTCCCAGCGTGAGCGGAACAAACAGCCAGTGATAGATGGCTGTGAGGGCAAATTGTGCTCTCGACCAATCAACTACATTGATTAATTCATTCATAAGTCACTTTCTTTTTTTGGTTATTGTTTGTTTTGTTTTTGTAATTGTTACTGCTGTTTTTTGTCGACAAGCTGCTCTCTCACATATTGTGCCTTTCCTTGTTCGTCGTTGGCCTTACCACTCAGGAAATCGGGAAAGAAAATCCATTTCAAAATAATGAAAAAGATGAAAAGTTTGATGCCTATGATTGCCCATAAAGTCTTACCCACAGTCATACTGCGAAATCCGTCGTAATAGAATTTAAACACCCTTTTTAGGAAAAAAGACTTGTTGTTATGAGTGTGTGTGGCCTCTGTTTTCATCGTGTGAATAGTTAGTCGTGTAACAAAAGTATACAAAATTAGTGAAAAAATTTAAACCACAAAATCTATGACCCTAATATTTCATTGTCTTTTTTTCTTGAAAAGGTTTGGAGCTTTGCATAATTGTTGTATATCTTTGTGATAGAGTAAAGATAAACCTAATAATTGATTATTAACAGGAAGTTTATTCCTTAAAAATTATTGCAAATGAAAAAGATATTATTAACTATTATCGTAGGCTTGTTATGCACTTTTATGCCTGCGTTTGCTCAACAGCAAGATTCCTATGTAACGCTCACCACGAGCATGAAGGTTAATTCAGAAGTTAAACTGAAAATTTTGGGCGAAGGTGAGATTTCTTTTTCCGGGCTGGAGTTTGTTAAAGAAGAAGATTTGTATGGAGAAACGGTTTATACTTATCGGGTTTTGAACAACGACGTTAAAATTCTGGGAAAAGTTACTCAGTTGGTTATCGACTATTTTGATGTAACGGCTCTCGATGTGTCGCATTGTCCGTCTCTTGAAGTCTTGCGATGCAAAGCAAATGCGCTTGAAACGTTGGACGTAACACAGAATCCTGTTCTTGGCCTGCTGGATTGCAGTTCTTGTCGGTTGAAGTCGCTTGATGTGCAGAACAACACAAAGTTGACCTATTTGGATTGTAGCGAAAACTCATTGAGTGGCATTGATTTAAAGAATAATACTTTAATCGAAACGCTCCAATTGTCGCAAAACACTCTCAACAGCATTGATTTGTCGGCACTGGAAAATTTAACTTTTTGCATTTTAGATAGCGATTCGTTGAAGCAGTTAAACATTTCGCACAATAAAAAATTGCAAAAACTCTATGCCAACGACAATCAGCTGACGGCATTAGACATTTCAATGAATGCGGAATTGAAAGAATTGCAACTTGCCATGAACAATTTTATGGCATTTGATGTGCAGTCAAGTTCGTTGACCGATCTTTATATCAACGATAATCATCTAAAAACATTAACACTCGATGCCACCAATCTTCAATTGCTGTGTTGCTATGCCAACTCTCTCGAAGTTCTGGATTTGAGTAAAGTGAAAAGATTGAACACGCTCTCGGCACACCACAACAGTTTGAACAGTATCAAAGTTGACGATTTGCCCAATCTTGAATATTTGTGGATTAATAACAACAAACTCACTGCCTTGACGGTTTCCAACTCGCAGCCGCTCTACACAATTGAGTGTCATGAAAATTCGCTTGGAAAAGATGCTTGTGCCGAGTTGATGAATTCTTTGCCCATGAGAGAACCCGATCTTGCTTGCGTGCTCATCATTGTCAACAGTCCTGCCACGGCCGATAACCAATGCACTCGCTCGGCGGTTGAAATGGCTCGCACGAAGCATTGGGGAGTTTATGACTTTGTGCAAGGCGAAGAAGGCTATCCGGGCGTCCCCTACGAAGGATTGGAAGAAACAACTTGCAACACGGTGCATGCCGAGCATTGTGCCGTTAGTGTGCAAGGTGGCAAGCTCGTGTTTGTGGGCACAAAACCTTGCAACGTTGCTTTGTATGGTATGCATGGACAATTGGTGTGCAGAGCGCAATATGTGCAAGAAATCGACATGAGTGCATATCCCAAAGGTTGCTATGTGGTAACCTATGATGGCAAGGCAAAGAAAGTCGTGTATTGACTTTGATTTACAGAAAAATATAATCCCCGATTGGAGTTGAAAGAACGCCGTTTCGGTAGTTGTACAACCACAGAGAGAGGGGGCAGATGCAGGCAGAGTGCTTTCTCTCTCCCTCTTGTTTTTCCTCTATGGTGTAGGCTGTATTTGGCAAGCCGGGGTTCAACAAAAAGAAAGATGCATCTTGCCAATTGTGGATTAATCTGTAACTTTGCAACGATATAATGTTATAATCAATCTATGGAGAGGAAACTCATTAATGTGGCAATCGACGGCACGTCTTCGAGTGGCAAAAGCACAATGGCTAAGCTCTTGGCCAAGTATGCAGGCTACACCTATATCGACACGGGTGCTATGTATCGTTGCGTTGCGCTTTATTGCCTGCAAAATGGTTTGATCAATGGTGGCGTTGTCGATATTGAGGCATTGAAAACGCAGCTTGACCGCATCAAAATATCTTTTGAAATCAACAATGGCGTTCAGGAAACCTACTTGAATGGTGTGAATGTTGAACGTGAAATTCGTGGTCTTGAAGTGTCGAACAGTGTCAGCCCGGTTGCAGCGGTTGCCGAGGTGCGTAATGCCATGGTGCGTTTGCAACAGGAAATGGGCAGAAATAAAGGCGTGGTGATGGACGGTCGCGACATCGGCACAACGGTTTTACCCGATGCCGAAATCAAGATTTATGTGAGTTCCAGTGCCGATGTGCGTGCAATACGCCGATATTGCGAAATGCATGCCAAGGGCGATAAAACTGTGACGATGAAAGAAATATATGATAATGTTGTGACACGTGATCATATCGATATGACGCGCGAAGAAAGTCCTTTGCGTCAAGCCCCCGATGCCTATGCGCTCGATAACACCCGCATGACCAAAGAAGAACAGGCTTCGTGGATTATTAAGCACTTTGATGAATATTTCAGCTGTCAAAAATAAAACGTATATTTGCAGACAGTTCAAGTGCAATGCAGATGCACTTTGATTTCATTTCTTAAAAAATTGGCTACAATAGAGATAGATAAACATTCGGGCTTTTGCTTTGGGGTGACACGTGCCATCAACAAGGCCGAAGAGCAGCTTGCCGACACCGGGAGGCTCTACTGCTTGGGTGACATTGTGCACAACAGCAACGAGGTGGAGAGGCTCAAGAAAAAAGGACTTGAGACCATCACACACGAGCAACTCAAAGACTTGCACGATGTCACGGTGCTTTTGCGTGCTCACGGAGAACCTCCTGAAACCTATGAAATTGCACGCCAAAACAACATTGAAATCATCGATGCCACATGTCCGGTGGTGTTGAAACTGCAACAGCGCATTAAAGGCACATTTTGCGCACCCGATGAAAGCGATCCGCAAATTGTTATTTACGGCAAGCGAGGCCATGCCGAGGTGAACGGACTTGTGGGGCAAACCGGAGGAAAAGCCTTAGTTATAGAGAGTGTTGATGAAATTGACAAAATCGACTATTCGCGCAACGTCTATCTTTATAGCCAAACCACCAAAAGTGTGCAAGGTCTTAAAAAGATTGTCGAAGAGATAAACTTTCGCATGCAACCGGGTGCCGATCTCAAAAGCTACGACACCGTGTGTCGCAGTGTGGCCAATCGCATTCCTCTGATTCGTGAATTTGCAAAACGACACGAACTTATCTTGTTTGCTTGTGGCAGTAAGAGTAGCAATGGCAAAATTTTGTTTGCCGAGTGCCACGATGCCAATCCCGACTCTTACTTAATCAGCAACGAAACAGAAATAGACCCTGCTTGGCTCAACGGCAAGCGACACATTGGCATTTGTGGAGCGACTTCAACTCCCATGTGGCTCATGAACCGGGTGAAAGACCGAGTGGAACAATTGATAAATGAAAATACGGTCAATGACTAAGCGCAATCTCTTTATCATCATCGCCATACTTGTTGTGCTCGACATTGCGGCAGGTTTTTGGTATCTTGCCGGTCATGTGAACAGCGACGGCAAGAGCGACCTGTTTAGTCGAGAAGATGAAGCAACCGAAATGGCCGACACGATTTCGATCGACGGTATGGCCGATAAATTCAAGGATTTGGAACGGTATGCCTATTTTGTGTCGTTGCAACCTGCCGTCCCCGGTCATTATCGCACCTATTGGAGTAGTGTGAAGCAGTTTAAAAGTCGCATTCCGGTTTCGGTGAATGGCAACGGCTCGCTCTCGGCTCTCATGTCTGAACTCTCACGCAAGGCTTTTGGTTTTTCCGATGCATCGATTGAGAACGGATTATCCGTTTTTTTGAAAGAACCCAAATTCAACACTTTTGAAAACGTTGCCTATAAAAGTATAGCACGTCACCCCGACCGCGAAGCGGCTCAATATGAAAACGTGCAAAGCCTGTGCATCTATCCGATCTTTTCTTCATCTTGCTTTTTGGTCATGGTTGTCGATAAGACAAACCGCAGTGGCGATGAGCATACCCATGTGGTGCATTATGTGAACTACGACCGTGTTGCCCACAAAGTGCTGGCAAAAGACGAGGTGTTTGACCTCTCGCAAGAGATGGGCGTTCTCGAATGCATCAACAAGAGCATTGATAAACAAGGCAAATGGAAGCGTGCCGCGAAGGTACCCGCGGAGTTTTATTTGCGTCGCAACGGCATCTTTTTTATTTTTCCCGAAGGCGAACTTTCTCCTGCTGCTGCAACTGGTGTGTTTGTGTTCTACAAGAACCTTGAAAGTTATCTTACTCCATTTTTCAAGAAAATGATTAAAAACAATGGAGAGTACAAAGAATATACTCCCATAACCTTCTGATTTCATTTTTCTTTTCTCGTTTGGCTTTTTATAGCCAAGTGCACTTGTTTTCATGTGATTGTCAAGAAAATTTTCTATTTCTTTGGGATTGTTGGATTTTTTTTCTATTTTTGTGCCGAAATTCAAAAATAAACCTTGAACTGTATAAATTGTAAAATGTTTAACCTGATTTCTCATAACGACATGTGACATTGCGTTTTTTTGTTCGTGAGTCGAAATTTTTGCTTGTGAACAAGGTTGCTGTGCTGTTGTGTTGAGAAATCAAAAAACCATTTAAGTTATGTGTAAAAATTTTATTCACATTGCTTTGTGTGCCGCCGTTGCAACGATGAGCATGCCTTGTTTGGCAACCGATGTTTTGCCGATGCAAAACATGCACGAACCGCCAAAAGCGCAACAAAGCGATGAAAGCAATGCGGCACAAGCAAAATTTCCGCTATTGATGCAACGCAAGATGGTGACGCAAGACGAATTGCGAACACCATTTCAAGAGAAATTGCCTCTTGGACGTTTAAAACCTGCACCGGCTCAAGTTGGCGGTTATGTACCTACTATCTATTCCAATATGTTGAGCAGCAGTTTCAGCGGATTGGTATCCTATTCGCCAACGGCCACGACTCAAGTCGATGAACTGTTGGCATTGAAAAACTTTGCCTTGAACGGAGGTAGTGGAATTGTGGGTGGCAAGCTGTGTGGCATCTATGCCGATACTCGCTATGCCGCTTATGGCATGGTTACCATGGCCTACTATTCAATAGATATGGATACTTGGCAAATTGTTGACAAGCAGACGGTGAGCAACAATGCTCTTGTGGCAACCGAAACCGCGACCGATCCTGTGAGCGGTGAAATATTCGGTCAATTCTTCACTGCCGATTTTAAGGCTTTGGAATTTGGCGTGGTGGACTATGCAAGCAAAACACGCACGACTATTGCCAAATCGAAAAACAATTATGTGGCGTTGGGTATAGGTAAAGACGGTTTTGCCTATGGTGTTGCCGCCGATGGAAATCTCTACAAGATTGACCGCACAAGTGGAACCGAAGAGTTGGTAGGACCAACGGGCATTTCGTTGCGCAACAGTCAAGGAAGCGTGTACTTCCAGAGTGGCGAAGTTGACCCCAAGAGCGGTGTCTTCTATTGGGCGGCGACCGACAAAGACGGCAAGAGTGCACTCTATACCGTTAATCTTGCCAATGGCGCGGCTTCCAAGATGGGCGATTTTGAGCACAACTCCAATCAAGTTTCGCTCGTTATTCCCATGCCGATGGCTGCCGACGGTGCTCCCGGTGCTGTGCAAGATTTCACTGCACAATTTTCAGAGGCCTCGCTCAGTGGTGTGATTAAATTCAGTGCGCCCACACATGCTTTCGATGGAGAACACCAATTGACGGGTAAACTCTCTTACCGCTTGTTGATTAACGATGTTGAGAAACAAAAAGGTGAGGTTGAACCCGGCAAAGATGTTTCGCTCAATGTCACGGTTGATGAGGGTTTAAATCGATTTGTTGTTGCTGTGAGCAACGACAAGGGCGAAGGCCCTAAACAAAAAATTACTCAATATGTGGGTTTTGACTATCCCAAGGCTCCGGCCCATGTGCAGTTGACCGTTGATGCGCAACGCAAGGCTACCGTCACGTGGACAGCTCCTGTTGGCGGCGTGCATGGCGGATATCTCGAAGCACTCAAATACAATGTTTATCGCATTACGGGCAAAGATACGGTTGAGGTTGAGAATGGCACAACCGCCACCAAGTTTGAAGAAGAGTTGTCGGGCGACATTCTCAAAACCTATTCCTATGGAGTTGTGGCTGTGAACAGCGCAAAGCGCAGTTCTATGACTATGAGCAATGAATTGGTTGTTGGTGAGGCTCTTGAAGTTCCTTTTTTTGACGACTTCGACGAGGGTATCGCTCTTTATACCGTTCTTGATGTGAACAACGATAAGTCTACTTGGGAATGGGATAAGAAAAAGAAAGCGGCAAGTTATAAGTACAGCTACCGTAACCGTGCCGATGACTGGCTCATTTCGTCGCCCTTGAAATTAGAAGCCGGCAAGACCTACAAGGTGAGCTACAAGGCTTGTGCAAGCGGTGGCTCGTATTTCCCCGAACGCATCGAAGCCAAGTGGGGAAAAGGTAAGACGGTCGAAGCCATGACCGAGGAGCTGACTCCGGTAACCGAACTGAAAGACTATAATTACCAATTCTTTGAAAAGGAGATTATTCCTGATGCCGATGGAAACTATTTCCTTGGTTTCCATGCAATTTCCGATGCTAGTCGGTCTTTGATTTATCTCGATTCTCTGAGGGTTGAAGTCAAACCAATGGCAGCCGCTCCGGGAGCAGCAACCAACCTCACGGCTAAGAGTGACAAAACAGGCGCATTGAAAGCAACCATTGAGTTTGACGCTCCAAGCAAGACCATTGACGGTGGAACTTTGGACGCAATTACTAAAATTGAAGTGAAACGAGGCGAAGACCTGTTGACCGAATTGCACAATGTTGCTCCGGGGTCGCATCAAGTGGTAACCGATGAAAATGCCCAACGCGGAACGAACAATTACACGGTGATTGCCTACAATGCCTCCGGCGTGGGCGAAAAAGCGACAACCTCGGCATTTGTGGGTGAAGATAAGCCCGACAGGCCAAAGGTGAAGGTGCTTGACCGAACCTCCGGCGTGAAGGTGTCGTGGCAAGAGGTGCAAGGCGTGAACGGAGAACTCATTGTGCCCGACAAGGTACGATATGATGTGTTCAATGTCACCCCCGAGGGCTATTTGGGCGACTCTATCAGCTCTGTAACCGGAAAACTCGCCTTGGAAGTGAACGGACTGGATAACGACAAAGGAAACCAAATGTTCAAGCAGTGGGCGGTACGCGCTGTCAATAGCGGTGGCGAGAGTGAATATGGCTTGGGTGCCATTGTTGTGGGTGCTCCCTATGCTTTGCCTTATCGCAACAGCATGAAAGACGGCACGCTCGAAGATAAGTTTGTGGGCATAACGCGCACCAGCAATCGATTTGTTGTGGGCACTGTGGCTGTGTCGTGCGACGACGACGGCGGCTCTATCGCTCTTTCTTCGCATGTCCCGGCTGCGTGTACATTGTCGTTTGGAAAGTTTAATTTTGCGGGAGTGAAAGCTCCAAAGATGCTGTTTTACTATCGTTCGCCGATCAATGCTCCATTCAAGTTGAGAGTAGAGGTGGAACACAAAGATGGAACGGTTGAGAAAACATGGGAACAAGACTTTAACGACAACACCAACGTTCAGTGGCAACGTGTTTTGGTCGACTTGCCGGCATCGCTCGCCAATGAATCCTATGCCATCATTCGTCTCACGGGAGAGACTTCCCAAGAAATGCACCAATATTTCTTCTTGGACAACATCAACATTTTTGACCCTCGTGAAAAAGATGCTTCGGTAGAACTTTTGAAACCGGTCGCTGTCAAGAAAGGTCAGATTGCCAAATTGAATGTGAAGGTGGTTAATGAAGGTCTTGCCGACATTGTCGATGCCAAGGTGCTTGTTACTGTCGATGGCGAAGAAATTGCCCGGCAGAAAATTGAGAAAGTTCTCAAAACCAAAGATGTGGCAGAGTTTAATGCCGACTACCGCACCACCACGCTCAACGACAAAGAACAATTGGAAGTTGAAGCCAAGGTGATTGTTGACGGTGACCTCTGTCGTGAAAATGATGTGGCAAAGAACACTCTCAACGCAACTGCCGAAGATGTTCCTGCCCCCAAGAACTTGAAGGCCGAAGTGGGAACAGCCAACTCGGTAAATCTCACATGGGACACTCCCGAATTATCGGCGGCTACGGTAGAAGATGATTTTGAAAGTTATGAAGACTGGGGCACCGACTTTGGCAAGTGGACTACTGTTGATGCCGATCACGGCTTGGCAGGAAAACTTTCTGCAACCGAAACCTATCCGCACCAAGGCGAAGCGTGGGCATTCCTCAACTGGAAACCCAATGGAATTGTGAACGGAATTACAACCCATTCCGGCTCGAAAACGGCTGTCGCCTTGTTCCAAGTTGACGAAACCGGCAATTTCGTGAATGCCGATAACTGGCTCATCAGTCCGCGTCTTTCCGGCAAAGCTCAAACGGTGAGCTTCTGGGTGAACAACATGAGTGGTCCGGGTGGTGGCGAGAAGTTTGAAGTGCTCACTTCTGCTTCCAACACCGATACCAAGAATTTTGTCAAGGTTGGCGACACCTACTCGCAAGAGAATGGTCGCTGGACACAAATTCAGGTTGCAGTTCCACAGGGAACCAATCATTTTGCCATTCATCACATTACCGAAGGTAATCAAGCCTACATTTTCATGATTGATGATGCAGTGTTTGAATCAAGCGACACGCCATACGCCTACCGCATCTATCGCAGTCGCAAACCCATAGGTGATGTTGAAACCACAAAATACGACGACCTTTCATATAATGCAGATTCTGAGATTGTTTATCATGTGACAGCGGTTTATAAAGACGATGTGGAATCGATGCCGGTGGAAGTGAAGGTCTTGATTAGTGGTGTTGAAAATGTGTTTGAACACAAGTCAGAGGGCTACACGGTCTATTCGATTGACGGAAGACTGTTGCTCAAAGATGCAAAGAGTGTAGAGACGCTATTGCCGGGCATCTATATCATTAATGGCAAAAAAGCGGTTATCACCAAGTGACGATAGAGCAGAGCAGTCCTCGTGACAGAGGAAAATGCCGGCTTTATTAAAAGGATTGAGGAGGCTGTGTCAAAAAAAAGCACTTTCGGTGCACTTCTCCCAAAGTGGAAGCTCTTTTTTGGCACGGCCTCCTTGGTTCATTTTGCTTGTGAAACGCGCAATATTGTTGCAAGACGCATCGTTATATTATAAATTTGATTATATTTGTAGCACAACTAATTCAAGCATCAATATTTGTAAGCATTTAAATCATTCATAATCATGAATATTACGATAGTAGGAACAGGACATGCCGGTTTGGCGACCGGCACATGCTTAGCAGAACTCGGAGCCAACGTAACATGTGTTGACCCGGATAGTGTTAAGATAAATCGTTTGATTTACGGCGACATTCCCATCTATGAGCCTAACTTGGAAGATATGATTGCACACAACGTGAGCGAACATCGACTGACGTTTACGTTAGATTATGAAAAGGCTTTCGAGGGAGCCGAAGTGGTGTTCTGTGCCATCGACTCCACGTTGTTTAAAGACGGAAGTACCAATTTAAGCCCTGTTCTTGACATCGCACGCACTTTTGCTCGCAAAATCAACCGCTACTCGGTGTTTGTGCTCAAAACCACAGTGCCGGTAGGCACTGCCCGGCGTGTGAAGGAAATGATTGCCGAGGAAATGGCTTGTCGTGAAAACAAAGTGGAGTTTGACGTGGCTTCAAATCCCGATTTCTTGACCGAGGGCAATGCCATCAAGAATTTTATGAAGCCCGACCGCATTGTTATCGGTATTGAAAACAAGCGTGCTCGCGATGTGCTCTCTCGTCTTTACCGCCCCATTTTGTTGCATCACAACCGTGTTATTTTCACCGACAATCCCACTGCCGAGATGATTAAGTATGCTGCAACTTCTATGCTTGCCTCACGCATTAGCCTGATGAACGAAATCGCCAACTTGTGCGAGATTGTCGGAGCCGATGCCAATGTGGTGCGTGCAGGAGTGGGCACCGATAGTCGCATTGGACCTAAATACATTTATCCGGGGTGTGGATATGGAGGTACACTGTTTTCGCAAGATATTCGCGACTTGATTAACATTGCCGATGTCAACGACTTTAGCATGGAAGTGTTGCGAGCGGTCGACCAAGTGAACTTTAATCAAAAACGCATTTTGTTTGAAAAACTGTCAAGATGCTTCAATGGAGAGTTGAAAGGCAAAACTGTTGCTTTGTGGGGATTGTCGTTTAAACCCAACACCGACGACATGAGCGAAGGACCGGCCATTGTTACGCTGGACTTGCTCTCCAAAGCCGGTTGTAAAATTCGCGCCTACGACCCGGTGACCATGAACACGGCAAAATTGCGTTGGGAAGATATTTATTGCGGTGTCGATATGTATGATGCCGTAGATGGAGCCGATGCGCTGTTGCTCATCACCGAATGGCGACAATTCCACATTCCGGCATGGGACAAAGTGAAAGAATTGATGAAAACACCGCTCGTTATTGATGGACGCAATATCTACGATGGCGACGAACTCACCGACCTTGGCTTTGAATACCATTGCATAGGGCGATAGAATCATGTGGTATCACATTTGCCTCCAATCGGTCTTTAATAACCGATTGAGGATAAATTGATGAATTATAAAGATTAAGACGAGAACTTTAAGTAAAAAACTCTCGTCTTAATCTCTTTTACTTATACTTATCGCCCGAAAACAATCGTTTTTCTTATTTCCTGAATATGATTTTGGCGGTTAAACCCGAATCGATCTTAGAGTCTGCTTTGATTTCGCCTGCATGTTGAGCAGATGGGTTGCCGTTTTTTTGAAAGCATAGCGGGCTACGTCAAGAAAAAACGGTAATCAAGATGCCGACATGCAGATGAAAGCAAGTGGAAAGTTGCACGATGAACCAAAACAGTAACCTCCGCGGTCTAATGACCGATTTGGGTTAAATCGACAGCCGGCGCAAGGTGTTGAGCAATTCTCGGTCGATACTCTTTACATTTTTAATAGCTTTGTTGAATGGGACGTACACAATTTTGTCGTTTGCTTCGCCAATCATGACATTGCGTTGCCCTTCGAGCAAGGCATCAACTGCGGCTGTGCCCATGCGTGATGCCAAAATGCGATCTTTTGCCGTTGGGCTGCCACCACGTTGCAAGTGCCCCAAGATGGTTACACGCACGTCATATCGTGGATATTCTTTGCGCACACGTTCGGCCAGTCCCATTGCTCCACCGGTTACCGGACTTTCGGCAACCAACACGATCGATGAGTTTTTGCTTTTGCGAAATCCGTTTTCTATCAGTTCAGCCAGCTGGTCGACTTCGGTTGAAATTTCGGGAATGATGGCGGCCTCGGCTCCACTGGCAATAGCTCCGTTCAAGGCAAGGAAACCTGCATTGCGCCCCATCACTTCGATGAAGAACAGGCGTTCGTGGCTGGTGGCCGTGTCGCGAATTTTATCTACACAGCACATGATGGTGTTTAATGCGGTGTCGTAGCCTATGGTGTGATCGGTTCCGTAGAGGTCGTTGTCGATTGTTCCGGGCAATCCAATAATGGGTACGTCATATTCGCTGGCAAACTCGCGTGCACCGGTGAGCGATCCGTCGCCCCCTATCACTACAAGAGCATCGATTTGTTCTTTTTGCATTGTTTCAAATGCTTTTGCATGTCCTTCCTTGGTCATGAATTCCTTGCTACGTGCCGTTTTAAGTATTGTGCCACCTTGTTGTATGATGTTTGAAACGTTTTGTGTCTTGAACTCGGCGATTTCATCCTCAATCAGCCCTTTGTAGCCACGGTAAATGCCTTTTACTTTAAAACCGCTGAAAATTGCAGAGCGAGTCACGGCGCGTATTGCCGCATTCATGCCCGGTGCGTCACCGCCCGAGGTTAAAATCCCGATAGTTTTAATTGATGCCATAAATAAACTCTAAATTGATAGGATTGCTTTTTAATATTGAATTGCAAAGTTACTCATTTCTGTTCGACTACATAAAAATTGAATGTGAAATATTCTTATCGACCCTCGCTCAAATGGTGTTTGAAAACGACAAAACACTCTTTTAGCAGGAATTAGTTATATTTGTTTGGAAAAATATGCTGTTATTCCAAATATCTGTTAATGGCTTTTCTGAAAAAATGCGTCAAATGTTAATTGAGTTTAAAGAGATAAAGAAAATGATTGAAAAGTTGTGTGATATATTGGAAAAGTTCTACCTTTGTATCGGTTTTTCATGGTATTAGTTTTTAAGGTTACGAAATACCCGGCATCGTGAGATGGTGATTATTTCGTTTTTGTTTAAGGTTTATGTTAATGGTATTAGAAGGTTAATTAGTTAAGCAATCCGCGGTAGTGATATCGTGGATTTTTTTATTCCCCCCTCTCTTAGCCGGAGTTGTTTTTTAAAAGAATCATGCTATCATTTTCGGTACATATCACATGTCAAAAGCAGAGGAGTGTGAATATTGTACACGCCCCTCCGCACTTTGTCAAAAAAATAAATGTTTTTTTACTTTACGGGAATTTTGTCGATGCGACGTTGATGGCGACCGCCTTCAAAATCGGTGTTCAAAAACTCGTCGACCATGGCAATGGCTTCGACGTTGGAAACGAACCTACCCGGCATGGCAAGAAAATTGGCATTGTTGTGCTGACGTGCGAGGTGTGCAATCTCGGGAAGCCAGCAAAGAGCAGAGCGAATTTCTTGATGTTTGTTGAGCGTCATGTTGATGCCCTCTCCGCTACCGCAAATGCCAATGCCGGGATAGCATTCGCCACTTTCAACCGCTTGAGCTGCGGCGTGAGCAAAGTCGGGATAGTCGCAACTCTCCTCGTTGTAGGTGCCAAAGTCTTTGTAGACAATGCCTTGTTCATCAAGATGCTTCATGACTGCTTGCTTGGTTGCATAGCCTGCGTGATCGCTGCAAAGAGCGATGGGAAGATTGGGTTTTAAAATAGTTGCCATAGTTTTAAGATGTTAAATTTATGAATGGGTTGATAAATAAAAAGATGTTACGTATCGATTAATGAGCCTACGATCATGAAAATAACGCCAATGATGAGAAGGCATTGATCTATGATTTTGAGTTTAAGCCCCTTTTCCTGTAACTTCACAATGCCGTAGAAGAATGCAACAAGGCCGCTTCCGCGTCTTATCATGGAAGCGATTGAAACCATGCTCCCCGGCTCGTGCAAGGAAAAGAAATAGGTTAAATCGGCTGCACAGATGAAAAGAGAGATGAGCAATATAGACCACCGCCATTCAAACTTGTCGTGCGTTTTGGCCCATCGCCATGTGAATAGCATAACCACACTCATGATGAGCAGCTGATAGAACGAGTACCATGCTTCGACATTGATGGGCTTGAAATGCATCATCAAAAATTTGTCGTAGAGGCCGCTTGCCGCCCACAGTGCCACCGAAAGCAAGCCCGACCAAAGCCATTTGTTGGTTTTGAAAGAATAGCCCTCTCGATGTCCGATAAATCCTATCCACAGCAACGAAATGAAACCCAATGTGATGCCAATCCATTGCAACGAGTTGGGTTGTTCGTTAAAAATGATAAGTGCCCCAATGAGTACCAAAACCGGACGCACGGCGTTGATTGAGCCTTGAATGGTGAGTGGCAAGTGCTTGATGGCAAAATAGCCGAGCAACCAAGAGATGGTTACAATCAGCGACTTAATGAAAATGTAAACGTGGTTGCAGGGGTGGACGAAATTGCCTGTCATGTCGTTCAACGTGTAGACGAGGGCAGGCGACATGTAGAGCGTGCAAAACAGTGTGTTTAAGAAAAGAACCGCAAACACATTGTTCTGTTGAAGCGCCAATTTCTTGAAAACATCATAGAAACCAAGGCAAATTGACGATATTACAGCAAAGGCAAGCCACATAATCTTGTGCAAAGGTACAAAAATAAACGGAAAAGAAAGGTAGGGGATAAGTGTTAAATGGTAAGCCAGAAAACAATCGTCCCTTTCACTTCTCTTCACTTCCTTTCAATTCATTTTTTGTGAAACGCAAAAAGTATCGTCTTAACTCCTTCAACTTTCTTTCGCTCCTTACATTCTGAAAACATCGTTTTCATTCAACCCCAATCGGTCATTAGACCGTTAAGGTTTACAATTCTCGGTTCATCGCATGCTTCCCGACTACTTTTGTCTGCCTGCCGGCATCTTGGTTGCCGTTTTTTTCTTGCCGTAGCTCGCTACGTCTTCCAAAAAGACAACCAATTTATTCAACATTCAAATAAAATCAGTGCGCCCTCTAATAACCAATTTGGGTTAAATAGCAGAACTGTAATATTTGTAATTCTCTAAACTGTTGAATGTCAAATTGTTGTACCCCCCCCTATGGCGTTTTTCCTTTGTTCTTCAATTTCAGAATCAATCTGTTCAAATTCAGAGTGCATGCTTTTAAACTCGGGCACAAACTCCTTCATGGCTTTCACCATGTCGTGAGTGTTGTTTTGGGTGGCAAAGTCGATAATGCTGTTCAAGTTTTTACACACGTTGGCAAAGTCATAGGTCTGCACCTTTGCGATCATGATTTTCTCATTGTCGGTTTTGATAGTTTGTTCCTTGTCGTTGAGCAATTCTTCGTAGAGTTTCTCTCCGGGGCGAAGTCCTATCTCTGTGATTTTAATGTCGATACCCGGGCGCAGACCTGCCAACGAAATCATGCGGGTTGCAAGATCGTAGATCTTAACCGGCTCGCCCATGTCGAAGATGTAGATTTCACCGCCTTCGCCCATGCAACCGGCTTCCAGTACAAGCGAACAAGCCTCGGGAATGGTCATGAAGTAGCGTATGATCTCGCTGTGCGTTACAGTGACGGGACCACCTTCGGCAATTTGCTTGCGAAAAAGCGGAATGACCGACCCGTTAGACCCCAGCACGTTGCCAAATCGTGTGGTGATGAACTGCGTGCGTTTGCCTTGTTGTCTTGCTTCGAAATAGAGCGATTGGGTGTAGATTTCGGCCAAACGCTTGGTGCACCCCATAATGTTAGAGGGATTAACGGCCTTGTCGGTCGAGACCATTACAAACTTATACACTCCATGTTTCAATGCCAGGTCGGCAATGTTGCGTGTTCCCATCACGTTGGTGAGTACTGCCTCGGTGGGGTTTACTTCCATCATGGGCACGTGTTTGTAGGCTGCCGCGTGAAACACATAGTTCGGCCGATACTTAACAAAGGCTTCTTCCATGCGATTGCGATTTTGAACGTCGCCCATGAAAAGAACAATGTTGGCCTCGGGAAACTTTTGTTTCATTTCGATGCTGAGAGTGTGCATTGGGGTTTCGGCCTGATCTATGAGTACAATGCGACTTGCCTTGTAGCTCGCCACTTGCCTTGCAATTTCATTTCCTATGGAACCACATGCACCCGTAATCATCACACACTTGCCCTTGATGTTTGAGCGCACGAGCGTGTTGTTTAGCAAAATGGGAGGCCGACCGAGCAAGTCTTCAATTTGCACGGCTTTCACAAAGGAGGAAATATTGGCTTTCTCGTCGGCTTTTTCGTCATCGAGTTCATATTCTTGAATGCGGTTGATCGATAGGAGCAACATGTTGTTTTTGATAAAGAAATCGGCAAATCCGCTTTTCATCAACGGCATGTTGTCGTGGCTGAAAATGAGAGCATGAATGCGTTCTTTGACAAAGGTGTCTTTCAACGTTTCGGGATCGTATTGATAGACTTTAAAACCATTGATTTTGCTTTTGTCTTTACCGCTCCCTTTCTTGGTGCTCACGAAGCCCACCGGCAGGTATTTACCGTCAATTTCGTTTTTGAGTGCATTGGCCAGAATGAGGGAGTTTAACGATGTGCCCAGCACGAGCACATGCTTGCGACTTTTGTCAATGTGGCTGATGTGAGCATACAATTGCTTGATGAGCAACCGTTCCATGGCCAGAAAAGCAAACGCGATAACGCCGGTGACAATCGTGTCCCAAAAGTTGAAAAGAGTTTCTTGAGTAGTGAGCAAAGCGGTGACATTGACGGCAATCAAAATGCTTGTCGCCAGCACCACGACAATCACTTCGCGCAACAGGTCTTCAATGACCGAGAGACGAATGATCAGACTGTAGCTCTTGGTAATGAATGCCACAACGAAGTAAACTCCCACAACAATGCACCAGTTGCGCAACAGCACCATGCCACCGGGCGTAAAATCGGAGATAGCCAGCAGGCCGTAGCTGAAGGTGACAATGAGCATGTCGGTCAACAATATGAGCCAACGCGGAGCTGTTTTATTTCTTACGAAGTGTATCCACTTTAAAGATGCAAGCTTGTTAACTGTCTTATTAAGTATGATATTCAAATTTCTAAAAAGTAACATTCATGCAGAGTTTTAATGATTGTGCTGAAAATCAGCAGGAAATACTTGCACTGAAATCCTATTTGCGATGCAAAGGTAATCATTTTATTTATTTTTTATGAATTACCTTTCAATGCCGGGCTTTTGTAGCCGTCTTTTTTGCTCCAAATGATGCTTGTGATTGCAAAAAAAGCAAAAAATAATCGTTCTTGTGCTCGTTTTGTGAAAAAAGTTGTCAACGTGAGGAAGATAGACATTAGATTTTATAAAAAATTGATAATTTTGTACCCGGAATCATTCGGAGCATCAAAAGATTTGCCCGAATCGATGTATTATAAACCCACAATCTTTATAGAAGTGATGAGGCGATTTTTTATTGGTATGATTTTCGGTTTGCTGGCAAGTGTTGCCTTGAACTCGTGTATGAAGGACGAACCCTTGAATGCCGAGTGCGACATTGAGCAAGTGACCATTCATTGCGACAATCCCGGTGCCGTGTTTTTCAATTTGGGCGATTCGATCAAAGATGTTCTCTTTACCGACACCGTTGTAACTTTTAATGTGCGTCGCGATGCTCCTCTTGCTCATCTCACTCCCAAATTTAAGATTACCGAGGGAGCTACTGTCGAGCCATTAGACGGCGAAGTGCACGACTTTTCGAAAAATAAGAGTGCGCGCTACAAAGTTACCTCGCAAGACGGCAAATGGAGCCGTGTCTACACGCTCACAATCAATCCGGTCACTCGCACGGTGAACGACACGGTTAAATTTGATTTTGAAAAATATGAATTGGAGGCGAAAAATAAAAAGTATTACATTTGGCACAACTTGTTGAACGATGGCTCGTTGGGCAACGATTGGGCAAGTGGCAACGGCGGTTTTCAACTCAGCATGAGTAGCGCAAAGCCCGATGAATATCCCACAGTGCCCGATGTGCAAGGCTTTGATGGAGCTTGTGTGAAGCTCACCACACGCAGCACCGGTGCCTTTGGAGCATTGGTCAACAAGCGACTTGCGGCAGGAAACTTTTTCTTGGGCGAGTTTGACGTGGCCAGTGCCATGCGCAACCCCATGCAGGCAACGCGCTTTGGCATTCCGTTCGATATGAAGCCTGTGAAAATCATCGGTTACTATAAGTACATTCCCGGAGCGGTCTATCAAGATCAAGCCGGCAATCCGGTAGAAGGAAAAATCGATGAAGGAGCCATATACTCGGTGTTTTATGCCAATCGTGATGCCACCGGCAATGCGGTGTTGCTGCATGGCGACGACGTGAAAAACAATGGCAACATTGTGGCAATTGCCGAAGTCATGCCGGTGAAAACCGTGGGCGAATGGCGTTACTTTGAAGCAGAGTTTGTCTACAACAAAGATGTTGACATGAAAATGCTTGAAAATCGAGGCTATAACATCACCGTGGTGTTCTCGTCGAGTGCAGGAGGGGCAACCTTCCAAGGTGCGGTGGGCAGTGAATTGTGGATAGACAAAGTGAGATTGATTTGTACAAAAGAAGAATAATGAAAACAAAAATAATAGCAATCGTTGCGGCATTGCTGCTCATTGGCCCCGCACAGGGGCAAGATAACTTGCTTGGCGACCTGACACTCACCGCCCGGTTGGGCTATTCGCTTGGCGGAACTGCACCGGTGGGATTGCCTGCCACCATTAGGAAACTCGAAAAATTTCCCCTTACCACCAACTACTCAATTGGGGTAGATGCGCAAAAACCGCTTGCCGGGCAATGGGGCTTGATGACCGGATTGCACTGGGAAAACAAGGGTATGTCTACCGATGCCAAGGTCAAAAATTACCACATGGAAATTGTGCGTGGCGGCGAGTCGCTCGAAGGGGTGTTCACCGGCAATGTGGTTACCAAGGTTGAGGAATTTATGTTCACCGTGCCTATTCAAGCCACCTACAACATCAAAAATGTGTGCATCAAGTGTGGCCCGTTTTTCTCCTATTTAACCTATCGTCGTTTCTATGGTTGGGCCTATAATGGCTATTTGAGAGTGGGCGACCCCACCGGTCCAAAGGTTGAACTTGGCGAGGGAGAAAATGAACGTGGCAGCTATGAGTTTTCGCCTCACATGCGCAAAGTTCAGTTTGGTATCGATTTGGGTGCCGACTGGATGTTGAGTCGCAAGTTTGGACTTTATGCCGACTTGAGCTGGGGGCTTCAAGGTGTTCACAAAAGTGATTTCAAAACCATTGAGCAGACGCTATACCCCATTTTTGGCACAATAGGCGTAATCTACCGAATAAAGTGATTCCGACTTGGATTTACGTTTAATCATAATGGAAAAACAAAACAAAATAACAACGATAAAACAATGAAGAAGATTTTTTCTACCATCACATTTGCTTTGATGGGCTTAGCGGCCGTGGCTACAAGCTACAATGGCAATTTAACAGTGACCGTCAATGGCGTGCAGTCGTCACAGCCAACCACCATCGACATTGTGGAGCAAGGCGGCAAGTACACCCTGTCGCTAAAGAATTTCAAGCTTTTGAGCGGTAACAACGAGTTGCCTGTGGGCAACATTGTGGTCGACAATGTGCCGGGAGTGAAGGTTGCCGGAGTAACCATGTTGCATGCCGGTAGAAACATCACTATTGCCAAGGGTGACGGCGAAGGCGACTGGACCGGACCGATGCTTGGCGAAGTGCCCATTAAGATGAGTGCACGTTTCAATGATAACGGTCAAATGGCGACAACCATATCTATTGACATGGCTGAAACGATAGGGCGAATTGATGTTGATTTCGATGCTACGGGCAATGTGTTTCAAATGCCTAACAACAATTTTGAAACTTGGACCGATGCCACCACCGAGCCTAAGCACTGGCACGGTTTTAAGAGTGCAACAGGCAGTTTTGCCGCTATGGCATCGAGCACGTTGCTCAAAAGCGATGATAAGCACAGTGGCGACTACTCGGCTGTGATAGCATCTAAACAGGTGTTTTGGGTGATTGCCAACGGCACCATGACCAACGGCCGCCTGAGTGCCGATGCCATTGCTGCTGCCGACCCTAAAAACAACTCAAACACCGATTTGTCGCTCACCGATACCGACAAAAATGGCGACCCTTTCTACACCAAGCTCTATGCCAAACCCGATGCCATACAGCTGTGGCTCAAATTCAGGCAAGGCACTGCCAGTGAGCAATATCCCTATGCAACGGTTAGTTCGGTGATTACCGATGGAACCTACTATCAAGAACCCGAAGATAAAGCTTATAACAACGTTGTGGCAAAAGCTCAAAACAAACAAATTACCACCGGCGATTGGCGGCTGTTGAATGTGCCGTTTGACTATGCAAGCTATGCAGGCAATCAGGCCGAAGCCAAAGCCATTTTGTTCACCGTTTCAACCAATGCCACTCCCGGACAAGGTAGCGATAACGATCAAGTGTGGATCGACGACATTCAGCTCGTCTACAATGCATCGATTTCCGGCTTGCAATACAAGGGAAAACCCATCGCCGGCTTTAACCCCGAGACCGAAACCTACACCATCGAGAACTATGAAGGCATTCCTGTGCCCGATGATTTCATGGCGAATGTCGAAGGACAAAGTGCGGTTCTTGGCAAGATTGTAGAAACCACAGGTGCAGCTCATGTCGCAAAAATAAGTGTTGTTTCGGGTGACTTGAAGACGGCTAAAACGTATGTGGTGAATTTCCCCATCAAGGCATTGAAAGGCGACATCAATGGCGATGGTAAAATTAACGAGAGCGACGTTACTGTCCTTGTCAACATGATTTTGTCAACAACTCCGCAAAGTGCAACCCTTGGCGACATCAATGGTGATGGTAAAATTGACGTAAGCGACGTTACTGCCCTCATCAACATTATTTTAGAAAAGAAATGATGATAAGTGCTAAGTGTTAAGTGAACTTTTGAAGTGAAACAAGAGGGTGAGGTGTTGTAATTTTGGAGTTAAGGAGTTGAGGGGAATTGCAGGAGTTAAGACGATAGTTTTAGAGCTTACCCCCTTAACCCTTATTATTTCCTCTTAACCCTTCAATTAAACCTTTGCCCTTAAATTCTATCTAAGAAATAAAAACGAAGTTGCTTCTCACATTTTCACCAACTTGGAATTGTTTTTGAAGACAACCTACTCTTTAAACTTAATTGTCAATTATTAAACTCGAATACGATAATGAAAAAGTCAATTTATCTCCTTTTGGCAACTGTCGCGTTAACGTTTGGCGTGAGTTCTTGCAGTCTGTGGATTAACGATCCCGGGTATGACGAAGTTGTAGGTCAAGGCATTCCGTATTACTATGGTGGCAACACTTACTACTACTATAACAACAATTACTATATGCCCTATTACGACGAAGGGCGATACTATGTGCGCAGAGCACCGCGTTTTTCAGGCAATGAAGGCTACTACGGACGTCCGCAGCCACGTGACCGCTACTATGGCAACGAGCACTATAACGACAACCGCAACTATGGCAACAGTGGCAAGCGAGGCAATTTCCAAGGGCGTCGTCCTTCCGGCAATGCCAACACCAATACCGATAATAATCGCTATGGCAACAACAGCAATGCCGATTATAACCGCAACAATGGTCGTTCTCCATCGAACAGCTTTGGAGCATCGCCGGCTCCCAATGGAGGCAGAGGCAGTAGTGTGAGCACGCCGGTGAGAACTTCGGGAAATCAGGGTAACAGCAATGTAACTCGCACGACCAGTGCCCCACGTCGTGCTACCACTTCGAGTGGCAATGCTCCGGTTCAGCGTGCAACAACCCCCACTCCCACAAGAAGCAACAACAACCCTGCATCGGCAGGAAACAACAGCAACAGCAGTGGTGGCAATAGTCAAAATGTATCGGGTGGCCGCCGTCGCTAAAATTCTTTCGACAAGAAACTAACGGCAGAGTGGCGTTTTCGGTAAAAGGAAAACGCCACTTGCTGTTTTTATTACAAATCAGGTGGAAATCTGCACGATGAACCAAAACAGTAACCTCCGCGGTCTAATGACCGATTTTTTGGAGGTATGATTCATTGGGAATTAGTGTAGGAGTTCGCCTATAGATGTGGTGAGGTTGAACATGAATGTGGTGGCACTCGTGTGCGGTTGAGCCAATGCAACGCCGAAGCCAAAGGCGTTTACCCTCAAACCGGCGGCAACCGAGAAACCCGACATGATGCTGCGATGATAGGTGCTCATGTCGGTGCGCACTTTGTAGTTGTAGCCCAAACCAATGTACATGTTGTCCGAAGGTAAAAGTTCTACGCCAAACACGAGATGGCGCATGAGGTTACTGCCGAATTTGTCTTTTTTTATTAGTTGCGATTTGCCATCGGCTTTGTCCTTAGGCTCAAAATATGGCAAATGCCAGTGACGCAGGTTGTGAGCTGTGAGCGAAATGCGCAACGGTGTGCTTGAAAGTGTTTTTGAAACACCGAGTTGAATATCCCAAGGCAGATTGTCGCTGATGTTACTAAATTTCTTGACTTGTCCGCCAAGGTTCTTGGCAACCATCGAAAACGAAAATTCATTGTCGGGGTCATAGTAGTTCACACCCAAGTCGGCGGCAATGGCACCGGCGGTGTAGGTGTCGTATTTTGAATAAAGATATTTCAATGTAATGCCACCGCGCCAGTTCTCCACGATGTCGTGCGAATAGGTGAGGTTAAAACAAATGTCGCTTGCGCTGAAAGTGCCTGTTGAAGAACCGTTCTCGTCGTAGCCTTGCAACTTGCCGTAGCCGTAGTATTGAATGCCGCCGGCAATTGCGCTGTGCTCCGATAAGCCTTGCCCGTAGCGCACTCCCATGAAATTGGTAGACCCGATGTATTTCATGTAGTTCAAGCCCACTTGTCGATCAAATTCCGGGCCGAGCAACGCCGGGTTTTGCTCTACCATATTGATGTCGTCGTCAATAATCGTAAGATTATGGCCACCAAGGCCGTAGACGTGGCTTGATGGTGTTACTTGCAGATAATTATAGGCGGTTGTTGTCTGCCCTTCATCGGCCTGCATGGTTGTAGCCGAAATCAACAAAGAGAATGCCGATATGTTGCGCAGAATTGTTTTTTTCATCATTTGAACGTTCTTGACATTAATAACGCCAAAACGCCCTGTTATAGTATAAGGCTTTAAATATTTTTTACACCACAATGCTTTTTGAGCTTAATCTGTAAAAAATTACGAAACATCTTTAAACATTTGCAAAATCAATCATGAAAACCTTTGCCATAAGCAAATTCCCAATTATATTTGCATTCACTTTTGTCCCAATAGACTATCGGCTATTGTCAAATTTGAATTTATGACTAAAACACTACGTCTCAGGTTACTTTTTATTGTGGCACTGCTCCTGCTGTGTGTGGTGGGCGCAGAGGCTCAACATCGTAGCGGCACTCGTCGCACCGGCGTAGTGAACCCCAATTCTCGCGACCACTCGGGCTATATTTTGTACTACGAGTTTGAGCAAGTCGATGTTCAGCCCGAATTTCCCGGAGGTGAGCATGGCTTGGTGAACTTCATTAACGACACGCGCGAGTATCCCTATCGCGAATATGTCAACCACATTCAAGGGCGTGTGCTTTGTAGTTTCATCATCACTGCCGAAGGGCATGTAACTCGCGCCCAAGTGATGAGAAGCTCCGGAAATGTCAATTTTGACGAAGAAGCCTTGCGCGTGATCAACAAAATGCCGCGCTGGGAAGCCGGGCGCATCAACAACAACCGAGTTAATGTGCGTTGCATTTTGCCTATTGCATTTCGCTTGTGAGCGAGTGATGCAAAAGACAACCAATCTGCTCAACATGCAGGCGAAATCAATGCGGACTCTAATGACCGATTTGGGTTTAAAGAAATCGCATTTTATTTTTTTTATTCTTGCCGATGTTGTGCGGCAAGGTCGATGCTGAAGATAGAGAAATTTACCTTGCCGTAGATGCGTTGTTGCATGAAGTGAGGTAAATGCGAGAAGTTGTTGGCTTTGCTATGCTCTATCACAATGATGGTGCCATCTTTAACCATGGCAGAGTTTAGCAACAATTCCGGAATCTCATTTAAATTGGGCAAATTATATGGCGGATCGGCAAAGATGATATCATATTGTTGCTTGCACGTGGCAATGAACTTGAATACATCGCCTCGCACCGGCACAATGCCATCGTCGTGCAACTCCTCTTTCACCTTTTTGATGAATGCAAATTGAACCGGGGCTTTTTCTACTGCGGTGACGAGTGAGCAACCTCGTGACAAAAATTCAAAGCTCACGGCCCCTGTGCCGGCAAAGAGATCGAGTGCCGTCAAGCCTTCAAAGTCAATCAGGTTGTCCAGCACATTGAAAATGTTTTCACGAGCCATGTCGGTGGTGGGACGTGCCGTGATTTCATGAGGCACTTGAAATCGTCTGCGACCATATTTTCCGCTGATTATTCGCATAGGGCAAGTAAAATGAGTTCGAGTGGTGCTTTCACAGCATCTTGTCCGATTTTGAGAGCCGCCGCCGGGAAGATGGCCGGCATCACATAGCATATATATTGACGCAAAGTGGGCGTAACACTGTCGCGCAAAGCCTTTGTTCCTGTGAGCAAGAGTTGATCTTTTTGTACGTCGAGGTTGAGCGATTTCCACGCATTGAGTGCGTAGTACACTGCATCGAGACTACTGC
Organism: Sodaliphilus sp.; assembly: GCA_041815985.1. Classification (GTDB taxonomy): domain Bacteria; phylum Bacteroidota; class Bacteroidia; order Bacteroidales; family Muribaculaceae; genus Sodaliphilus. The sequence continues at coordinate 6,068 of JBGYAB010000045.1, read as the reverse complement.
GACAAGCGAAGGTGTTGGCCATGAGCAACCTGCGACCATGCACAACAAGCACGTCGATGCTCTCCTCGTGCAGGTTGAGGTGCATGCACGCCACTCCTCTTTTCTCGTCGTGAAACTTGTAGTGTTCGCAAAGCGGATAGAGGTGATGGAAAATGGGAGGCATGTTGAATGTGCGGTTGAGAAAGGCGATGGTGCCTTGTGGCATTTCAAACCCAATGTGCATGTTGCAACGTTGCAACCGGCACAAAGAAAAATCGCCTTGCATGGTGGGAAAAGTGGCCTCAAACGTTTCGCGAGCATCGTCTTCATCGCCAAATTGCGGAGGCAGCAAAACAAAATGCCGTGAGTCAACCATCACGCGCACCCGGCGGTAATCATCGAGCAACACAGGGTTGTCATACACCGCATTCTCCAAAGCCTTCAAGTAGTTGCCGGCACTGAGGTCAAGCGACACCTCGCCCACGATGAGAGAGTTTTCTTCGTCGATGTCGTAGAGCATGTATTGCATTTTCTTGCCGGTTAAATTCAGCTGGAGCGTCCAGAACTCGGGGTGCTGAATGCTGATCGAAGAAGTTGTGTTAGAAAGGTTGCTCATTGAGTGCAAAAAATCAATTGATGATGCAAAAATAGTAAAATTTGCGCTATTTTGTCAATGTCTTTACCGGGAAAGTGAAATAGGTGTTGGGATAAGGTTCGTTTTTGAGCGAAAAATGCCACCATTCGGTGTCGAGAGCCTTAAAGCCGTGTCGTTCCATGACGTTGTGCAACAACATGCGGTTGCGTTGTTGTTGTGGCGTGATGCCCTTGTAGTCGGGGTGAGAACGCTTGCCCAAATAGTCGAATGTGCCTCCCATGTCAACTTCTTTGCCGGTGCGCATGTCAAACAAGGTGAGATCGACCGTGCTACCGCGACTGTGACCGCTGCGACGAGCTATATAAGGCCCGAACAAGGAGTTTTTGTTGTCGATTTCGGGATAGAAATAGGCCTTTGTGAGCGTGTCTTCTTGCACTTTGCCCCAACGCATGAAGTGATCGACCGCACATTGAGGGCGGTAGGCGTCCCACACTTTAAGGCGATAACCTTGTTTTTTCGCATCGTCGCTCACAGCTTTCAATGCCTTGGCGGCTTCGCGAGTTATGAGGGCAATCGGCTCTTCGTAGCCGTCGATGCGACAACCCACAAAGTTGTAGGTGCCATAGTAGCGAATTTCGAGGATAACATCGGGAACGGCTTCGGCAAGCGACACGAATCCCGATGCATCGGCCTGATTTTGATGTCTCGCAACTTGCTTTTTGCCGACCGTTTCAGTGCTTGCAACCTGCCACCCCAAGATGGCGATTAAAACAAGAAAAAAGATTTTGCGCATCATTCTATCATTCTATTTGGAAAAATAATTTAGCTTGTGACAGTCAAAGATACGTATTTTTTTCACGATAAAAAGGTGTTGAGAATTGTTTTCATTAAATAAAACTCTATCTTTGTGAAACAAACAGTTAAAATTTGAATGAAAAATGAACAATAAATCTGCAATTACAACTCTTTTGGCCATTCTCCTGCTTGCCGGTGTGCTCCAAGGCTGCAAAAAAGAAGGTGATGCTTCAACAAACTTGCAAGAGGCTGTTGCACAGGCCAAAGAAGGAGGTATTCCTTTTTTGAACGACTTGGGCATCGATGTGAAAAATGTGATTGCCGACAGTGTGATAGACCTGAGCGGAGATTGGGATTCCATTCCACGCATTGAATTGAACGACACGCTGGCTGCCACATTGCTGAAAGACGTGAGGGTCGCAGAAATGAAAGCCGACTTGTTTGAAGCTTCGATTGTGGCGGTGCGCCCCCTTGCTGAAGATAAAACGCTCATTGCTTTTGAGCTTTTTGTGGGCGATATTGATGGAGTGTTGATGGCCATTTACGACCGTCAGGGCAAAATGCTTGATGCCATCAATGCCGGAACATGGAACAAAACCTTGCCTTACAGCATGGTTGAAGATGGCACCGAGGAAGACGTGTTGAAGGACTCTGCCATTTGCCGTTTTACAAGCGATCGAGAATTTGTGCTTAACCGCTCGGTTTGCCGGGTGTCGTCGAAAAACGGCGTGAAATGGCGCATGACCCGTGACTACAACTACACGGTTACCGATAACGGCATGTTGTCGCTCGAAGTCAAGCACAAGAAGATGAATGGCAAGTTTGATGAGGATGATCCCCAAAAGGGCATTTTTGATATTACCGACCTCCAACGCTATCCGCAGAGTTGCAATGGATTGATGGAACGGCTCGACACAATGGCGTCGCAAATCGGTCCTACAAATGAAGTGTATATGGACTTTATCGACCAATTGACACGCATATTTCAAACGAATGGACAAGAACTGTTTGCCTACATGTCCGGCAAAGAACAAAACCACTTGCGGGCAACATTTAAGGCGGTGTTGGCCGAGGGCTTTTTGCTTCGAGAAGACCTTGATGCAACCATTGGAGCCATTAAAGATCCTGCCATTAAAAAATATGCCGAAAGCGAAGTAAAGAAATGGGGCAAAGTTCCTCATGCACCGATAATGCCCGTTGGCAAAAAACAAAAAGATTAATCCTCTACCCCCCTTAATTTTGGGCTCTTACTACTTGTCGGTCAGTAGTTTGGTCGTTGCGCTCAAGGTGAGCAGCATGGTCATGGCAGTCAACATCACTAAGTAAATAATGTCGCGCACGGTAATCACCGTGAAGTCGTTGTGTGTGAGCAAACAAAACCAGCTGATGGTACAAATGCCAAAGGCAATTAAATAGAAGAGCATGGCCACCCACCGATAGGATTTGGGGCGTTTCTCGGGGAGCCTGTTAACCACTCGTGGAGTAAACCACCGGTTTTCAGTCTCTCCGTGAGCACCTTGTTTGAGTAAGTTTGCCCATTTTTCATCTTCTTTTGTCCTTTTCATGTCGTTGTTGTTTTATTGTAGTCAATCACTTTGCTCATTTTTTCCTTTGCCCGATGCAGGCTCGATTTGATGGAGCCTTCGGGAATTTGCATGATCGAAGAAATCTTCTTGATGGATTGATCTTCGATGTAGAACAGACTCACAACCGTGCGTTCCGTTTCGTTGAGTGCACGCATGGCCGTTTGAACTGTCATTTGCGCTTCGGTCGCATCGCACGAAGCGGTGATCAATTGCTGTGGCATGTCGTCGGGCAATGCCTCTTCGTGCCGTCGTCGTTTCTCGCTGTAAAACTCGTTGAAGGCAATGCGATAAAGCCATGTTCCAAAACCCGAAAGTCCGCGAAATGCGTTCATGTTGAGATAGACTTTGATAAAGGTCTCTTGGGCCAAATCGTCGGTGAGTGCCACATCGCCCAGCGTGAGGTTCATCAAGAACCTGCGCAAGCGAGGCTGATAGGCTTCAACGAGCTGTCCAAATGCACGCTTGCTGCCACCAAGCGTGCATTGAGAAATCAGCTTCATTTCTTCGAGTTTAGTCAACATGAGTTAGTCGTTGTTGTCGAGAGTTTAGGGTAGAGATTTGCCAAATGGCGAGGGCAGGGTTAGAGTTGTTGCTGATTGTTATTGTTATTGTTGCAATCTTGTGCATTGAATACCGGCGGTTGTGCCACACTCTCCGATTCTTGTTGAGGCTGTTGAGAGGCTTGCCATTGTTGCTGTTGCATGAACCACTGTTGCCGGGCGATTTCGCTTTTTTGTTCTTGATAGTCGATAAAGGCACGCCCGATGCCAATGAAAATCAAAATTGAACAAAGCCCAATCAATTCAGTTGCTCCTGCATAGAAGAAAAAAAGTGTAGAGCCTAAACCCACGGCAATGAGGGAGCAACTGCTCTGAAACTTGCGCCAGTTGAACACCGGTGGCATGGGCGATTGTGCTTGTGAGGCTTGCCATTCGGTCGATTGTTGCGATTGTGCAAATTGTTGGTTGGGGAGTGGTTGTTGCGACATCACGGGCGGTTGTTGCACGTAGGACTTGCCACTAATCATGGAGTCGGGGAGCGGATAGTTGTTTTCAATGGCTTTTTCAATGATCTTGTATTTTGCACGACGATGCATGTAATAGAACAAGAGCGATAACAGCACAATGAGCACAATGCCCACCATCACATTACGCACAATTCTTTCGACCATCTTTTGCAAGGACAATTGCCGTTCTTGAAAAGCTTTTTCCGACATTGTGGTCGATGCACTCTCGGAGTTGGCCTCACTTTCTTCGTCGTTATTCAAGTTTACCACGGTGTCGTCTAAAATTCCGTTAACAAACTTGCCTATGTTCATGCCTTTGATAATGGTGGTGTCGCCATTTTCAATCACAACGGTAGAGTCGCCTTTGGTAGTCACGCTCACATTGTTGGCTGTCGAGATGCCTATTGTAACAATTGCCGTCAGTAATGTTAAAAATACTTTTTTCATATTTTCTGTTGTTTTTTGTTTCGTTTTAATTCGTTTTCATGTATTAGACGCATTGAAGTGCTCAAAAGGTTGCACGAAGTAAACAAAAATAAAACTTTTTTTTAGGTATTGCAAATTTCCATTTATAATGTGTATCTTTGTACATGTTGAGGTTTTGAAGTGATGTATTATTTGCTATTTACCTGATACAAAAGCTAAAAGCTGTTTGAAGAACGATAGGAATAGAAAGGTATGTGCGGTAAAATTGCCGACATTGATTTAATAATATATAAAACTTTGGAATGATGATAAGGAAAATATTTATTTTATTTTTATCTCTTGTTTCCATTTTCTCTCAAAAGATGTGGGGGCAAGTCAGTTTCCTTGATGCAAGGGTGAGCGAGTACGGACAGCTGGAGCAAGTCTTGGGCGACAAATGGAACACGATAGACTCATTGGTCGTGCATGGACCTATCAATGCTGCCGATTTCAAGACAATCGTTCGTTGTGCGAAAGATGGTTCTATGCGGATTGTCAATTTGCAATATGCACAGGTTGAGAACAATAAAATTCCGGATTACGGTTTTGTTGATGGGGATTTGTACACTTCCGGGCACTTTTTGGATATTCGCCGCATTATTCTTCCCGATGATATTACGGAGTTCGGTTTCTGTGCATTTTTAGGATTGACATTGAGAACCATCAATATACCCTCTTCACTGAGAAAACTGGGAGAGAGCAGTTTTGAGGACAACAGATGGCTTCAAGTAAATCCTTTGATAATCCCAGAGGGGATTACGGAAATCCCAGTCCGATGTTTCCAATGGTGTGACAGCCTTAAAAAGATTGTTCTGCCGTCCACTCTCAAAACCATAGACATGCTCGCATTTTTCTATACCAGAGTAGAGGAGATGAATTTTCCCGAAGGCTTGGACAGTATCGGATTTTCTGCCATATATGGTACGCATCTTACTGAGATAGTAGTACCCAATACGGTAAAAAAGATAGGAAATGCGGCTTTTGCTGACAATAGGAGATTAAAGAAAGTTGTCTTGCCAGAAGGACTTACAGGGATTCCTCAAAGACTATGTTGTTTATGTCATAACTTAAACGAAATAGATATTCCTACATCTGTAACAAAAATAGGCAGGAATGCTTTTCAATTATGCTATAAACTTAAAACCGAACTTCCACAGAATTTGAGTTGGATAGGATGGGACTCTTTCGATTATTGCGCTCTTGATTCGATAGTTTTCCCCTCTACTGTGGAATATATTGAAGGTGGAGCTTTTAGAGATTTGCGTTATCTGCAAAAGATATACTCCCTTGCCCAAACACCTCCTATCTGCACAGAAGACCATGCGAATCCCGGTCTTGGACCATTCCACGGATATACCCCCAACGATATACCAGTCTATGTCCCCATCGGCTCGGGCGAGAAGTACCGTCAGGCTTTCGGCTGGAACTACTTCACCAATATCATCGAGACGGACAAGTTCCCATCCGGGATAGAAACACCTATGGCGGACGATGCAGGAGAATACAAAATATATGGAAGAGAGGGCATGATTGCCATTGAGGTGGCAAAAAGCCTTTCATCCCCTGTCCGCTATTCTGTTTATTCCATAGCCGGGGAGATGATAGATCATGGAAGCCTAACTTCCTCCCATTCTATCCAAAT
>JBGYAB010000044.1:0-11124 GCA_041815985.1 Sodaliphilus sp. | reverse complement strand
TGAATTTAGTAACAATATAATCAAACAGATACAGTACAGAATAAACGAAAGACCGAGATGCAAACTCAATTTCTATTCCCCAAAAGAAATCTTTTTCTTAAATTTGAAACAAAAAGTTGCATTCAATAGTTGAAACTACAGTAACCAAAATTTAGACGACAAAGTTTTTTATTAACGTTTTTTTGAGTATATTGCACTGCAATTGTGCAGGTAGCCGGTAGCTTTCGGTCGCAAGTCGGTGAGAAATGCGCTGAAAATCAAGAGTTGAAAGACTGTTTGGCACACCGTTTTAAACTGTAGCCAAAAGCATAAATAAAAATAGAGGTGTAATACTTGTTCTTGATGTGATGAAAACTATGACGTGTTTATGGCAATTTTCGCAATTTTCGTTTTGTTGAGACCGGTATTTTCGGCATCACACCTCGTTGTTATTTTTTTCCTTTGAAGATGACCGGGAGGAGCAATTTTAAATAAACAATTATCATGAAGAAAATTTTTACATTAGTGCTGTTTTCTGTTTTGATGGCGACAGCGGTTTTTGCACAGAACTCTGAGAAAAATATTCTCGAACTGGCAGGGCAAAAGATTACCGAATCGGGCGAAATCACCAATCAAGACTGGCTTGAAGAAGGCAAAGTGATGTGGGATAAAGAAAATGCCACACTCACCTTGGACCATGCAAAAATCAAGTGCAACGCAAGAGCGATCAGGGTGTTCAATGCCGACAATTTTCGTCTTAATCTTGTGGGCAAAAATGAGATTAAGGCCGTTGCTTCTTATTGCATTGTGATAGGTCAAAACGGAACTGCAAAGATTGATGGCGATGGCTCGTTGACGCTGAGCGAAAATTCTACGAAAGGGGCAATCTTGATTGGAAAATTCAGCTCTCTTGAAATTGCCGATTGTAGTCTCGACTTAACCGCCCAAGATGGCATTGTTGGCAGCGATGGAAAATCAGAAGAAAAACTCATTATCAACAAAGCCAATGTCAGGGTAAATCCGCTGGGTGGCATGGCCTATGGTGCCATATATGACTTTTCGAGTTTGATTTTACAGCAATGCAAAATTGTAACTCCGGCAGGTGCAATTGTTGAAAAAGGTGCCATCGTGAACCCTGCATCGCATGAGCGAATTAAAGGTGAGGTTGTGATCGAGGCCGAAACTTCGAGTATCGAGGAGAGATTTGCCGAAGCAAAGGGGCAAAAAGACAGCATGACATTTGATTTGCAAGGCCGAGCAGTGCAAACGATGCAACATGGTTGCCTTTACATCAAAAATGGGAAAAAGTTTGTTTTCAATGGCAAATAATCCTCATAATCCCCAATTGGTCATTAGAGTCCGCACTGATTTTGTTTGAATGTTGAACAAATTGGTTGTCTTTTTTTGAAGACGTAGCGGGTTACGTCAAGAAAAAACGGCAACCAAGATGCCGGCAAGCAGACAAAAGCAGTCGGGAAGCACGTGATGAACCGAACATTGTAAACCTTAGCTGTCTAATGACCGATTTGAGATAATGAGTGAATGGCACAGCCATTGTTCGACTTGTTTCACTCATCACATTTTGTGCCAATAACAAATGCAGCGTGGAAAAAGCAAAGCTTTCCACGCTGCTATCGTATTAAGATTAGTTGCCTAAATTCCTGTAAACTATTATTTTTCTCAATACTGTTTAGATGAAAGAAATTAATATTCAACTTCGTTGTTCATCATTTTTTCGGTGTTCCAAGGAGCCGGTGCTCCCCCAAGATATTGGTGAAACCATTCGAGATGAGCGTTGTAGTACACCGGCATGGAGTTCATTGTATCGGGCCAGTGTCCGTCGTTGCTAAACACGATGAGACGTGACGGAATGCCCAGCGTTTGCAAGGTTGAGAAGTATTGCAGGCTTTGCGTGTAGCTCACACGATAGTCGCGTTCGCCGGTGATAATCAGTGTTGGTGTTTTGAAATTGTGCACAAACTCCGATGGCGACCATTTCTTGTAGAGTTCGGAGTTCCATGGTTGCCCTTTGAGGTCGAAGTTGGGGAACCACAATTCTTCGGTTGTGCCCCACATTGAGCGCAGGTCGTAGAGTCCCATCATTGAAGCCAGGCACTTGAATGGGTGCTTGTGTCCTTGCAACCAATTCATGAACCAGCCACCATAGCTCCAGCCCATGGCACCCATGCGGTTTTCGTCGACGTAGGGCAGCTTGGCAAGTGCATCGGTCACTTTCATCACGTCTTCATAGGGGTATCCTCCCCAGTCTCCCGAAATTTCGGTGGTGTAGGCTTGTCCGTAGCCGGTAGAGCCGTGAGGGTTGGGGTAGGCCACCACATAGCCGGCTCCGGGATATACTTGCCAATCGCCGCGAAAACTATTCATCCATTGCATTTGTGGTCCACCGTGTACGTTCACCACGAGCGGATATTTTTTGTTGGGGTCGAAGTTGTGAGGTTTCACGACAAACACATGAACTTTTTCGCCCCCTGCTCCGTCAATCCACATCGATTCGCTCGGGCGTATGTCAACTTCGTCTTCAAGAGTTTGATTGAGGAAAGTGAGCTGTTGCTCTTTCTTTCCGTCTTTGCTGCGATAAAGTGCGGTTGGCTTTCCTGTGGTGGAATAAGTGTAGTAGATATACCCGTCTTTGCCTGGCACATAGGAGCTGAGGGCGCGTCCTTCAATCACTCGGCTGATTTTACCGCTTTTGAGGTCGATTTTACACAAAGGCACAACGCCATGTTCCTGCACCGTGAAATAGATGCTTTTGCTGTCTTTGGCCCATTGTGCACGCTCCACCCAGTTGTCGATGCTTTCGGTGAGCACGGTGGTAGCTCCGGTGGCACGGTCGTAGATGGCAAGACGAAAACGATCGCTTTCGTGTCCCGGCACTGTTTGGAAGCGATAGGCAATGTGTTTTCCGTCGGGCGAATACACGGGGTCGCCGTCCCATGCCTCGTTGGCACCGGTCAGGCACTTGATTTCGCCACCGGTCACAGACACGGTGAAGAGGTCGCAATTGGTGTTGGCCTCGGGATGATCGGTGTGATTAGAGGCGTAGCATATTTCCTTGCTGTCGCTCGAAATGGCAAAGTTATTGCCAAAGGCAGGGCTCATGTATTTGCCCGGAGTAACATCGGTATAGGTTTTGTTGATTATGTTGTAAACGATGATGTGCGTGTAGCGACCGTCGCTGTAGTCGGTCCAGTGGCGATAGAGCAGTTTGTCGGCAATGTGTCCTTGCACCGGGCCTTCGTTTTTTTTCTTGATGCGCTCAGCATTGAGTTTTGCATCACTGCCACCCAAGTCGGGGTAAATGTCGGCGGTGAACACCAGCAAGTTGCCGTCGGGGCTGAGTTTTGCTCCACTCACGCCCAAGGCATAGTCAGTCACTTGTTCTGTTGCTCCGGTTTCTACATTGTAGCGAAACATTTGAGGCTTTTTCTCTTCTTTGCCGTCTTCTCCTTTGGTCGAAGTCGAGGCCGTGCCGTTGTAGTAAATCCATTTACCGTCGGCACTATATTGTGCATCACTGCTTTTGCCGTCGATCATGGGCTTGAATGGCAATTCGCCCTTGCCCAGTGTCATCAGGTTAATCGAAGTTGAAGATTTGTGTTCCTTCAAGTTTTGCCGAGTTACATTAAAGGCGAGTGTTTTGCCGTTGGGGCTCAATTCGAGTGCACCCACAGTTTGAACTCGGTAGGCATCGGCAATCGTAAATGCACGCTTTTCTGCGTTCATTTGAGTTATTGCCATCATGACAATAAGCGTTAAAACGAGTTTTTTCATTTTATGGTTTTTTAGTTGAAATGTTTTTTTAATCTTTTCTCTAAACTATGCAAAGATAAGCATTTTAGCTTAATGATACAGTGCTTTCTTTTTCCTTTTTCCTACTGCATGGTGCCTGTGGAATGCGATTTCCATTTTTGTCGTCATAGTATTCCAACTAAATGGCCTGTTCGCTTTCGTTTTGAGAAAACAGGTTCATGTCTTTGTGTTTATAGCAGGGGGTAATGAGTTTTTTGAGCCCGAGGTGCTCAAAGTTATAGGCAAAATAGTGAAAGAAGTTGCTCACACGAGGATCGTCGCAGTTGCACAAAACAGTTTTGCCTCTAAAATGCGGTTTGTAGTGTCTCTGCTCATTTTCTATATTGCACAATTGGGTATAGAACTCATCTTTTTTATTGCTTTTTGCTTGTTGAAGTTGTTTTTGGTTTGCCATAGAAAAAAAGACTGCTTTGCACGTCTATATAATCTATCCTAAACAGAGTCAGGCCAAGAACCTCAAAAGAAATGTGGACGATGTCTTATCTAAGTTCTGAGGTATTTGGCCTGACCCACAAAGCTGAATAAGTCTCGCCCACGTCTATGGCATGGGCGTTCGCGACTTACTCTAAGGAGTTGCTCTTATAACGGCCAAGTTTTTAGAACGATAGAATAAATAGCAAACGCTAATTGATTAGATATGTATAATTTAGAAGCTTAGTAAAAGACCTCTGCCCCAAAAGCATCGCATGCAAATATACATGAAGTGGTTTATAAAAGCAAATTGTTGTTTAAAAGATAACCCAGGCTTCTTTTACTGCATTTTTGGTGATGGGGCCGAAAATGTGCGATAGTTTCATAAAAATGGTTCCAAAAGTGTGTAAACTATTTGATTGACAGTTATTACAGTTTTATTTCATAGGCGATGCGTGGACCGTCGGGAAGTTGAACGTTGCCACAGTGGGTGAAGCCCAGTTTCGAGAGAATGTGCAACATCTGCACATTGTCGTGGTTGGTGTCGATACGCATGCTCTCGCATCCCAATTGCTGTGTTTCTTTTAAAAGCAAGATTAGGAATTGAGTGGCAAGTCCTTGTCCGGTGAGGTCGGAGGCTATTCCAATGCGATGCACCACCGAGTAGTGGCAATTGCCGGAGGTGTCGGTGGTTAGCCATTGGCCGTTGGCAATGTTGTCATAACAGGGTTCGCCGGTCAAAATCAAGGCACAATAGCCTACAATGAGTTCTTTTTGCAACAACACGCGTCCCACCTGTTGCTCAATGTCTTGAGCCACAGTTTCGGGGTTTGGATAGCCATTTTGCCATTGATTGCGCCCGGCATTGCGCATTACCTCGATTTCGCCTTGCAAAATTTTCCAAATGCGTCGGGCGTCTTGCGGTTCTGCCTTGCGGCAAGAAAGGTCATTCCTGAACATCGGGCATGGCAGGTGGGGTAGTTGATAGGATTTCTTGGGCACGTTGCAAGTCTTTTTGACGCACAACAACCTTCCAGTCGGCGTTTCCCAGTGTTTTGAGCAGGGTGTTGGCAGTGCTGTCGCCCATGACATCGGCGGTCACGCCATTGTCGTCGAGCACACCTTTCACAATGTTGGCTTCAATCTCGCTTTCATATTTTGCAAGAATTGTGATATCATCTTCTTTTCCCATAGTTTATCGTAATTTTTTAGTGACTGATACAAAGATAAATTAAATTTTTCTGGAAAACACGAAAATGAGCCTATTTAATTGTGTCGATTGAAATCAGTCGGTCGAAAAGCTGCTGGAAAGCATTGTTTCGTGGCTCGCAATAGTAGAGCTGTTGCCCAAGGTCGTTCACAAACGGAGTCATGTAGACCGGTAGCGACTTGTGTCCCGTTTTGGCGTAGTTGAAGTTCATTTTTGCCTTTGTGGTTTTGATGCCATAGCCTGCACAAATCAAGTATTGTCCGTGAGTGCGCATTCTTGCTGTCCCCTCAATGGTTTTGCATTGGTGGAAGTTGATATGTCGCAGTTGAACAGGAATAACGCGAGGGTATCCCTTGTGTTTATTGCCAAAATATACCATGAAGGCTTCTATTTCATTTTCATTGTTGAAAAATGAAGTGTGAGGCTTTCGCAATGCAAAAAATGGGATAGAAGAGTCGGTTTTAAGCGAATAATATATTTGTCCGTTTTTTGATTGGACATAGGCATGACAAATGTTTTTGAAATCATCGCTCGTGACTTTGGTTCAAATCCTTCAAATCCTGCAAGTTTGCCAGTTGATTCCGTTTGTTTTAAAAGGAATTCGATAAGTGAGGTCATCAAAGGCGTAGGGCATGAAGTAACACATGAGAAACACCGCCAAGCTTACAAGTAGCATTAAGCTGATTGTAATGGGATGAATATTTTGGGAGAATCTCATGAATTTAATATTGTGTGAACGGTTTAAGAAACTACTTGATGTTAAGTTTGTTGAGTGCCTCTTGATACTTGTGAGCGTTGGCCAAGTGGGTTTGATAGTCGGTTGTGAAGTCGTGATAACCCGAAAAATCGCTCTTGGCGCACATATATATGTAGTTGTGAGGCTTGCTGTTGAGAATTGCGTTGATGGTGCTCTTTTCCGGCAGACGAATTGGGCCGGGAGGCAAGCCGTTCACACGATAAGTGTTGTAGGGCGATTGCGTTTGCAGCATGGCATTGGTCAGTCGCTTAATGGAGAAATCGCCGATGGCATATTTTACTGTGGGGTCGGCTTGCAGGCGCATTCCGCCCTTGAAGCGATTGATGTAAAGCCGCCCAACCTTGCCTCTTTCGTCAGACTGCACGGTTTCTTCTTCGGTTATCGATGCGATAATCTCAATTTGATCGGGAGTCAACCCCAGTGCCTTTGCTTTGGCTTGACGTTGCCCGGTGTTCCAAAATTTATCGTGTAATTCCTTCATTTTGTCGAGCATATCCTCCGGAGTAATGTCCCAATAAAATTCATAGCTGTCGGGAATGAGAATATTGACGATGTTGTCGGTTGTTTTTCCATATTTTGCACACAGTTTCGGGTCGTTGAGGGCTTGCTTGAAAGCGTCGGCACCGACCATATAGAGCTTGCCTGCACGTTGCACCCATTCTTCTTTGGTGCGCACGTTGTGGAAGGTGAATTTGATGCCACTTGGTGCACCGCTACGCAAGTGTCGGGCCGCACGCAGTGGCGACTCGCCCTTGTCGATGATGAATGCGCCGTGCCGTTTGCTCATGTCGATGCACGAAACTTTAAGCAAAGTCATTACACGAGAAGTGAAATTTTCGTCGGTGTGTTTTGCGAGTGAGTCTTTCAATTGCTCTAAGGTTGTGCCTTTGCGCACATAGATGGTTGCTTGCTTGGACGAGCCACTGAAAATATACGGCAGGCCGAACGCTCCCAAAACGACAGCTACCGTCAGCACAGCCAAACCTATTATTCTCGTTTTTTTAGTGTTGTTTTTCTTTTGTTTCTTATCTTTCATGATGTGTGGGAGTGAAAGTTGAACCATGTGTTTATTTGAATGCAAAAATAGTGCAAATTGCTAGCACGAACAAAGAAAGAAATGGCTTTTGCGAAAAAATAAACAAAAAAATGTTTTTTGTTTTGGAGATAACGAAAAATGTCCTATCTTTGCACTCGCTTAACGAAGCAATTCAGCACAAAGCACTGGAGAGGTGGGTGAGTGGCTGAAACCAGCAGTTTGCTAAACTGCCGTAGGGGTAACCCTACCGCAAGTTCGAATCTTGTCCTCTCCGCATAAAGCCCGAGCAACAATGCTTGGGCTTGTTGTTTATGAATGAAGTGTGTCACAATGCCGTCTTGCTCGTTTGCAACTTGTGGCTTTGTTCAATTTAGAGTAGCGGGCTACATCAAGAAAAAACGGTAATCAAGATGCCGACATGCGGGCGAAAGTAGCATGATGAACCGAAACTCTAACCTCGGCGCGGTTTAATGATCGATTGGGGATTATTTTTGGGGGCTGGCTGCATGGGCAGGAACGGTAGAGGAGGTGTCGGGCATGATGACCGTTTGTTTTTCGGTCTGTTGATTTTGGGCATGTTTGGGGTGCAACCTAAAGTAGTGCACAAAGATGCACACGGCCACAAGCAAGGCGAAGATGGTGAAACTCCAAATGTTGTGTTGCCGCTTGCTTTTCACCTTTTTCTGTATTTGTTCCTCGTTCAGTTCCATAAATCTGTGTAAAATTATAATTTATTTCGCAATTGTGCAAGTGTGGCTTGAAGGCTCTGTGAAACAATTGTTCTCTGTGCCACAAACACAACAAAAACTCTATCGGCTTAATTCCCTTTCAAAAGCAAATTCTTCTCTATTTATATTAATGTGAATGACACGTTTGAAAGAAAATTATTTAAAAAAAAGAAGAAAAGGTTGCATTTTTAAAGTGAATTGCGTAATTTTGTTGCAAGCCGTTTGTGACGGCCGTAAATTTTAATCGTTTTGTCTTAAAAACAAAAGCTCACCTTTCAATCGCCGAGGAGAAAAAGAGGTCTGCTCCTTGTCGAAAGTAAAACCACCCACACGACCTTGCAAATGATAGGCTATGACAAAAACTTTACACAATTTGCTCTTGTTGTTATTGGCAACTGTTTTTTCTTTTTCATCGGTTTTTGCACAAGAAAAGACCTGGACTTTTGGCTGGGAAAAGAGTCGCTCGGCCGGAGGTGAGGGGTTCTACGATCTTACCAGCCACGACACGATAATGACCACAACGCTCAACCAGCTCACTTGGATGATTGTTTCAGATACTTATTATTTTGCTTTCACCGCCAATACCGGGCAACTGGTGGGTGGAGCAACTCACCCGGCATCGTGGCTTTCGCTTTACACCAACAACATTCCGGGAAAGGTGAAGTCGATCGAGGTAACGGCTCGCAAATATGACGATGCAACTATCGCAGCCAAACTGCAGGTCGAGGTTAATGGCGTGAAATACAAAGTCAATAATGCCGACGAAGTGGCTCTCTCGGGCACCTTTGCTGCCTATAAGTTTGTGCCGGCCGCTGAGGCCGAGGAGGGCAAAGTAGACATTCAGATGAAGCAAACTTCTGAACTCAAGAAAACGCTGTATTTTAGGCGTATCACCATCGTTTATGAAGAAGAACCCTCGGAGGTGAAAGCCCCGATAATTTCGCTTGCATCGGGCACTTATGACAAAGCGCAGCAGGTGTCGTTGGTTACTCCCTATGCTGCCGGTGTGGCGAAAATATTTTATACGACCGACGGTTCTAACCCTAAGATTGAGAACGGAACACGCATGGAATACATCGACACTGTTACTGTTTCTTCGTCGTGTCGCCTCAATGCGGTGACATTGAAAGATGGCGTTTACAGCACGGTGTCTGCCGCTAACTATGTGATTCGTGTAGCTCCGGGCATCTTTTGGGACGTGCAGGAATATTCCGTTGAAGCCGGCGACAACGACTATGGCCCCTATTTGAATAATCCTAATAAGGTATCGCCAATCGTTTATAAAAGCTCCAACGAGAATGTTGCCGTGGTTAACAACATGGGCTACATTTTTAGTATCAAGGAGGGTATGGCATTGGTTGCGGCCATCTTCAAAGGTAATGAAACTTATTTGCCTGACACAGCTTGGTATATGCTCAATGTGAAAGCTAAAGAACCCATTCCGGCACCGGTCATCAGCCCTGCCGGAGGTAGGTTTGATGCCCCGGTCACTGTCACGATCTCCGGTTCCGGCGTTGCCAAGGCCGTGTGGTACTCGACCACGGCGGTTGATTATAACGATTTGCTCGATCATCCAACCATTGTTGCCGGTCAAAATGCAACCGTCACAATTGATGAGAGTTGCACGTTGAGCGCAGTGGCAGTAGACTATAATAATGTGAGTACAATGACAACTGCTCAATTTGTGATTGGCGAGCCCACCGGTGTAACCGACATTGTGGCAAACAAGCGCAAAAGCACATCTCGGTCTGCCTATGCTATTGATGGTCGCCGTGTGAATAATCCGCAATCAGGACTTTACATCGTCAATGGGAAAAAGGTGATTGTTGAATGACAAAACGTGCAGGCCGTGAAATTGTTCATTGCCTGCATTGCACTCAAAATAAAAAAACATAACTTAAACCCTCTTCGTTTTTAAGAGAGGCACATTTCATTAATAACAATTTAAAATTTTATTAGTATGAAACATTTTAATCTTAAAACAGGATTAGTAGCCGGATTGTTGAGTTTTTCAGCCTTCGTTCCAATGGTGGCACAAGCCGAGGAAACTCCAGATCTTGAAAAAGAAAACCGCATTGTGATTACCACCGACAGCGTTGACGGTCAGTGGGAAATGATTTTGCTGACAGGTTATTTAAGCCCCGATGACGGGCGTTGCTGGGCCGATTGGAACAATGATGGTGAATACCAAGAAGGCGAGAAAATCGTATGCAGTTTCGAAACGATAAAACATCAAGTTACTTCTCCCACAGTCACTCTTTACGGAAAATTTAAGTATTTTTTGTGTGTAAGGAAAGGCTTGTCTAAGGTTGATCTCACCAAGTGCCCCATGATCTCTTCGCTTAATCTCACGAGAAATAATTTGAAAGAAATTGATTTTTCGCAACAAACCGATCTTCATTATCTCTATATAGGCGTTAATCAGCTCAATAAGTTGACGGTTATGAAGAAATGGACAGGCCTCAGGCAAATTGAGTGCATGTTGAACAGAATTTCTGCTCAGGAAATGCAGGCTATTGCCGACTCGGTTTACGACCGTTCTGCTGTGGCAGAAAATCCGGCTGGCGAAATTTGTGTGGTCGATGGCCGTCCTGATGTTGAACACAATGTGTGCACCAAGGCTACCGTCGATGCCTTCAAGGCTAAGAAATGGGATGTGACCTATTATCGCAACTATGAAGACGAAGATGCCTTTCCCGAAGATTACGAAGGCTCTTCTTCCGGCGTCAATTCGGTTCTTGACAGCAATTTACTTGTGAATGTAACCGGCGATGTGCTTTCGGTGCAAGGCTTGAAATTTGGCGAAGCTGTCGAAGTCTTTGACTTGAATGGTCGTCGTGTGGCATTGGCAGGCTCGATGGGCAATGAGGTGAATATGCCGTTGAATGGCATGACCAAGGGTTGCTACGTTGTGAAAGTAGGCACTATGGCCAAGAAGTTCGTGATCACTCGCTAAATCAACCGATTTTTGAGAAATGATATTAAACCTCAATCGGTCATCAGACCGTTAAGGGTTGAAAAAAACTTGTCCGTGTAGTTTCAACTATTGAATGCAACTTTTTGTTTCAAATTTAAGAAAAAGATTTCTTTTGGGGAATAGAAATTGAGTTTGCATCTCGGTCTTTCGTTTATTCTGTACTGTATCTGTTTGATTATATTGTTACTAAATTCA
>JBGYAB010000043.1:0-49996 GCA_041815985.1 Sodaliphilus sp. | reverse complement strand
GATTGTCAGGCACGCGACAAGAGAAAACTTGACTTTGCCTTCAACTCCTCATTCACGGCACTCAATGTGGCTAAAATCATGTGCAAGGAACTTGGTGCGTCCATCGGCCGCCTTAAAGCGCAGATGGTCAATGCCTACTATGCCCAACGAATTATTGACGTGTTCGAGAGGAACCCGAACATGCCATTAAATAAAGAAAGTGTGAATGAGATATTTAGTTTCGCTGCTGAAGCAGCATAAAAAATAACGGAGTATTGATAATTTAAAATCAGATTAATATTAATAAAGTTGGAGTTTACAAGGTCAATAACATAATAGTAAGTTCATCATATTACGCATATTCTATTGTCGCAAATATACAAACTTTTTTGTAAACACAAAAAACTTTACACAATTAAATGTTCTAATTTCGAAGCAAACAATGATAAGTAATAATTATTTAATAAACAATTATCGTTAGTTTTACAAACAAATACAAATCAACAAAATCACAAAAAAACGACGATTACATTCTGTTTTACAATGCTCCATATCCCAGAGTCATTAAGATCAACAACACAGCCCGATCTCCGCACAAACGTTTGTCGCCATAACGGACAGTGCTTTTCAGAGAGCACATCTACAGTTATATGAAGAATGAACCACATTTTAACCTTTTTAGTGCATCTATGGTGCAGTAAAGACATTTGCGTATATTGTCGCCTTTTTCGTACCTTTGCAGCTGCAATGATGGCGAATAACGAACGTAAAACGGTTAAATTTGTGACTCTGGGATGCAAACTCAACTTCTCGGAGACTGCAACCATGGGCGAGTTGCTCAAACAAAAGGGCATTGAAACCGCCGAAGACGGCGAAGTGCCCACCATGTGCGTGGTGAACACTTGCAGCGTCACCGCCATGGCCGATAAAAAATGTCGTCAGCACATTCACAGTCTCGTCAAGAACTATCCCGAAGCCCTCATTGTGGTCACCGGTTGCTACGCTCAACTCAAGAGCAAAGAGGTGGCCGCCATCGATGGTGTTGACATCGTGCTGGGCAGCGAACAAAAGCTGAACATTGTGGAGCACGTTGACCGATGGTTCAAAAACAAACACAAAGAAGAGGTTGCCGTTACGCCACACAAAGACATTAGGTTATTCAGTCCATCGTGCGAACGTGGCGACCGCACTCGCTACTTTTTGAAAGTGCAAGACGGTTGTGACTATTTTTGCACCTATTGTACCATTCCCATGGCTCGCGGACGCAGTCGTAGCGGCACCATCGAAAGTTTGGTGCAACAAGCCCAACAAGTAGCCGATGAAGGTGGCCGTGAAATTGTGATTACGGGCGTGAATATTGGCGATTTCGGCAAAAACACCGGTGAAACGTTTCTCGACCTCATCAAGGCATTTGATCGGGTGCAAGACATTGAACGATACCGAATTTCGTCGATTGAACCTGAGTTGCTCACCGACGAAATCATCGATTTTTGTGCGCAATCCCGTGCCTTCATGCCACACTTTCACATTCCATTGCAAAGCGGTAGCGATGATGTGCTACGCCTCATGCGTCGGCATTACAATCGCTCGCTTTTTGCCCACAAAATTGAAAAAATAAGACAACTCATGCCCGACAGCTTCATTGGTGTAGACGTGATGGTGGGTAACCGTGGCGAAATGCCCGAATATTTCGAAGACTCCATCAACTTCATTGCATCGCTCAACGTGCAGCATTTGCATGTATTTCCCTATAGCGAACGCCCCGGAACAATGGCACTGAGAATTCCCTACATTGTCGACCAAAAGACCAAGCAAGAGCGCGTGGCACGCATGATTGCATTGAGCGACAAAAAACAACGGGCATTCACAGAGCAATATTTGGGAACGACACGTCCGGTGCTCATGGAGCAACCTCACGGCAACGCTCCAATGCACGGTTTCACCGACAACTACATGCGTGTGAACGTGCAACCATGTCCTTCGGTGGTGAACAAGGTGGTTGAAGTGAAATTACTGTCGATCAACGACGATTTGAGCGTTGAAGGCGAAATCGTGAACGGTTTTTCATGAACAAAAAACTGCAACACATTCTGCTTACCCCACTGGGTTGGGCACTCGACCTGCTGGCACGCATGCCGTGGTGGTTGATTTTTGTCAATGCCGACGCACTCTATTTTGTTGTCTACAAGCTCATCGGTTATCGCAAAAAAGTGGTGCAACAAAACCTGATTGAATGTTTTCCCGAAAAAAGCAAAAAAGAACGTCACAAGATTGAACAAGAGTTCTATCACCAATTTGCCGACTATTTTTTTGAAACCATCAAGTTGCTGCATGTCAAAGACGAGGACTTAAAAAAACGCATGGTGTTTCACAATGCACAATTCATAGACGAAGGAATTGCTCGCGGTCAAAGCGTCATGCTATATGCCGCACACATTGGCAACTGGGAGTGGCTCACGAGCGTGACCATGTGGCTGAGTGATGAAACCCGAGCACGTGGCAATGTGCTTGGCGAAGCCTATCACCCTCTGGAAAACGAATGGTTCGACAAGTTCTTCATACGCTTGCGCAGCCGTTACACCTCCTGCTACCCCGGCAATAAAATTTTGCGCATGATGATGCACAAGCAACAAGAAGGCAAGCACATGGCATTGGGGTTCTTGAGCGACCAACACCCGCTACCGGGACACGACGGACACATCGTTAAATTCCTAAACCACCCCACAGCCATCATCAACGGCACCGAAGCCGTAGCTCGCATTCTCGACATGCGTGTAGGCTATTTTTACATGCGCAAGGTAAAACGAGGACACTATGAATGCACGTTGATGCCCATGTGTGAGTATGCCAAGCAAACCAAAAAGGGAGAATTGAGCAGACAATATGCCCAACTCCTCGAAGAGAATATCAAAGAACAGCCTGCCTACTGGCTATGGACCCACAAACGTTGGAAACGTCCGGTGAAATATCCCGATAACGTATGAAAAAAGTAGCTGTCATCATCTTGAATTGGAATGGAGCCGCACTGCTCCGCAAATATCTGCCATCGGTCGTTGCCAATACCAATGACCAAATTGCCGATGTAATCGTTGCCGACAACGGTAGCACAGACTGTAGTCGCAAGGTACTCGAACAAGAGTTCGATCAAGTGAAAACAATATATTTCGACAAAAACTACGGTTTCGCCGAAGGCTACAACAAGAGCATAGCAGCCACAAAATACCACTACACCGTGTTGCTCAACAGCGATGTGCGCACACCACGAGGCTGGTTGGAGCCTCTTTACAACTACATGGAGCAACATGCCGAAGTGGGAGCCGTGCAACCTAAATTGCTTCAAGACCGAGACGACGACAAAGAAATGTTTGAATATGCAGGCGCAGCAGGCGGTTTTATCGACAAACACGGTTTTCCCTATTGTCGAGGACGCATTTTCGGCAACATCGAAGCCGACCAAGGCCAATATGACGGTCAACCGCTCAAATGCTTTTGGGCAAGTGGTGCATGCCTCATGGTGAACAGTGAGCTTTTCTTGAACATTGGCGGCCTGGACAACCGTTTCTTTGCCCACATGGAAGAAATAGACCTGTGCTGGCGGTTGCAAATTGCCGGCAAGCAATTGCGCATGGTGCCGGCAAGCCGGGTGTATCATTTGGGAGGAGGCAGCCTGCCACAAGGCAATCCTCGCAAGACATATCTCAACTTTCGCAACAACCTGCTCATGCTACACAAAAATTTGCCGCAAGCCGAAGGCAGGCGACTTGTGTTCACTCGCCGGCTCATCGACACCATCGCCTTTCTACAAGCTTTGGTTAAGTTGCAATGGGGCGACGCCAAAGCCATACTCAAAGCCCACAGCGACTTTAAGAAAATGCGTGGGCACTACACCAACTTTCCTGCTGTCAATTTGCTCAAAGCCACCCCCGAAGGTCGCTTGAATATTATCACGGCACATTATCTCAAACGCAAAACCCGCTTCTCTCAACTATTCTCCTGACATCAAAACAAAGTTCTCTGTCAAAAACATCACTTCACCCAAATATTTTACATCACCACACACTACAAAAGCAGTCGGGAAGCACGCGATGAACCGATAATTGTAAACCTTAGCGGTCTAATGACCGATTTGGGTTTAACCTTACAACAGAACAAAAATATTTTGAGATAATCATGTTTTTTGAGGCAAAAGGGTTGACAAACGGAGTTTGATGTTGTAACTTTGCATTTCAATAGTTTAGTTGCATATTATGCACTCTTCTAAACGACTGAAACAAATTAATTAAGCAATATAAACATGGCTAAAGACACTAAAGCGGCCACCGGCACCGCAACCTCTGCAACATCGAAAGGTCAATCGGACAAATTTCCTCTCGATAAAACGAACTTCATCATGATTGGTGTATGCGTCGTGCTCATTGTCATTGGTTTTGCATTGATGGGCGGAAGCGGTAACACCGGCAAAACTTTCAACTACGACATTTTCAACAACACGCGCACGGTTGTAGGTCCCATGGTGGCTTTGCTAGGCTTTGTACTGATGATTTTTGCCATCATCTTCAACAAAAAGAGCGACAAAAGCGAGCAGCACAAAGACGTTCAAGAAGATGTTGAGGCATAACATCACTTTCAAGTAATCAACCCTGCTCGCATCACACTCTTTATTTTTTTGCAGAATGGACATTTTTCAATCGATAATCATTGCCATTGTCGAGGGATTGACAGAATTTTTGCCTATCTCCTCCACCGGTCACATGATTATTACCGAAAATATATTGGGGGTTAACACCAGCGATCCCTTTGTAAACGCCTATACCGTCATTATCCAATTTGGCGCAATCCTGTCGGTTGTGTTGCTTTATTGGAAGCGGTTTTTCAAGCTCAACGAGGCAGCCCCCGGCGCAACAGGGTGGCAAGCATTGCGACAAAAGTATGATTTCTACCTAAAATTGGTTATAGCCTTCATTCCTGCCGCTGTCATAGGCTTTGCGCTTGATGATTTCATAGAAAGCCTATTGAGCAACGTGTGGGTAGTAGCTATCATGCTCTTTGTGGTGGGCATATTGTTGCTTTTTGTAGACAAGTGGTTTCAACACAAGCAAGACAAGCCTTTCACCAAGAAGCGTGCATTCATCATCGGGCTTTACCAGTGCATCGCCATGATTCCCGGCACATCACGTTCTTTTGCCACCATTGCCGGTGGCATGCAACAAGGGCTCACTCGTAAAACGGCGGCCGAATTTTCATTCTTCCTTGCAGTTCCCACAATGGCCGCGGCATCGGGCTACTCTGTGCTCAAAATATTCGTCAAACCTGAATTTGCAGAACAACGCGAAGCCATGGCCGACAATTGGGCGGTGCTTGCCGTGGGGTGCGTGGTTGCCTTTGTTGTAGCCCTCATCGCCATTAAATTTTTCATTTCATTCCTCACGAAATATGGTTTCAAAGCCTTTGGTTGGTATCGCATTATTTTGGGCGGAACGCTCATTGCCATGCTGGCATCGGGAATGAGCCTGCAAATGGTCAATTAATCAATAAAAAGAGCTATGTTGAACCCCTTAGAAGGCGAAATATTCTACATCGACAAGCCGTTGAAATGGACTTCGTTTGAGGCTGTGAAAAAAATTCGTGGCATCTTGCGTCGCCGTCTCAACACTCCCAACGTGAAAGTGGGACATGCCGGCACACTCGATCCGCTTGCCACCGGGGTGCTCATCGTGTGCACCGGACGCAAGACCAAGACCATCGACCGGTTGCAAGCCGAAGTAAAAGAATACATTGCCGAACTTCGCCTGGGGGCAACCACCCCATCGTTTGACCGTGAAACCGAGGTCGACGCAACATTTTCATGGCAACACATCACTCCGGAGCAAATCGAGCAAGTGTTGCACAATAAATTCATTGGGTGTATTGAACAAGTACCTCCCAAATTCAGTGCTTGCAAGGTCGACGGCAAACCGGCCTATCTAAAAGCCCGTCGAGGCGAAGAAGTAACTATCAAGGCCAAAACGCTGGTCATTGATGAAATTGAACTGCTGGAATGCGGATTGCCAACCGAAGCAACAATGAAAATGAGAGTCGTGTGCAGCAAGGGTACCTACATACGCGCTCTCGCTCGCGACATAGGAGAGGCATTGAACAGCGGAGCATACCTGACCTCATTGCGTCGCACACGTGTAGGCAAAGTGAGGGTTGAAAACTGCATGTCGGTCGACGACCTGCTTCAAAAACTCGAAGAAGAAACCTATGTCATGCCCGATGCAGCCGAAGAACAACGACTTGCGCAAGAACGCATCGACAACAAAAAGCGAGCATCGGCCATCAAGGCACGCAACAAGGCAAAAAAACAGCAACGCAATCTTGCCGAATAATGAGCAATCCACAAGGCAAAACAACTTGTTTCGACCGTTCACACTATTTATTGCTCAATAACAACACGACAGAAATTTAAACTGAATTATATTTTATGAAATTATCAGAATTCGACACCCGAATGCCCAAAGAGCTCATCGCAACAGAGCCAATTATGAACCGTGACGAATCACGCTTGATGATACTTCACAGTAAAACCGGCGAAATTGAGCACAAAATCTTCAAGGAAATTCTCGATTATTTCGACGACAAAGACATGTTTGTCTTCAACGACACACGAGTTTTTCCGGCCAAACTCTTTGGCAACAAGGAAAAAACAGGAGCTAAGATTGAAGTGTTCCTGTTGCGCGAACTCAACGAAGAACACAAGTTGTGGGACGTGCTGGTGGAACCTGCACGCAAAATCCGCATTGGCAACAAACTCTATTTCGACGTCAACGACTCGATGGTGGCCGAAGTCATCGACAACACCACTTCGCGCGGACGCACATTGCGCTTCCTCTACGATGGTTCACACGATGAGTTCAAAGAAAACCTGTTTGCACTCGGGCACACACCATTGCCCTACTACATCACTCGCGAGGTGAACGACCCCGAAGACGCCGAACGCTATCAAACCATCTTTGCTCAAAACGAAGGAGCCGTGGTTGCTCCGGCGGCAGGCATGCACTTCAGCCGTGAACTCATGAAACGCATGGAAATAAAAGGCATTGAAAAAGACTTCTTGACGTTGCACATTGGCTTGGGCAGCTATCGCGACATCGATGTAGAAGATCTCACCAAGCACCGCATGGACAGTGAGCAAATGGAAGTGAGCGACGCTCTCTCGCAACGCGTGAACGCTACTCGTGACAATGGGCACAAGATATGTGCCATCGGCACATCGGTGCTACGCGGCATGGAAAGCACCGTGGGCATGAACGGACACATCAAGCCTTTCTCCGGCTGGACCAACAAGTTCATTTTTCCACCCTATGAATTTTCGACAGCCGATGCGCTTGTCACCAATTTCCACATGCCCTACTCGGTGATGCTCATGACTACCACCGCATTCGGCGGCTATGACAAAGTGATGAAAGCCTACCAAGAAGCGATCAAAGAGCAATATCGCTTTGGAGCATACGGCGATGCCATGCTCATTGTGGACTAAATTCTATCATAAACCAAAATCGGTCATTAGACCGCAAGGTTTACAATTTTCGGTTCATCGCGTTGCTTCCCGACTGCTTTTGTCTGCTTGTTGAACAAAATCAGTGCGGACTCTAATGACCGATTTGGGATAAACAGAAAAGCGAACCTTCAACCACAAGAGGTTCGCTTTTTTTGCGCATATCCGGAGCTAAGGCACAGCATCTTGCAGGCAGATGAATGACAAACACTCCGTCTTCACATCGGTCAATTTTCTCAATCACCTATTGTGATGGTCTTGGTTGCACTAACAAGACGCCCTTGCGAAGTGACACCTTCTACCGTGATAAGATAGTCGCCGGCTTCGCACTTGGCAGGAAAGCAAATATTTGCCTCAGGTGCATTGCTGTCAATGCTCACTTCGGGATTCCAATATACCGTGTAACCTGTGTTGACAGTCAAGGAGTTGTCATCAAATTCATTGAACAGACGCGGAAGTTGACAACCCAAAGGAGCAATCTTCTTGACATAAGTTCTGTTGTCTGCATTTTCAGTGTAGCTTCCATCTTTAATCACAATGTTAATCACTCCGCTTGTGCCCAAATGTCCCCAAATAACAGTGTTGCCGGTTTTAAAAACATCGACATGCGCCACATCGCTCATGTTAATGAGGTGAAGATCGAAATTGCCGTCCATGATGACACCATCGACAGCGATAGCCGCAGGGTTGTCGCCATAAATGGAATTGCTGGCACGCACATAGCATCGCTCTCCCATGATGTGAATACCCGGAATGCGGCGCAAAAGCTCGTGCATGCAAGTGGCATCGATTTTATTCATTTCTTCGCGTGACATCGAAAAATCGGCCAAACGCGAAAACTCACTCCCTCCACTAATGGCATGCCGCTTGGTGGCACGCACCTCCACTTCGCCCAGTAACAGACTATTGGGCACAAACACCTCTTCCATAGTATAGTCGATTTCACGAGGCGACTGATGGAAGAAATGAAGATATGAAGAGTCAAATTCGGGGAACTCATGTTCATCAAGGGTGAGGTTCACCTTATCACCGCCTTTCTTTGTGCGAGCCTGCACCACATATTCAGCCCCTTGTAAAATGTGAAGATTGTCGAGCGAAAAACAGCCATCGGCATCGCTCACAGCCACGGCACACTCTCCCATTTGAGGCGAAATTGCACTCACTTGACAATCGGCAATCGGTTTGCCAAAAATCAAACTCGTGACTTTGCCATCGATGCTTTGCATGGATTCAAAAGGAACTGATACCGAGGCAGGTGTCGAATGTGCATTAAGAGCATCATTCAACCCATAACGGCAATTATGAACATCGGGCAACACAAGCACACGATCGCTTGCCATCATCAAGTCGGCATTGTCGATGCCTCCTGCAACGTCTTGCGAGAGCATGAGATCGCCGGCAATAGAAACATTCAAGTTATCGACAACAGCCTTTTTGCTCACCACCGATACCGACATAGAGACAGTTTCTCCTTGATACAGAGCCGGGGCGTGCAAATGCAACTGCACCTCTTTGCCGGCATCATGTCGCAATAGCGAAGGCACAATGTCCACAAAACTCACTTCGGCTTCCATGCCCGAAGAATAAAAATCGACCCTGTCAAGCATCTGCAACTGCCGGTTAAGCAAAAACAATGCAGTAACGCCACCGGGAATTGAATCTAAGTTCACTTCAAGCACTTTGCCGGTCGTGAACTCCTGCGAAAAGATGGGAAATCCTCTATTGACTGCCAAAAGAGTACAAGGCAAACCTTGCTCAATGCCTTGTGTGCCCACCAGCAAGCGACGACCTTTTTCACGCAAAGCAATGCAATGAGGTTGCACATTGCCATCTCCCACCATGCGTGCCTTAATTTTATTCTTCTTGATTTCAGATAATCGGCCATTAATCACCGTAATGGGTTTTATGGCATTAAAACCCTTCAACGGTTCCATGTGCCGAGTGTAGGCGTTGAGCACATATTTTCCACTCCTCAAATGGTGTGGCAAATCGACATGTCCTGCAAAATTTTCATTTTCACGCATGACTTTCACCCGGCTTTCAACCACACCACTATCATTCACCAGCTCCACATAGAGAAAATTACTGCCTGTGACAGGTTGCAAGGTCAACGCATCTGTCACATAGCCTTTGAACCAAACCGTTTCGCCGGCAACAAACTTGTTGCGATCGGTGTGCAGATGCACTTTTTCCTGCGGATTGGCTTTCAGCCGCTCCACCATGCGTTCAACAAGTTGCGACACTCCTTGAGCATGTGCCCCCAAAGCACATGTCCCAATAAAGCACATCGCAATCACGAGACTCAAACCTCGCCTTTGCCATTGTCCAAATCCACATTGTAATCTCATATCTTCGTCGTTATTCCTATCTGTTTTCATCAATGCAAATATACTGATTTTATCACAGACAACAATAAACACGACTCATGGCACACAGACAAAAACACTGTGCACGCCACAACAGAGAGAGATTTTTCTTTTCCTTAATAGTCGGAGTAGCCGGCAAACATGCCAATGGCAAACACCAACAGATATAATGCTGTTCCAATCAAAGCCAAAACGGCACTCCACGTTGCCCATTTTTTGGCATCCCGCGACGATTGCTCTGCTCCGGCATAGTCACCGGTGTTGTATTTAGAGCTTACCTCCGATGCCTTGACAATAGAAACAATACCCAGTGGAAGACAGCAAAAGATAGTGCTCAAAATAGCCCAAGCCAAATAAGTGTCGGGCATGGGCGGTCGTTGTTTTTCGGCTTGTCGGAAGCCATATTGAGACTGTGACACACCTTGTTGAGTCTGGCCGGCAAACAAGTAGCTCAACGCCGGCACCTGACTTGCAGGTTGCCAGCCGGGCATTCCTTCACTCCAAATCATTGTAGAGGGTGTCACCCCATTTGCCAACAATTCACTTTCTTCAAACGGTCCTTGTTGTTGACCATTCACATGGATAAAATATTGCATACTTATTTTTTATTGGTTCCTGCTACATCAATAAAACCTGATATACATGACGAGCAGAAAATTTTTCAATTCGCAAAGTTGGTGATTTTTACAACAAAATGCAACATTTGGACAAAAAAAATGAGTCCGTTCAAGAACATTGAATTTGAGAAAACACAAAAACTACGGAAATTCATATACTCACCAAGTATTCTAAAAACAGTATGTTTAATTTGAGGCAAGATTGTGGGTTGTGAGTGCTGACGATTTATAGTAATTTTGCAAAATTAAAGAACGATATAGAGTATGAACAAGAATAAGAAACCATTAATTCTCGTGAGCAACGACGACGGCTACAACTTCAATGGCATCAAGACCTTGACAGCCGTAGCCCGTGAATTTGGCGAAGTGATGGTGGTTGCTCCCATGCAACACCAGAGTGGCAAAGGCAGTGCCATCACAGTATCTACTCCTTTGCGTGCCATTCCCGTGAAGAGCGATGAAGACATGAAGATGTATTTGGTGAACGGTACCCCCACCGACTGCGCCAAACTGGCACTCGATCAATTGCTTGAAGGTCGCACTCCCGATTTGATGCTCTCGGGCATCAATCATGGGTTGAACACCGGTGTGAGCACCATCTACAGCGGTACCATGGGCGTTGCCTTTGAAGGGTGTGTGCATGGAGTGCCAAGTGTGGCATTCTCCTACGACGACTACAGTTTTAACGCCGACATGAACCCTTGCATTCCTATTGTGCGCCACGTGATTTCACGAGTGCTTACACAAGGGTTGCCACCCGACATTTGCCTGAATGTAAATATTCCACGCATCGTTGAATCGTTGAAAGGCATCAAAGTAACCACCACCTGCATGGGGCGATGGATCAATGAATTTGAACGCCGCACCGACCCACACGGAGTTGACTACTACTGGCTGATGGGAGAATATGAACGCCATTCGCCCAACGACGACAGCACCGATCTCTACTGGATTGATCGCGGCTGGGCCACTGCAACTCCATGCAAAATCGATCAAACCGATCGAGATGCAATGCACCAAATTTCTCTATTGCTGTCATAAATTGATGTTAATCATGTGTAATTCTCCATTATTTTGTAAATTTGCACATTAATTTTGGAAATCAAGAAAAAAGACATTCACAATATGGAAAGAAAAGTAAGAGTGCGATTTGCGCCATCTCCCACCGGTGCGTTGCACATTGGTGGCGTGCGCACTGCGCTATATAACTACTTGTTTGCCCGTCAAAATCAAGGTTCGTTCATTCTTCGCATTGAAGACACCGACAGTTCGCGCTTTGTGCCCGGAGCCGAAGACTACATCAACGAATCGCTCAACTGGCTCGGAATCAAGGTTGATGAAGGCGTGCGTGAAGGGGGCGAATTTGGCCCTTACAAGCAAAGCGAACGTCGCGACATTTACCGTAAATTTGTGAAACATCTGTGCGACCAAGGCAAAGCTTATATCGCATTTGACACACCCGAGGAACTTGAAGCAAAACGTAATGAAATCAAGAATTTCCAGTATGATGCATCTACACGCATGAGCATGCGCAACGCGCTCACCATGGACTTTGGCGAACAAAAGAAGCTCATCGACAGCGGAGCCAACTTTGTGGTGCGCTTCAAGGTTGAGCCGGGACGCGACATCGTTGTACACGACCTAATCAGGGGCGATGTAACCATTAACTCTTCGATTCTCGACGACAAAGTGCTTTACAAACGTGCCGACGACCTGCCCACTTACCACTTGGCCAACATTGTTGACGACCACTTGATGGAGGTAACTCATGTGATCAGAGGTGAAGAGTGGTTGCCCAGTGCTCCATTACACGTGCTACTCTACGAGGCATTCGGGTGGACCGACACCATGCCGGCCTTTGTGCACCTGCCTTTGTTGCTCAAACCCGACGGGAAAGGCAAATTGAGCAAACGTGACGGCGACCGTCTTGGCTTCCCGGTGTTTCCTCTTAATTGGACCGACCCCAAATCGGGCGAATTATCTTCGGGCTATCGCGAAGCCGGCTACCTGCCCGAGGCAGTTGTCAACTTCCTGGCATTGCTGGGCTGGAACCCGGGCGACGACCGCGAAATCATGTCGATGGACGAGCTTATTCGTGATTTCTCGTTTGAACACTGTTCAAAGAGTGGAGCAAAATTTGACTTTGAAAAAGCCAAGTGGTTCAATCATGAATACTTGATGAACGAAGACGACAGCACCCTTGCCGAGCAATTCAAGCCTGTGCTTGCCGAGCACGTCGATGTGGCTCAATTCAGCGATGCCTACATTGCCGCTACCGCAGGATCGGTAAAAAATCGCATCAACTTTATCAAAGACTTGTGGACCAACGCTCGCTTCTACTTTGAAGCTCCCAAAGAATACGATGCCAAAGACGTGCGCAAGCGTTGGAAAGCCGAAACGCCACAACTCATGACAGAACTGCTCGAAGTGCTTGACACGCAAGACTTCGAAAACGCCGAAAAAACAGAAAACGCCGTAATGGAATGGATCAAAAGTCATGAATATCACATGGGCAATGTGATGAATGCCTTCCGCCTCACTGTTGTGGGCGAATGCAAAGGCCCTCACATGTTTGAAATCACCAAAATCCTCGGCAAAGCCGAAACCATTGCTCGCATCAAGCGAGGCATTGACAACATCAAACTCAACACAACCGAATAAACCGTTCCGGCAACAATGAACAAATTTTTCGTCGCCACACTATTTCTCCTGCTCGCCACGGCTTTTGTGCCAATGGCGGCTCAAGAGGTTGTTTGGAGCATCGACTTTGGCACAGTGTTCAACAACCGAGAGGGAGGTGACGAAATGCGACGCGACCAAACTTTTTTTTTCTCACACCTAAGCCCTGAATTGGGATTGCAACTCATGGACAGTGTGCACATCCTCAAAGGTGGTGTCACTTGGCTGCAACCCATCAACAACGGTTTGGACGGACACAAAGTGCTACCCACACTCTACTATCAATATCGCAAAGACAACTGGCAGATAACGGCAGGCATGTTTTCACGCACATTGCTTGTGGAGCGTGCACCACGCTACTTGTGGAGCGACTCACTCAACTACGAACAACCTCACATCAGGGGCTTGCTCGTGCAACACAGGCATGCACGCAACTACGGCGAATTATTTCTTGACTGGCGACAATTGCAAACCACCAACCAACGTGAGGCTTTCAACATCAATTTCAACGGACGATGGTATCCTTGCTCAACGGCAGGACTGTGGGTCGGTGGCAGTTTACAGCTCAATCATTTGGCCAAGAGCAAGCACCCTGCCGAGCACGAAGGAGTGAATGACGACATCACAATAAATCCCATGGCAGGCTATGACCAAGACATTACACCGGCAACCACACTGCAAGTGAAAGCCGGCGTAATCATCAACCAAGAACGCGCCCGCATCGACGACAGGTGGCACACGGCATGTGGTTTTGTCGCCAATGCCCGCATGAGATGGAAATGTGTTGAAGCCGAGCAAAACATCTTTGCCGGCAAAGACTTGTTTCCTCTATATCCACGCTTTGGCAACCTGCTGAATTTGGGCGACACCTACTACCGCGACAATATATACAGTCGCACCGATGTCATCGTGCACATTGTTCAAAATCGTTTTGTTGACCTCAACACTTCGCTTTCTTTACATGCAACCAATAAAACCACAGGATTTTGGCAACAAATTTCTTGCCGAGTTTACATCGACAGTGAGCTGTGGAAACAACGTCGCGACAAGCAAAAGCTAAAATCGCCGCGTCTACTTAACAATTATTGATTTTTCAAACAAAATAATGGATTTTCTGTACAACACAGGCATCAACGTTTTTAAATGGGCTGTTCAATTAGCCTCCTTCAAAAAACCGAAAGCAAAACTAATGCTGGAAGGCCAAGCTCGCACATTCGATTACTTGCAAGAACACTTGGAGCACAATGGCAAATACATTTGGGTTCATGCCGCCTCGCTCGGAGAATTTGAACAAGGACGACCACTCATTGAGCTAATCAAGCGTAACCACCCTCAAGAACGCATTTTGCTCACGTTTTTCTCGCCAAGCGGTTATGAGGTGCGCAAAAACTATGATAAAGCCGATGCTGTGTGCTACCTGCCGTTCGACACAGTGGGCAATGTCAAGCGTTTTCTCGATTTGGTCGATCCCAAGATGGCTATTTTTGTAAAATATGAATTTTGGGGCAATTATCTCAACGGATTGAAAAAACGTCACATTCCCACCTACATTATTTCGGCCATATTTCGCGAAGGACAACCTTTCTTTTGCTCATGGGGCAAAATGTTCAGAGAAATGTTGAGGTGCTTTACTCGCATTTATGTACAAAACGAAGAATCGCGACAATTGCTCAAACGCATTCATGTAGACAATGCCGAAGTAGCCGGTGACACACGTTTCGACCGAGTGGCCGACGTGCGTGCAACTGCCAAGGAATTTCCATTAATCGAGACGATGGTAAAAGGGCATCGGTTGACAATGGTGATGGGTAGCAGTTGGCAACCCGACGAAGATATTGTAATTCCCTACTTCAACGCTCACCCCGAGATGAAGCTCATCATTGCCCCACATGAGTTTAATGCCGAACGGCTGAAAATCATCATGAGCAAATGCAAGCGTAAAACGGCTCTTTATTCACAGCTGAATACCGACAATGCCCAAGATGTCGATTGCCTGATTGTGGATTGTTTCGGCATTCTGGCGTCGTTATACCGATATGGCCAAATGGCCTATGTGGGTGGAGGATTTGGTGCCGGCATTCACAATGTGAACGAGGCTGCAGTATATGGCATTCCTGTGATATTCGGCCCTAAATTTCAAAAATTTGCCGAAGCCAAGGATCTCATTGCCGTGGGAGGCGGTTTCAGCATTGACAATGCAGAAGATTTTCAGATGCTCATGGACGAAATGCTCCACAACAATAAAGTGTTGCAAAGTCGTGGCAACATCGCCGGCAACTACATTAAATCGCACCTTGGAGCTACCGAATTTATCTACAAAGAGATTAAAGGGAAGTTATAAGGGTTAAGTTGCAAGAGAGGGGATTAGAGTTTATATTGCACAAACACTTCCATGGCTTCGTAGCTTGCCAAACCTAATCGGGCATAGATGTCGGCCGTGCTTTTATTTCGCTCAATAGACCGCTGCCAACTCAATTGTCCGTCTTCCGGGTCACGGAAGGGGGCATCGTGAATTTGAGATTCATACTTGAGTATTGCGGTGCGCTTGACGCTGAACTCTTCGGGGCTCATAGGCACAGCCATCTCGATGTGGTCGATACCCCACGCTCCCCATTGACCGCCATACATCCAAATGCGACAAGCTCTCATCCATTCTTCGTCTTTAATTTTGTCGAAAGTGGCAATCAAGGCATTGATGCATCGCTCGTGTGTGCCGTATGGGTCGCCATGGTCGGCTGCAAAGAAAATTTGATGCGGATGTATTTCTTCAATTAATTTTTTAAGTGGCAATGTATCGGCATCTGAAATTTTGCCCATACCAAACGGGTGATCTTGATAGAAGGGCATCGACAGTTCATGAATATGCTCTACGCTAACGCCCATGAACTTGCAACTCATGATGCCTTCACACACCAAAATTTGCCCTTTTAAGTAGCGCATATCGGCATTATCGGGAGTTCCCACGCGTTTTTCGTCCAAGCCCTTGATGATGTTGCGTGCAATTTGCGTTCGAAGCTCTGACTGATAGCCAAAATGCTCGCTGATTTTGTCATTGAGCATGATGGTGCGTGCCAAGTCTTCGTCGGCAACGGCAACATCGCCACTTGCCATGAATGCCACATGCACATCGTGTCCTTGCTGCACAAGACGCCGAATGGTGCCACCCATCGAAACGATAGCATCATCGGGGTGCGGACTAAACACAATCACACGTTTAGGATAGGGTGTTGCCCGTTCGGGGCGATAGGTGTCGTCGGCATTGGGTTTTCCACCGGGCCAGCCGGTGATGGTGTGTTGCAGGTCGTTAAAAGTTTTTATATTCACGTCATAGCCCGAGCCAAACACAGTGATGAGTTCGCTCAACCCATTGGCGTTATAGTCTTTATTCGTCAATTTGAGGATTGGCTTTTCGGTTTGCCGGCAAAGCCACACAATGGCACGACGCACCAGCTGGTCGGTCCAGTCGCATGTAGACACTTTCCAAGGCATATTGATGCGTGTGAGTTGCGACGAGGCTTCCAAGTCGATAACCAATTTCACATCGGGGTGCATCTGCAAGAAAGAAGCCGGATAAAGTTCGGTAATTTTTCCCTCAACAGCCTCACGCACGGCTACCGCGCAATCCTCGCCCCATGCCACACAAAGCACCTTGCGAGCCGCCCTAATGTTGCTAATACCCAGTGTAACTGCGGCATCGGGTGCATCTTTGCACTGGTAGGAATCGGCAATACATTGTCGGGTTTCATTGCTCAACAACACCAAGCGACACGCCGAGGTTGAAGCAGAGCCGGTGTCGTTAAACGCCAATCCTCCGCCTTTGGTCAGCTGACAAAGAACCAAGTCAAGACCTCCATACTCATCAATCAAGGTTTCGTATTGACGGCACATTTTGTCCACATTTTCTCTGGCAGTCTCACGGTCGATCGTGTGAACATTCTCCGGAGCAATATCAACCTTTTTCAAAAGGTGACTTTCAAGCCGCACAAAGGTGCTCTGCCCTTTGTTGGATCTTCCTCCCAATCCAAGCTCATTCAAATTGAAGACAATCACATTTTGAAAACTGACCTTATCGGCAAAATAAAGTTTCACCAGCTCTTCGTAGACATCGAGTGCTGCCATACCGGTGCCCAAGGCCATCACGCAACGCCCCTTTTCTTGCACACACTTGTCGATATATTCGGCAATCTCCAAGGCTACAACAGCCGCACCCTCGGCAGAGGTTTTTGCAATCTTGGTGACCATTTTTTCATAACGTGTGAGAGAAGCAAGCTCCAACTCACTTCCGGGACGCACTTCCAGCTTTGACATCAAGTCATGCTTAATCTTTGAACTCAAGTCAGTTCTCATTATCTTTAATTGTGTCTAAATTCTACCAAGCAAAGATAACGTTTTTTTCATATTTCTCGGCAAAACATGGAATATTTTTTCCAAACATCGAGAAAACAGTAGATTTTCAGTCTTTTAAATGCTATTGCCACACAATATATGCAAGCCATCGCAACGCATTGCCGGTTCTCTCAAAAATTACACAAACCATTGACAAACAAAGAGAAAACAACTTTTCATTCTTTTCTTAAACAACAGGTAAAAATGTGAAATTTGTAAAAACTGTGTAAAAAAACTTCGTTTTTTCTCAATAAACAGTCAACAAAATTGATACATCATGTTTTTTTTGTTAAATTTGTAATCAACAAAGGGTCTTTTGCCCCGATTATCTCTAACAGCGAAGCAACTCTCGCTCAAAAAAACATATCCATTTATGGCAATTAAAGACAAATTGAAAACCTATAAACAGGAACGTCGCAACTTCCATGACAAGGTGATAAACTTTTTCAACTCCGAAGATAATATCCCCTACAACTACAAGCAAGTTTCGGCAGGAGTCGATGCAAAAACTCCCAAACAACGTGCACTCGTTGTTGAAATTCTTGAGCAACTGCAACTCGACGGTTTCCTCAACGAGGTAACCCCGGGCAAGTTCAAGGCCATACAACGATCGGCTATGGAAGAAGGCATCTTCATTCGTCGCAGCAACGGAAAAAACAGCGTTGACACTGCCAACGACGACGGCAAGCCCATTTTTGTAGCCGAACGCAACTCGATGCACGCCCTTAACGGCGACAAGGTGCTGGTGCACATCAGTGCAGCACGCGAAGGCATGGAACCCGAAGCCGAAGTTATTAAAATCATTGAACGCAAAGAGCAGGTTTTCACCGGCACACTGCAAGTAAAAAAATACTTTGCTCTGCTCAACACCGATAGCAAATTTTTGGCAACCGACATTTTCATTCCCAACGAAAAGCTCATGGGTGGTGTCACCGGCGACAAGGCCGTTGTAAAAATCGTTGAATGGCCGGAAGATGCCAACAGCCCCATTGGCGAAGTGATTGACGTTTTGGGCAAAGCCGGGGAGAACAATGCCGAAATCAACGCCATCATGGCCGAATTTGGTTTGCCTTATAAATATCCGCAAAACGTAGAGAAAGCCGCCGATAAAATAGAACCGGGTATCACGCCCGAAGAGATTGCACGCCGTCGCGACATGCGCGATGTGACCACATTCACCATCGATCCTGCCGATGCCAAAGACTTTGATGATGCCCTTTCCATTCGTCGGCTCGAAAACGGACATTGGGAGGTGGGCGTTCACATTGCCGATGTTACCCACTATGTGCGTCCCGGCTCGGTAATCGAAAAAGAGGCCGAAGCTCGTGCCACATCGGTATATCTGGTCGATCGCACCGTGCCCATGCTACCCGAACGGTTGTGCAACTTCATCTGTTCACTCCGTCCCAACGAAGAAAAGCTCACCCATTCGGTCATCTTTGAAATGGACGACAATGCCAAAATCTTCAACTACGACATTTGTCACACCGTTACACGAAGCGATCGCCGATTTGCCTATGAAGAGGCTCAAGAAGTGATAGAAACCGGCAAAGGCGACATGGCTGACGAAATATTGAAACTGAACGACTTGGCGCAAAAATTGCGCAAACAGCGTTTTGACAACGGCGCTGTGGCATTTAACCGCGAAGAAATTCATTTTGAAATTGATGAAACCGGTAAACCCATCAGGGTTATCATGCATGTGTCGAAAGAAGCCAATAAACTCATTGAGGAGTTTATGCTCCTTGCCAACGTAAAAGTGGCAGAACACATAGGCAAAGTAAAACGAAGCCAAAAGGCCAAAGCCTTTGTCTATCGCATTCACGACATGCCCAATAGCGACAAGCTGTCGAACTTTGCCGACATCTGCGCCCATTTCGGACACAGCGTGAAGACCTCGGGCACAGCCAAAGAAGTGAACCGAAGTATCAACAAATTGCTGGAAGATATCAAAGGAAAACCCGAAGAAGAATTACTCTCTATTCTGGCCATACGTTCCATGGCCAAAGCCGTGTATTCAAGCAAAAACGTGGGGCACTACGGCTTGGCATTTGCCTACTACACCCACTTCACCTCTCCCATTCGTCGCTATCCCGACATGATGGTACACCGGTTGCTTGATCGCTATGCCCAAGGTGGGCGTAGTATGCCCCAAGACAAACTGGAAGAAGAATGTAAACACGTGAGTGCACAAGAGCAACTTGCCGCCGATGCCGAGAGAGCATCAATCAAATACAAGAGTGTGGAGTTTATGGGCGCACGCTTGGGCGAAGTGTTTGAAGGACACATTTCGGGCGTGACACAATGGGGACTTTATGTGGAACTCGACGAAACTCACTGCGAAGGCATGATACCGGTGCGTGACTTGGACGACGATTTCTATGAGTTTGACGAAAAGAACTATTACTTGATTGGACGACGCAATCACCGCAAATATCAATTGGGCGACCGCATCACCATT
The DNA here is from genome assembly GCA_041815985.1 of Sodaliphilus sp. GTDB lineage: Bacteria > Bacteroidota > Bacteroidia > Bacteroidales > Muribaculaceae > Sodaliphilus. Next base: position 29,971 of record JBGYAB010000043.1, on the reverse strand, counting down.
CAGGTGGCAAGAGCCGATTTAATCAAGAAACAACTCGACTTTGCCCTTGTCAACAAAAAGAACCCTGCCGGTTCACATCGCATCGACAAAGCTCCCATCACCGAGGCTTCACGTTTTTCGTCGAAAAAAGAATCGCGTGCCGACCGTCGTCGTGCGCAATACGAAGGCGGAAAAGCATCACGCCGGCAACAACGTGATCGTCGTGGCAATTCTTCGCGTCGCGAAGCATCAAAACGCAGGAAAAACAAGCGATAAACACTGCAACAACAGAACAATAGCAAGCCGCAAACTCCTCTCATGAATTGTTTGTGGCTTGTTTTACTTCGACACAGGCACTATGTTGGAGAAAAGACGCTGTCTGTCACCTGAATGCTATCGTTTCTTATCGGCAAGCTGTCCGGCATTTGAGGTCGAATGGTTTCTTGTGTGTTGAGCGTATCGGTTCCACCAACTGCTACAGCAGTTGCAGTATCACTCTTGTCACACGCAAACAGGGTAATACAAATGCAACACACAAGAAGTGAGTATAAAAATTTTGCCATGATGCTATTGGATTAAGTTCAAATTTACAACATTGCCTGTCGCAACTAACTTACTATAAGAGAAAAGCTGTTTTCCACGATGTGGAAAACAGCTTCAAACTCTTTTGTCGTAGTTGTCTACAATTATTTCTGTTCAGCAGCAGCACTTGTTTCTTCAACAGCAGCACTTGCTTCTTCAGTCTGAGCAGCACTTGTTTCTTCAGTTTGAGCAGCACTTGTTTCTTCAGCAGCAGCGCTAACTTCTTCAGTTTGAGCAGCAGCACTTGTTTCTTCAGAACCTTCTGCCTTTTGAGAGCAAGAGAACAAAGCAACTGTAGATGCAACAGCGAGTAATAAAACTAACTTTTTCATTTTTGTAATTTTTTTAAAATAATAAAACAATAATTTTCTTCAATTAAAATCGATGCAAATTTATAATAAAAATATCACATGCAAACATTTTTTTTGTTTTTTTTTGTACCTGCTCAAAAAAAAAGTGCTTTTTTGAGCCAAAATATTTTATTTTACATTTTTAAAACACTACAAATCAGCAATATAAGAAACATTTTAACCTTTAAAGGAGAGAATGTTAAACTTTGTTGTTTCTTTTTCTATCACATCTCAAATCCCAATCGTCCATTAAAAACCGCACTGCTTTTGTTTGAATGTTGAACAGATTTCTGTTCACACATCAATAATGAAGATAGTTTTAAGAATTAAAGAGTCATATCTTCATATCTACTAATTCTTAACTTGCATTCCTCATTCTTCTCCTCCCAATGTAGGCATTCCGGCTCTTACTTCACTTAATGGTTATACAAAAATCTTTTAATGCTGCGCTTGGGTGTCTTCTCAAATTCCGACACCATGATTTCGATACGAGTGAGTCGTTCATAAGGAGCTACAAGTTTGTTCAATTCCGTTCTCACCTCTTCCATTAGTTGTGGCAGTTTGTCGCGTGTAATACCCTGCTGATCCATAACATCAAGGTCGGGATAAACAAGCCCCACGAGTTTGCCGTCACGCTCCACGACCAAACTCTCGCCCACATAAGACATATTGTTGAGCTTAGCTTCAATTTCTTCGGGATAAATATTCTGTCCATTGGAACTCAAAAGCATGGTTTTGAGACGACCGCGAATGAAGATGGTGCCATCGGCACTCAACGTGCCCATGTCGCCTGTGTGCAACCAACCATCGTCGGCAAGCACCTTGTCGGTCGCTTCGTGGTTGTGATAGTAGCCCATCATCACATTTTCGCCCTTCACGCATATCTCACCCGGAATGTTTTCGGGATCATCGCTCAAAATCTTGGCTTCCATGATGCCCGGCAACACACGCCCGGCACTGTGCATCACAAATTCACGCCAAGGCGTGTGGCTCACCAGTGGCGCACATTCGGTCATACCATAGCCCACGGTGAAAGGAAACTTAATTTTGTAGAGAAACTCCTCGACCTCGGCATTGAACGGGGCACCACCCACAATAATCTCTTCAAAGCAACCGCCAAAGGCATCGACAAGGCGTTTGCGTATCTGCTCATAGATGCGCTTGTCGAGTAATGGTACAGCGAGAGCCCAACGCAATGCGCCCTTGCTAATCATGGGCACAATCATCTTGGTGTAGATTTTTTCCAAAACGAGTGGTACGGTGATGACCAGCGTGGGTTTGACCTCATTCATTGCCTTCACAATAATTTTGGGCGAAGGAATGCGTCCCAACAAAGTGATGTGACTACCGGCTGCCAGCTGAGCCAGCATGTCGAAGGCGCAACCATAGGCATGAGCGAGTGGCAGAAACGAAACCACGCGTGCTCCGCGATAGCAAAGTTGCGTATCAAGTCCATAAACAATGTTGCCGGCAAGATTATTACCGGAAATCATCACACCCTTGCTAAAACCGGTTGTGCCCGAGGTATAGTTAATGACCATGAGGTCTTCGTTAGGAACTTCGGGATATTGAATATCGTCTTTGGTATAGCCATGAGGATAAGCCTCACCGAACAAGTGGTCAACCTGCCTGAGTGCCTCATTGGCATTTTCTCCTTCTTTTTCGGCCAGCAATGTGTTATCATCGAGCGAGAAGGCCGCACGCACATGCATAAGTCCCTCGAAGTCGAGCGTGTCGAATATCGACCTACTCGCCATCAGCACCTTGGCTTCACTGTGGTTGATGATGTGTTGTGCATCGTTGGGATTAAACTCTTGCAAAATGGGCACAATAACTGCACCATAGGTGATTGTTCCCATAAAAACCGTCACCCATGAAGGCGTGTTCTTGCCGATGAGGGCAATGTGGTCACCTTTTTTGATGCCCATTTCACGGTAAAGAATGTGCAACTTTGCAATTGTGGCGGCAAACTCACCATAGGTGAGTGTCAACTTGCTGTTGTAGTCGCTCAATGCCGGAATTTCCCAATTATCCTTGAAACTTTTTTCAAATATTTTGACAGTGTTAGCCTTGATCATAATCGTTTGGTTGTTGTGTATTTGCAGTGTTTTGTCGCCACAAAGATAGGGATTATATTTAACAATCGGCACAAAAACCGCTTTTTTGTGCCAAAACAAAATGTCGAAATTTATTGAAATACGTCATTAAACTCAAATCGGTCATTAGACTGCTAAGTCGATTTGGGTTGAACTATTTCATTATTTTTTGTACATTTGCATAATTAAGAAATAAAATCATTAAAAAACACATTGCAATGAGATTGATTATAGAACCAAACTATGAAAAGGTCTCGGAATGGGCCGCAAAATATGTTGCATGGCGCATCAATACCGCCAATCCCACAGCCGAAAAACCTTTTGTATTAGGGTGTCCAACCGGCAGTTCTCCGCTTGGCATGTACAAAAAACTGATTGAACTGAACAAGGCCGGCAAAGTTTCGTTTCAACATGTTGTGACATTCAATATGGACGAATATGTTGGTCTGCCCGAAGAGCACCCCGAGAGCTACCACAGCTTCATGTGGGCCAATTTCTTTAACCACATCGACATCAAAAAGGAAAATGTGAATATCTTGAACGGCAATGCCCAAGACGTGAACAAGGAATGTGCCGACTACGAAGCACGCATAGCTCAAGCCGGCGGCATCGACCTCTTTATGGGTGGCGTGGGGCCCGATGGGCACATCGCATTCAACGAGCCTGGCAGCTCACTCACATCACTCACACGCCAAAAGACGCTGACACAAGACACCATCATCGCCAACAGCCGTTTCTTTGGCAACGACGTGAACAAAGTGCCTAAAACTGCACTGACCGTGGGTGTGGGTACCATCATGGCCGCCAAGAGTGTAATGATTATTGTGAACGGACACAGAAAAGCGCGTGCATTGCAACAAGCTGTTGAAGGCGCAGTGTCGCAAATGTGCACATTGAGCGCATTGCAAATGCATCGCCAAGCTATCATCGTGTGCGACGACGAGGCGGTGGGCGAACTCAAAGTTAACACTTATCGCTACTTCAAGGACATTGAAAGCAAGCATCTTGACCCCGACACGATGCTCACATGAGCAAAGGGCACAGTTTCCTGCCAAACACAATGAACGATCGCTCTTTTTCATTATCAATGGGCGTTCGTTCTCTTTTCTTCAATCAATAAAGGAGGGAAAGAAGAATTTACAGAAATGAAGATACTTGCCTGTAATCTGTCAACTTTTTTCTATATCTTTAGCACTTGTGAGACATCATTGGACACAATATAAAAGGCATTGTTCCGACATTTTGAGGCTGAGCACTCCCATCATGGTGGCACAGTTGGGAACAATCGTCACAGCCTATGCCGATACCATCATGGTAGGGCATTATACCACCCAAGCACTGGCAGCGGCTTCATTTGTGACCAATGCATTCAATCTCCTCATCTTACTTTCTCTGGGATTTTCCTACGGCATCACTCCACTGGCAGGAGCACTCACAGCACAAAGCGATGAACGCAAACTGGGCAACATGCTGCGTGGTGTTACCGTTGCCAACGTTGCGTTTGGGTCATTGCTCATGATCATGATGATCATTTTCTATTTTTGCTTAGATTATCTTGGGCAACCTCAAGAACTGCTACCTCAAATACGCTCTTACTACCTGATTATCCTCGTTTCGATGATTCCGGTAATTCTCACTCACATTTGGCGACAATTTTGCGATGCAATGGGGCACACCAGTCTGGGAATGTGGATTTTCATAACAGGAAACCTGCTCAACATCTTGTTCAACTATGTGTTCATTTACGGAAAATTCGGAGCACCCGAGTTGGGGCTTGACGGTGCAGGTTGGGCTACTCTTGGAGCAAGAACATTCATGTGTGCGGTGTATATGGCCGTAATCATGGGCAGCAGGCGGTATCACAGCATCTGGAAAAACTTTAAAAAGAGCCGTGTGAACAAAGCCATGCTCAAGCAAATCACCGCTACGTCGCTACCAGTGTCGTTGCAAATGGGCATGGAAACCGGTATTTTCACCTACGCCATGATTTTGGCCGGCTGGCTTGGCACAAACGCTTTGGCCGCCTATCAAGTAATACTCATGCTGGGCAGTTTGGGCTTTATGATTTACTATGCATTCGGAGCCGGAACAGCCATAAAAATAGCACACTACACCGGGCAAGGCGATACCGAGAACGTGCGCTCCGCAGCCGGTGCCGGCTACATCATCACACTCACATTCACCGCAATTGCATGCATCACATTCCTCACACTCGGGCACCACATCATTAAAATCTTCTCCACAGACCATGCTGTGCTTGCCATAGCCGTGAGCATCATTCCCATGCTCACTCTCTATCAGCTTGGCGATGCCACACAGATTGCTTTTGCCAATTCTTTGCGCGGAACAGGGCAAACCATACCTATCATGAAATATGCCTTTGTTGCTTATGTCGTTGCAGGCATTCCGGTTATCTATTTGCCGGCCATACCATTGGGCATGGGGCTTAACGGTATTTTCTTGGGATTTTTCATCTCGCTGTTACTGGCCGGCATATTCTTTTGTCGTCAATTTTATCACACTCTCTCCCAAAAGGCCTAATCTCAAAAATTAGCAAAAATTTGAGATTATAATCCCCCCAAAATACGCCAACTTTTGGGATTACAATAGTTCAAGAATAAAAAAAGCCAATTTCCTGCATCACAAATGTGAATTACAAAAATCAATCAGCGACATCGTAGCACAATTGCAAATGAGTTACCTACACACCTTATTCTTGTCACGAAGAGGGGCGATTAATTATTTTTAACTCAAAGAGGGTGCAACATTGAGGCTTTCTCTGTAAATTTGTTGATTAATAGTGCATTTTTGCGTCAGGATAATCTCCCTAAAACAAAATATTGATATTTTTAAATAATTTTTTTTTTCAAAAACTTGTTTCACGATGAAGAAAACATTCCGGTTTGTTCCTCTGCTGATAGTGGCACTTGCCACCATTGCCATGAGTTCGTGCGGTGGCGATCCGCTGGAAAAAGCCGTTAAAAACGCATTTCTCAACGGCGACACCACCGAGACAACCTACAACGACATTTGCACCATACTCAACAGCAACCCGGAGCGATACTGCGACTATGTGGACAAAAATGGAAATATCAACGTGCAGAACCTTGCCCAATATATCAACAAAATCGGGCAAAGCCTGCGCCCTCCCATGACATGGCACATAGCCCGATATGGAGCAAAGAACCTCACACTCACGGTGTATTTTGAACGTAGCGGTTCAATGGTGCCCTACGATTCACAATCGGGCGGAGGACAACTAAAAAAAGCCGTGAACGACCTGATCAACTTTTTCCCGAGCAAAGAAGGAACAAGCATCAGCATCGTGAATGACAACATCTACCCCTACAACGGTTCCATCGACTCATTTTTGCAAGATCGCAATATTTATGAAACGACAAAAGGGACAGGCAATGCCACCTACACCGACTTCAAACTCATTTTCGACAAAATCTTCAAGGCACAAAAGCCCGACAACGTGAGTGTGCTCGTCACCGACATGATTTATTCGCCCAAAAACACCCAAGGAGTGAGCATTGAAAAAATCATGAACGAAGAAAACAGCCTTGCAACAAGCATTTTCAAGAACTATAAAGGCAAGAGCATCATTGTCAATCAACTGATGGGCGACTTCGACGGCATGTATTATCCCTACAACGGCAAGCCATTCCATTACAAAGGGCAACGCCCATTCTACATCATTGTGATTGCCGATGCAGGCGTGATAGACCGCATGGCAAACGACAACAGTTTCAAGAATTTCCTAAATCCCACAAGCACACTCAACAGCTACCGTTTCAATCAAGCCGAGAGCCAACCGAAATATACGATTTTGCCGGAGTGGAAAAACAATGCCGGTCAATTTCGTGAAAATCGCAACGAGCAAGGAACGCTCACCCACTGCGAAGGTGACCGACAAACCGGCATTCTCGCCTTTTCAATTGCCGTGAAAATGGACGCTCTGCAAAAGGGAGATGATTTCTTGACCAATACCGGCAACTACAATGTGCAATCACAAAACGGTTTTACCTTGAAAGTTGAGAAAATCAATGCCGGCGACATTAACGGCAACAACAAGGAGTATCTCGAAGGCAAAACACATGTGATTACACTCACGGGCAAACTCAAATCGCCCAAAGACGAAATCACCTTGTCGTTGCGCAACGACTTTCCGCAATGGATTGTCGCCTCGACCAGTAACGACGACACCGCAACCGGCAACAACTTTTCAAAAACGACTTTCGGTTTGGAACGCTTTTTGCGAGGAATTTATGATGCCTTCTCTGTCGGCGAGAACAATTACAGCATAATTCGCATAAAAATCAAAAAATGAATGGTAAAAAATCGAGCCAACAAATTCAAAGAACAATAAAACAAAAATAAATGGATAAGAGAGGAATTTATTTAATCATGGGACTCGTTGCCACAGTGCTGTTCTATGTGTTCCGTGTTGAGGTGTATGAAGTTTTTTTCACAGCCCCCGGCTTCAGCGACCAAATGTATAATCACAACATCTACGGCATCATCACGCTCATCACAGTTGCCACCACATGGACTGCCGCCGGCATCTACTACTATGTGATAAACTCCGTTAAATTCAGCCGTTGGTATCATTGGAGCTGCGTTTTGGCAATTGTCACCCTCATCACTCCCATCATCTGTTATGCGGTAAACAACTCCATTTTCGAGCAAAACAACCTCTCCTACACCACCGAGGCTATATCGTTGGAGTTCTGCAATGCCATTTTCTCCGCAGCAATGTTTGTTATTGCCTCTTTTTCAATACGCTGGTGGAGTAGCAATTGTCGCCACACTCCCATTCCGCAATAACACAGAATAATTATCGACAATTCAAGAACACAATCGACATGAGATTATTTATATTTGCAATAGGAGGTACAGGTTCCAGAGTGCTCAAATCGCTCATCATGCTCTCGGCGGCAGGCGTGCGTCCGATAGATGAAGACGGGCGTGCATTGCAAAACTTTGAAATAGTACCCATTATCATCGACCCTCACAAAAGCAATGAAGACCTGAAACGCACCGAGCAAATGCTGGCCGAGTATTGCGTGGTGCGAGAAAAGCTCTACGGTCGCAATGTGAACGGCGATGGCTTCTTTGCCAATAAAATTTCGACCTTGCGTGAAATCATGGGCATGACCGGCACTCCCATTAACGACAGTTTCATTTTCAACATGGAAGCTGTGGGGCAAAACAAATTTAACCAATTCATCGGCTACGACACGATGAACGAGCCTAACCAAGCACTCACGTCACTACTCTTTGCCGACTATCAGCTTGAAAACAAGATGAACATAGGCTTTGTGGGGTCGCCCAACATTGGCAGCGTGGCATTGAACATGATTAAAGACAGCGAGGAATTCAAGGCTTTTGCCAACGTGTTCAACGAAGGCGACCGCATCTTCTTTATCAGCTCAATCTTTGGAGGAACAGGAGCGGCCGGCTTCCCCATTCTGGTAAAAAACATTCGTCAGGCCGAAAACCTCGAAGTGAGCAATAAAAATTTTCTGCGCAATGCCCTCATCGGCGGCCTCACCGTGCTCCCCTACTTCAACCTCAACAACAGCCAGGGCAAAAGCATCGACAAAGCCGATTTTGTGGTCAAAACTCAAAGCGCATTGCAATATTACAACGAAACGCTCACCGGCGACAACGACCGCAATGTGAATGCAATTTTCTATGTAGGCGACCAAACGAATTCCATTCCATACGACTACGACCCCGGAAACGTAAAAGATCAGCACGACCCTGCTCACATTGTGGAATTTGTGAGTGGCATGGCTCCTCTCAAGTTTGCCGGCATGAGCAACAACATGTTCTACAATGCCAAAGGCGGTTTTCAGTCCACCAGAGCATTCGAGTACGGACTTGAAAAAGATTTGCTTGATGTAGACTTCGCCACTTTCGGCACAGAGACCAGACGCCTCATTTACAAGCCTATGGTAAAGTTCCACATGCTGTTCACCTATCTGCGCACCACATTCAAGGGCATCATTGGGCAAGGTTATACTCAAGACGAGCCAAAAATAAGGGCAGAATTTACTGCCACACAATTCTACCGCACGCTCACCGACAGTTTTTTCTCTCATTATGCCGAATGGCTCACCGAGATGTATCAAAATCAACGTCATGTGCAACTGTTCAACATGGGTGAAAACAATTTCAGCAACCTCATTCACAACGTGCTCACCCGCAAAGGCATCTTCGGGCGCAAGAATATCGATGGTAACACATTCAACGCTGAGCTGAACAAACTGAGTCGCGACAACAAGAAGTATGGCGACCGAAGCGTGGAATACAAGTTGCTCGACCTCTTCAATGCCGCCGCCGAAAACATTCTCAACAACCGATACGAAGACATCAATTGAGACAACAGCCTTCGGCATTGAAAAAAATGAGCAATAAAAAACAACAAGCGCAACACTTTATAACTTAACATTCACGGCTTAGCACTTATCATCATGAGCAATATACTTTCTTACAACAACAAAACGACCAAGACCGGTGCCGAAGACTGGATTCCCGTGGAGCCTTACAGCGACGACGACATCAGACAGATTAAAGACCCCAACGGAGGCATGTCGCGCAACCCGCGAACGGCAATTCCAAGTCCGTTTGCACAACTCGACTTGGTGAAAAACGCCTTTGAGCATCTCACAGCAAACGGCAATCGCATGACCGGCATTGTGAGCGAACTCATCATGGTGAGCAATGCACTCGATGTAGCCCAATTGTTCTTTGAATATGAAAATCATCGAGACTCACTGCACATTGTGCGTTGGAATCGTCAAACCGAAATCGAACGACTGAAAAACGAACCGAAGCACCGCCTGTTCGGGCAAACGCTTGAGCTCTTCTTGCAAAGCGACAAGGTTTACAATTTCGACAAGTTGAACGATTGGTACATCATTATGCTCCACAACCAAGTGATAGGGGGGACATCACCCTCTTCGTTCACCATGGCATCACCAAGCACAACAACCATCGACGATGTGAATGTTGAGCCTAACGTAAAGCTGTTTTCAAGCATTCGCGACCTGTGGGAACGTGACGACGAATTTGTCTACTACATTTTCTTGCTCTTTAATGCCTACACCAACCTGCGCTACACTTTGGGCAACGTTTACGGCTACATGACCAAAAACCTGCCCCTCATTCAAGCCCACAAGCCACAACTTTACCATCGCATCTCAGACATCATTCCCAACCCCACCGCATTGCAAGTGGAACGAGAGAGCTACGTGCGACAAGTGCTTGAACAAAATTTTGCACCATTTGCCGGCGAAGATGCCGTGAGCGTACTCAGTGCTCCTCTGTATCACAAAAAGAGCATCGACATCAAGAGCATGGCCGCTGCCAGCGATTTTGTGCTCATGCCCACACGCCGGCAAGCTCCGGGCGAAGAAATGCCACTGGTGTTGCGCAACAACTTCAATGGTTCGGTAGATCATTATACCTACGTAAACCGAGAATGGGACAGTGCGACACAAGTGTTTGCCCAAGGAGTGCCTGTGGCACAACGCAAGTTGCCCGGCACCTCAATCCAATATCCATTTCTAACCACGGCCGACTTCTTCACCGAGTCAATCATCAAGCTGGGCGGTGCCATCGACAACGCCCACTATTTCGATGGCAATCTCACACGCAATCAGATCGGGAGCAACTGCAGCTATTTACTGCCTCTGAAACCCGAGTTTTTCAAATATTTCAATGCAAGCGACCTGCAAGGGCACATTCTCGGACGCAATTTCATTGACATCACCGAAATTGCCGATGGAACCGTGACCGTGACCGTGCGCATTCCCATTAAAAAACGCTTTATAGAATTGAGCCGCACCTATGCCAACATCGACGATCCATCGTGGCAATTCAACGAGCAAAACGGCACGGGGCGCATTGTGAGTGGCATTCAACTGTCAATGGGCATATTTCCCTTTGTGCGCACCGGACACACCGACAGCTACAAAGTTCAGTTGTTTACCTACATTATGGACGGTGGCGGTCAACTTCGTTTTTTGAAAGACGGCATGAGCAACGACCGGCTCAATGTGAGCGAAAAACCACGCACCAAGTCAAGCTATGCCACCACCTACTACGACGTACAAGGCTCGTTTGACTACGTAGAAGCAACCGTCAACAATTCACTGGGCAACTTCACAGGAATCATTGTTCCGACATGGAAACCCTATATACCAAGTGCCAAGGAGCTGATATTTGCTATCGACTTCGGCACCACCAACAGTCATGTGGAGTGGGCCGAACGCGGACGAGAATCGCAACCGCTCACATTCACCGATGGCAAAGAACAAGTTCTCATTGCCTCATTGCTAAAAAAAGACAGCCTGCTCATTGCCGAACAGTTGCAACGCATCGAGTTTCTACCACGCAACATCGACGACATCTACGGTTTCCCGTTGCGCAGTGCCCTCGCCAGCAATGCCAATGGCGATGGTGGTCACACGCTGTTCAGCGACATCAACATTCCGTTCCTCTACGAACGACAGTATTTCGATGGCTATAATGTCGCCACCAATCTCAAATGGAGGGGCGACAACACGCTATCGAAAGAGTTTTTGCGCGAACTCGTGCTCCTCATCAAGGCCAAAGCCCTTCTTGAGAATGCCGACCTCGCAAACGTGCGCCTTGTCTACTTCTACCCGGTGAGCATGGGCGGTGGTGATCGAGGCAAGCTCGAGGTTGCATGGCAAGACCTGTATAACACCTACATGGGAGGCGACATCGACAATAATCTCCACGTTTACCCCGAGTCGATTGCTCCGGCTTTCTACTACAAGAGTGCCGATGTGGCCGGCAGCAGCTATGTGTCGATCGACATTGGCGGCGGAACAAGCGACACCGTCATTTACCAAACGAGCGAAGACCGGCAAAAGACCGTACCAGTGGCCATTTCATCGTTCCGCTTTGCAGGCGATGCCATTTTTGGAGATGCTTTCACCAACAACGATGCCGACAACAACCCGTTGCTCAAGCACTACACCGAATACTTCCGCAAACTCGTTGACCGCAACTCCGAGGTTACCTACCTCAACAGCATCATGCAAAACATCATGAGTGGCAAGCGAAGCGAAGACATCAACGCTTTCCTCTTTTCGATTGAAAATGTAGAACAGTTGCGCAATTTGCCCAAAATGGATTTGAGCCTATACAGCTACAATTCACTGCTACGCAACGACGACCAGCGAAAACCGGTATTCATGTACTTCTATGCAGCCATGATCTACTACATTGCATCATCGATGAAACATCGCGGCTACGTGAAACCCAAGCAAATATATTTTTCGGGTACCGGCTCCAAGATATTGAACATATTGGGTGGCAAAGAGCAAATCAACGAGTTCACTCAAACTATTTTAGAGCGAGTGTTCAACGAGCGGTATTCTGAGCATTTCACCATTAAAATCGAAGGAGAATGTCCCAAGCAAATCACTTGTCGGGGCGGTGTGCGGCTCGAAAATCAACGTCTCAACAGTCATGCCTCACCCGAAATGCAAACCCTCGTAGAGATGATGCGCCCACGCAATGTGAATGCCATGAAATATTGCTACTCCATGATTGATGAGGAGCAAATGACCATGGATAAAATAAACGACATCGACACACGCAACAAGTTGGTAGAAAAAGTAAAAGAGTTTAACCAATTCTTCATCGACCTGTGCGACCCTGTAACCTGCGACGAGTTTGGCATCGACACCAAGGTTCTCAACCTGTTCAAGCAAGTTGTGGGAGAAAATATTCCCAACTATCTCATTGCCGGCATCAACAGCTACTTGCAAGGACGTTACGAGCCGGGGGCCACTATCGAAGATGTTCCGTTCTTCTATCCCATCATCGGCATCATTCGCTACAACTTGCTCAAAAACTTGTGCAATGAAGTAATTTCCAAGATTTAAAACGTTGAAACAAATCATTTTACCAATGAACAAGATTGCATTATTTGTCGCCTGCCTGCTGTGTTTTGCCGGAGTGCACGCCCAAGAGGCGGCATCGACACCCTCAACACCGGCACAAGAAGAGGTTTCGGCCGGTAATGAAGTGTCGCCCGAGCTAATCAACGCAGTGGTGCAACAAATCGCCGACAAGGTAAAAAACGGAGAAGTGTCCTTTGCCACACCGGTGACAGAACCCCAAAATTCCGGCAACGACAAACCGGAAACCGACATGCAACAGGCGGTCATCAACATTTTCTTACTTATGCTTGCCGCCACAGGGCTGATTATCGCTTTTTTAGCTAAAAAAGACGCAAAAGCCGTCACCAAGCAACACGAAAGCACTGTCGATGCCCTCAAAACTGCTTTGCACAAGCAAGCCGAAGACTATGAAGACGCTTTGCGCACAATGGAACAACGCTTGCGTAATCTTGAAGAAACGACTCTTGCACACAATCGCGACACAAAGCAAGCCACACACAGCAACCAAGCCACACAATCAAAGGGCAACAAATCCACAGCCCCTCAAACGCTGTATCTCACCCGTCCCGATGACAAAGGCTTCTTTTTGAACGCTTCCACAAACTTTGAACCGGGCAATTCCATCTTTGTCCTACACACTGCCAATGGGCAAAACGGAGAATTTAAAGTGATAGACCATGCCGAAGTTCACCGCCTTGCTCTGATGATGCCCACCGAAAACCTCACTCGAGCATGTTCCGGCAACAACATTCAAGTTTCGGGCGGCATGCACCGCATCGTTACCGACAAGGCAGGGCAAGCCACTTTGGAAAACGGGCGATGGCGCGTTGTGACCACGGCAAACATACACTACGAAGCATGAAGCAAGCAAAGACAGTACATGTGTTTCACCCTAAACAGAAAATAATGCAATGAAGTGCGTTTGCCCCAAATGCAGAAAAGTCACCGAAATGTCGGCCGGCGAGTTGCGTGCCCAAAGTGGAAATGTGGTGTGTCCGCAATGCCTGAACATATTCATTGTGCGACCACCGGAGCCTCAACCCAACAAAACCGACAAAACACTGCCACCACCCGTGCCCGAAAGGTACAAAAGAACAGAAGAGGAAACAATGACGAAGAAAAACTCAAATCAAGCATCGGCTTCTGTTGCCTATTGCAATCAATGTGGCACCAAAGTTGCGCCCGCAACTGTCACATGCCCTTCGTGTGGTCATTCATTGCCCGGCATGCGACACGCGCAAGGAGGGAAAAAGAAAACGCCACCGGTCATCAGCTTCGTGCAAAATCAGCCTGCCATCAGGCCACGCCAAGGCGCACATCATCACCCTCCACAGCCATCGACAAGAAAGAGCAGCAAGCCCAAAAGTTCCTCGAGCCGGCAAACGAGCACCACATGGCTGGGGTGTGCAGGCTATTCCATTGCCATTGTCGCCGCTTTTTTCCTGCTTTATTTCCTCATAGGCCAACTATCTTATTAAAAGTCTCTTTCACAACTCAAAAACAGTCATGGATAAAAAATACACCTGTCCCAAATGCGGCCATCAAAACGAGATGAGCGACGATGCACTCAAAGCAGTGGGTCATTCCATCATCTGTCCAAATTGTCAATCGATCTTGAAAATCGAAGGCAATTATGCCTACATGCCACTGGACGATGAAGAGAAAAAAGAACTCATCATGACAGAGGACGAAAAGAACGAGACGCCTCCTCCGTTCAAAGCTCCGCAAACCCACACAACAGCACCCTCGATCGCCCAAATCACGGGAACGCAACACGACCCTATCTTCGCTCAAGCGGTGGAGTATGTGAAAACGTGCAATGCCATTTCGGTACCCATGCTGGCACACTACTTCAATGTGCCAACAGACCGTGCCACCCACCTCATGCACGAGCTTGAAAAAGAAGGCATCGTGGGCCCATACAATGGCGGTGGACCACGCGAAATATTGATTGAGCACAATACCAACGTGCCAATGGGCATAAAACGCACCTTTGCCGAAGACCAAGAGACTCAAGCCCTGCTCGACAGACTCAAAGAAGAAAATGGTGGCGAATTTCCCAAAATACGCACCTACGGTTGCAACTGCTCAACGCTTATCATCATTCTGTTTGCCATTCTCATTCTCTCTTACATTTTTGCAAAATAACGACATACAATTATAATCAAACAACAATTAAAAGATCTGTTATGGAATACTACATCTATCTCAACAATCAGCAACAAGGACCATTTGACGAAAGCGAATTGCTTCAACGTGGCGTAACACCCTCTACACTGGTGTGGTGCGAAAACATGGATAACTGGTTGCCGGCCGATCAAGTCCAAGCCTTGAACTATTTGTTTGCTCCTCCGCAGCCACCAATGCAACAACCACCGGTGTTTCAAGATGTGGAACAAACTCATCAACAAGCAACAGCAACACAGCAGGAAGAAACAACAACAGCCGGAGGCAACATGCTTCAACAACCCACAATGCAACAACCGCCGGTGTTTCAAGATGCGGAACAAACTCATCAACAAGCAACAGCAACACAGCAAGAAGAAACAACAACAGCCGGAGGCAACATGCTTCAACAACCCACAATGCAACAACCGCCGGTGTTTCAAGATGCGGAACAAACTCATCAACAAGCAACAGCAACACAGCAAGAAGAAACAACAACAGCCGGTGGCAACATGCTTCAACAACCCACAATGCAACAACCGGCTCAACAGCCACAGACATCAAGTGTCGTTGAACCTAAAAAGTCGAAATCAAGCACAATCATCATTGTTGGGTGTATTATTGTAACCCTATTGGTGGCAGCCGGCATAGCAACCTCTTTCCTTTTATCGAAAAAAGACAAGGCAACTTCCACAACCAATGCCGAAGCCCCCACCAAGGTCGAAGGAAACGGTTCAAGAAAAACAATCGACATCTCAGAGTCAATGCAACAAGAAGAAACCGACGACAACGACACAGACCATTACTACACCTTGCCTGTATTCCCCAACAATTCCTATATCGAAGACGATTTCTTTGCACAAATCGCATCGGGCAACTTTGCCAACACATGGGAAGGCATGAAAATAGAAGACCTTGGCGAAGTGCGAAACATTGCCACAGAACGAGATGAGCATAACAACAAAATCTTAATCGTGAACGACAGTGGCTATCGCTATGAGTTTTTATTCCATGCCAACAGACTCACAAACGTAATCATGAGCTATGAGTGCGACAATCCAAGAGATGCCCGCGCCAATCTCGAAGATAAACTGAAAGCTGCCAACTTCTCGCAAGTGAAAGAGCACATCTATAAGGTCAACGACAACATGTTTTCTTGCGACTACGATGCAAGGCGAGTGAGTGTCAACTACCATTATCCATATCCTGCCAAACCAAAACCGAGGACGAGATAACAAAGACATCAAGCAATTTTATTAACCACAATAACGACACAACACGATGAAAAAAAACGTTTTAAACCTAATCGCATTATGTCTGTTCACATCACTCGCAGTGGTGTCATGCAGCAAAAAAGATGATGCGCTCGAGAAAATCGTTGCACGCCCCACGCCCACGGTCTATGTCAACGACATGACGCACATTTTCAACGACACCACGCAACGCGCCGAAAACAAGCTCAAAGATTTGAAAGAAAATCACGGCTACAACATGGTAGCCCTTTCGGTCGAAGACCTCGCAGGATATGGCGCACAATTCTATGCCTCGAAAGTGATCGAAAAATGGGAACTTGGCGACAGCAGCGTGGTGGTAGTGTTCAAGGGCACACCGACTTCCAAGGGATTTGAAGTGGGATTGGCTGTGGGAAAAGCTCTGCAAAGCAGCTTCACGCCCAACTACACCAGACAGTTTGTCAACGATCGCATAGCCTATGTGCTACAAAAGAAACGCGACTACAACAATGCGCTCGTGCATGCTATCGTTGGAGTAAAGGAAAAACTCGGAGTTTTGGACGAAAGAGACACCAACAACAAGGCCTCTGCTGAAAAAATGCAAGAAAAATAATATTTTAAACCAAATCGGGCATTAGAGGGCATACTGATTTTGTTTGAATGTTGAACAAAAAAACAGCAGACGAAAAGCGACACGATGAGCCGAAAAATGTAACCCTTAACGGTCTAATGATCGATTCAATATTAAGGTAAAAATACCTTTTAAAAATTTGCATTTTACCAAAACATATAGTATCTTTGCAATGTCATTTCACGACAAGCGAAGATACTATATTTTTTATAACACCTATAAAATCACCAACAAATGGAAAACAAACACATTACCTGCAACCGCGAACGCCGAGACGAAGAATTCTTGGCACTTTACAAAGAAACTTTGGCCATCATGCTCGAAGGGCATGTATCCAACGCCCGTTCTGCCGCAATTGGCTTCACATTGCGCAACGGACGTCCACACTACCACGTAAGCTTCGACCGAGGCTATCCTGTGGTGTGTGCCTTGTTGAAACACCACAAACACATGGTGAACAGTCCGTTGCGACAGCAAATGTGGGAAGAAATTGCCACAAAAGTAAAAGAAATCATCGATCACAATCGCATTTCCATTGCAAAGGCATTGGACTTTGTGCTCCGACACTGCCGCGCATCGAGGTTTTACATGAGCGAGAGCTACGCATGGCGTTACGTGTATGAAGCGGGCAAACGACACAAGAAGAAAATGCTTCGCAAGCTGCATGTTGCCGCCTGAACACACAACCAATTTTAAGCAAACCTTTAAATCGAAACACTCCACAATGAAGAACACCAATTCATCATCAACCACGAAACACGCCCTCACAATAAGCATCGACAAAGATGACATCATCGACAACGTGTGTGCCACAAGCGCATGGCACTGTGCCCACACTCCTGCATTGCGCAGGCTCACTCCCGACAACGAACGTCTCATCATGCTCAAAGTGCGTGAGGGCTATCGCGATATGTACAGCCGCATCATGGGTTATACCTCCTTTGCCAACTTCAACCCTAATGCAAGCTCCAACAATGTGCAAATTACCTTTGAGCTGAATCGCCCTTACAGCAAAACTTTGCCGGTCGAACTCCAACAAATCATGCTCGAATTGCTCTCAAGCTATGCGTTAAAAACGTTCTATGGCGAGCATTACAGCTATTTTGCCACGTCATGGCTCAAATGTCGTTCACAACTCATTCTTGTGTTTGCAAGAGATTGTTGCTTAGAGGAGTTATCTTGACCTTTAGCGATCATCGACCGCTAAGGGTTACAATTATCGATTCATCACATGCTTCCCGACTGTTTTTGTCTGCTTGTTGGCATCTTGGTTGCCGTTTTTTCTTGACGCAGCCCGCTACGTCTTCAAAAAAAAGACAACCAATTTGTTCAACATTCAAACAAAATCAGTGTGGCCTCTAATGACCGATTTCGATTAAAGGAAGTGCCTACGGCAGAAATCTAACAAATCAATAAAAACAGCAATCAAAATATTTGTTTGATTTGGATAAGATTTGCTCGATTTCTCGCCCGATAGGGCGACTGCAAAGGGGGTGCCTACGGCAGAAATCTAACAAATCGCAACAAATCATGCAAATCCCTTAACGACCCTTATTTCTTTGCACTTAAAATAAGCAACACAGCAGAGGCGTTAAAAGGAGCATACATTCTCCTTCAACGCCTCTGTTGTTGTTTTGAAAGCCAAATTGCAGTTTCCTGCAATCGCAAACCTCTTATCACCGATCGCCTACATCGTTACATTCACGATTACGTCGTTTTTCACAGCATCGGCACTTGGAGTTGAATTGCCTTCGCCATCGAAAGTTAATGTCTTTTCTGCAAACCCGGCGGTTGCATTGCCAACTGTGAGAGTGTAGATGTGAGAGTGATCAAGATTAGTAAATTTGAACGTTCCATCGGCATTCACATTGCAAAATTGTTCTTCGCCAAAGGCCGTTTGTCCATCGCAAAGCATGTATTGCTGTGCTGTGGTGTCATAGAGTTTTACCAAAACGTTTTCACCACCAGTCACTGTTCCAGTAATGTCGTTGGTATAATAATCTAAAATGAATGCAGGGACAATATTGGGAGAAGTTCCTGCTCCAACTTTAATAAATCCTAAATAATATTTACCTTTCGAAGATAATGCATGATTTCCCGTGCGGAAAACATTTCCTACGCTTTTTTCGCAACCAGTTGTTTGCAAGCTAAAATTCATAGGTGTGTCTCCATCATACCATTGAAACAAGGTTACAAGCACTGCCTTACCATCATAGATATAGGGTTTGGTAAAGGGTAAATCCGAAACCAAATCGGGATTAGCCGAAGTGGAATTGGGCGAGAATGTGTTAACCACTACTCCATTGGTATACAAGAGATTTGGGTCTGTGGGATTGGGATAGCTTTTATAACCTTTCTTGTAGTTCAACTCATAGGAATTTTCAACACTTTGCATCCAAGCTTGTGTTTTGAGGGTGGTAATAGCATTGGGGCCTCCGTTGTTATAGCCTTTCACCCCTACACGAACAACTTTAGCGCCGGCAGGAAGAATAGCACCATCTTGTGCCATGTTATTGAAATCGTTGCCGGTGAGCAGATATTGAGTTTGAAAAGCCCAAAACTGTTTTGCTTCTTCTGTGTAAATATCCAAAGTTCCCGTTTGAGCTTTAGCATACTGTATTGTTTCTTGGTTGGGATTGACCCCCACTTCCATTGAAACACCATCTTGTGCCTGCACTTGCACTGTTGCAACTGTAAGAAACAATGTTGCTGTTATTTTATTGAATTTCATTATATAAATTATTTATCATTAAACCTTTATCATTTATTTCTAAAATCAACGGTGTTATTTCACAACTTTATCAATGGTTCTACTACCATCATTGTAGTTTGTAACAACCACATTCACGCCACTGAAAGGTTTATCACTTTCAACACCTTGCATATCGTAATATTTTACGCTTGCAATAGCTTTAACTCCATCTACATTATCAACACCTGTCGGATTTTGCAATACGATTTTTACTTCAATATCGTTTTGAATGGCTTCAACTCCAAAAGAAAGAGTTGTTTCCGGCAAAGTATATGAACCAACTTCAACAACATACGAATCACTATGATCGAGATTTAAAAATTCAAAAGCTCCATTTGCATCAGTTTTCGTTTTTTCAACAAGGGTTTTAGCTGTTGTCGATGTTACATCATATAAGCGCACTTCTTTATTAGTCATTGGAGTATTTTCTTGCACAACGGTTCCACGTATATCATTAGTGTAAAAATCAAACTGGAAAGCCGGCAAAGTGTTCTTCGTCAATTTAAGAAAATTCAATACACCCTTGAAAACATCAATAGAAAAAGTATCACCACCTGTCTCATTGGCTTGTATTATACTTTCCCAATCCCTAACAGGAGAAAAGCACACTCCAAGCCAGTCATTTTCAGATATATATTGAAAATTATGGTACACTGTTGCTGCTGCTGCCTCTGCCGAAGTTTTGGCAAAACGGAATGATAAATTCTTCTTATTTTCAATATCTTTGGTTACCAATCCATCGAGATACTGTGCAACCTCTATGTTTTCACCTTCATATTCATAGGGTTTAGCAAACGGAAGGTCAAGCAAAATTCCTTTTGGATCATCTTTTTGGAGCTTACACGTTGTTGGCTCAATTACTTTCACAAATCCGGAATTATTTTTTTTCACAATTGTATCCAACCCAATATAAGCTGAAAAATCTTCACCGGTATGGTCTGTTACCAAGTCAATAGATGGAGTGCTTTTAAAATATGTATAAGCGATCAGCGTGTCACAATCTCCTTTAAGAAATACTCCGGGTAAAGATAATTTAACAATCTTGGCTCTTTTCGGAACTACTGTTTTAGTCACAAAACCCACTTTCTTTGCATCAGCATCGCCTTGAGAGAGATCTTTTTTGGTTGCCATGCATTCAACAATAAATTGAGAGAAACCAAAAGCAGAACGTACGCCTTGATCTATCTCGTCTTTAAAAAATGGAGCTACTTCAGGCATTAGAAGAACATCTGTTGCTATTCTTTGAGAATCGGGCAAAGCCGGCGATGCGTAGAAGAGCATATTACTTTGATTATTGACGGTTTTGAACGTGATGGCTCCGTCATCGGCCATTGCAGCACCCGCAGTGAGCAGTGCTACCGAAAAAAGTAAAATCTTTTTCATAGTTGAATATTAAAAAAATAAATTAAATGCACGTTGTGTTCTAAATATATGCAGAATTATGGCTAACGCAAACAGTAGAACAACAGTATAATTTTTTGTAAAATTACACAATAAACAATAGATAACATTTACCCCCCCCCTATTTTTAACCTAATTTAATTATTTTTAAACAATAAATTCATTCTCCTTACACAAACTCATTCAATTTGGGTATAAAAACAGGGAAATGCAACCAGTGATCGAATTGGGATAAAAATTTATCGATAAAAACAAGGGAAATTTCTATACATACTTGAAGTTGGTCTAACTCATTTGTTCGCAAATAAGATGATTTCTACTTTTGTTCTGAAAAATGGAGACACCGAGCGAAAAAAGCGGCGTGCAAGTTTAGTGAATGTTCCACGTTTTAAGAGAGATAAAAACACTATCTTTGCAATGAATGAAACTGATTTTAAAATAATGAAACGAAGAGATTTGCTCATTCACTTGCTGTGCTGGGGCATAGTTTTGTTTGTGCCACTGGTGTTTTATCGTCCTACCGAAACGTGGTCGATACGCATGTTGCACTGGACGCGCTCCCTGGGTGGCACATTGAGCTACATGATTATTTTCTACTTAAACTATGGCCGGCTCATTCCCAAATACTATTTTAATCACAAGAGTAAAACAAACTTTGTGTTGCTCAACGTAACATTCATTACCATTGCACTGGCATTGGCCTATGGCTGGTGGAACGTGGCAAACACGATGTTTCCCGACGACTTCCCGCACAGGCGGCACGGTCCTCATCCGCCACTGGTGGGCATTTTGTTTCAAGCGGTCGTCATTCATGTGCTGGTGGTGGGATTGAGCCTTGCCGTGCGCATGGCACAACTGTGGCAACACAGCGAGCAGGCAAGAAAAGAAGCCGAGCAGGCACGTAGCGAGGCCGAGCTGTCGAACTTGCGCAATCAGCTCAACCCCCACTTCTTGCTCAACACTCTCAACAACATTTATGCTCTCATTGCCTTTGCGCCCGAGAAAGCTCAAGGTGCCGTTGAAGAACTTAGCAAACTATTGCGCCATCTGCTCTATGAAAATCAGCAAAACTTCGTTCCGCTTTATAAAGAGGCGGCATTCATGAACAACTACATTGAGCTGATGAAAATTCGTGTAACTCAAAACGTGATTATCGAAAACAACATCACCATTGCCGACGATGATGCCACCCCCATCGCTCCGCTCATCTTCATTTCGCTCATAGAAAACGCCTTCAAGCATGGCATTTCGCCATCGGGCACGGGGTTCATTAAGGTAAATGTGAACAAGACAGAAAATGATACCATCGTGTGCCAAATAAGCAATAGCAACTATCCCAAAAGAGCCAACGACAAGAGTGGCTCGGGCATTGGATTGCAACAGGTGCAAAAACGCCTCGACCTCATTTATCCCAATCGCTACACTTGGGAGAAAGGTGCAAGCAGCGACGGAGCCGAATATGTGAGCACAATCACCATATTCAACAGTTCCAACTCTTGATGTTTTTAAGATACAAACGACAAAAAACAACGCAACACAATGGAAATGACTTTAAAATGTGCAATCGTAGACGACGAACCACTGGCAGTGGAACTGCTGGTGAGCTATGTCAACAAAATACCGTTCATGGAGCTTGCCGGAAAATTCTCTAACGCAATCGATGCCATGAAAGGTCTTGCCGAGCACCCGGTCGATGTTATTTTTCTTGACATTCAAATGCCGGAACTCAACGGGCTTGAATTGTCGAAGATGTTACCGGCATCGACTCGCATCGTGTTCACCACCGCATTTCAGCAATATGCCGTAGACGGTTATCGCCTCAATGCGCTCGACTACTTGATGAAACCCATTTCCTATGTCGACTTTCTGGACGCCTGCAACAAGGCGTTGCAGTGGTTTAAACTCACACGCCAAGCCACCGAAGTCCCCAAAGAGGAAGAAATGAAAAGCATATTTGTGAAAAGCGAATACAAGCTGTTGCAAATCGACCTTGCCCACATCAAGTATATCGAAGGATTGAAAGACTATGTGAAAATCTACACCGAAGACTCGCCTCACCCCATTTTATCGCTCATGAGCATGAAAACAATGGAGCAGATTTTGCCGGCAAGCAAATTCATGCGCGTGCATCGCTCGTTCATTGTGTCGAAAAGCAAAATCAGGGAAATAGATCGCAATCGCATCGTCTTTGGCAAGGTTTACATTCCCATTGGCGAGAGCTACAAGCAGGCATTCCAAGATTTCATTCAAAATTAGTTGTCCCAAAAAGAGAAAATTTTTCTCTCTCGGGCAGTTTTTATTCACACTTACCCAAGAGAGAAGGAAATCATCAAAAGAGAAGCGTGTTGAGCGCATAGTAGCCCAAAATGCCGGCCATGTAGCCCACAAAGGCTATCCAGCTCACATGCTTCACATACCAGCCAAAGCCAATTTTCTCCAAGCCCATGGCCACAACACCTGCCGCACTGCCAATGATGAGCATACTGCCTCCCACTCCGGCACAATAGGCCAGCAACTGCCAAAAGATGCCATCGCAGGCAAAGTCGCCCGTCGGAGTCAACGGATACATGCCCATGCAACCTGCCACCAGTGGCACATTATCGACAATGCTCGAAATCACACCAATCACACCGGTTACCACATAGTGGTTGCCGCCCGATGCAGTGTTGAGCCACTGCCCAACGGTCGAGAGCACGCCCACCTCTTCAAGACAGGCTACCGCCATTAAAATGCCGAGAAAAAAGAGAATGGTGCTCATGTCGATGCGAGAGAGCAGGTTGCTCACTCGCTTGTCAACTCCGGTTTTAGCTCCCGAATGTCCGGAAGTGTGATAGAATACTTCGGTTGTAACCCACAGTATCGACAAAGTCAAAAGAATGCCCACAAAAGGAGGCAACCCTGTGAGATAACGGAAGATGGGCACAAAAATGAGTCCTCCCACTCCCAACAAGAAAATAACCTTGCGTTGCCGGTCAGAGAAAACCTCGGCCTCGGCATTGACAGTAACATGAGCCGGAGCAACAAGGTTGCCCTTGAGTTGGGTGCTCATGATGAGAGCCGGAATGACCATTGACAGAAGCGATGGGACGAAAAGTTCCTTGATGACACCTCCCGAAGTAATGAGAGAGGCATTCCACAGCATGATGGTGGTGACATCGCCAATGGGCGAGAAAGCTCCACCGGCATTGGCGGCAATGACTACCAGCGAAGCATATAACATGCGGTCGTGATGCTCTGCAACGAGTTTGCGCAGCACCATGATGACCACAATGGTGGTGGTGAGGTTGTCGAGAATGGCACTCAAAAAAAACGTGAGAAAGGCAATGCGCCACATGAGCGAGCGTTTTGACTCGGTGCGCAAAGAGTCGCGCACAAAGTTGAAACCGCCATTTTGATCAACAATTTCCACAATGGTCATGGCACCCATGAGAAAAAACAGTGTGGTGGCCGTGCTACCCAAGTGAGTTTCGATGATAACGTTCACCTTGTCGAGCAGGCGTTCGCCGGTCATGCCCGGCATGTAGTCGCCGGGATTAATCATGAACACAGTCCAGCACCCCACCATCATGAGCAGGGCAACAGCCGCTTTGTTTACTTTGGTTGCGCTTTCAAGGGCTATACACACGTAGCCTGTGATGAAAACGACAACAATCGCTATTGTTAATGTTGACATGATTGTTTTAAAGATTAAAATTGGTTGTTTTTGTCTTTCGCTTATTTCACGAACAAGGTTGAAACGAGCTGTGCCGCATGACCGGTGAAAAATTTCACCTCGGAAATGGGTTGAAACAACAGTTGGCTGAATGCAAACACTTGCACAGCGACAAACTTGCGATCTTGCGAGAGGCACACCTCGGCATGCACGTTGCCAATTTGGGTTTCTTCGAGCTTAATACCTTTTGAAATCTTGGCTTCCAACTCACTTTCATCGGTTTCGATCACACTTTTCAACCGATGCCCCATTTCGCCGGTGTAGTCAATAATTTTTGCTTCGATGGGGCTGTTGGTGGGCACATACACGGCCTTAGAGCCAAAGCCCATAAAGCCTTTGATGAAATTAACGTCAGGATTGGAAATGACACGTTCGGCCATTTGTAATTTTTTTATACTTGCCATAATCTTACTTTTTTTTTCGATGTTTTAACTCAAATCGTTCATTAGATCACCGAGGGTTACTATTTCGGCTCATCGTGCCGATTTGGGTTGAATTGTTGTGAATTATTGATGTCGCCATGTTATTACACGACAATTCGCGGGCGACAAAATAGAGAAAGGATTAACGAAAGATCACAGAGCACAACTCGTTTAAAAGAGTTCGCCCAACAGTTCAATCGTTAATAAAAACACGAAAAAAGCTAACAAAGCAAGCGTCGCAAAGCATACACATAGTAGTCGCATGCGTTTGCGGTGCAAAATGGTGCAGTTTCGAAACGTGGCTTTTTATGGAGAAAAAGATTTAAATTTCGGTGTAAAGTCGAGGGGACGTTGTTGCCATGGTGGTGTAACTTGCCACCAAAAATCGACAAAACTCGTTGCTGGCGATTGTTGCTCAAGCGAACCAAATTTTGGCTTTCGCCAATCACGGCTTCGGCGACCTCGTGATTCGAGGGAATGATTTCATCGCCAACTTGTTTTGAACGGTCTCGATTGTCTTGTTCTTCATGTCCTTCGACACTTTGCAATGCGGGGAACTGGGCAAAACCGGGGGCATATACACAGCCCACTGCGCACCCCAAAGATAGCGCAATGCCCAAAGCCAATATGTAGACAAGTCGTTTCATCTGCCTAAACAAAAAGCGTTGCAAATGTAGTGAAAGATTATTGAACAATAGAGCATATAACTCAACTTTTTTCAAAAGAGGAAAAATGAACGAATGCTTTTGGGCACTTCGTTCAATCGCCCTTTTGATATTCGACAGGGTCTTCACTCAGGTCTTCCTCGCCCACAAGGCGCGTGAGTTCGCGCAACTCGCTATAAGCCTGCCTGAGAATAGCATTATCGATGTTGATTTCGCGCACTACCGGACGCTCTTCGTCGGCCAAAGAGTGGGCAAACAGCCAGTCATAGGTATCTTTCAAGTAGAATGCTCGCGCAAGTGCGCCATGCGATGCTCCTTGCAACCAGTCGTAGCGCAAGCGACTGTCTTGGTTGTGGTTTTGGAGTTTTTCCACCACTTGTTTTGATGCACTCACCGGCACAGCACGGTCGGCCGTGCCATGCACAATCCACAGGGGCAATTTGCCCAAGCCGTCGACATTTTTCAAGTAACAACCTCCACACAGAGCCATTCCTGCCGTAATTTTATCGGGATAAGTGCCACAAAAGTCCATCGTGCCATAGCCTCCCATGCTCATGCCCAGCACATATACCCGAGTTTCATCGACTTTGTAATTTGCCTTCACCCATTCGAGAATGTCGTTCAATTTAGCAGGTGCCCAACCTCTTGGCGATTGCGGAGCAATCACAATGGCCGGCACAGTCATACCCTTTTTAATGGCATCGAGGGTGCCATAGCGCAACACCCGCTGCAAGTCGTGCCCACTCAGGCTGCGTCCGTGCAAGAAAAAGACGAGAGGCGTTTTTGCCTTACCGTCGTAGTCGGCAGGCGTGTAGATCCAAAACGGATATCCGCCATCTTCGATTGGCCGGTGCGTTGTCATCGCCCCTTCGTAGGCTTGCAGGTTGAGTGAGGCCAGCAACAGCATTGCTGTGAATAAAAACCATTTCATGCTTGCAAATTTACACTTTTTTCAGCAAGTTCCAATTTCTCCTCAAAAACTTTCATCGCTCTGTCTTTGAGTTGCTTTTTTTGAGTTGCAGCTACAACGGAACGAAAATTTGGTTAAAAGAATAGATGTGATTAAATCGAAATCACTATTTTTGTAACTTAATAACAAGAATCAGATGCTCTATGTTGAAGATTGAATTAGAAAACACTCTGCCTGCCGTGTTTGCCGGTCGCGAGGAAAACAACAGCGAGGTGTGGCTTCGCAACATTGCCTTTGAACGCGGCAAGCACTACTTGATCGCCGCCGAAAGCGGCACCGGCAAATCGTCGTTGTGCGCCTACCTGTATGGCTATCGCATCGATTATTCGGGGCAATTTTTGTTTGACGGGCGCAACATCAGCGACTTGTCGGTAGCCGAGTGGTGCGATGTGCGCAAAAACCACATTGCCTATTTACCCCAAGACATGCGCTTGTTTCCCGAACTCACGGCAATGGAGAACATTCAACTCAAAAACGAGCTTACCCATCACAAGACAGTACAGGAAATCTTCGATTACTTCGAGCAGCTCGGTATTCCCGAAAAAATCGATAGCCCTGTGAGTAAACTTTCCATAGGGCAACAGCAACGTGTGGCCATCATACGCACTCTGTGCCAGCCTGCCGACTTCATTTTGCTCGACGAACCCGTGAGCCACCTCGACGAAGCCAACAATGCCATTGTGGCACGCATGGTTACCGAAGAGGCAACGAGACAAGGTGCCGGCATCATCTCGACATCGGTGGGAAACAATGTAAAAATTCAAGTAGACAAGGAGTTCAAACTATGAAAGCATTAATGTGGAAATTGTTGCGCAAGCACATCAGCAAGTCGCAACTCGCAGGTTTTTCATTGGCCAATTTAATCGGTTTAACCATTGTGATTTTGGCAGTGCAATTCTATCACGACGTTTTGCCGGTTTTCAACGACCAAGACAGTTTCATCAGCAAAGATTATTTGGTAATTACCCGCAATATCACCAGTGCAGGGGCAATGATGGGCAACACCTCTGAATTTTCGGAAGAAGCCATCGCCGACATCGAAGCCCAACAATGGTGTCGCAAGGTGGGGCGTTTTATCAGCAGCGATTTTTCGGTACTGGCCACATTCAGTATGAGCGGAGGCACTCGCGGAATGCGCACACAACTCTTTTTTGAGTCGATCCCCAACGAGTTTATCGACGTTGATCCTTCGACTTGGAATTTTTCTCCCGAAAATCCCACCGTTCCGGTAATCATGTCGCGCGACTACTTGTCGCTCTACAACTTTGGTTTTGCCGCCACCCAAGGTATGCCCAAGGTGAGCGAGGGGCAGGTAAGCTCGGTTCCGCTCACATTCAACTTTGCCGGCAACGGCAGAAACGAAACCGTGCAAGGTCACATTGTGGGCTTCTCCAACCGTCTGAACACCATCATTGTCCCCGAGGAATTCATGCGTTGGGCTAACGGTCGCTACGGCAATTCACAAAACAAAGGAGCAAAGCCCATGCGCCTCATTGTTGAAGTCAACCGTCCCGGCGACCCCAAAATTCAAGAATACATGGACGCTCACCGCTACGATATAGCCGGCGACAAGGCAACATTGAGCAAGGCCTATTATTTTCTCACACTCATCATTTCCATCGTGATTGTGGTGGGCATTCTCATCAGTTTGCTTTCATTTTTCGTGCTCATGTTGAGCATTTACCTGCTATTACAAAAGAACACCAAAAAGTTGCAAGACCTGCTGTTGCTCGGCTACTCACCTGCCGAGGTTTCTAAACCTTACATTAAAATGGTGCTTTACATCAATGCGGCAGTATTGGCTCTCGCCATTGCAATCATGCTGCTTGCACGCATCTACTACATGACCATGCTGAGCGAGATGGGCTCCAATGGAGGGAGCATTGTTGTGGCCGTTGTCGTGGCCTTTGCAATCATGGGGAGCATCACCGCCGGAAACATCGTTGCCATTAAACGTAAAATCGCCACCTTGTGGACCACAGACTAACAAGTTTACCATTCTAATTTACTACATATTCACTCTAAAACCTTTACAATGATGAAAATGAAAACTCTCCCCCTTTTTGCCTTTGCCATTGCGCTGCTCTCGGTAGCCCTGCAAAGCTGTGACAAAGATGATGAAGTGAAAAACGTGCTAACTTTTAAGACCGAACAAGAAGCGACTTTGACCATGCACCACGAAGAAACCCACAAACTCGAGTTTGACGGTCGCGATGGCAGCAACTTGAAATTTGTGATTAAAGACACACTTGTGGCCAAGATTGCCAACGATGGCACCGTGACCGCCGGTTTGGTAGGAAAAACCGACTACACCGTAACCCAAGCAGATGTAACGCTAAAAGGAAATGTGACAGTGGAACCAACGGTATTTTCCTTTGACGAACCCATTTTCACTCCACACAAAACCACACGCAAACATTTGGAAGAAAACGAGAAAAGGACATTTTCATCTGAAATTCCATTTGGAGAAGACGACTTGTTACTGGTGTATAAAGGAGAAAAAGAAGGCATCAAGAACATCATCTACATCTACAACGTGACCGGCGATTACGTAAAACAAGCCATTGTCACGCTGGCCGACAAAGACTACTACACCGGTTTAAATGTATTGAAGTTCTTGCAAGAACGCTACCAATTCACAGCCTATGACAACGAAATGACCGATCCGCTGGGCAATCCCTGCCCCATTTTCATGCGCGATGGAAAAACCATCAAGGCAACATTTGTGATGGGTAGTCCTGCCGTGTTCTATCAAGATTCGGAGGTAAAATAGTCGCAAAAAACGGTTTCATCGAATAAATTCAAGAGGTTGTATCGCAAAAGACATAGCGACACAACCTCTTTTTTCATCATCAAGACACAATCTCAAATCGGTCATTAGAGGCCACACCGATTTTGTTTGCTTGTCGAACAAATTGGTTGTCTTTTTTTGAAGATGTAGCGGGCTGCGTCAAGCAATACTCCGTTATTTTTTATGCTGCTTCAGCAGCGAAACTAAATATCTCATTCACAATTTCTTTATTTAATGGCATGTTCGGGTTCCTCTCGAACACGTCAATAATT